>NZ_POWN01000003.1:0-613347 GCF_002928355.1 Pantoea sp. ICBG 828 | reverse complement strand
AGACATTACTCACCCGTCCGCCACTCGCCACCCAAAGAGCAAGCTCTTCTGTGCTGCCGTTCGACTTGCATGTGTTAGGCCTGCCGCCAGCGTTCAATCTGAGCCATGATCAAACTCTTCAATTTAAGTTTGATTTGCTGCAACGAGTGCAGCGATGCTCTGTGAATTAAACTTCGTAATGAATTACGTGTTCACTCAGCAAAGACTTGATATTTTTTACGTCCGGAGACGCTGATATCAATCCTGCGAGTGCCCACACAGATTGTCTGATAAATTGTTAAAGAGCGGTGCGACGCGGCGCTCGGCCTGCTGTCGCGAGGTGGCGTATATTACGCTTTCCTCCTTCAGAGTCAAACACTTTTTTCAGCGTTTTTCTCCGGCGGGGTGAATCGCTTCACGCCCTGCTGAGCCGTCTGCGTTGCCGCTTTGCCGTCTCAGTGGTGGCGCATTATAGGGCGAACTTATGGAAGCGCAAGTGCAAATTTCAACTTTTTTACTGTTCGCTTAAGATTTGTGCAGAAGGCCTGATTTCAGGCCTTTTTCATGCGCGCCGGCAGGTCTGCGAGACTATCAATCACCCAGTCCGCGGCCGCTTCGCCTTCGGCGGTGACCGGCTTACCACTGCGCACCAGCACTTTGGTTCCCACACCTGCCGCCTGCGCTGCCAGCATATCTTCCAGCTTATCGCCCACCATATAAGAAGCCGCCATATCGATGTTCAGGTGTTTCTGTGCCGAAAGCAGCATGCCCGGTTGCGGCTTGCGGCAATCGCAAGTCTGGCGGTACTCCACGACCGTTGCATCTGGCAGATGCGGGCAGAAATAGATGCCGTCGAGATCGACATCGCGATCGGCCAGCGACCAGTCCATCCACTCGGTGAGTTGCATAAACTGATCTTCGGTAAACATGCCGCGCGCGATGCCAGACTGGTTGGTCACCAGCACCAGCGCGTAGCCCATCTTCTTTAACGCCTGCAGCGCTTCAATGGTGCCATCAATAAACTGAAAATTATCGATCTCATGAACATAGCCGTGATCGACATTCAGGGTGCCATCACGATCGAGAAAAATAGCCGGGACTGGGTTCGCCACGTAGAAACTCCTGCTGCAAATAGTGCCGCGCAGTATCGCATGATTGCGCGTACCGTGAGAATGGCAGATTGAATGACTTTGATTGATTTAGCCGTCTGGATGCCTTACCATCCATCCAGATTTCGCCTGCCCCGGCGGCGCGAAGACCGATACACCACGGACAACGCAACACGATAACAATTAAACTAATGATTATACTCGAAAATATAACCAAAGTGTTCCAGCAGGGTTCACGCACTATTCAGGCGTTGTCAAACGTTAGCCTGCACGTGCCTGCCGGACAAATTTATGGCGTCATCGGTTCATCCGGTGCCGGTAAAAGTACGCTCATCCGCTGCGTCAACCTGCTGGAGCGCCCGACATCCGGTCGCGTGCTGGTTGACGGTCAGGATCTCACCGCGCTCTCTTCCGGGCAGTTAACACTGGCGCGCCGCCAGATTGGCATGATCTTCCAGCACTTCAACCTGATGAACTCCCGCACCGTGTCGGGCAACGTTGCGCTGCCGCTTGAGCTGGGTAACCTGTCACGCGAGGCGATCAAAAAGCGCGTCAGCGAACTTCTGGAGCTGGTCGGTCTGGCGGACAAACACGACAGCTGGCCGGCGAATCTGTCCGGCGGTCAGAAACAGCGCGTCGCAATTGCCCGTGCGCTGGCCAGCAATCCGAAGGTCTTGCTGTGTGATGAAGCCACCAGCGCACTGGACCCGGCCACCACCCGCTCGATTCTGGAGCTGCTGAAAGACATCAACCGTCGTCTCGGTATCACCATTCTGCTGATCACCCACGAGATGGATGTGGTGAAACGCATCTGCGATCAGGTAGCGGTGATCAGCAACGGCGAACTGATTGAAAAAGACAGCGTCAGCGAAGTGTTCTCCCACCCGAAAACGCCCCTGGCCCAGCAGTTTATTCAGTCAACGCTGCATCTGGATATTCCGGATGATTACCAGCAGCGCATGCAGGCGAGCGCGGGCAGCGAGAGCGTGCCGCTGCTGCGACTGGAGTTCACCGGTAAATCGGTGGATGCGCCGCTGCTGTCAGAAGCCGCGCGCCGTTTCAACGTCAATAACAACATTATCAGTGCCCAGATGGATTACGCCGGTGGCGTGAAGTTCGGCATCATGCTGGCCGAAATGGACGGCAGTGAAACAGATACACAAGCCGCTATTGCCTGGCTGAAAGAAAATCATGTGAAAGTAGAGGTGCTGGGTTATGTCTGAAGCGATGCTGTGGTTACTGACGCGTGGCGTCTGGGAAACGCTGATGATGACCTTCGTTTCTGGTTTCTTTGGCTTTGTGCTTGGCCTGCCGGTTGGCGTACTGCTGTACGTCACGCGTCCGGGGCAGATTCTGGCCAACACTGCGCTGTATCGCGTGCTGTCAGCCATCGTCAATATTTTCCGTTCTATTCCTTTCATTATCCTGCTGGTGTGGATGATTCCGTTTACCCGCGCCATCGTCGGCACCTCTATTGGTCTGCAGGCGGCCATCGTTCCGCTGACCGTGGGCGCAGCGCCGTTTATCGCCCGTATGGTGGAAAACGCGCTGCTTGAGTTGCCGACCGGACTGATTGAAGCCTCGCGCGCCATGGGTGCCACACCGCTGCAGATCGTGCGTAAGGTGCTGCTGCCGGAAGCGCTGCCAGGGCTGGTGAATGCCGCTACAATTACCCTGATTACGCTGGTGGGCTACTCCGCCATGGGCGGTGCTGTGGGCGCGGGCGGTCTGGGCCAGATTGGCTATCAGTATGGTTACATCGGCTATAACGCCACCGTGATGAATACCGTGCTGATTTTGCTGGTGGTGCTGGTGTATTTAATTCAGTTCTGTGGTGACCGCATCGTGCGTGCGGTGTCACATAAATAAGCAAACAACATCAATAGTCCTCTATTAAGGAAAGGATATGTCTTTCACATTTAAAAAGATTGCCGCTGTGGGTGCTCTGATTGGCGCGATTGCGCTGGCAGGATGCGATCAGAAAGAGAAAGATCCCAACCACATTAAAGTGGGTGTGATTGTCGGGGCTGAGCAGCAGGTTGCGGAAACTGCCGTGAAAGTCGCGAAAGAGAAATACGGTCTCGATGTTGAACTGGTTACCTTTAACGATTACGTGCTGCCTAACGAAGCGCTGAGCAAAGGCGATATTGACGTTAACGCCTTCCAGCACAAGCCGTACCTCGATCAGCAGATCAAAGACCGCGGTTACAAACTGGTGCCGGTCGGCAACACCTTCGTTTATCCGATTGCCGGCTACTCGAAAAAAATCAAATCGCTGGATGAGCTGCAGAACGGTGCGCAGATCGCTATCCCGAACGATCCAACCAACCTCGGTCGTTCTCTGCTGCTGCTGCAGAAAGTGGGCCTGATTAAACTGAAAGATGGCGTGGGCCTGCTGCCAACCTCACTGGATATCACTGAGAATCCAAAGAACCTGAAGATTGTTGAGCTGGAAGCGCCACAGCTGCCACGTTCACTCGACGATCAGCAGATTGCGCTGGCGGTGATCAACACCACTTACGCCAGCCAGATTGGCCTGACCCCGGCGAAGGACGGCATCTTCGTAGAAGATAAAGACTCGCCGTACGTGAACCTGATCGTTAGCCGCGAAGACAACAAAGACGCGGAGAACGTGAAGAAGTTTGTTGAGGCTTATCAGTCAGACGAAGTGTCTGAAGCCGCCAACAAAATCTTCAACGGCGGCGCAGTGAAAGGCTGGTAATTATCCCTTTCATGCGGTGCAGGGCGGCTTCGGCCGCCCTTTCTATTTCAGCATGTGGCAGCTGACTTGTTATTTCTGGTCGTCCTTGTTTCAATAACGCCACTTTTTATTACATGAGGATGTTGCCATGCGTTTTTTACCGCTCTGCTTGTTGGCATTGATGCTGACCGGGTGCGTGCGTGAATATCACCCAATAAGCAGTGCTCCGTCTCGCCCGCAGCAATCAACCAGCGAACCTCAACGCAAACCGGCTGCGCGTCCGGCCCCGGTGAAGATCTATACCGATGCGACCGATCTGGTCAGCAATCCGTTCCGCGATCTGGGTGAAGTGTCGGGTGATGATTGCCAGAGCAGCACCCAGGACTCGCCGCCGAACCTCAATACCGCGCGTAAACGCCTGCAGATTAAAGCGGCTGGCATGAAAGCCAACGCCGTGCTGCTGCACAAGTGTGAAATTGTCTCCAGCACGCCAGGCTGCTATCGCCAGGCCGTATGCCAGGGCTCCGCGCTGAAAGTCTCCAATCAATGAGTGAATTTGCCTTTGCGCAAATCGGCGTGATCCGTTCGCCGTGGAAAGAGAAATTTGCCGTACCGCGCCAGCCGGGTCTGGTGCAGGACGGCGGTGGCGAACTGCATCTGCTGGCGCCGTATAACCAGCCGGAAGCGGTGCGCGGACTGGAGGCATTCAGCCATTTGTGGGTGTTGTTCGTCTTTCACCAGACCATGGCCGGCGGCTGGCGCCCAACCGTACGCCCGCCGCGCCTCGGCGGTAATGCCCGCATCGGCGTATTTGCCACCCGCTCGACCTTTCGCCCCAATCCTATCGGCATGTCGCTGGTTGAGCTCAAAGGCATTCGCTGCGAGCAGCAACAGGTGATTCTGCAATTAGGCAGCCTCGATTTGGTGGACGGCACCCCTGTGGTGGATATCAAGCCTTACCTGCCCTTCGCCGAAGCGCTGCCTGAGGCGCGCGCGGGTTTCGCCCAGAGCGCGCCCGACGCCAGCATGCCGGTGCGTTTCTCCGCGCAGGCGCAGCAGCAGTTGCAACAGCAGCAACGCCACTACCCGCAGCTGGCGCGCTTTATCACTGAAGTGCTGGCGCAGGATCCGCGCCCGGCTTATCGCAAAGGTGAAAGCCCTGGCCGTGAATATGCAGCCTGGCTGCTCGACTTTAATGTGCGCTGGCGCATTGACGCGGCGGGAACCGAGGTGATCGCGCTCGATCCGCGCTAAAACAAGCTTTTGAGTGACGGATCTCGCTGGTACACTAGCCGCCAGCAAATTTTTTGTTCGTATCCTTCCGTACAACTGGAATCGTAAATTAATGCGTACTACTCAATATCTGCTCTCCACCCTGAAGGAGACGCCTTCCGATGCTGAAGTGATCAGCCACCAGCTGATGCTGCGCGCCGGTATGATCCGCAAACTGGCTTCCGGTCTCTATACCTGGCTGCCGACCGGTATTCGCGTGCTGCGAAAAGTTGAAAACATCGTGCGCGAAGAGATGAACAACGCCGGTGCGATTGAGATCTCCATGCCGGTGGTTCAGCCAGCCGATCTGTGGGAAGAGAGCGGTCGCTGGGAGCAGTACGGCCCGGAGCTGCTGCGCATTAAAGACCGCCACGAACGTCCGTTCGTGCTGGGTCCGACCCATGAAGAAGTGGTCACCGACCTGATCCGCAACGAGCTGAGCTCCTATAAGCAGCTGCCGCTCAACGTCTATCAGATCCAGACCAAATTCCGTGATGAAGTACGCCCGCGTTTTGGCGTGATGCGTTCGCGCGAATTCATCATGAAGGATGCGTATTCGTTCCACACCTCGCAGGAGTCGCTGCAGGAAACTTACGATGCGATGTACCGCGCCTACAGTCAGAGCTTCAGCCGCATGGGGCTGGATTTCCGCGCCGTACAGGCCGATACCGGTTCGATTGGCGGCAGCGGCTCGCATGAGTTCCAGGTGCTGGCGCAGAGTGGTGAAGATGATGTGATCTTCTCCAGCGAGTCCGATTACGCGGCCAACATTGAGAAAGCCGAAGCGCTGGCTCCTGCCGGTGAGCGCCCGGCGGCAACGCAGGCGCTGACGCAGTTCGCTACGCCAAACGCGAAAACCATCGCCGAACTGGTCGAACAGCACCAGATCCCGGTAGAAAAAACGGTGAAAACGCTGATCGTGAAAGCCAGCGAAGAGAGCGGTCATTCGCTGGTTGCGCTGCTGTTACGCGGCGACCACGAGCTCAACGAAATCAAAGCCGAGCATCTGGACATTGTGGCCGCGCCACTGGAAATGGGCAGCGAGGAAGAGATTCGCGCCGCCATCGGTGCCGGTTTTGGCTCTCTCGGTCCGGTCGGTCTGACCATCCCGGTGATTGCTGACCGCACCGTGGCAAAAATGAGTGACTTCGCAGCAGGCGCCAACATTGATGGCCAGCACTATGCCGGCATCAACTGGGGCCGCGATCTGCCAGAAGCACGCGTAGAAGATATTCGTAACGTGGTAGAAGGCGATCCGAGCCCGGATGGCAAAGGCGTGCTGATGATTAAGCGCGGCATTGAAGTTGGCCACATCTTCCAGCTCGGCACCAAATATTCGGACGCGATGAAAGCAGCGGTACAGGGTGAAGATGGTCGCAATCAGATCATGACCATGGGCTGCTACGGTATCGGTATCACCCGCGTCGTGGCGGCGGCTATCGAACAGAACCACGACGAGCGCGGGATTATCTGGCCAGCGGCGCTGGCACCGTTCGAAGTGGCGATTCTGCCGATGAACATGCACAAATCCTTCCGCGTGAAAGAGCTGGCGGAACAGCTGTACAACGAGCTGCGCGCCAAAGGCATCGATGTCATTCTTGACGATCGTAAAGAGCGTCCGGGCGTGATGTTCGCCGATATGGAACTGATTGGCGTACCGCACACTATTGTAATTGGCGATCGCAACCTGGATAACCAGGAGATCGAGTACAAAGCCCGCGCCGCCAGCGAGAAGCAGATGATTAAGCAGCACGACATCGTCGACTTCCTCAGCCGCGCACTCAACAAGTAATCCCCTGACGCCTCCTGCCGGAGGCGTTTTTTTAGCGTAGCTTGCCGCGCAGCGCCTTCACATTGCTGCGTCGTGATTTACCTTCCAGCCGCCGCTCTCTGGACGCCCGCGTCGGGCGCGTCGCGCGGCGCACTTTCTCCACCGTCGTCAGCTCGCGTATCAGGTTGATTAGCCGCTGCAGCGCCGCTTCGCGGTTCATCTCCTGGCTGCGATACTCCTGCGCTTTGATAATCACCACGCCATCGGCGCTGATCAAATGGTGGTTCGCCTCCAGCAGCCGCTGTTTATAAAACGGTGGTAGCGACGAGGCGTGAATATCGAAACGCAGATGGATAGCGGTCGACGTCTTATTGACGTGCTGGCCGCCCGCGCCCTGAGCGCGAATGGCACTGAGCTCCACTTCATTGTCCGCAATTGAAACACTACGTGACAGCACAATCATCTGCCACCTGCCGTTATCAGCGCGGTTGTATCCGGAAATAACCTGTTCATCAACTTAACCTTTTGTGCGCCGCCAGGCTGGCTGAGACCAGTGCTGGCTGTCACTTTTTGCCCTTTCTTTGCCACCTTCCCTGCGCCCCCTGGCTGATTTCCAGCGAACCCCTGTGATATAGTCGCATATCAACCAGAGTATTGATGCTCTGCTGAGGAGGTGTATGTGCAAAAGTATTGTGAGTTAGTTCGCCAGAAGTATGCCGGGATTGGCAGCGGCGACCTGGGGTATGTGCCAGACGCGATCGGATGCGCACTGAAAGCACTCAATGATATTGCCGCTAATTCTGCGCTAAACTCTTCTGTCAGGGAACAGGCAGCGTATGCCGCTGCAAACTTATTGGTGAGCGACTATGTTGACGAATGAAGCCTACAAACCCATCAACTGTGATGACTACGACAACCTCGAGCTCGCCTGTACCAAACACTGGACGCTGTCGCTGGAGCTCAAAAACGGCGACCAGCTGAAAGCGAAAGCCGTGGACATGGTCTCACGTAAAAACGTCGAGTATCTTGCGGTCGACCTCTCCGGTGAAACGCGCGAGCTGCGTCTCGACCACATCGCCAGCTTCAGCCATCCTGAGCTGGGCACCGTTATCGTCAGCGAAGACGAATAATCTCTCCCCGGGCGGGAAAGCTATTCCCGCCCACCTCGCTTAAGGCTGCAGCGAAGCGTAGTACGCCGCTAAATCATCCATATCCTGATCGCTCAACCCGGCCACAAAGGCCTTCATCACCTCTGCCTGACCGCCACTGCGCTCGCCTTTTTTGTAGGCCTGCAGCGAGTGCAGCAGGTAAGGTGCATGCTGCCCGGCCAGATTAGGGTAAAGCGGCACCGCGCTCTTACCTTCAGCGCCATGGCACGCCATACAGCTGGCGGCTTTCTGCGCGCCGGCCTTGACGTCGCCCTGCGCAAACGCCGGCAGCGCAGCAGCCAGTAGCGCCGCGACAATCCACTGTTTCATCATTGCTGTTCCTTTTTAGGGTGTTGACCAGATCGCCTGCCAGCCTTGCGTCTCGCCCGCCGCGCCTGCGCGGGTGATAAACAGCCCCGGCGCAGCAATCAGCGTCTGGTTGTAGTAAATCAACGGAATGCGTTCGCGCTGCCACGGCGGGACGCCCAGCTCCTGCCACAGTTTTTTCATTTCGCGACCACCAGCCCGGCCAACAACATGGTGATAGCCGTGGGCCTGAAAGCGCACAATAACCTGTTCATCCGCCGCCGGCTGGCGCAGTTCCGCCTGCGCCAGGCTGGCGCGCAGTTCACCCAGCCCATCAGGCAAAATTAATGGCTGCGTCAGCGGCTGCCAGGTTAGCGAGTGCTGACTCAGTGAGTGCTGTCGCGGCAGCCAGTAAAGCCGTTCCCGGTAGCGCCGCAGTTCGTGCGCGCCAAAGCGCAGACACGGCTGCGCATCTTCACGGCTGTGCATCACCTCGTCGGTAATGCGCTGCAGCGCGTCGCGCGCGGGCATTGCGCCACCGCGTTCGCCAATCCAGCGCCGTAGCAGCGCGTGCCGCCGCGCCTCGCTACAGGCCAGCAGCGGCGGAAAATGCAGTGCGCCTTGCGCATCGGTCAGCTGCGCCAGCTGCTCGCTGAGCAGCTCATCCAGCAGTTGCTCCTGCTCACCGCATAGCGCTGCGCTGCGGGCACTGGCCGCGCTGAAGTGCGGCCAGCGCGCCTGCAGCAGCGGCAGCACGTCCTGGCGCAGGAAATTGCGATCGTAGCGACGGTCAGCGTTGCTCTCATCGTCAATCCAGTCCAGCTGGTGCCCGACAGCGTAAGCTTCCAGCTGCTGACGGCTGAGGTTGAGCAACGGGCGCAGATGCCAGTGGCCGTTAACCTGCCGCTGCTGCGGCATCGCCGCCAGACCAGCCGGACCACTGCCGCGTTTCAGCGCCAGCAGCAGCGTTTCAGCCTGGTCATCGAGGTGCTGAGCAGTAAGTAAGTACTCACCGGGTTGCAGGTGTGTGAATAACGCCTGATAGCGCGCCGTGCGGGCTGCGGCTTCGATCCCACCGGCGCGAGCGTCCACCTGCACGCGCAGCACCTCGCAGGGAATGTGCCACTGCTGACACTGCTGCTGGCAGTGCGCCGCCCAGCGATCGGCGTTGGGGCTTAAACCATGATGCACGTGTAATGCGCGCACGCGCAGCTGCGGCTGCTGGCGTTGCCAGCTCACTAACTGATGCAGCAGAACGCTGGAATCGAGCCCGCCGCTGAATGCCAGCACGCAGCGGGCATCGGCTGGCAGCAGCGCAGCAAGATGAGAAAAGGACATGCACGCATTCCGTTGAGGTGAACCGCCGGATTGCGGCTCACTGCGCGCGCTATTTTACGCCTGATACAGCTCCAGCGGCAAACCATCCGGATCGGGGAAGAAGGTGCAGGCTTTACCGGTGAGAGCATCGATGCGGATTGGCTCGCACACCACGCCCTTCTCTGCCAGCGCGGCAACCGACTGTTCGACATCATCCACACAAAACGCCAGATGGCGCAGCCCGCACGCTTCCGGCCCGCTGACGCGCGGCGGCGGCGCAGGAAACGAGAACAGCTCAATGGTATAGACGCCATTAAGGCCAAGGTCGCCTTTCCATGAGTCGCGCTCAGCGCGATAGTATTCACCCAGTAGCTCAAAGCCCAGCACGTCGCAGTAAAACGCCTTACTGCGCTGATAATCGGTGGCAATAATGGCGATGTGGTGGATCTGTTTTATCTGCAGCATAGCGGCTCCGAAAGTATTCTGAGCCGCTTAGCCTACGTGCCCGGCGCGACGCTGAAAAGAGGCAATTATCTGAAGTTAGCGCACAGGCTCGTCGCGCAGCACGCGCACCAGATAGCGACCGTCATCGGTGAGCGTGGCACCGTGAATATCCGTTTCAAAGCCGGGATAATGCCGCCCGATGGTACAGAGCATCAGCAGGAAATCCAGCACCGCCCGGCTCTGTTCGGTAATCATCTCGCCCGGCATCACCAGCGGCACGCCTGGCGGATAAGGCAGGATCATGTTGGCTGAAATCCGCCCAACCAGCTCGCGAATTTCCACGGTTTCAACCAGTCCCTGCACCTGCCGCTGAAACGCCTGGTGCGGCGTCATCTTCATCTCTGGCAGAACGTCGAATGCCCGCAGCATCAGACGCGGCAGATCGTGCTGCAGGATCAGCTGATGAATGCCCTGCGCCAGCGTCTGGATGCGCATGTTACGGTAGAAGTCAGGATCTTCAGCATAGAGATCCGGCAGCATGTTTTTTACCCGCAGGTTGAGATCGTAGGCGCGTTTGAACTCCGTCAGTCCGCGCAGCACGCTCATCGCTTTGGTTTTATCGATGCCAATGCTGAACAGGAACAGCAAATTGTACGGTCCGGTCTTCTCCACCACGATGCCACGCTGGTCGAGGAATTTCGCCACCAGCGCGGCCGGAATGCCCTCTTCCGCCATCTGGCCCAGTTCGCTCATGCCCGGCGTAAGTATGGTGACTTTGATGGGATCAAGGTACATATGATCGCGATCGGCGTGGGTAAAGCCGTGCCACGCCTCGTCGCCCGGCTGAATCGGCCAGCATTCGGCTTCATCCACCTGCTCCGGCTGCCAGATATCAAAGAACCAGCCGTCACACTCTTCGCGCAGCCGCTGGATCTCGCGGCGAAAATGCAGCGCGCGCTCCACCGAGCGATTAATCAGCCGCCGGCCCGGATTACCGCGCAGCATCGCCGCCGCGGTCTCAATCGAAGAGACGATCGCGTAGCTCGGCGAGGTGGTGGTGTGCATCATGTAGGCTTCGTTGAAGGTGTCGTGATCGTAATCGCCCTTGATGTGAATCAGTGACGCCTGTGAGAACGCCGCCAGCAGTTTGTGGGTCGACTGGGTTTCATAGATCACTTTGCCGGGAATGCGCTCGCCGCTCATGCCGCTTTTGCCACTGTAGATGGGATGAAAATTGGTGTACGGCACCCAGGCGGAATCGAAATGGATGGACGGCACGTCCAGCGTCTGTTTGATGTATTGCGTGTTATACAGCAGGCCGTCGTAGGTTGAGTTGGTGATGACCGCATGCACCGGCCAGCTGGCGCGCGGGGTATCGTTAACTTTCTGCTGGATGCTGTCGCGGGTGAATTCGCGCTTAGGGATGCCACCCAGGATGCCCAGCGCGTTGCGCGTCGGTTTGAGCCAGATGGGGATGATGTCGCTCATCATCAGCAGATGGGTCAGCGATTTGTGGCAGTTGCGGTCAATCAGTACCGTGCTGCCGGCCGGTGCGGCGTACATTCCGACGATTTTATTCGAGGTCGACGTGCCGTTGGTGACCATATAGCTCTGCTCAGCGCCAAAGGTGCGCGCCACATACTCTTCTGCTTCGAGGTGCGGACCGGTGTGATCGAGCAGCGAACCCAGCTCAGTGACCGAGATCGAAACATCCGCTTTGAGCGTGTTGGCGCCGAAGAAATCATAGAACAGGCTGCCGACCGGGCTTTTCTGAAACGCTGTGCCGCCCATGTGGCCCGGCGTGCAGAAGGTGTATTTCCCCTCTTTGACGTAGGTGAACAGCGCTTTGGTCAGCGGCGGCATAATTTTGTCGATGTACTCATCGGTGTACTGCCGGATATGCAGCGCGATATCGTCAGCGGCGTTGAGCGCGTATTCGAAGAAGTGCAGCGCCATGCGCATTTCATTAATGCTGACATCCATCTGCGAATGGGTGTTGATGAAGGCATACAGCGGCAGTGATTCATTAAGCTGATTGATGTCGCTGCACAGCGCCAGGCTGTAGTCGTCCCAGTCAAATATCACCCCGCAGACGCGCGGGTTGTGTTCGATCAGTTTCAGCAGGTCGCTGGCATTGTTGGGATAAACGGTCTGGAAACCCTGCAGCTTCAGCGCCGCGTCCAGTTCGCGAATCGGTTCATCTTTGTAGAACGCGCCGTGCGGTCCCATGATCGCAATAATATTCAATGCTCACCTCCTGTGGTGTTGTGGCACGGAATAAGGATAGCGAAAAGTGGCGGGTGAATGTTCCGGAATAGCGCCGTTGTTGGCCTGATGTTTGCCAGCGAGGCATATCAGGTCGCCATGAATGGCGACCCTACAGGATTACTGCCGGTATTTTGTAGGGTGCGCATTGAGGTACAAACAGGCATAAAAAAAGCGGACCGGGGTCCGCTTCTGTGAAGGCTTTTCGGCGCTTACGCGTAGCCGTAGCTCATCAGGCGCTGATAGCGGCGGTTAAGCAGCTCTTCCGTACTCAGCACATCGAGATCGGCCAGATCGGCCAGCAGCTGCTGCTTGAGCGCTGCCGCCATGTCCACCGGATGACGGTGCGCGCCGCCCAGCGGTTCCGGGATGATCGAATCGATCAGCTTCAGCTCTTTCAGACGCCCCGCGGTGATGCCCATCGCTTCTGCGGCCAGTGGCGCTTTGTCAGCGCTCTTCCACAGAATTGACGCACAGCCTTCCGGTGAGATCACCGAGTAGGTGCTGTACTGCAGCATATTCACTTTATCGCCAACGCCAATCGCCAGCGCGCCGCCGGAGCCGCCTTCGCCGATCACGGTACAGATCACCGGGATCTTCAGGCCTGACATCTCGCGCAGGTTGCGGGCAATCGCTTCAGACTGGCCGCGCTCTTCCGCACCCACGCCTGGATAGGCACCTGGCGTGTCGATGAAGGTGATCAGCGGCATCTTAAAGCGCTCAGCCATCTCCATCAGACGCAGCGCTTTACGGTAGCCCTCGGGTGCTGGCATACCGAAGTTACGACGGATTTTCTCTTTGGTTTCGCGTCCTTTCTGATGGCCAATCACCATCACCGGACGCCCATCCAGACGCGCGATGCCGCCGACAATGGCTTTATCATCGGCATAGGCGCGGTCGCCAGCCAGCTCGTCGAAATCATCAAACGCATTGCGGACATAGTCCAGCGTGTAAGGACGCAGCGGATGGCGCGCCAGCTGCGCAACCTGCCATGCACCCAAATCGGAGAAGATTTTACGGGTCAGCTCAACGCTTTTCTCGCGCAGACGCTGCACTTCTTCATCCAGATTAATATCGTGTTTCTCATCCGAACGACCAATCGATTTCAGCGAGTCGATTTTCGCTTCCAGTTCAGCGATTGGCTGTTCAAAATCCAGGTAATTAAGACTCATAATGTTCCTGTTTTAGTCAAACTCCAGTTCCACCTGCTCCGACCCTACTAACGACCGCAAATCGTTGAGTAAACGATCGCTGGGCGAAATACGCCACGCTGCACCAAAGCGCAGCTTCGCCCGCGCATCTGCTCTCTGATAATAGAGATGCACCGGAATGGTCCCGGAGCGATGAGGCTCCAGAGACTGGCGGAGACGGTTTAAAAGCTGGTCATCAATTTGCCTGTCCGTCAGCGAGATAGCAAGTCCGCGCGCGTATTTTTCCCGCGCTTCGTCGATGTCCATGACTTCCCGGGCGGTCATTTTAAGCCCGCCGCTAAAGTCATCAAAGCTGACCTGTCCACTGACGATCAGGATACGGTCCTTCTCCAGCAGCTGCTGGTATTTATCTAACGCATCGGTAAATAACATCACCTCAAGACGGCCAGAGCGGTCGTCAAGAGTACAGATACCAATTCGGTTGCCGCGCTTGGTGACCATGACGCGGGCGGCAATCACCAGCCCGGCCGCAACGGTCACTTTACCACGTTCTGTTGGATGCATGTCTTTCAGGCGCATGCCGCCAACGTAGCGCTCAATTTCTTTCAGATACTGATTGATCGGATGGCCGGTGAGATACAGACCGAGCGTCTCACGCTCGCCATCCAGCTGCACCTGCTCCGGCCACGGCGTAATGGCCGCGTAAGATTGCTCAACCTGCTCGGGCTCTTCCGCCAGCACGCCGAACATATCCGCCTGTCCCGTCGCTTCGGCTTTGGCATGCTGATCCGCCGCCTTCAGGGCGTCACCCAGCGCGCTCATCAGCGCCGCGCGGTGCGGGCCAAGACGATCGAACGCGCCGGACATGATCAGTTTTTCCATCACGCGACGGTTGATCTTTTTGGTGTCGGTGCGCGCGCAGAGATCAAACAGCTCTTTAAAGTAGCCGCCCTGATTACGCGCTTCGAGGATCGCTTCGATCGGCCCCTCACCCACGCCTTTGATAGCGCCGATGCCGTACACGATCTCCCCGTCATCGTTGACGTGGAACGGATAGAGCCCGGAGTTAATGTCTGGCGGCAGCACTTTCAGCCCCATGCGCCAGCACTCATCCACCAGTCCAACCACCTTCTCGGTGTTATCCATATCGGCGGTCATCACCGCCGCCATGAACTCGGCCGGATAGTGCGCTTTCAGCCACAGCGTCTGATAGGAGACCAGCGCATAAGCAGCAGAGTGCGACTTGTTAAAGCCGTAGCCCGCGAACTTCTCCACCAGATCGAAGATTTTCATCGACAGTTCGCCGTTGATGCCCATCTTCTCAGCACCGTCCTGGAACACCGAACGCTGCTTGGCCATCTCCTCCGGCTTCTTTTTACCCATGGCACGACGCAGCATATCCGCGCCGCCCAGCGTATAGCCGGACAGCACCTGGGCAATCTGCATCACCTGTTCCTGATAGAGGATGATGCCGTAGGTCGGCTCCAGCACCGGCTTCAGGCTCTCATGCTGCCACTGAATGTCCGGGTAGGAGATGGCTTCACGGCCGTGCTTACGGTCAATAAAGTTATCGACCATGCCCGACTGCAGCGGCCCCGGACGGAACAGCGCCACCAGTGCGATCATATCTTCGAAGCAGTCCGGCTTGAGGCGCTTGATCAGATCTTTCATGCCGCGCGATTCAAGCTGGAACACCGCGGTGGTTTCCGAGCGTTGCAGCATGTCGAAGCTTTTTTTGTCATCCAGCGGGATGGCGGCGATATCGATCGGCGGTAACCCCTGCTTTTCACGCCGCGGGTTGATCATCTTCAGCGCCCAGTCGATGATGGTCAGCGTGCGCAGGCCGAGGAAGTCAAACTTCACCAGTCCGGCGTATTCCACGTCGTTTTTATCGAACTGGGTGACCGGGAACTGGCCGTTCTCATCGCAGTACAGCGGCGCAAAATCGGTGATTTTGGTCGGCGCAATGACCACGCCACCGGCGTGCTTGCCAGCGTTACGCGTGACCCCTTCCAGCTTGCGCGCCATATCGATCAGCGCTTTGACCTCTTCGTCAGCTTCGTAGATCTCCGGCAGCTGCGGTTCCGCCTGGAACGCTTTTTCCAGCGTCATGCCGGGATCCGGCGGGATCAGTTTTGAGATGCGATCAACAAAGCCGTACGGATGCCCCAGCACCCGGCCGACGTCGCGAATCACCGCTTTCGCCGCCATGGTACCAAAGGTGATAATCTGCGACACCGCATCGCGGCCGTACATCTCAGCCACGTGATCGATCACCTGGTCACGTTTTTCCATGCAGAAGTCGACGTCAAAGTCGGGCATCGAGACACGTTCCGGGTTAAGGAAACGTTCAAACAGCAGGTCAAACTCCAGCGGATCGAGATCGGTAATTTTCAGCGCGTAGGCCACCAGCGAACCGGCGCCGGAACCACGCCCCGGCCCGACCGGAATGCCGTTGTCCTTCGACCACTGGATAAACTCCATCACGATCAGGAAGTAGCCGGGGAAGCCCATCTGGTTAATGACGTTGAGCTCAATGTCGAGACGCTCGTCATACTCCGGCCGGCGTTCGGCACGCACCTGCTCATCCGGGAAGAGAAACGCCAGGCGCTCCTCAAGCCCTTCGCGCGACTTCATCACCAGAAAATCTTCGGTCGACATGTCGCCGGTCGGGAATTGCGGCAGGAAGTATTCGCCGAGGCGCACCGTGACGTTACAACGCTTAGCAATCTCTACGCTGTTTTCCAGCGCTTCCGGGATGTCCGAGAACAGCTCGCACATCTCCTCTTCGCTGCGCATATATTGCTGAGGACTGTAGTTGCGCGGACGTTTAGGATCGTCCAGCGTGTAGCCGTCGTGAATCGCCACGCGGATTTCATGGGCATCGAAATCTTCTTCGTTGAGGAAGCAGACTTCATTGGTGGCCACCACCGGCACCGATTCAGCAATCGCCAGCTCAACCGCCGCGTGCAAATAGGCCTCTTCGTCTGGCCGGCCGGTGCGCGTCAGTTCCAGATAGTAGCGGTTAGGGAAATGCTGCTGATAGAAACTCAGGCTCTGCGCCACCAGCGCGTTATTGCCGCGCAGCAGGCTGCGACCGACGTCGCCGCGCCGTCCGCCCGACAGCAGAATCAACCCTTCGCCCAGCTCCAGTAGCCAGTCGCGATCGATAATCGGTCCGGCGATACCGTAACCGCGCTGGTAAGCGCGCGAAATGAGTAGCGTCAGATTCTGGTAACCGGTGTTATTAGCGGCCAGCACGGTGAGCTGCGTCAGCTCATCGCCCATCAAATCGCTGGCCACCTGGAAGTCAGCCCCGACGATCGGTTTGATACCGGCGCTGTGCGCGCTGCCATAAAAGCGCACCAGCCCGCACAGGTTGGTGTAGTCGGTAATGGCAATGGCTGGCATGCCGAGCGCGGCCGCCTTTTTTACCAGCGGCCCGGTCTTGGCCAGACCATCAACCATGGAGTAATCGCTGTGTACGCGCAGATGTATAAAACGAGGTTCAGCCATATCAGTTTCCGGTTAAAACAGCGTCAGGCTATTAAAGCGTAGTCGGCTGGCGCGCGGCCAGCACATCAGCATCAATCAGGGCGTTACGCACCGGCGCAAAGCTGCGGCGGTGGTGAGGTGTGGCACCAAACTGCGTCAGTTTTTCCATGTGCAGCGCGGTCGGATAGCCTTTGTGCTGGGCGAAACCGTACTGCGGAAACAGCAGGTCCAGCTCGGCCATTTCACGGTCGCGCGTGACTTTGGCGATGATCGAGGCGGCGCTGATTTCCCGCACCAGACTATCGCCCTTCACCACCGCCTGCGACGGCATCGGCAGCGCCGGACAGCGGTTGCCATCAATCAGAACAAAATCCGGTGCAATATGCAGACCGGCAACCGCGCGCTGCATCGCCAGCATGGTGGCGTGCAGGATGTTCAGCTGGTCAATCTCTTCCGGCTCAGCGCGGCCCAGGCTCCACGCCAGCGCTTTCTCTTTGATTTCATCAAACAGCGCAAGGCGGCGTTTTTCAGACAGCTTTTTGGAATCCGCCAGGCCGGCAATCGGCTGCGCCGGATCGAGGATCACGGCGGCGGTCACCACGGCACCGACCAGCGGGCCACGTCCGACTTCATCAACGCCGGCAATCAGCCGGGCATCAGGATAAATAAATTCAGCCATTGGCAATCTCCAGTACCGCATCCGCCGCCTGTTCGTCGGCGTTCCAGCGAATCTGCTGATGCAATTGGGTGAAAGTGGCCAGCAGCGCGTCACGCTCCGGACCGGCATGCAGCAGCGGCTCCAGCGCCGCAGCTAACGCTGCAGGCTGGCACTCCTCCTGCAGCAGCTCCTGCACCAGTTCACGGCCGGCCAGCAGGTTAGGCAGCGAAACGAACAGGGTTTTCACCAGCCGCTTCGCCAGCCAGAAGGTGAACGGCTTCATACGATAGCCCACCACCATCGGGCATTTCGCCAGCATGCACTCCAGCGCTGCAGTGCCGGAAGCCAGAATCGCCGCGTCGCTGGCGATCATCGCCTGGCGCCCTTTGCCATCCAGCAGGTGCATCGGCAATTCCGGCGCGACGCTGGCTTTGATCTGCTCGAACTGCGCGCGCCGCTTCGCGTTAACCAGCGGCACTACGATCTCCAGCGCCGGATAACGCTGGCGCAGCAGCTGTGCAGCGCGCAGGAAATCAGCGCTGAGCATCTCCACTTCCGCGCCACGGCTGCCCGGCAGCAGGCCGAGGCACAGCGCATCATCAGCGATCCCTAATTCACGCCGCGCGGCCAGTTTGTCCGGCTGCAGCGGCATCGCATCGGCCATGGTGTGCCCGATAAAGCGGCACGGCACGTTGTAGCGATCGTAAAACGCTTTTTCAAAAGGCAGAAACGCCAGCACCAGATCGGTGTTGCGGCCAATTTTGAACACGCGCTTTTGTCGCCAGGCCCACACGGAGGGACTGACGTAATGAATGGTGCGAATGCCGGCACGCTTGAGGTTGCCTTCCAGCGTGATGTTGAAATCCGGGGCATCGATGCCGACGAAGACATCCGGCCGCAGCTCGGTAAAGCGCTGGGTTAAATCCTTGCGGATGTGCAGCAAACGGCGCAGGCGGCCAAGCACCTCAACGATGCCCATTACCGCCAGCTCTTCCATCTCGTACCAGGCTTCGCAGCCTTCGGCCTGCATCAGCGGACCGGCAACGCCAACGAAGCGCGCGTCAGGATGGCGCGCCTTCAGCGCACGAATCAATCCGGCACCAAGAATATCGCCGGAGGTTTCTCCGGCGACCAGGGCAATCGTTAAGGGACGCACTGACATGAATTAACGAATCAATCCACGGGTAGAACGGGCAAAGAAGTCGTAGAAAGGCTGCACTTCGCTATGAAGTTTGGCCAGTTCTTCAATCTCCGGCTTCACTTCATCCAGCGTTTTACCGCTGCGGTACAGCAGCTTGTACGCGTTACGAATGGCGTGCAGTGCTTCTTTGCTGAAGCCACGACGCTTCAGGCCTTCGATATTGACACCGAACGGCGTGGCATGGTTGCCCTGCGCAATCACGTACGGCGGCACGTCCTGCGCGACGCCGGAACAACCGCCTACCATCACGTGGGCACCAATGGTGCACCACTGGTGCACCGCCGTCACGCCGCCGATGATGGCAAAATCATCCACGGTAACGTGGCCGCCCAGCGTTACGTTGTTGGCCAGAATACAGCGATTGCCGATCACGCAGTCATGGGCAATGTGCGCATTGACCATCAGCAGGTTGTCGCTGCCGACTTTGGTCAGCCCGCCACCCTGCGTGGTGCCACGATGAATGGTGACGCTCTCGCGGATGCGGTTGCGATCGCCGACTTCAACGCGGGTCGGTTCACCGGCATATTTCAGATCCTGATTCACTTCGCCAATCGAAACGAACTGGTAGATCTGGTTATCTTTACCGATACGCGTGTGGCCATTCACCACCACGTGCGATTTCAGCACCGTGCCTTCGCCAATTTCCACGTTCGCTCCGACAACACAAAACGGACCGATTTGGACGTTGGCGCCGATCACCGCACCTTCTTCAATGATGGACGTTGGATGGATGCTGGCGGTTGAATCAATCACTAATTATGCCTCCCGGCTACGGGCACACATCATGGTCGCTTCACAGACAATCTTACCGTCTACGGTTGCCACGCCTTTGAAGCGCGTCAGGCCACGGCGGGTCTTCTCGAAGGTGACTTCCATGATCATCTGGTCGCCCGGCACTACCGGACGCTTGAAACGGGCTTCGTCGATACCGGCGAAATAGTACAGCTCGCCCGGTTCCAGTTTTCCAACGCTTTTAAACGCCAGAATACCGGTCGCCTGCGCCATCGCTTCCAGGATCAGAACGCCTGGGAAAATCGGTTTACCAGGGAAGTGTCCCTGGAAAAACGGTTCATTAACAGAAACGTTCTTTACCGCACGCAGATATTTATGCTCTTCAAATTCCAGCACGCGGTCAACCAGCAAAAACGGATAACGGTGCGGCAGCAGTTCTAAAATCTCTTCAATTTTCAGAGTATGCGTTTCAGTTGTCAAAATACTCTTCCTGTCCTAAAAAATCTGATGGCAACAATAACACGGCCTGCACCGATCAAAATGATCTTTCGCAGGCCGCAAATCAGTTCAGTGGCGTTTCGCTTACCATGATACCTGCTGCCGCACTCTGGTTAACCCCGAGGTGAAAGAAGGTACGCTGCTTTATTATGAAAGCGGGTAGAGCCGGGATGTGCTCAGTCGTCTTTACCGACCTTGCGTTCGATGGCTTTTAAGCGTTTGCTCATGTCATCGATGTTCATCACCAGCGCTGCCGTTTTACGCCAGGTTTTGTTGGGTTGCAGCGGGATACCCGATGAGTATACCCCAGGCTCTGTGATGGGACGCATGACCATGCCCATGCCGGTTACCGTCACTTTGTCACAGATTTCCATATGGCCGTTAATGACGCTGGCTCCGCCAATCATACAGTAACGCCCAATCTTCAGACTACCCGCCATGATCACACCACCGGCAACCGCGGTGTTATCACCAATCACGACGTTATGCGCAATCTGACACTGGTTGTCTATGATAACACCATTGCCGATCAGAGTGTTATCCAGCGCACCGCGATCGATCGTGGTACAGGCACCAATTTCTACCCGATCGCCAATCACCACGGTGCCCAGCTGAGGAATTTTCACCCAGTTGCCGCGGTCGTTAGCATAACCGAAACCATCGGCACCAATCACGGTGCCAGACTGAATCAGACAATCCTGACCAATCTGAATCTCATGATAAATCGTAACGTTGGCCCACAGACGGGAACCACGGCCAATGCGCGAGCGCTTGCCGACAAAGCAGCCGGCGCCAATCACCACGTCATCACCCAGCTCAACGCCGGACTCGATGACCGCGTTAGCGCCCACCGAGACATTGTTCCCCAGCTTCGCGCTCGGATCGATCACGGCGCTGGGCGCGATATTTTGCGCGGGCTGCGGCGTGGTGTCCAGCAGTTGTGCCATGCGGGCATAAGTCAGGTAAGGGTTTTTCACCACCAGCGCGGCGGTTTTACACCACTCCAGATCCGCTTCCGTCAGCACCACGGCTGAGGCCTGAACCTGTGCGAGCTGCTCGCGGTAGCGGCTGTTGGCAAGAAAAGTGATTTGACCAGGGGTGGCGGATTGCATAGAAGCAATGCCGGAGATGGCGATATCGCCATCTCCGTGCAATTCTGCATCCAACTGCTGGGCTAAATCAGCCAGTCGAATTGATGACATCGATTATTTAACCTGTTTCAGCACGTCAGCAGTAATGTCTTTCGCGTTAGAAGCATAGGCAACGGCATTGGCGTCGATTACCACGTCATACCCTTCGCTGTCCGCCACTTTCTTCACTGCGTCCTGAATACGGCTCAGCAGTTTGTTACGCTCTTCCATCTGACGACGGCGGTTATCCTGATCGAAAGCCTGCGCTTTCGTCGAGAATGCTTCGCGCTGTGACATGATGTCTTTTTCCATGCGGCTGCGGTCGCTGGCCTTCATGGTTGAACCATCGCGCTGCAGTTTCTGCATTTTAGTCTGCAGATCGCGCTCCTGGCTCTGCAGCTCAGTGGCACGGCCCTTGAATTCGTTTTCCAGCTGTTTAGCAACGGTCGCACGTTGCGGTAACTGTTGGAAAATGCTGGACACGTTTACCACTGCAATTTTGTCAGCAGCCTGAACGCCCGCGGAAACCGCTAAAGCAAGACCCAGACCTGCGGCACACAACAACTTTTTCACTATAAACTCCTTACCATCAACGTTTGTGTCAGCGACACAGTGTTGGCATCGTCCGGCTCCCGTCTGGCGCCGGCGCGATGCCGTACTACGACTCTGCTTCCGTGCTCAGAACCTTACCAGGTTTTACCGATGTTAAACTGGAACTGTTCTGCTTTGTCTCCCTCGACTTTCTTCACTGGCTGTGCGTAGGAGAACACCAGTGGTCCAAGTGGCGACATCCACTGCAGCGCAAGACCGGCAGAGACGCGAATGTTGTTCGGGTCGCTGTAGTCCGGAATGCCCGCCGCGCGGGTTTCCGCGGTGTTCTGCCACTTGGTATCCCAGACGGTACCGGCATCCATAAATACCGAGGTACGTACTGAGTTTGCATATTTTTCGCTCAGGAACGGCGTTGGCGTAATCAGTTCAAGGCTGGCGATCGCCATGGCGTTACCGCCCACCGCATCGTCAGACTTACAGATGCCGTCCGGATCGGTCAGATTACAGCTCGACGAACGATCGTTCAGGTAAGCGGCTTTCGGACCAATGGTGTTGGACTGGAAGCCACGCACGGTGCTGGAACCGCCGGCGTAGAAGTTCTCATAGAACGGCATCTCTTTGCCACCGAGTCCGTCACCGTAGCCAACACGGCCACGACCCAGCACCACCCAGGTGCCATCACGGTTCAGCGGCACGTACTGCTGGGTGTCCAGCGTCGCTTTATAGAACGAGTTATCAGAGCCCGGAATGGTCACTTTACCGTTCAGGTTGGTACGGTTACCGCGCGTCGGGAAGAAACCACGATCGAGCGTGTTGTACGTCCAGCCGTAGTTGAAGGTGAAGTCATCCGCAGAGAAATCACCGTCATCATTCAGCCCCTGATGACGACCCACCGAGTCAAGGTAACGCCACATCGCCACCTGCGGACGCATGTTGGACAGGTCATTGTGCACATAACCTAAGCCGACGCGCAGCGTGTTATTTTCGTTAACCGGGAAGCCGAGCGTACCGTCCACACCGTAACTTTTGTTGGTGTAGTCGGAGAGATCAGCATCATCCGCTTTAAAGTCGTTGTAGAAGAGGCGGCCGCCGAGGCTCACACCGTCCACCGTGAAGTACGGATCGGTGAGTGAGAATTCTGCGTAAGTCTGGTAGTCGTTCTTGGTACCGCTAATGCCGACGGTATTACCGGTGCCGAGCCAGTTCTCCTGGGTCACGCCGACCTGGAAGCTGACGCCACTCTCAGTACCGTAACCCACACCAAAGTTGAAGGTACCGGTGTTACGCTCTTTGACTTTGTAAACCACGTCAACCTGGTCTGGCGAGCCCGGAACGCGCTGGGTATCAACGTCCACGGTTTCGAAGTAACCGGTACGGTTCAGGCGCTCTTTGCCCTGATCGACGAGGTCGCTGCCCAGCCATGCGCCTTCCATCTGACGCATTTCGCGGCGCAGTACGGCATCTTTCGAAGTATCGTTACCTTCAAAACGCACTTTACGCACGTAGTAACGGTTACCGGCATCAACGTTGATGTGCAGCTTAACGGTTTTATCCGCATCGTTGATTTCCGGCTGCGTCACCACGCGTGGATAGGCGTAGCCATAACGGCCCAGCAGCTTCTTGATGTCATCTTCCATCTGGGTGACTTTGGTGCCGTTATACAGCTCACCGTTAGGAATCTGCGTCAGGTGCTCAATTTCCGCCGAGTGGCCCGCCATGCTGCCGTTGACGATCACGCCGGCAATCTTGTACTGATCGCCTTCAGTGATGTTGACGGTGATGTAGATGCCTTTCTTGTCCGGCGTCAGGCTCACCTGCGTGGAATCAATATTGAAACGCGCATAACCGCGATCCAGATAGAAGCTGCGCAGGGTTTCGAGATCGCCCGCCAGTTTCTGTTTCTGGTATTTACGATCGCCCACCACGTTCCACCACGGCACTTCATCGCGCAGCTGGAAGCGGGAGATCAGTTCGTCTGAGCTGAACGCTTTGTTGCCGACAATGTTGATCTGCTGGATCTTGGCCGATACGCCTTCCTGGAAGACGAATTTCAGATCGACACGGTTACGCGGCAGCGGCGTCGCGATGGCTTTGACGCTGGCGGTATATTTACCGACGCTGTAGTAAAAGTCCTCCAGCCCCTTCTCGATGGAAGAGAGCGTGGTGCGGTCAAGCGCTTCGCCGACGCGCACACCGGAGGCCTCAAGGTTCTCCTTCAGCTGATCCTCCTTCACCGCTTTGTTACCGGAGAAGGTGATGCTGGCAATGGTCGGACGTTCCTTCACCTGAACAATCAGG
Source organism: Pantoea sp. ICBG 828 (assembly GCF_002928355.1). Taxonomy (NCBI): domain Bacteria; kingdom Pseudomonadati; phylum Pseudomonadota; class Gammaproteobacteria; order Enterobacterales; family Erwiniaceae; genus Pantoea; species Pantoea sp. ICBG 828. The sequence continues at coordinate 589,320 of NZ_POWN01000003.1, read as the reverse complement.
GTGGTGCCGTCACGCAGAACCTGGACATCTTCAAAGTTACCAGTAGCGAACAGTGAGCGAATGGTGTTTCTGATGTCATCATCATTCACCGTATCACCGACGCGTACCGGCATGCTGAGCAGAGCCGCGCCGACGGCGACTCGCTGTAGACCTTCGAAATGAATGTCCTTCACTACGAAATCGTCTGCACCGTAAACGGTGGCGCTGCTAAACAGCAGCGACGCTATGAGCAACTTTTTCATCGCCATCGTTGTTATGCGTTTTCCTAACACATCCCGCGCCTGTCTGCGTTCCAGCGATTACAGGCGAGAGAAATCATTGAAAAGTGCAAGCCCCATTAAAAGCACCAGCAAAATTGAGCCGATGCGATAACTGAAGTCCTGAACTCGCTCGGACACCGGTCCACCTTTGATCTTTTCGATCGCCAGAAAGAGCAGATGTCCACCATCTAAAACCGGCAGAGGGAACAGATTGATGATCCCTAAGTTGACGCTAATCAGCGCGAGGAACATCAGGTAATAAATCACCCCATATTCAGCTGATAATCCGGCACCCTGCGCAATCGAAATTGGCCCGCTCAGGTTATTCAGCTTGACGTCCCCGGTTATCAACTTGCCCAGCATCGAAACCGTCAGCTTCATCAGTTGCCAGGTTTTGACACCGGCTTCACCAATCGCGGCGAAAGGTCCGTACTGTTTTACCGTTTTGTACTCATCCGGCAGCGGGATAACACGCGGGATCACCCCGGCAAAACCTTCCGCTGCGTTGCCCGGTTTCGCTTCCGGCGTTAGCGTCAGCGTTAACGGTTCACCGTTACGCTCAACCTCCAGCGCCATGTTTTTGCCGGGATTATCCCGAACCTGAGCCGCAAAAACCTGCCATTGCGTTAATGGCTGACCATCGACTTTAACGATCCTGTCGCCGGCTTGCAAACCGGCAGCACTTGCCGGTGAACGCGCCTGCACTTCTGCCAGCGTGGTTTCGATTTGCGGCCCGCGCGGTCGAATACCTAAAGCGACCACCGGGTCCTGTTTGTCCGGTTCAAATTGCCAGTCACGCAGATTGAGCTGTTTCTGCTGCGTCGCCTGCTGACCAAACTGTGACACGGTCAGCGTGGCGCTGCTGTCGCCGATTTTACCGATCAGCGCCAGGCGCACAGCATCCCAGTCAGGCGTTTCGATACCGTCAACCGCTTTAAGTTCCATGCCGGAGGTAATTTGCGCTTCTGCCGCGACGGAACCGCTCATAATTTCGCCGACCACCGGGCGAACACCCGGCACACCATGGATGAACACCACCCAGTAGGCAAACACGGCAAAGATGAAATTGGCGATGGGACCGGCGGCAATGATTGAGGCACGCTGCAGCACGGTTTTATTGTTGAAGGCCTGATGACGCAGCTCAGCGGGCACGCTCTCTACGCGCTCGTCGAGCATTTTGACGTAGCCACCGAGCGGAATCAGCGCGATCACGTATTCCGTGCCCTGGCGGTCAGTGCGACGCCACAGGGCTTTGCCGAAACCGATCGAGAAGCGTTCTACTTTGACACCGCAGCGACGCGCCACCCAGAAGTGGCCGAACTCGTGCACCGTAATCAGCACGCCGAGCGCCACGATAAAGGCGACAAAACTCCAGAGTATGCTCAACATCGTCGCTTATCCTCAGAGGGTGCGGAACACCAGCAGCAGCAGGCAGGCAAATACCGGCACCGCGGCTGTCAGGCTATCAATGCGATCGAGGATACCACCGTGCCCCGGAATCAGGTTACCGCTGTCTTTGATACCGGCTTCACGTTTGAACATACTTTCCGTGAGATCGCCCAGCACGGAGGCCAGCGTGGCAATCACGGCGCAGATAATCAGCGTGCCCGGCGCCACCGATAGCGGGGCCAGCAGCGCAAACAGCCAGGCGATAATCGCCGATGACAGCAGTCCGCCAAAGAAGCCTTCCCAGGTTTTGCCCGGCGAGACTTTCGGCGCCAGCTTATGCTTGCCGAACAGACGACCAAACATGTAAGCACCGGAATCCGCGCCCCAGACGAGGAACATCACGAACAGCAGCCACCAGGCGCCGGCGAAATGGTCGGTGTCATAGTGATACTGGCGCAGCGCCATCATGCCCCAGAAGAACGGCACCACGGTCAGCACGCCAAACAGCAGGCGCAGCGGACGCGATGCGCGCCACAGCGCAGCGGAGGCCGGATAAAACAGCACGAGAAACAGCGCGACAATCCACCAGCCCAGCGAGGCCCAGAGCGAGCTCTCCATCTGGAACTGGTGCAGATTACGTTGATAGGGTTGCAGGGTGAACAGCATCACCGCCAGCAGCAGGCCGCATAGCACCGCCAGCCAGATACGCTGCTGACGCGTTGCCATCCCCGCCAGCTGCCCCCACTCCCAGGCGGCAAGCATGCAGATGATGATGGTGGTAATCGCAAAACCGGACAGCGGCAACCAAAACAGAGCAGCGATCACCAGCGGAATCAGAATAAACGCGGTGATCAGACGAGACTTCAGCAAAGGTTACCCCCAGGTTGCTCAGGCGCCGCCTGGTGCAGCGCCGCCATAGCGTCGCTCCCGCAGAGAGAATGCATTCAGTGCACCTTCAAAAACGTGTTCATCAAAATCAGGCCAGAGAACATCGGTAAACCAAAACTCAGCATAGGCGATCTGCCACAGCAGGAAGTTGCTGATCCGATGCTCTCCCCCGGTCCTTATCACTAAATCCACCGGCGCCAGCTCCTGCATACACAGATGCGGAGCCAGACTATCTTCAGTTATCTGGTCAGGACGTAGCAGTCCTTCCTGAACCTGTTCAGCCAGTTTTTTTACACCCTGGATAATATCCCAACGGCCGCCATAGTTGGCAGCAATGTTGAGGGTGAGTCCATCATTTTGCTGAGTCAGTTCCTCGGCGCGGCGAATGCGTTCCTGAATGCGGTTATTGAAACGGCTGATATCACCAATAATGCGCAGACGCACATTGTGCTTGTGCAGGCTTTTGACTTCGCTGTCGAGCGCCCAGACAAACAATTCCATTAAGGCCGTCACTTCCTGTACCGGTCGGCTCCAGTTTTCACTGCTGAACGCATAGAGCGTGAGCGCTTCCAGCTTGTTGCTGACCGCAAAGCTGACAGCCCGGCGTACTGATTTTACCCCGGCTTTGTGGCCTGAAATACGCAGTTTGCCCTGATTTTTTGCCCAGCGACCATTACCATCCATAATGATGGCCACGTGACGTGGCGTGCAGTACGACCCGTCATCGATTGTATTGTGATTGTTGGACGACATAACGCGTAATAATTCCTTTCATCAGAAATGCTGTGGTTTCTGAATACATTGCGCCTGCGGCAAACGCCGGTAACCTCACCGGATGACATCGAAACAATGTCGGGCCGTAAAACGCGAGCGAGCGACTATACCATTTTCACCCTGAGCGAACAAATAGCGCCACCATCAACCGGCTAAACGAAAGCGCGGCAGCAACGCCGTGGCCCGCACGCGTGCGATCCGATCAATCTCCATCACGTCATCCACGCTGCCCGGCTCCTGACACTGCAGGGTTGCCAGCACTTCACTGTTGATGGCCGCGATATCGGTAAAGCGAATCTGATGCTGCAGAAATGCCGCTACCGCGACTTCATTGGCTGCGTTCAGCGTGGTGGTGGCCGCCTGTCCGGTTGCGCATGCATCGATTGCCAGCTTCAGGCAGGGATAGCGTTCGTAGTCCGGCTCAGCAAACGTCAGCGCCTTCATTCGGGTGAAATCAAGCGGCGTTACGCCTGCGGTAATACGTGCCGGCCAGGCCATGCTGTGGGCGATTGGCGTGCGCATATCGGGTGAACCCAGCTGCGCCAGCACGCTACCGTCGCAGTATCGCACCATGGAGTGAATCACCGACTGCGGATGCAGGATGACCTCCATTTGTGCGTCGGTGGCGTTAAACAGCCAGCGGGCTTCAATGTATTCAAGACCTTTATTCATCATGGTGGCCGAATCAACGGAGATTTTACGCCCCATTGACCAGTTCGGATGCGCACAGGCCTGATCTGGCGTCATAGCGGCCAGCTCGGCTAATGGCGTGTCACGAAAAGGACCACCCGATCCCGTAAGGAGAATCGACTCGATGCCATTCTCCCGCAGATCAGCGTACCCCAACTGATGCTGTATGGAAGCGGGCAAACTCTGAAAAATGGCGTTGTGCTCGCTGTCGACCGGCAGCAGCTGCGCCTGATGCTGGCGTACCGCCTCCATAAACAAACGGCCGCATGTGACAAGCGATTCTTTATTGGCAAGCAGGACGGTTTTGCCGGCGCGAATGGCGGCCAGCGTCGGTTGTAAGCCGGAAGCGCCCACAATGGCGGCCATTACCTGATCGACCTCATCCAGTGCGGCCAGTTCGCAGGCGGCCTGAACGCCGGAGAGCACTTCCGTATCGATGTTGAGTGCTTTCAGTCGTTCACGCAGCGCCGCAGCGGAAGCGTCGTCGGACATCGCCGCGTAGCGCGGTTTAAATTGCTGACACTGTTCGGCCATCAGCGCCACATTCTGACCGGCCACCAGCGCAGTCACCTGATAGAGCTCAGGATGCGCCGCCACTACCGCCAGCGTGCTGGTGCCAATTGAGCCGGTCGAACCCAGCAGAGTTAATCGCTTCATGGTGCTGTCCCTGTGAAGTCGTGGTGCGCGCCCGCGCGTACGCCGGGCACAATGTAAAACGCCGCCAGAGTCGTACTACGTCTCTGAACGGCGTTTTGTCAGGCAAATGACGGAATCAGAATTCCATCAGTTCCTTCTCTTTCTCGGCCAGCGCCGCATCAACGTGCTTGATGCGAACGTCGGTCATTTTCTGGATCTCGTCCTGCGAGCGACGTTCGTCGTCTTCGCTGATCTCTTTGTCTTTCAGCAGCGCCTTGATCTTGTCGTTCGCGTCACGGCGCACGTTGCGCACAGAAACACGGCCCTGCTCGGCTTCGCCACGCACAACCTTGATCAGATCTTTACGACGCTCTTCGGTCAGCGCAGGCAGTGGAACACGAATGTCGCTACCGGCTGAGCTTGGGTTGAGGCCGAGGTCAGAAGCCATGATGGCTTTCTCGACTGCCGGACCCATTGAGCGATCGAACACGTTGATTTTCAGCGTGCGTGAATCTTCAACGGTGACGCTGGCCAGCTGACGCAGCGGCGTTGGCGTACCGTAATATTCCACAACGATGCCGTCGAGCAGTGAAGGCGAAGCACGACCGGTGCGCACTTTGCTGATGGTGTTTTTGAATGCTTCCACGCATTTGTCCATGCGCGTTTCAGCATCTTTTTTAATATCGTTAATCACGTTGAAACCCTTGGATTCGGTTTGACCTGGCCACTTCCGGACGCAGCGGAACGGAAACGGTATCGATAAACATCGATCATCCTGAATGCTGCGCGACAGCAGTGCAGCGCGCCAACAGAATATACCTTATTTTATCCTGCGTCGGGTATTAATGCGTAATCAGGGTGCCTTCTTTTTCACCCATCACCACGCGACGCAGCGCGCCAGGCTTGTTCATATTGAAGACGCGGATCGGCAGTTGATGGTCGCGCGCCAGCGTAAAGGCGGCCAGATCCATCACTTTCAGCTCTTTTTCCAGCACTTCACCGTAGGTCAGCTGTTCGTACAGCGTGGCATCCGGATTTTTCACCGGGTCGGCTGAGTAGACGCCGTCGACCTTGGTGGCTTTCAGTACCACGTCCGCTTCGATTTCGATGCCGCGCAGGCAGGCCGCTGAGTCGGTGGTAAAGAACGGGTTGCCGGTACCGGCAGAGAAGATCACCACGCGGTTATTGCGCAGCAGGCTGATGGCTTCTGCCCAGCTGTAGTTATCACACACGCCGTTCAGCGGAATCGCCGACATCAGGCGCGCGTTGACGTACGCACGATGCAGTGCGTCACGCATTGCCAGGCCGTTCATCACGGTCGCCAGCATCCCCATGTGGTCGCCGACCACGCGGTTCATACCTGCCTGCGCCAGACCCGCGCCACGGAACAGGTTACCGCCACCAATTACCACCCCCACCTGAATGCCCAGCTCAACCAGCTCTTTCACCTCTTGCGCCATACGGTCAAGCACGCTCGCGTCGATACCAAAACCTTCGGCACCCTGCAGTGCTTCGCCGCTCAGTTTCAGTAAGATACGTTGATATACAGGTTTTGCGTTGGTCGCCATGGTCAATTCTTCCTGGAAGATAAGATGAATGAGAAGTTAAATCTGATCGATCATCCGCTTAGCGCGTGAGAAAAGCTATTGGGATGAGACTGAAAATTGCTGCGCCAAAACGCAGACAAAAAAGAACCGCCTCTCGGCGGTTCCTTCAAACCATTAAGACTGTTTGGACATGGCAGCAACTTCGGCTGCAAAGTCAGATTCGACTTTCTCAATGCCTTCGCCCACTTCGAAGCGGATGAAGTTGATCACGTCAGCGCCTTTCTCTTTCAGCGCCTGGCCAACAGTTTTGCTCGGATCGATAACGAAAGCCTGACCGGTCAGAGAGACTTCGCCGGTGAATTTCTTCATACGGCCTTCAACCATCTTCTCTGCGATCTCTTTTGGCTTGCCAGACTGCATCGCGATGTCCAGCTGAACCTGGTACTCTTTCTCAACCACGTCAGCAGAAACGTCTTCTGGCTTCACGAACTCTGGCTTGCTGGCAGCAACGTGCATCGCAATCTGCTTGCTCAGCTCTTCATCAGCGCCGGTGGTAGAAACCAGTACGCCGATGCGCGCGCCGTGCAGATAGCCGTTCAGCTCAGCACCTTCGAGGACAGCAACACGACGGATGTTGATGTTCTCACCGATTTTCGCAACCAGTGCCACGCGCTCTTCTTCGAACTGCGCTTTCAGAACTTCCACATCAGTCACTTTACCGGCAGCAGCAGCGTCCAGCACTTTGTCAGCAAAGGCCTGGAAACCGGCATCTTTTGCCACGAAGTCAGTCTGGCAGTTCACTTCCAGAATCACGGCGTAGCCGTCAGCGATTTTGGTTTTGATCACGCCGTCAGCAGCCACGTTGCCTGCTTTCTTAGCAGCTTTGATTGCACCAGACTTACGCATGTTCTCGATCGCCAGCTCAATGTCGCCGTTCGCTTCGGTCAGCGCTTTTTTGCAGTCCATCATGCCTGCGCCAGTACGCTCGCGCAGTTCTTTTACCAGTGCAGCGGTAATTTCAGCCATTCCAGAATCCTCGATTCGTCTCGCAGTGCTTTCACACTGTCAGAAACTTGTTGCGGAAAATTTACTTGCCCCGCCAGCCCGAACAGGGTGCGTGACTAAGTGAGATAAATAAAGGGGCCTTCACGGCCCCTTAACAGATCACATCTGATGTCTAAGGGCTCTCAGAAAGAGCGAACCTTATTAAGCTTCAGCAGCTTCTTCAGCCTGCTCAGCCAGGTCCTGTGAACGGCCTTCGCGCACGGTAGTGGCAACGGCAGTCAGGTACAGGCTTACAGCACGGATCGCATCGTCGTTACCTGGGATAACGAAATCAACGCCGTCTGGATCAGAGTTAGTATCAACGATAGCAAATACCGGGATACCCAGGTTGTTTGCTTCTTTGATTGCGATGTGTTCGTGGTCAGCGTCAACAACGAACAGTGCATCCGGCAGACCGCCCATATCTTTGATACCGCCCAGGCTGTTTTCCAGCTTGGCCAGCTCACGAGCACGCATCAGTGCTTCTTTCTTGGTCAGTTTGTCGAAAGTACCGTCCTGAGACTGAGTTTCCAGATCTTTCAGGCGTTTGATTGACTGACGAACGGTTTTCCAGTTGGTCAGCATACCACCCAGCCAGCGGTGGTTAACGAAGAACTGGTCGCAGCTCAGTGCAGACTCTTTTACCGCTTCGGCAGCAGCGCGCTTGGTACCAACAAACAGGATCTTACCTTTACGGGAAGAGATCTTGTTCAGCTCAGCCAGGGCTTCGTTGAACATTGGTACGGTTTTCTCAAGGTTGATGATGTGAACTTTGTTACGCGCACCGAAAATGAATGGCTTCATTTTTGGGTTCCAGTAACGGGTCTGGTGACCGAAGTGAACACCAGCCTTGAGCATGTCGCGCATGGAAACAGTTGCCATGATTACCTCTAAAAGTTTGTTTGGGGTTGGGCCTCCATGTATCCCATACAACCGACCTCTTACGAGGCACCCCGGCGTACGTGTCGATACATGTGTGTTTTAGTACACATAATGAGATTTATGCGTTTCCTGCCCTCTCATACGAGGTGACAGAGAATCGTCGGCGCGCTTTATACCACAATGCGCAGGAATACGCCAACAGTTGTTAGCATGAGCGGCAGGCTGTAATCCCGATTTGGCAGCCCATTTGCTGACTGCTAACATGACTGCCACAGAACTCATTATTGTCGAAAATTGCGGCGATTGCGGATTATTTAATGGCCATTTCAATCAAAACCCCAGAAGAAATCGAAAAAATGCGCGTGGCGGGCCGTCTGGCTGCAGAAGTGCTGGAGATGATCGCTCCACACGTTGTGCCCGGCGTCACCACCGGCGAGCTTGACCGTCTGTGCCACCAGCACATCACCGAAAAGCAGCAGGCCATTTCAGCCTGTCTCGGCTACCACGGCTTCCCGAAATCGGTGTGTATTTCGGTCAACGAAGTGGTATGTCACGGTATTCCCAGCGACGATCGCGTGCTGAAAGACGGGGATATCGTTAACGTCGACGTCACGGTGATCAAAGATGAGTACCATGGCGATACGTCAAAGATGTTCATCGTCGGCAAACCGACGATTCAGGGCGAGCGCCTGTGCCGGGTTACGCAGGAGAGCCTGTACATTGCGCTGCGTCTGGTGAAGCCGGGCATTCGCCTGCGTGAACTGGGCCGGGCGATTCAGAAATACGTGGAAGCACAGGATTTTTCCGTGGTCCGCGAGTATTGCGGACACGGCATCGGTAAAGGCTTCCATGAAGAGCCGCAGGTGCTGCATTACGATGCCGACGACAGCGGCGTGGTGCTGCAGGCTGGCATGACATTTACCGTCGAACCGATGGTTAACGCCGGTGATTATCGCATCCGCACCATGAAAGATGGCTGGACGGTGAAAACCAAAGATCGCAGCTTGTCCGCACAGTATGAGCATACTATTGTGGTGACGGAAAACGGCTGTGAAATCCTGACGCTGCGCGCCGACGACACTATTCCAGCGGTGCTGGAAAACAACGCGTAACGCTCGTCATCAGGATAACAGGCCGGCTCAAAACGAACGCCTGTCAGTTTAGGTTCACCCATCCCTGCACCTCCCGTAGCGGCGCCATCAGTTGCGCGTTAACCCGCGCCGCTACTGCGGTGATGTCACGGACGGTGACTAACTGAACGGCATCACGGCGTTAAGCCCGCTTTTTATGGCGCAGAAGAGGCATGTTGATGAGTGGTAGCGTGACCGAAGCAGTACACAAAGGCCTGACCGATTCCCCCGCCAGCTGGCCAGACGAGGCGCTGACGCGCGACAAACTCAAACAATATCTAGAACAGTTCCAGCAGCATTTGGGCAGCGCTTTTGACGCCGGCAGCGATATCGAATCGCTGATTGATGCGCGCACGCTGTTTATCGATCGCCTGCTGCGCCGGCTGTGGCGGCTGTTTGGCTTTGACCAGATGAAAGAGATCGCGCTGGTGGCGGTGGGCGGCTATGGCCGCGGCGAGCTGCATCCGCTGTCGGACATCGACGTGCTGATCCTGAGTCGTCAGCCACTGGACGAAGCTGCCGCACAGCGCACCTCAGAACTGCTGACGCTGATGTGGGATCTCAAGCTGGAGGTCGGCCACAGTGTACGCACGCTGGAAGAGTGTCTGCTGGAGGGCTTGTCGGATCTCACCGTCGCCACCAACCTGATTGAGTCGCGCATGCTGACCGGCGACGTGGCGCTGTTTCTCGAACTGCAAAAGAATATCTTCAGCGACGGTTTCTGGCCATCGTCACGCTTCTTCGCCGCCAAAATTGAGGAGCAGCTGGAACGCCATCAGCGCTATCACGGCACCAGCTACAACCTCGAACCGGATATCAAAAGCAGCCCGGGCGGGCTGCGCGACATTCATACTCTGCAGTGGGTCGCGCGCCGCCACTTTGGCGCCACCACCATGGATGAGATGGTCGGCTTTGGCTTTCTCACTGAAGCCGAACGCAATGAGATCAATGAGTGCCAGGAATTTCTCTGGCGCATCCGTTTCGCGCTGCACCTGACGCTGCCGCGCTACGATAACCGCTTACTGTTTGATCGCCAGCTCAACGTGGCACAGCGCCTCAACTATGGCGGCGAAGGCAATGAGCCGGTTGAGCGCATGATGAAAGATTTCTATCGCGTCACGCGCCGTATCGGCGAGCTGAACCAGATGCTGCTGCAGCTGTTTGACGAAGCCATTCTGGCGCTGTCGACCACCGAGAAGCCGCGCAGCATCGATGAGGATTTTCAGCTGCGCGGTAATCTGATCGACCTGCGCGATCCCACGCTGTTTGAGCGCGAGCCGCAGGCGATTCTGCGCATGTTTTACGTGATGGTGCGCAACGAAACCATCACCGGCATCTATTCCACCACGCTACGCCAGCTGCGCTACGCCCGCCGTCATCTGCAACAGCCGCTGTGTCAGATCCCCGAAGCGCGCCGTACCTTTATGGCGATTCTGCGCCACCCTGGCGCGGTAAAGCGCGCGCTGCTGCCGATGCATCGCCACAGCGTACTGTGGGCCTATACGCCGCTGTGGGGCAACATTGTCGGCCAGATGCAGTTCGACCTGTTCCACGCCTACACCGTGGATGAGCACACCATCCGCGTGTTGCAGAAGCTGGAAAGTTTTGCCGACGAAGCCACGCGCCCGATGCACCCGCTGTGCGTCGAGCTGTGGCCGCGTCTGCCGCAGCCGGAGCTGCTGCTGATGGCCGCGCTGCTGCACGATATCGCCAAAGGGCGCGGTGGCGACCACTCGATTCTTGGCGCGCAGGACGCGCTGGACTTCGCTGAGCTGCACGGCCTCAATTCGCGCGAAATGCAGCTGGTGGCCTGGCTGGTGCGTCATCACCTGCTGATGTCGGTGACTGCTCAGCGTCGCGACATTCAGGACCCCACGGTGATTCAGCAGTTTGCTGAAGTGATGCAAAATGAAAACCGGCTGCGCTATCTGGCCTGCCTGACAGTTGCCGACATCTGTGCCACCAATGAAAGCCTGTGGAACAGCTGGAAACAGAGCCTGCTACGTGAGCTGTTCTTCGCCACCGAAAAACAGCTGCGCCGCGGTATGGAGAACAGCCCGGATCTGCGCGAGCGCGTGCGTCATCACCGGCTGCAGGCGCTGGCGCTGCTGCGCATGGAGAATCTCAACGAAGAGCGCCTGCACCATATCTGGAGCCGCTGCCGCGCCGACTACTTCCTGCGCCATACGCCCAACCAGCTGGCGTGGCACGCGCGGCATCTGATCAACCATGACCTTAGCAAACCGCTGGTGCTGGTAAGCCCGCAGGCCACGCGCGGCGGCACCGAGATCTTCATCTGGAGCCCGGATCGCCCTTACCTGTTTGCCGCCGTAGCCGGAGAGCTCGACCGCCGTAATCTGAGCGTGCACGATGCGCAGATCTTTACCAGCCGCGACGGCATGGCCATGGACACCTTTATTGTGCTGGAGCCGGACGGCAGTCCGCTGGCAGCGGATCGCCATCCGCTGATTATTCAGGCGCTGGAGCAAGCGATCACGCAAACGCAGTGGGTGCCACCGCGTACGCGCCGGCCGTCGTCACGTCTGAAACACTTCAGCGTCGATACCGAAGTCAACTTTTTGCCCACCCATACCGACCGCCGCAGCTATCTGGAGCTGGTGGCGCTGGACCAGCCAGGTTTGCTGGCGCGCGTCGGTGAAGTGTTTGCTGACCTCGGCGTTTCGCTGCACGGCGCCCGCATCAGTACCATCGGCGAACGGGTGGAGGATTTGTTCATCCTTGCCAACAGCGAACGACGTGCGCTGGATGTCGAAATGCGCTCCGTGCTGCAACAACGGTTGACAGAGGTACTTAATCCAAACGATAAAATGTGACCCGGCTTCCATTCTTCACGTTGCCGATGCATTGGCCTGGTGACACGGCCCATCCGTGGATCTCGCTCCGATAGGCGCGCCACCGTTCTGCAGCATGAAGGATGTTTGCCCGATAATTTTACTCTGCACGCCAGCTGGCGTGCATCCGCAATGACAGACTCAGGAATTAAATATGCAACAGTTACAGAGCGTTATCGAATCTGCCTTTGAACGCCGCGCCGACATTACGCCGACCAGCGTAGACAGCGCCACCCGTGAAGCGATCAACCAGGTGATTGGCCTGCTGGACAGCGGTGAACTGCGCGTGTCAGAAAAGATCAACGGCGAATGGGTAACGCATCAGTGGCTGAAAAAAGCGGTACTGCTGTCGTTCCGTATCAACGACAACCAGGTGATCGACGGGGCAGAAACCCGCTTCTACGACAAAGTGCCGATGAAATTTGCCGGCTGGGATGAAGCGCGCTTTAAAAGCGCCGGCTTCCGCGTCGTGCCACCGGCCGCAGTGCGTCAGGGTGCATTCATCGCGCGCAACACCGTGCTGATGCCGTCCTATGTCAACATCGGTGCGTATGTCGATGAAGGCACCATGGTTGATACCTGGGCCACCGTCGGCTCCTGTGCGCAGATTGGTAAAAACGTGCATCTGTCCGGCGGCGTCGGCATCGGCGGCGTACTGGAACCGCTGCAGGCCAATCCAACCATCATCGAAGATAACTGCTTTATCGGTGCCCGTTCTGAGATCGTTGAAGGCGTGATCGTCGAAGAAGGCTCGGTGATCTCCATGGGCGTTTACATCGGCCAGAGCACCAAAATTTATGACCGCGAAACCGGTGAAGTGCACTACGGTCGCGTACCGGCGGGTTCGGTGGTGGTTTCCGGTAACCTGCCGTCTAAAGATGGCAGCTACAGCCTGTACTGTGCGGTGATCGTGAAGAAAGTTGACGCGAAAACGCTGGCAAAAACCGGCATCAACGAACTGCTGCGTACCATCGATTAAGTTTTTTCTTCCCGCTTATTTTTATAGCCACGGGCCTGTATTCAGGCCCGTCATTTTTTCTTTACACTTCTACCGCTATTACCTGTTTCGCGCCGCGAATTAACAGGTGCGTTTGTTTTTCAAACAGGTCATAATCCGCGCCAGTTAACTCCGGTCGCGCACTGTTCATCCCGGTTTTTGTGTCTACAGTTGATTAAGTATGCCGTAAGCGTTCGGTTCGTTGCGCTTATTACGCAGCCGAATGATGATGATAATCCTGCGCGCTCACTCACTCTCAGATGGAATATAAACGCTATGTACGACAACCTGAAAAGCTTAGGTATCAGCAATCCTGAAGACATTGACCGCTACAGCCTGCGTCAGGAAGCCAACAACGACATCCTGAAAATCTACTTCCGTAAAGACAAGGGCGAGTTCTTCGCCAAAAGCGTGAAGTTTAAATACCCGCGTCAGCGCAAAACCGTGGTGGCCGATCACACCACCCAGGGTTATAAAGAGATTCAGGAAATCAGCCCTAACCTGCGTTACGTGATCGACGAGCTGGATCAGATCTGCCAGCGCGATCAGGTAGAAGTGGATCTGAAGCGCAAAATCCTCGCCGATCTGCGCCATCTGGAGAACGTGGTGTCGAACAAAATCGCCGAAATCGAATCCGATCTCGATCAGCTGACCCGCAACGGTCGCTAATTCCCGCAGCTTCTCAGGCCAGCTGCTGCTGGCCTTTTTTATGCCTGCTCATCAAGCTGCAGCGCCACATACAGCAGCAGCCGATCGTCAAAGTTCGCCAGATTAAGGCCGGTCAGTTCCGAGATGCGGTTCAGGCGGTACTCCAGCGTATTGCGATGAATAAACAGCGCGCGCGCTGTGGCGCTCGGCTGCACGTTATGGCTGAACCACGCAACCAGCGTGCGCCGCAGCAAACCGTTATTGTCCATGCTCTTCAGCTTTGCCAGCGGACGTGCCAGCTCGCTGGCCTGCCAGCCGCCGCGCAGGCTATCCAGCAGCACTGGCAGCACCAGATCCTGATAGAAGAAGCTCCGCTGCTGCGGCATGCGCTGTTTGCCCACCATCATGGTAGTGCGGGCGGTGCGGTAAGAGCGCGCAATGCTGCCGGGCCCGGTAAAGAAATTGCCGAGCGCGATGCGCATCCGCACCTGACCGCTCTCTTTCATGCGCTGCAGCAGTTGATCGACGCGGCGGCGATGATCGTCCTGATCGTAACGGCCATGGGCATTCAGCGCTGGCTTCAGCACCACCATTTCGGTGAGCGAAACAATGGCGATCAGGTTGTCGCGATCGGGCGTGGTCAGCAGCGTCTGTAATTGCTGCAGCTCCGACATCGCGCTATCGACTCCCAGCTGTCCGCTATCCACTTCAACCACCGCCACCACGCGCGGCTGATTGAGATCGATGCCCAGTCGCTGCGCCCATTCGTTCAGCGCTGGCGACAGCGTATCGCTGCGGATCAGGTTCAGCACCAGCTCCTCACGCAGGCGGCTGTCCTGCGCCAGCATATGCAGCAGGCGCGCCTGTTCCAGCATCATCTCTGCCGTCATGCACACCAGCTCGCCGTAATGGCGTAACGTGCTGGGCTGGCCGGTCAGGCCAATCACGCCGACGATGTCGCCGTCAATGCGCAACGGCAAATTGATGCCCGGCCGCACGCCGTGCAGGTGTTTAGCCACCGCTTCGTCAATATCAACCACCCTGCCCTGTGACAGCACCAGCAGCGCGCCCTCGTGCAATTCGCCAATACGCTCGCGATCGCCACTGCCAATAATGCGGCCGCGCGCATCCATCACATTGACATTACTGTCGATAATTTTCATGGTGCGGGCAACGATATCCTGAGCCAGTCGCGCATCAAGATGATAGGTGGCCATCAAACACTCCAGAATTCGGGACGAACCGACAGAATACGCATCCCGATTGCCCCTGGCATTGTGCAACTGCACATAGCCGCAGGGTGATTACCGGAATTGCGGCAGCGGTCACACTGGGAAGGCACAGATGACTGGGGGCGCAGCAGCATACAGGCAATAAAAAAGGCGAGCCGCAGCTCGCCTGAGAGACCAATAAAAGGATTACTGCATCAGCAGATAGAGGCTGCTGTCGCCGCGCTTGACGTTGAGCGCCAGCACCGACGGTTTGGTGTCGAGGATTTTACGCAGCTCGCCAAGGTTGCTTACCGCCTGCTGGTTCACACCGAGGATCACATCGCCTTTCTTCAGGCCGATACGTGCCGCTGCGCTGCCGGCTTTCACGCTGTCAACGCGCACGCCCTTCTGGCCGTTGCTGTCGACGTTGCTGAGATCGGCGCCTTCAATGCCGGTGTAAATCGTCGCGGACTGCACTTTATCCTGTGAGCTCTGCTGCAGCTCAACCGTCACGTTCAGCGGTTTGCCGTCGCGCAGCAGGCCCAGCTGCAGTTTGGTGCCGACCGGCAGCGAGCCGACTTCCGCACGCAGCGCAGCAAAGCTGGTCAGCGCTTTACCGTTCATAGAGACCACCACATCGCCCGCTTTCACGCCGGCTTTCGCCGCCGCGGAGTTTGGCAGCACCTGGCTGACAAAGGCGCCGCGCTGCGCATCCACTTTCATCGCTTTAGCCAGCTCGGAGTTGAGCTCGGTGCCCATAATGCCCAGCTCGCCGCGTTTCACCTGGCCATACTCCACCATCTGCGCGGTCAGGTTTTTCACCATGGAACTCGGGATGGCAAAGCCAATGCCGATGTTGCCGCCGTCCGGTGCGAGGATCGCGGTGTTAATACCGATCAGCTCACCGTTGAGGTTAACCAGCGCACCGCCGGAGTTACCGCGGTTGATCGCCGCA
Organism: Pantoea sp. ICBG 828; assembly: GCF_002928355.1. Classification (NCBI taxonomy): domain Bacteria; kingdom Pseudomonadati; phylum Pseudomonadota; class Gammaproteobacteria; order Enterobacterales; family Erwiniaceae; genus Pantoea; species Pantoea sp. ICBG 828. The sequence continues at coordinate 573,417 of NZ_POWN01000003.1, read as the reverse complement.
TCGGTCTGAATAAAGTTTTCGTAGTTTTCAACGTTAAGGCCGCTGCGCCCCAGCGCCGAGACAATACCGGAGGTGACCGTTTCACCCAGGCCGTACGGGTTACCGATGGCCACGGTGTAATCACCGACGCGCAGATTGTCGGAGTCTGCGATCTTAATTGCCGTCAGGTTTTTCGCATCCTGCAGCTGGATCAGCGCGATGTCAGACTGCGGATCTTTGCCGATGACCTTAGCATCGTAGCGACGGCCATCACTCAGCTGTACCTGAATTTTGGTGGCGTTATCCACTACGTGGTTGTTGGTAACCACATAGCCTTTGTCGGCGTTGATGATTACGCCGGAACCGAGCGCGCGGAACTGCTGCTTCTGCGCGTTGGCGCCATCGTCGCTACCGTCACCGCCGCCGCCCTGGCACATGGGTGAACCCTGGAACGGCGATCCGTCCTGACAGAACGGGGAATTATCGCCAAAGAATTGCTGGAACTGCTGCGGCATGCGCGGGGTTTTTACCGTGGTGCTGCCTTCCACGCTGATACTGACCACGGAAGGCATCACTTTTTCCAGCATCGGTGCCAGGCTGGGCAGTTGCTGACTGGAGGAAGACGCTGTCTCCGCCGCGAAAACACTGACAGGGCTTAACGCCATGCCCAGACTAAGCGCCAGCGCACTTAACATTAATGTGCTTTTTTTCATTCGTCTGTGTCTCTCTGAAATTAACGTGCAGACCATTGCTGTGGTCGTGATGATGAGATTAAGTTTTTAGCGCGAAGTTCCTGATAAAGTATTGGGCAAAGGTAAAAATTTATTCTTCGTCTTTACAAAACTGCGCTTATTCCACCGCCATCAACCGACGATACTCATCCCAGGCGTAATTGTCCGTCATCCCGCTGATATAGTCCTGAATCAGCCGCGAGCGATAATAACGTTCCCATAACAATCGCTGATATTTATGCTGCACCACCAGGTTACGCATCTGTTGCTGATAAGCTTTACGATGTTTACCGGAAAGTTTATGAAACAGTCGGGTTTCGATCGGATGTTTCGCGAGAAAATCCTCATTCATTAACGTGGTAAACTGTTCATAATCGAGCTGCATCAGCGACTGATAAATTTCCAGTAATCCTTTAATGACCCGATAACCCTGTAATTCCAGCTGCTCAACTTCAGGGTGATTAAACACCTGCTGGCGCGCCACGGTTTTAAATAATTTTAACAGGCGCCCTTCATCACCATCGTCTTCCAGCAGCGCATGGTTAAAGCTGCCGGCAAAAATGGCAGGTAAATTATCAACAAAGCGGCGCACCGCATGGCTGACCAGCACGCTCTGGACGTTGACCCGCAGCGACATGAAAAATTGATCGCTAATACTGCGGCGCTTTTTCTGATTGGCCTCTTTCCACGCTTCATTAATGGTGCGGCTGAACGCGTCGCCGGGTTTCACCGGACCCCAGGCGTTGAGCAAAGAATGATAGAGCGTATCGACGGTGAAGATGTCTTTTTCTACGGCGTCATCAAGGTCGGCAATACAATAGGAGATATCGTCAGCCGCTTCCATTATCCAGGTCAGCGGATAACGATGGTGCTCAGGTATATCCGTTGCCGCGCGAAGATCGGCCACATATTCACGTTCGGATAAATAGAAACCCGGCTTTTTCATTAATACGCTGAACTCCGCCGGCTTATCGCCCTGCCACCACGCCGGCGCGGTGTATTTTAAAATACACGCTACCTGCGCATAGCTAAGATTTAGCTGCAGCAGGGTATGCACCAGCCGAATGGCCTGCGCATTCCCTTCGAAATGGCACAAATCCTGACGAATCATTGCATTTAACCGGTCGAAATCGGCACGCTGCGCGTCATCCGCCACGCCCGCCACCAGCGGATCCACCAGTTCGGCCGGCAGGTTGTCATCAAACCAGTCATTGATCGCCGCTTCACCAAAATGGCCAAACGGCGGGTTGCCGACGTCGTGCAGCAGGCAGGCCATCTCCACCAGGCTCTCGACCGCGCCCTCAAAGCCATCGAGGCCGTAAGCCGCCAGCCCGCCGCCCTGAGTTTTCAGCGTATGCAGAATCTCTTTGGTGATGTAACGTCCGGTTTGCTGCACCTCAAGCGAATGGGTCAGGCGCGAGCGCACGGCCGCATTCCGCTCCAGCGGAAACACCTGGGTTTTTTGTTGCAAACGGCGAATCGCGGCAGAATTAATAATGCGTCCACGATCGCTTTCAAAGTGGCGGGTAATAAAGTATTCGCCTTCGGGATCTTTGCGGCTGGTATAAGGGCGGGTGAAACTGATCTTCTTCCTGAAATTGATCGTCGCCATTGTTACCCCTTATTTTTTCCTGAATTGATCCCCATTGAGCCATGTTAGACTATGCCTCACTTTAGCCTTATACATCCATAACTACAGCGAGATTCTTTATGAAAGCAGGCATTATTGGCGCGATGGAGCAGGAAGTCACACTGCTGCGTGACAAAATTGAAAACCGTCAGACGCTGACGCTGGCCGGCTGCGAAATTTACACCGGTACGCTCAACGGCGTTGAGGTGGCTCTGCTGAAATCGGGCATCGGCAAAACCGCGGCGGCGCTGGGTACCACGCTGCTGCTGGAGCTGTGCAAACCAGATCTGGTGATCAACACCGGTTCCGCAGGCGGTCTGGCACCAACCCTGCAGGTGGGCGATATCGTGGTGTCCGATGAAGTGCGTTATCACGATGCCGATGTCACCGCTTTTGGCTATGAGCCTGGTCAGATGGCGGGCTGCCCGGCGGCGTTTGTCGCGGACAGCGCGCTGATTGCCGCCGCAGAGCAGGTGATCAAACAGCTGGATCTCAACGCGGTGCGCGGTCTGGTGGTCAGCGGAGACGCCTTCATTAATGGCGCCGCGCCGCTGGAGCGTATCCGCAGCACCTTCCCGCAGGCGATTGCGGTAGAGATGGAAGCCACGGCGATTGGTCACGTTTGCCATCAGTTTAAGGTGCCGTTCGTGGTGGTACGCGCTATTTCTGACGTGGCCGATAAAGCGTCGCATCTGAGTTTCGAAGAGTTCCTCAGCGTGGCGGCTAAACAGTCGTCGCTGATGGTGGAAAACCTGCTGGCTCAGCTGGCGCGTGGCTAAATATCTGCTGCTCGGGCTGTGGCTGCTGTGCCACAGCCTGCTGGCTGCACCGCGCGTCATTACCCTGTCGCCGCATCTCACTGAACTGGCGTTTGCCGCCGGCATCACGCCGGTGGCGGTGAGCGCCTGGTCAGACTATCCCGCCGCTGCTCGCCAGCTGGAGCAGGTGGCGAACTGGCAGGGCATTCGCGTTGAACGCATTGTGCAGCTCAGGCCGGATGTGGTGCTGGCCTGGCGCGGCGGCAATCCGCTACGCCAGGTGGAGCAGCTACAGCGTCTGGGCATCCATGTGGAATGGATCGATCCGCAATCACTCGATCAGATGATTGACGCGCTGGCAGCGCTGCAGCGCTGGAGCCCACAGCCCCAGCGGGCCACCGCGGCCGCACAGGCGTTACACCAGCAGCTGCAGACGCTGCGTCAGCGCTATCAGCAGCAAACGCCGGTGCCGCTGTTTCTGCAGTTTGGCCAGCAGCCGCTGTTTACCGCCGCGCGCAGCACGCTGCAGAATGAGGTTATCACCCTGTGCGGCGGTCGCAATATCTTTGCTGACAGCAGTGTGAGCTGGCCTCAGGTGAGCCGGGAGCAGGTGCTGATGCGGCATCCGCAGGCGATTGTCACTGGCGGTGATGCCAGCCGCGCCGCCAGCGTCGCGCGCTTCTGGCAGCCGCAGCTTAACGTGCCGATGATTGCGCTTAACGATGACTGGCTGAGCCGGCCGGGTCCGCGCCTGCTGCTGGCGGCAAAACAATTGTGCGAAGCTTTACATCCGACGAAAAATAAAGCATTACCAGACTAAAGATTCGACGATTCATGTCGAAAATCAAATAACAAGGCACAGCGGCCACGTATGCTCTGTGCCCTTTTAGCGCATAGCGCACTTTTGACATCACCAGGATTTCACCATGACCAGAGCGCTGCTGCTGGCCATAGGGCTGATCGTGGCTGCACCGATCGGTGCGGCAACCACCACGGGCTCTATCGCCGTCTCGCTAACGATTTTCTCCCGCTGCGATATCTCACGCCCGAGTGAGCAGACGCTGCCGTCTGTTGACTGTGGCCGGCATTTCAGCGCGCAGCCGCGCGTGACACAAAGCGTATTGAACCGCGATGCGTTGCGCCGTGAAACGGCACGCCTGGTGACGATTGAGTGGTAAATCATGGCTGCCAGAACGGCAGCCAGCACAGCATCAGATGCTGAAAGAGGAGCCGCAGCCGCAGGTGGTTTTGGCGTTGGGATTGGTCACGATAAAGCGGGAACCTTCCAGACCTTCGGTGTAGTCAACCGATCCACCCACCAGATACTGCAGGCTCATCGGGTCAACCACCAGCGCCACACCCTGCTTCTCGATGGTCATGTCGCCGTCATTCATCTGATCGTCAAAAGTAAAACCATACTGGAAGCCACTGCAGCCCCCGCCGGTGATATATACGCGCAATTTCAGCGCCGGATTCTCTTCATCCGCAATCAGGTTTTTTACTTTTTTCGCTGCTGCATCGGTGAACTGCAGAGGCAGCGCGGCTACGTCGTCACTCATCTTTTACTCCGGGTAAACGTCCAGGTCAGAAAACGACCTCAATTTCGCTATTATCTGCCAGCCGTCCAGTGCAATCAAGTAGCGCCCTTGACACTGTGTGCCGCCAGTTATGGCATAAAGTATAGCAATGTCGCAGGCGCAAGCGGCCGCGCGCCTTTCTTCACCGGCCGCTCTTCCGTAGAATGGCGCCAGATTTTTTCCAGAACAGCAGGAGCCGAACCATGAGTAAGTCAGAAAACCTGTATGCCGAAGCACAACGCCTGATCCCGGGCGGCGTGAACTCCCCGGTGCGTGCCTTTACCGGCGTGGGCGGCGTGCCGCTGTTCATCGAACGCGCCGACGGTGCCTATCTGTATGATGCCGATGGCAAAGCCTATATCGATTACGTCGGCTCCTGGGGACCGATGGTGCTGGGCCACAATAACGCCACCATTCGCAATGCGGTGATCGAAGCCGCCGCTCGCGGCCTGAGTTTTGGCGCGCCGACGGAGATGGAAGTGAAGATGGCCGAGCTGGTGTGCGAGCTGGTGCCGAGCATGGACATGGTGCGTATGGTTAACTCCGGCACCGAAGCTACCATGAGCGCCATCCGCCTGGCGCGCGGTTTCACCCAGCGTGACAAGATCATCAAATTTGAGGGCTGCTACCACGGCCACGCTGACTGCCTGCTGGTGAAAGCCGGTTCCGGTGCGCTGACCCTCGGCCAGCCCAACTCGCCGGGCGTGCCGGCGGATTTCGCCCGTCACACCCTGACCTGCACCTATAACGATCTCGACTCGGTGCGCGCGGCGTTTGAGCAGTATCCACAAGAGATCGCCTGTATTATCGTCGAACCGGTGGCAGGCAACATGAACTGCATCCCGCCGCAGCCGGAATTCCTGCCGGGCCTGCGTGCGCTGTGCGATGAGTTTGGCGCGCTGCTGATTATCGATGAAGTGATGACCGGCTTCCGCGTGGCGCTGGGCGGTGCCCAAGCTTATTACGACGTTACGCCAGATCTGACCTGCCTCGGCAAGATCATCGGCGGCGGTATGCCGGTTGGTGCCTTTGGCGGCCGCCGCGAAGTGATGGCCGCGCTGGCTCCCACCGGCCCGGTGTATCAGGCGGGCACGCTGTCCGGTAACCCGATTGCCATGGCCGCCGGTTTTGCCTGCCTGTCGCAGATTGCGCAGCCTGGCACCCATGCGACCTTAACCGCACTCACCGACCAGCTGTGTGCTGGCCTGCTGGCGGCGGCGGAGGCGGAAAATATCCCGCTGGTGGTGAACCACGTCGGTGGCATGTTCGGTATTTTCTTCACCGACGCCGACAGCGTGACCTGCTACGCCGACGTGACGAAGTGCGATGTGGAGCGCTTTAAGCGTTTCTTCCATCTGATGCTGCAGGAAGGTGTTTACCTCGCACCATCGGCTTATGAGGCCGGCTTTATGTCCCTGGCGCACAGCCAGGAAGATATTCAGCGCACCGTCGATGCCGCCCGCCGCTGCTTCGCGCAGCTGTAAACCTGCCGGGGCGCCATTCATAGCGCCCCGCTTCACTAAGCGCGCCTTAGCAGCCAGATAAAATACGGCGCGCCGAAGAAGGTCGCCATCAGACCCGCCGGGATTTGATCCGGGAAGGCCAGCATGCGGCCGCACCAGTCGGCGAACACCAGCAGGCCCCCGCCGAGCAGGCCAGCCATCAGCAATTGCGGCAGCGCGCGACGGAAGCCGAGCATGCGCACAATATGTGGCGCCATCAGGCCAATAAAACTCAGCGGACCGATAGTGAGCGTCGCGGTAGCGGTCAGCGCGGCCGCCAGCAACAGCAGGCCGAAGCGCGATCGGTTCAGCGCCATGCCGGCTGAGCGCGCCGTGGCACTGCCGAGCGGCAGCAGCGTCAGCCAGCGGCTGGCCAGCGGTGCCAGCGCCACCAGTATCATGCCCACGCCAGCACTCTGCAGCGCCTGCGTCATTGAGATGTTGTACGTCGAACCGGAAATCCAGCTCAGCAGCCCGGCCATGCGCGGATCGCCGCTCGCCAGCAACACCATCAGTAACGTGACAAACGCACTGTTCAGCGCCATTCCGGCCAGCAGCATGCGTTCCGGTGCAAAACCGCCGCGGCTGGCCACCAGCATAATCACCAGCAGCGTCAGCGCGGCACCCAGCACGCCGGCCGGCAGCAGCCAGGCGACCGCGTTGCCGGGCACAAAGAACAGCATCACCACCACCCCGCAGGCCGCTCCGGAGCTGATGCCCAGCACTTCCGGACTGGCCATCGGATTACCGGTCAGGCGCTGAATCAGCACCCCGGCCACGCCCAGCATCGTGCCGACCACCAGCGCCGCCAGCACGCGCGGCACGCGCCACGGCAGCAGCTGTTGCAGCATATCGCCGCTGACCCACGTCCAGCCGTGTGCGTCGCGCCCAAACGCGATGCCCGCCAGACTGCACAGCGCCAGAATCATCACGCCCGCCAGGCACCAGCGCAGCACGGCCTGTCGCTCCTGCGGCACTGTGTCGCCGGCATTCATCGCCGGCGGCAGCGAGCCCGTGCGCAGACGCGGCAGCAGCCACAGCAGAATCGGCACGCCAATCAGCGCGGTAGCCGTCCCGGTTGACACTTCACGCCAGTGCGCAGTCAGCCACAGCACGCACTGATCGGCCAGCCACAGCAGCAGTGCGCCAATCAGCGGCGCCAGCAGCAAGCGGCTCAGCAGACGACGCGCCCCCAGCATCTTCGCCAGCAGCGGCGCGAACAGCCCGATAAAGCCGATGATACCGGCGACGTTAACCAGCTGCGCACTGAGCAGGATCGCCAGCGCCAGCGCGGCAATGCGCGCCGCCGACAGCGCCAGACCGAGGTTTTTTGCCACGCCATCATCCAGCCCCATCAACGTCAGCGGACGCAACAGCGCCAGCGCCAGTGCGAACGCCAGCAGCAGGCGCGGCCACAGCAGCGCCACGTTGTGGCCGTCGAGCTGGTTCAGCGCGCCGGTGCTCCACAGAAACATGTTTTGCAGCTGATCGTGATTGAAGATGGCAAAGATTTGATTAACCGCGCCGGCATACAGGCTCAGTACCAGACCGGCCAGGATCAGCGTCACCGGCGACAGACGCTTGCCCCAGGCGATACCAAACACCAGCACGCCGACCAGCACCGCCCCGCCCATCGCAGCAAACTGCTGCGTCAGCTCCCCGCCCGGCAGCTGCCACAGAGTGGCGACGGTCAGGCCAAGCTGCGCGCCGGAAGAGACGCCCAGCGTGGTCGGCTCCGCCAGCGGATTGCGCAGCACCTGCTGAAACAGCAGGCCCGCGAGGCCAAGTCCGGCTCCGACCAGCAGCGCCAGCGCCAGCCGCGACAGCTGGCTGTAGTGGAACACCACCTGACGGATGTTATCGATATCCGGCGCGAACATCGCCTGCTGCCACTGCGCCAATGGCAGCGCCTGGCGCAGGTTGATAAACGTGAGCGCCAGCGCCAGTAAACTGAGCACGCTGAGCAGCGCGACGGGAAACAGACGGTTGCGCATCAGTGCGACTCCAGCGCGCGTTCCAGCACGCGAATAAATTTTATGGCTGAGTAAGTGGCGCCGTAGTACCACACCGCCGGCACCCGCCGGAAACGGCCGGAACGGACAAACGGCAGCGCCTGCCACAGTGCGCTTTGCGTCACCTGCTGCATATCGCGTTCGTTATCGTGATCGAAGCAGATCACCTCAACGTCACCGACCTCCGCCAGCCGCTCCAGCCCGACCACCGCACTGCCCCAGAAGTTGGTTTCGCCCTGCCAGGCATTGCGCAGGCCAAGCTGCTCCATCACCTCGAGGAACAGGCTGCCTTTACCGAAGGTAATGGTGTGACGCGGATCCATCAGCGACATCAGCAGCAGCGGACGCTGCGCCCACGGACGTAACCGCTCACGCGCGGCCGCCACTTCACCATCCACCCAGTGCAAATGGGCCTGTGCCTGCGCTTCAAGGCCAAGCCGGGCAGCCAGCGCATGCAGCGATGTGCGCGCGGTGGTGAACGGTTTGCCATCGCCGCTGTTGAGGTCAAAGCCCATCGTCGGCGCAATGCGCTCCAGCTTGTCGACCGCCGGGCCGTAACCGTTGGAGTGCAGGATCAGTGACGGTGCCAGTTGGGTCATCAGTTCCAGATTGGGTTCGGTGCGTAAGCCGAGATCGAGGGTGCCGGCCGGCAAGACCGGGTCACCCACCCAGATGGCGTAGTTGTGCAGATCGGCCACGCCGAGCGGGGCGACGCCGAGCGCCATCAGCAACTCCACCGGCAGCCACTCCAGCGCCAGGATGCGCTGGCTGTCCGGCGGCGCGGCGTGCAGCGGTGCAAGGTTCATCAGCGGTGAGAGCGCCAGCGCGGTCAGCAGACGGCGACGGGAAAGGTCGAACATCACGAGGCCTCAGTAGACAAAGCTGACGGGCGCGCCGCCCTGCGGATGCGGCAGAATGCCCATCGGAATGCCATAAATATCACCCAGCACCCCGGCCTGCATAATCGCTTCCGGTCCGCCTTGCGCGATCACTTCGCCCGCGCGCAGCGCCACCAGCCGGTCACAGTAGCGAGCCGCCATGTTGAGATCGTGCAGTACCGCTATCACCGTCAGGCCGCGTTCGTGGCTGAGACGCTGAATCAGCGCCAGCACATCAACCTGATGGGCGATATCCAGCGCCGACGTGGGTTCGTCCAGCAGCAGGCAGCGGCTGTTCTGTGCCACCAGCATTGCCAGCCACGCACGCTGCCGCTCGCCGCCGGACAGGCTGTCCACCAGCCGCCCGGCGAAGGGTTTCAGTCCAACCAGCGCAATCGCCTCGTCTACCCGATCGCGATCTTCCTGGCCGTAGCGCCCCAGCGCACCGTGCCACGGATAGCGCCCAATCGCCACCAGCTCGCGCACCGTCATGCCCTCCGCCGCAGGCAGCTGCTGCGGCAGATAGGCTACCTGACGTGCAAAAGCTTTACTGCTCCAGGTATCAACCGCCTCACCGTTCAACATCACGCGCCCTTCGCTGGCGGCATGGTGACGGCCGAGCATCTTCAACAGCGTGGATTTACCGGAACCGTTATGCCCGATCAGCGCGGTGACTTTGCCCGGGGCGAAAGTCAGCGACAGCGGATGCAGCAGCGTGCGGCCGGGTACACGGAAGCTGACGTTTTCCAGTGAAAAGGTGGTTTCTGCGTGGTGCGGATGCTGCATGATAATCCCTGGTTAACGGGCGCCGCAGCGCCCTGTGTTCAGTATCAGAAGCGGAAGGTGGCGGTACCGACGATCTGGCGCTCTGCGCCCCAGTAGCAGGCGTAGTCGCGGTAGCAGCTGGCAACGTATTCGCGATCGAACAGGTTGTTGATGTTGACGCCGACGGTTGAACCCGGCAAGCCGAAGCGGCCCAGATCGTACTTCAGTGCGGCATCTACAGTGGTGTACGCGGCGACGTCAAAGTTCTGGTTGGCATTTGCGCCGCTGGCGTACAGACCTTTGCTTTCACCCACGTAGCGCACCCCGGCACCCACGGTGAAGCCCGACAGTGCGGTTTCGTGGAAGGTGTAATCACCCCACAGCGAGGCCATATGCTTAGGCACCTGCACCGGCGTACGGCCTTTCAGCAAGGTGTCTTCGGTGTATTCCGCATCGGTATAAGAGTAAGCCGCCGTCAGGTTGATGTTGGCGTTAAGCGCCGCCTTGGCTTCCAGCTCGACGCCACGTGAGCGGATTTCACCGCTTTGCACGCTGGCAAATTGATGACTTGCATCAGGATCGGCCGTCAGGTTCTTCGTTTTGGTCAGCTGATAGACCGCCGCCGTCATGACAATCGGACGATCTTTGGGAACGTATTTTACGCCCGCTTCATATTGTTTAGCGCGTGACGGATCAAACGCTTCGCCGCCCCATGTTGCGCCAGCATTAGGAATAAACGCTTCGCTGTAACTGAAATAAGGTGCAATGCCATTATCGAACACATAGTTAACACCACCACGCCAGGTAAAGGCCTGATCGTTCTGGCGATCAACGCTCTGCGCTACGCGGTCGGTAACGGAGTTCATCGCGTAGTCGTAGCGGCCACCGAGCGTCAGCACCCAGCGGTTCCACTCCATTTGATCCTGCGCGTACAGACCGGTCTGGCGTTGCTGGTTCAAACGCTGATAAGGATCGTCATAAGGGGTGTAGCTGTCGTTGCCATATTGCGGATTGAATGGACTCAGGCCGGTGGCGGTGCCGAACTGACCATCAATATCGTTACGGGTGCGCTGAAAATCGACGCCCAGCAGTAACGTATGGGCTAAATCACCGGTTGCGAATTTAGCCTGCGCTTGCGTATCCACGGCAAACTGGTTGAGTTTTTCTTTTGAGAATGCGGCATTGCGGGTAATCAGTTGATTCTCAGGGTTATAACCGAAGCCATAAATACTGCGATAATCGGTCTGCATTTCGGCATAGCGCAGATTCTGGCGCACCGTCCAGGTATCGTTAAAGCTGTGCTCAAAGTTATAGCCAACCATTTTGGTGTTGCGCGAGATCTTATTGCTGTCTTCGCCTTCATCGAAATTGGTGGGCAGCTTATAGCTGCTGCCGTCCGGCCGGGTGATGCCCACCACGGTGCCTTCACGCGGCAGCCAGCCGTAATAGCCGGTTTCCGGTTCGTTCTGGAAGTAGGTCAGCAGGTCAAAGCGGGTATTGGCATCGGGACGCCAGCTGAACGAAGGCGCAATCGTATAGCGCTTCTCTTTGTTCATCTCCTGTTGCGCATCGGCGCTGCGCGCCAGGCCGGTCAGGCGATAGCTGTAAACGCCGTCATCATCCAGTGAGCCGCCAAAATCGAAGCCGGTGGAGAACAGGTTGTCGGTGCCCATCTGGAACTGGACTTCACGCAGCGTCTCCTGGGTCGGCCGCTTGCTCACCAGTGACACCACACCGCCCGGGTTGCTCTTACCGTACAGCACCGACACCGGACCGCGCAGCAGCTCCGCGCGCTCGAGGAAGTAAGGATCGATAGCGAATTCGGAGTAGTTGTCACCCTGCAGCTTCAGGCCATCCAGATACTGGTTGGTGTTGGTTTCGCTGAAGCCGCGAATCGACAGCGCGTCGATAACGTCCGAGCTGCCGCGGTTACCGGTCAGCACGCCTGGCGTGTAATTGAACGCACCTTTGACGCTGGTCACCGCATGCATTGACATCTCTTCCTGCGTCACCACCGACACCGACTGCGGATTCTTCTCGATTGGCGTATCGGTTTTGGTGCCGGTCGCGCTGTGTTTGGCGGCGATGGTCGGCGACGGTCCCCATGCGCTCTCCTGCACTACGCCGCTGCCGCCATCAGCCGTCACCACCACGGTATCTTCGGCCAGCGCCTGCATGCTGAGTGTGCCCAGAGTCAGGGAAATCAATAACGCGAGCGGTCGACGGGTGGTCACCGCGCGCAGAGAACAAGGAAAAGTGTTTCGCGCATTCATAGTGGGATCTCATGAAAATAGAACAATGCAGGCGAATGGAAACGAGAATGATTATTAGACGCACGGATTTTAGGCGAAACCCGGCAAGCACCGCAAGATGTAATGCCTGCTGGCGGTGAGTTTGCCAGCGGATCGCACATATCCATGATCGCGGCTAAAAAAATGGCGGGCAAAGAAAAAGGCGCCGCAGCGCCAGAGGGAGTTAAATTCAGCTTTTATGCAAGACTCAGGCTGGAGCGCCGCCATGTATCTGGCACCGCCACGTGGTGGTAAAACGCCGGCACTGCACAGGCTCTGAAGGTATAAAGCCGGTGCAGTGCCGGATGGCTTATTTACTGCCAAACATATCTTTAATCCAGCCCGCGACGCCGTCAGAGTCTTTCTGCTCGCCCTGCGGCTGCTGCTGTTGCTGCTGTTGCTGTTGCTGCTCTTGCTGTTGCTGCTGCTGAATCTGCTGCTGTTGCTGCTGGCACAGCGCGTTCGGATCCAGCGCCCACACCGGCAGCGAACGCCAGGTGCTGCTGCCGCTGCCGCAGACAAAGTTACCGGCCGAATCGATATTCATCTGAGTGATATCTTCCGGTGGCGTCAGGACCAGTGGCATCGGCGCCTGGTTGTCGAGGTAGCGACGATAGATCTGCATCGCACCACTGGCACCGTACAGCTTCGAGGTCTGGTTGTTGTCGCGGCCAACCCAGGTGATCGCCACTTCTTTGCCATCAATACCGGCAAACCAGCTGTCGATCAGGTCATTGGTGGTACCGGTTTTCGCCGCCAGATGCGCACCCGGGAAGCGTGCGCCCAGCGCCCGCGCCGTACCGTGATCGGCCACCTGCTGCATGGTATACAGCGTCAGATACGCCGCCTGCGCCGGCTCAACGCGCTGCGCCTGCGGGAAGCTCTGATACAGCACCGTGCCATCTTCCGCGATCACCGAGCGCACCGCCGACAGCGCAGCGCGGTTACCGCCGCTGGCAATTGACTGGAACGCCTGCGCCACTTCAATCGGCGTCAGGTTAAGCGCCCCCAGCAGCATGGCCGGTACCGGATGCAGCTGATCTTTTGGCACGCCCAGTTTGGTCCAGGTATCCACTACCGCGTCGAGTCCCAGCGTCATACCGAGGTTAACGGTTGGCACGTTCATCGAGTTAGTCAGCGCATCCACCAGCATCACTTTACCGCTGAAGCGACGATCGTCGTTCATCGGCTTCCACACCGAACCGTTTGGCTGTTTCAGCGCGATCGGCTCGTCGGCGATCCAGCTGTTCAGGCGATAGCTGTTTGGCTGGCTGAGGGCGGTCAGATAGGTCGCCGGTTTTGCCAGTGAACCAATCGAGCGACGCGCCTGCAGCGCGCGGTTATAGCCGGCAAACTGTGGATCGGCACCGCCGACCATGGCGCGCACTTCACCACTGAAGCGGTCGACCACCACCATCGCGGTTTCCAGATCTTTCAGCCCGCGCTGTTTCTTCAGCGTGGGAATGCCGTCTTCAACCGCTTTTTCCGCCGCATCCTGCGAAATCGGATCGAGCGTGGTGAAGATCTTCACGCCGGAGAGGTCTTTGACCTTATCGCCCAGCTTCGCCTGCAGCTCATTACGCACCATCTGCATAAACGCCGGCTGCGGCGTGATCACCCCACCTTTCGGCTGGACACCAAGCGGCCGCGCCGACAGCATGTCGTACAGCTCCTGGTCGATCACCTTCTGCTGTTGCAGCAGACGCAGCACCAGGTTACGACGCTCCAGCGCCAGCTGCGGATTACGCCACGGATTGTACAGCGACGCACCTTTGACCATGCCGACCAGCATCGCCTGCTGATCAAGGCTCAGTTCGTCCACCGGGCGGCCAAAGTAGTACAGGCTGGCCAGCGGGAAACCGCGGATTTGGTCGTTGCCCGCCTGGCCGAGATACACCTCGTTCAGGTAGAGCTCAAGAATGCGATCTTTGCTGTAGCGCGCATCCATGATCACCGCCATATAGGCTTCACGCGCTTTACGCCACAGCGAGCGTTCGTTGGTGAGGAACAGGTTTTTCACCAGCTGCTGCGTCAGCGTACTGCCGCCCTGCACCGCTTTACCGGCGGTGATATTGGCGAGGAAGGCGCGACCAATCGAGTACGGGCTGATGCCGTCATGCTCGTAGAAGTGGCGGTCTTCGGTGGCGATCAGCGTATCGACCAGCAGATCCGGGAACCCGGCGCGCGGCACAAACAGACGCTGCTCGCCGTTTGGCGACTGCAACATGGTGATCAGCCGCGGATCGAGGCGGAAGAAGCCAAAGTCGCGTCCGGTATCAAGGTTTTTAATCTCGCTCAGCTCGTTGTTGCTGAAGGTGAGACGCGCGTTAATCTGGCCCTCTTTGCTGTCCGGAAAATCAAACGGACGGCGCAGCAGGTCGATGGTGTTGCCTTTCACGCTGAACTCACCCGGACGGGTAATGCGCGACACTTCGCGATACTGCGTGCCTTCCAGCAGCGCAATCATCTCTTTCTTGTCGTAAGCCATGCCCGGTTCGAGGCTGACCATGCGCCCGTACACGGCCGCTGGCAGCTGCCACACTTTACCGTCAATGCGGCTGCGGATTTCCGAATCGAGATAGACGCCCCAGGCGGCCATCACCACGACAAACACCAGGAAGAGTTTAATCAACCAGCCTAACCAGCGGCGTTTGCCACGCGCGGGTCGTTTTCCTTTACCTTTGGGTGGCACCGGCGCACTCTCCTCATCATCTTCGTCAAAATCGTCCTGATCGATATCATCTTCAGGCTCCCTGCGGCGACCCCGGCGCGTAACGTTACGCGGCGGCTTTGGCGCTTTTCCTTTGCGCCCAATAGGTTCGCGATCGTTCCCAGACATGCTTTGTTTTCTCCAGGCATAGCTACGGCAGCGCCGCTACTCTAACTGCTTTCTCGTGCCGCGCATGGCAGAACCCTCTGAATTCGATCCACTGCGGGCTACGAGGAATATTTTTTGGTGCGCCTCGTCGGCAAGGCGCTGGCCGGATCGTCCGGCCACGGATGTTTGGGATAGCGCCCTTTCATCTCTTTCTGCACTTCAGGATACGCACCGCGCCAGAACGCCGCGAGGTCGCGGGTGATCTGCAGCGGACGGTGCGCCGGCGAAAGCAGCTCCAGCACCAGCGGAACGCGCCCATCGGCAACCGCCGGGTTCTGCGCCTCGCCAAACATCTCCTGCATACGCACCGCCAGCGCGGGGGGTTTTTCCGCGTCGTAGCGAATCGGCAGGCGACTTCCGGTCGGCACAGTGTAATGAGTTGGCAGCACAGTATCCAGCCGCTGCCGCTGTGACCATGTCAGCAAATGTAATAAAGCGCTGACAAGATTAACGCTCTGCAGCCCTTTTAAATCGCGTACTGCGCCCATCTCCGGCAGCAGCCAGTGCTCCAGCGAGGCCAGCAGCGTGTCATCATCCAGCGTCGGCCACGCCTCTTCCGGCAGCCACTGCGCGGCGCACTGCAGGCGCACACGCAGCTGCTCTGCCTCTGGCGTCCAGCCGAGCACCGCCAGCCCTTTTTCGCGGATCCAGCGCAGCATCGCCGGATGCAGGATCTCCGGCTCGGGCCGCGCCTGCGGCTGGGCCCGCAGGATCAGCGCGCCAATCGCTTCCCGCTTCCACGCGCGCAGCGTGCCTTTGTCGTCATCCCAGTCCACATCGGTGCGCTGCTCAACCAGCTGCGGGCACTGCTGGCGCAGCGCATCCATCTCTACCGGCAGCGCCAGCAGCATGCGTGCATCGGCGCTGCTGGCCCCCTGCAGCAGGCTCGGTGCAATCAGCCACTCATAGCGGCTCAGGCCGTCGTGCTCATCCAGCATTGCGCCGATACCATTGGCGAGCTGATAGCGCGCGCTGTGACCGCGACGCTGCGCCAGCCGGTCAGCAAATCCGGCGGCCAGCAGCGCCGGGAAGCGATCGGCGTCAACGCGCCCCTGACCTGCATTCAGGCGCTGCTGCCAGTGGCGCGCGCGCCGCAGCCACTGCGGCTGTGGCTGGTTGAGCGCATCACGCAGATCGACACTGCCGCTGCGCGGCGGATCCTCCAGAATCGCCACCAGCAGCGCCGCGCTGGCGATGGCGTGCACATCGTCGCCGGCGGCGCACAGCATCGCCGTGAGACGCGGATCGCTGCCGAGCTGCGCCATTTTACGGCCGCGCGCGCTGAGCCGCCCTTCGCTATCCAGCGCGCCGAGCCGCTGCAGCTGTTGACGTGCCGCCTGCAGGCTGCGCGCCGGTGGACTATCCAGCCATTGCAGCTGAGCCGCGTCCTGACAGCCCCACTGCAGTAAATCCAGCTGCAGCGAGGCCAGATCGCTGGTGAGTATCTCCGGCTCACTCTGCGCCGCCGCACGCAGCGCCTGCTCCTGCGGCAGCAGATGCAGACAGATCCCCGGCGCCAGGCGACCGGCGCGGCCAGCGCGCTGCGTCATTGATGCCTGGCTGATGCGCTGGGTCAGCAAACGCGTCACGCCGCTGCGCACGTCAAACTGCGCCGCGCGCTCCAGCGCGCTGTCCACCACCAGGCGAATGCCTTCAATCGTCAGGCTGGTCTCGGCGATATTGGTGGCGAGCACCACTTTACGCCGGCCCGGCGCGGCCGGCAGGATGGCTCGCCGCTGTGCCTCCAGCGACAGCGCACCATATAAAGGAGATAAATCCACCTCATCACTGACGCGCGACGCCAGTTCACACTTCACCCGTTCAATCTCCGCCACGCCGGGCAGAAACAGCAGCAGCGAACCGGGCTCATCCCGCAGCAACTGTGCCACCTCGCGCGCCACTGCCTCTTCAAACCGCTGCTGCGGATTGAGCGAGGCGTAACGTCGAATCACCGGAAAGCTGCGCCCCTGTGACGCAATAAACGGCGCGTCGGGCAGCAGCGTGCTTAGCTGCTGATTATCCAGCGTTGCCGACATCAGCAGAATTTTCAGGTCGTCGCGCAATCCCTGCTGCACATCAAGCAGCAGCGCCAGCGCCAGGTCAGCCTGCAAGCTGCGCTCATGGAATTCGTCGAGGATCACCAGCGATACGCCCTCCAGCAGCGGATCGCGCTGCAGCATACGCGTCAGAATGCCTTCGGTGACCACCAGCAGACGCGTCGCTGCGCTGCTGCAGTTTTCCCCGCGCAGCCGATAGCCTACCGTCCCGCCCGGCTGTTCACCCAGCTGTTCCGCCAGCCGCTGTGCCACGTTGCGTGCCGCCAGCCGGCGCGGCTCCAGCATGATGATTTGCCCTGACAGCTGCGCCTGTTGCAGCAGCTGTAGCGGCAGCCAGGTGGATTTCCCGGCGCCGGTCGGGGCCGCCAGCAGCACCTGTGGCGACTGCGCCAGCGCGGCCAGCAATGCAGGCAGTACCTCGCTTACCGGTAACTCACTCACACTCAACTCCCACTCTGCCTGTGCTAAGATGGCGCGCATTGTACACCACCCGGCGCCAATTACCGGAGTTCAGCATGGCCACGCAACGACTGTTTTTTGCCCTCGAATTGCCTGATGCCCTCCAGCAACAGCTGGTGCAATGGCGGGCCGATTGCTTCGCCGCAGACGCGGGTAAACCGGTGGCGGCGGCGAATCTGCACCTGACGCTGGCGTTTCTTGGTGAGGTCAGCACGGAAACGGCGGGCCAGCTGCAGCAGCTGGCGGCACGCATCCGCCAGCCGGGCTTTACGCTGGATCTCGATGACGCCGGTCACTGGCCGCGTCCCGGCGTGGTGTGGCTTGGCTGCCAGCGCGCGCCGCGCGGTTTACTGCAGCTGGCCAACCTGCTGCGCGCCCAGGCCGCGCGCCATGGTTGTGCGCAGAGTACGCAGCCGTTCCATCCCCACATTACCCTGCTGCGCCACGCTGCGCAGGCCGTGGCGCTGCCGCCGCGCGGTTTTCACTGGCGCGTTGAGGTGAGCCATTTTGCGCTGTTTGCGTCCAGCTTCACGCAGGGACGCACGCGCTATCGCCGGCTGGCGCGCTGGCCACTGTTATCTGCCGCAGGAGCATAAATGCAGTTCGATCCGCCGTTACAATCAGCCCGCTTAATCACCCGCTATAAACGTTTTTTAGCCGATGTCATGACGCCGGAAGGTGACACCTTTACTCTGCACTGCGCTAATACCGGCGCGATGACCGGCTGCGCCACGCCAGGCGACACGGTGTGGTACTCCACCCCGGCCAGCGCGACGCGCAAATATCCGCACAGCTGGGAAATAACGCAAACCGCGCAGGGCCACTGGATTTGCGTCAACACCCTGCGCGCAAACCAACTGGTGCGCGAGGCGCTGCTGCGCGATGCAATTCCGGAATTATCCGCTTATAGCCACTGCCAGGCTGAGGTGAAATACGGCACGGAAAAAAGCCGAATTGACTTCCTGTTGCAAGCGGAGGGCAAAGCCAACTGCTATATTGAAGTCAAGTCCGTCACCCTTTTACAAAATGGTAAAGGCTATTTTCCGGATGCGGTGACGGCTCGTGGACAGAAACATCTGCGCGAATTAAGCACTATCGCGGCAGAAGGCCACCGGGCCGTTTTGTTGTTTGCTGTTCTGCACACGGGGATTGAGGACGTTTCCCCGGCGCACCATATCGATGCGCAATACGCAGAACTACTGGTACAGGCGCAGCGCTGCGGTGTGGAAGTGTTGGCGTATCAGGCTCAGATTTCACCGGCAGAAATGTTACTTACCCGGCCGTTAACGGTAACGATTAACGCACAGTTGTAATATTTAACGTTATTTGCTGTGATAAGAATGTTCTGAGCGGTGCGCTAAATACGCTGTTCCTCACAGGCTTGTCAAGGTGCGTTCATGAATAATTGCCAACCTTGATTGCTTCTGCTATTTATAGCGGCCTGTTTTTTTCCCTGATGGGAATCGATATGCCCCGCATGCGTCGGGTTGCAGGCAAAGGCTTTCGCAATCTGAAACAGAACGGGTAGTGCGTGTTATCCAGGAGAAACAACATGCAAGAAGGGCAAAACCGTAAAACATCGTCCCTGAGTATCCTCGCCATCGCTGGGGTGGAGCCGTATCAGGAGAAACCGGGCGAAGAGTATATGAATGACGCCCAGCTGAGCCATTTCCGCAAGATTCTGGAAGCCTGGCGCAACCAACTCAGGGATGAAGTAGACCGTACTGTGTCGCATATGCAGGACGAAGCTGCCAACTTCCCGGATCCGGTTGACCGTGCCGCCCAGGAAGAGGAGTTCAGCCTGGAGCTGCGTAACCGCGATCGTGAGCGCAAACTCATTAAAAAGATTGAGAAAACGCTCAAGAAAGTGGAAGACGACGACTTTGGCTACTGCGAATCCTGTGGGGTCGAAATTGGTATCCGCCGTCTCGAAGCGCGTCCGACCGCCGATCTCTGCATTGACTGCAAAACGCTGGCAGAAATCCGCGAGAAGCAGATGGCAGGCTAATGGCCGTTAACAGACTGTCGCCGCACAGCCGGGAAAACCACTGTTTTCCCGCCGTGCGGTGTACCACAGCATGATGTCCGCCACGCTTCCCTGCATCGGGCGTTTCGCCCCCTCTCCTTCCGGTGATCTTCATTTCGGTTCGCTGATAGCCGCATTAGGCAGCTACCTGAGCGCGCGCGCACAGCAGGGCCGCTGGCTGGTGCGCATTGAAGATATTGATCCGCCGCGTGAAGTCGCCGGTGCCGCAACGCGCATCCTGCGTCAGCTGACGCATTATGGGCTGCACTGGGACGGCGACGTGCTGTGGCAGTCGCAGCGCCACGAGGCCTATCGCGCGGCGCTGAGCTGGCTGCGCGAACACCGTCAAAGCTACTTTTGTACCTGCCCGCGCAGCCGCATTCAGCAGCTGGGCGGCTTTTACGACGGTCACTGCCGCGATTTACATTTGCCGCCGGACGGCGCCGCGCTGCGGCTGCGTCAGCATGCGCCGGTGTACGGTTTTGACGATCGCCTGCGCGGCCATCTGCAGGCGGAGCCGCGTCTGGCGCAGGAAGACTTTATTATTCACCGTCGTGACGGCCTGTTCGCCTATAACCTTGCGGTGGTGGTCGATGACCATTTTCAGGGCGTGACGGAGATAGTGCGCGGTGCGGATTTGATTGAGCCAACGGTGCGCCAGATTGCGCTGTATCAGCAGTTTGGCTGGCCGGAGCCGGCTTATCTGCATCTGCCGCTGGCAATTAACCCGGACGGTAATAAATTGTCGAAGCAAAACCACGCGCCAGCCTTACCGGACGGCGATCCGCGACCGGTGCTGGTGCAGGCGCTGAGCTTCCTGGGGCAGTCGGTTTTGCCTGGCTGGCAGGACCATGGGCTGGGGGCGCTGCTGGACCATGCCGTTACACACTGGGATAGCGCATTGATTCCGCGGCATGATGCGCAACAACCGGATGAGGCGACAACGCCATTCCTAAATGGTTCGCAACAGGCTATGATTAGCCGCTGATTTTATTCACACCCATTTTCTCACTGTCGAGGTGTCCCATTTTTACCCGAGTCGCTAATTTTTGCCGGAGAGTCCTCAAGCGTGATGAGGAGGCCCCTGAAGAGGTGGAAACCGTAAGTCTGATGACCGTTATCCCCCGGGAAAGCCACAATATCTCACGCAAAGATATCAGCGAAAACGCTCTCAAAGTGCTGTATCGCCTGAACAAAGCCGGATACGAAGCCTATCTGGTTGGCGGCGGCGTGCGCGATTTGCTGCTGGGTAAAAAGCCGAAGGACTTTGACGTGACCACCAACGCCACGCCGGAGCAGATGCGTAAGCTATTCCGCAACTGTCGCCTGGTCGGGCGTCGCTTCCGTCTGGCGCATGTGATGTTCGGTCCGGAAGTGATCGAAGTCGCTACGTTCCGCGGCCACCATCAGGAAGAGAGCATCGACGATCGCAACGGTTCGCAGCGCGGTCAGAACGGCATGCTGCTGCGCGACAACATTTTTGGCAACATCGAAGATGATGCGCAGCGCCGCGATTTAACCATCAACAGCCTCTATTACAGCGTGGCTGATTTCACCGTGCGCGATTACGTCGGTGGCCTGCAGGATCTGCAGGAAGGCATCATCCGCATGATTGGCGATCCGGAAACGCGCTACCGCGAAGATCCGGTGCGTATGCTGCGCGTGGTGCGCTTCGCCGCCAAGCTGGACATGAGCATTGCGGCGGAAACCGCCGAGCCGATTCCCCGCCTCGCCACGCTGCTGAATGACATTCCGCCGGCGCGCCTGTTTGAAGAGTCGCTGAAGCTGCTGCAGGCCGGTTACGGTTATCGCACCTATCTGATGATGCGTGAATACCAGCTGTTCCAGCCGCTGTTCCCGACGCTGGCGCGCAACTTCACCGAACAGGGCGACAGCCCGATGGAGCGCATGCTGGCCCAGGTGCTGAAAAACACCGATACCCGCCTGCACAACGATATGCGCGTGAATCCGGCGTTCCTGTTTGCGGCGATGTTCTGGTATCCGCAGCTGGAGTCAGCCGAGCAGATTGCGCAGGAGAGCGGCCTGACCTATTTCGACGCCTTTGCGCTGTCCATGAACGAAACGCTGGATGAAGCCTGCCGTGCGCTGGCGATTCCGAAACGTATCACCACGCTGATTCGCGATATCTGGCAGCTGCAGCTGCGCATGTCGCGCCGTCACGGTAAGCGCGCATGGAAGCTGATGGAGCATCCTAAATTCCGTGCCGCCTACGACCTGCTGGCGCTGCGCGCAGAAGTCGAGAACAACGCCGAGCTGCTGCGCCTCAGCCAGTGGTGGGGCGAGTTCCAGTCGGCGGTGCCGACACAGCAGAAGACCATGCTCAACACCCTGGGTGACGATCCGGCTCCGCGCCGTAAACCACGCCGTCCGCGCCGTCGTCCAGCTGGCCCGCGCCGCGACAGCAACCACAGCGCGTCATGACGCGGGTCTATCTCGCCTTAGGCAGTAATCTCGCCGATCCGCTGCATCAGGTTGATGCAGCGCTGGCCGCGCTGGATGCCATTCCCGATACCCACCGCGTAGCCACCTCCGCGTTTTATCGCACGCCACCGTACGGCCCGCCGGATCAGCCGGATTACCTCAACGCCGTGGTGGCACTGGAGACCACACTGGCCGCGGAAACGCTGCTCGATCACACCCAGCGCGTTGAGCTGGAGCATGGCCGGGTGCGCAAAGCTGAACGCTGGGGACCGCGCACGCTGGACCTCGATATCATGCTGTTCGGCAATGCAGTGATCCACACGCCGCGCCTGACGGTGCCGCACTACGATATGCACAACCGCGCCTTCATGCTGGTGCCACTGCTGGAAATCGCGCCGACGCTGCGCCTGCCGAACGGCCAGCCGCTGGCCGGCATTCTGGCGACGCTGGACCGCAGCAGCATCCGCTTGTGGTCCGCCTGACGCGGCAGAATCGCACGCCCGTCGTATCGCCTTTGCAATCAATCCAGTACACTGCGCGCATCAGAAAATGCTGGAGATTGCGATGAAACCCACCACCCTCTCTCACTTACGCCAGCTGAAAGCCAGCGGCCGCAAGTTCGCCACGCTGACCGCCTACGATTTCAGCTTCGCGCGCCTGTTTGCCGACCAGGGCATTCCGCTGCTGCTGATTGGCGATTCGCTCGGCATGACCGTGCAGGGCCATGATTCCACGCTGCCGGTGACGGTCGACGATATTGCTTATCACACCGCCGCCGTGCGGCGCGGTGCGCCTAACGCGCTGGTGATGGCCGACCTGCCATTTATGAGTTACGCCACGCCGCAGCAAACCTTTGACAGTGCCGCGCAGCTGATGCGCGCCGGTGCCAACCTGGTAAAACTGGAAGGCGGCGCCTGGCTGGCAGAGACCGTGCGCATGCTGACCGAGCGCGCCGTGCCGGTGTGTGGTCATCTGGGATTGACGCCGCAGTCGGTTAATATCTTCGGTGGCTACAAGGTGCAGGGGCGCGATGAAGCGGCAGCCGAGCGCCTGCTGGCGGATGCGCTGGCGCTGGAAGCGGCCGGTATGCAGCTGCTGGTGCTGGAGTGCGTGCCGGTCGCGCTGGCTGAGCGCGTCACCAAAGCGTTGTCGGTACCGGTGATCGGCATCGGTGCCGGTAACGTCACCGACGGCCAGATTCTGGTGATGCACGACGCGTTTGGTATTACCGGCGGCCACATTCCAAAATTTGCCAAAAATTTCCTTGCGGAAACCGGCGACATTCGTGCGGCAATTCGCCAGTATATGGCCGACGTTGAAGCAGGCACCTACCCTGCTGCCGAACACAGTTTCCAGTAAATCAGGAGATTTGCAGTGCTGATCATTGAAACGCTGCCGCTGCTGCGCCGTGAGATTCGACGCTGGCGCCAGGCAGGTAAACGCATCGCGCTGGTGCCCACTATGGGCAACCTGCATGAGGGGCATCTGACGCTGGTGGATGAAGCACGCCAGCGCGCAGATATCGTGGTGGTATCGATCTTCGTTAACCCGATGCAGTTTGATCGCGCCGACGACCTGGCGCGCTATCCGCGCACGCTGCAGGACGATTGTGAAAAACTCAATCGCCACAGCGTCGACCTGGTCTTTGCCCCGGCGCCGGCCGATGTCTATCCGCAGGGTCTCGACAGCCAGACGTTTGTTGAAGTCCCGGGCCTCTCCTCGCTGCTGGAGGGCGCCAGCCGTCCCGGTCATTTCCGCGGCGTGGCCACCATCGTTAGCAAGCTGTTTAATCTGGTGCAGCCGGATATCGCCTGTTTTGGCGAGAAGGATTTTCAGCAGCTGGCGATCATCCGCAAGATGGTGGCGGACATGGGCTTTGACATTGACATCGTTGGCGTGCCGACGGTGCGCGCCAAAGACGGTCTCGCGCTCAGCTCACGTAACGGCTATCTTACTGCCGATGAACGCAAGCTGGCGCCGGTGCTCAGCCAGGTGATGAACAGCATGGCGCAGCGCCTCAGCAACGGCGAGCGGCACGTGGATGAGATTATTGAGCACGCCGAACAGACGCTGCGCGATCAGGGCCTGCGCCCGGACGGCCTGGCCATCTGCGATGCCGATACGCTGCAGCCGCTGACGGTCGACAGCCAGCGCGCAGTGATTCTGATGGCCGCCTGGCTCGGCAATGCGCGTTTGATTGATAATCAGCAAGTGGATCTGACGGTTTAACGCCGTCGTTTATGGGCAGCATGTACCCGCTACACACTGCACGGTAGAAACCGGCCGCGCACGGGTATAACAAAGGTATCACGCTATGATTCGTACCGTATTACAAGGCAAACTGCACCGCGTAAAAGTGACGCAGGCGGATTTGCATTATGAAGGCTCCTGCGCCATCGATCAGGATTTTCTTGATGCCTCCGGCATTCTGCAATACGAAGCCATCGACATCTATAACGTCACCAACGGCCAGCGCTTCTCTACCTATGCCATTGCCGCCGAGCGTGGCTCGAAAATCATTTCGGTCAACGGTGCGGCCGCGCGCTGCGCCTGTCAGGGCGATCTGCTGATCATCTGTTCTTATGTGCAGGTGGAAGATGAAGTGGCGCGCAGCTGGCAGCCGAAAGTGGCCTACTTCGACGGCGATAACGAGATGAAACGTATCGCTAAAGCGCTGCCGGTGCAGGTGGCCTGATCATCCCGCGCGCTGTACTGACAGCGCGCCTTTCCCTTATACGCCCGCCAGCTGCGGCTGCCCTTTGCGCTTCAGCGTAAACAACCAGTCAAACCACCCTTTTGCCCGCAGTACGCACAGCGCCGTTGGCAACGCCAGCGCGACGCTGAACGCCAGCACAAAATGCAGGTCAGCCAGCCACGCAGAGTGGCCGTCATGGCGCAGCAATTTACTGCACACCTGAATCGCCAGATAGTGCGACAGATAAAACACAATCGAATGGCGGCCAACGTAGTTAACCGCCCGCAGATTGATACGGCAGGCCAGCGCAACGAACAGCGGGATTGAGGGCAGCGCCAGCGGCAGCAGCCATGGCGAATGCTGACGCAGCCCGCCCCACAGGCTGAACGCCGCAAGCAACATAAAGGCGATCAGCGACAGCAGCAGCGGCGTACGACGCTGCGCAAACGCGGCAATATCAACATCCTGGCGCACCAGCCAGTCGGCACTGTAGAAGAAGGCAAACAGCACCAGCGACTTGTTCAGATGCAGGTTGTCGAAACTGGCAAACAGCGAGTCAGGCGGCACCGGCGGCAGCAGCACCGCACCGGCAACGCACAGTGTCAGCACCAGCGCCGCAGGCAGGCGGCGCGCCGGGATAATCAGCACAAAAAACAGAAACAGCGAGTGCAGAAACCAGGTGATATCGCCGCCGCTCAGATGGCCGAGCGCGATGGCCAGCGGCGACTGTGGGTGATTGGCCATCGCGCTGAAGGTCCACTTCAGCCCGCCGTAGATCAGCGCCCAGACGGCAAACGGATAGAGAATGCTGCTGACTTTGTTTCGCAGATAGCGCGCCTGCCCGTGGCGTAAACCGCTGGCGACGAACAGTCCGGAGACGAAGCACATCAGCCCCATACGCACCGGCGCCAGCAGCTGATTTACCAGCTCGTTAAAGGCAGTGAAGTGCCCGGCCTGCTGGTTCACTGCAATCATGCAGTGCAAAAAAATCACCGCCAGAATGCTCATGCCGCGTAAATTATCAATCCATGATACCCGATTCACTCTTCGCTTCCCCGCTGCTTTTTTGGTCAGCGGCCACTATGGGGAAAGCCACAGACTGAAAGCACAAGACGCGTCTGGAATTGCGAAGAGTGGGTAAAAAAAAGCCGCCGCCGGACGACGCCGGCAGCGGCTTCTTATTCGGAGCTGCGCCTCAGGTGCGCAAGCCGCGTCCGCGCTGAATCAGCGCATACACCAGCACGTAAAACACCACAATAAACGCCACCAGCACTGACAGCGTCAACACCAGCGGAACATCGTTGATGCCAAGGAAGCCATAGCGGAACCCGCTGATCATGTACACCACCGGATTGAGCTTCGACACCGCCTGCCAGAACGGCGGCAGCAGCGCCAGCGAGTAGAATACGCCACCGAGGTAAGTTAACGGCGTCAGCACGAAGGTCGGGATCAGGCTGATATCGTCAAAGGTGCGCGCAAACACCGCATTCAGCAGGCCCGCCAGCGAGAACAGAATCGCCGTCAGCAGCAGCGTGATTGCCACCATCGGCCACGAGAATACGTGGAACGGCACAAAAAACAGCGACACCGCCGTCACCAGCACGCCCACGCACACGCCGCGCGCTACGCCGCCGCCGACATAACCGGCGATAATAATGTGCGTCGGCACCGGCGCCACCAGCAGCTCTTCAATGTTGCGCTGGAACTTGGCGCTGAAGAATGACGAGGCGACGTTGGCGTAAGCGTTGGTGATTACCGCCATCATAATCAGGCCCGGCACGATAAACTGCATATAGCTGAAGCCGTGCATATCGCCGATGCGTGAGCCGATCAGATTGCCAAAGATAATGAAGTACAGCGTCATGGTGATCACCGGCGGCACCAGCGTCTGAATCCAGATGCGGGCAAAACGGTTGATCTCTTTGCTCCAGATACTCTTGAGCGCCACCCAGTACAGATGCGTCATGCGGTTACTCCTGTTTTTCCCTGCGTCAGGCTGACGAACAGCTCTTCCAGACGATTCGCTTTATTGCGCATGCTGAGCACCTGCACGCCCTGCGCGCTCAGCTGGCTGAATACGCTATTCAGCCCCTGTTCACGCATCACTTCCACTTCCAGCGTTGAGGTATCAACCAGACGATACTGGAAGCCCTCCAGCTGCGGCAGCGGGCTGCGCGGCGCCAGGTCGAGGATAAAGGTTTCCGACTGCAGCTTGGACAGCAGCCCTTTCATTGAGGTGTTCTCCACCAGCTCGCCGCTCTGGATGATGCCGATGTTACGGCACAGCATTTCCGCCTCTTCCAGATAGTGGGTGGTCAGGATGATGGTGGTGCCTTTGGCGTTCAGCTCTTTCAGGAACACCCACATTGAGCGGCGCAGTTCGATATCCACGCCAGCCGTCGGCTCATCAAGAATCAGCAGTTTCGGTTCATGCATCAGCGCCCGGGCTATCATCAGCCGGCGCTTCATGCCGCCGGACAACATGCGCGCCCGTTCGTTACGCTTGCCCCACAGGTCGAGCTGATTGAGGTATTTTTCCGCGCGCTTGTTCGCTTCGGCGCGTTCCACGCCGTAATAACCGGCCTGGTTAACCACAATCTGCATTACGGTTTCAAACGGGTTAAAGTTGAATTCCTGTGGCACCAGCCCAAGCTGCCGCTTGGCGTTGACCACATCTTTCTGCAGGTCGTAGCCAAACACGCGCACGCTGCCGCTGGATTTGTTCACCAGCGAGCTGATAATGCCAATGGTGGTGGACTTACCGGCACCGTTAGGGCCCAGTAAGGCATAAAAGTCGCCTGCTTCCACGTTGAGATCGAGGCCTTTCAGCGCCTGTACGCCGCCGGGATAGGTCTTGGTCAGCCCGGAAAGTTCCAGTGCATAAGTCATTGCGAGTCCGTACCCTGTTGTAGTGACATCATAGCCATATGAAATGATAGTGCGCTCGCGTCGAGCGTGCGGGGTTATTCAGCGATAACGGTTGTGAAATCAAAGGAATTGCGCAGAGTGATAACCCACCACACTCTACCACTCTGCGTGCCGCAGGAAAACGCGTGCCGAGCCCGTAAGTCATTGAGTTACGGGCTGCGCATCTTATCGCAGGCGGAGGGAATCAGCCTTGGAAGATTGTGCGGTTATTCGTCCAGCAGCGTAACTTTGCCGATATACGGCAAATGGCGGTAGCGCTGTGCGTAGTCGATACCGAAGCCGACCACGAACTCATCCGGAATGGTAAAGCCGACAAACTCGACCGGCACCTCAACTTCGCGACGCTCCGGCTTATCCAGCAGCGTGCAGATCGCCAGCGATTTTGGCTCACGCAGCTGCAGAATTTCACGCACTTTGCTCAGGGTGTTACCGGAATCGATGATGTCCTCGACGATCAGCACATCTTTGCCGCGAATGTCTTCGTCGAGATCTTTGAGGATTTTCACGTCGCGCGTGGAGGACATGCCGCTGCCGTAGCTGGAGGCGGTCATGAAGTCGACTTCGTGCGCGACATCAATGGCGCGGCACAGGTCAGCCATAAACATGAAGGAGCCGCGCAGCAGGCCGACCAGCACCATTTCGCTGCCGCTGTTGCGGTAGTGCTCGCTGATCTGCTTGCCCAGTTCGGCAATACGGGTTGCGATCTCCTGCTCAGAGATCATCACGTCGACGGTGTGTTTCATTGCATTCGCCTAAGAAGGTTTTCAGAAAGCCGCGCATTCTATCATAGTCGACGCACAGGCTAACGCCGCGCACAGAACGCAAACGTTATCGTGGCGAAATTTATTGCGCTGGCGTTAACTGTAAGCATCCTGCCCGCTCTCTCTGGAGATCCCTATGGCCGCTTCATCAGGTAAAAAAACGCAGATCGGCACGCGTGAACTGCATCCGGAAACGCAGATGCTCAACTACGGTTACGATCCGCGCCTGTCAGAAGGTGCGGTGAAGCCGCCGGTGTTTCTGACGTCAACCTTTGTGTTTAACAGCGCCGAAGAGGGCAAAGAATTTTTCGATTTCGTTGCCGGCCGCCAGCAACCACCGGCGGGCAAAAGCGGCGGGCTGGTCTATTCCCGCTTCAACCACCCTAACAGCGAGATCGTTGAAGATCGGCTGGCCATTTATGAAGTTGCCGAAAGCGCCGCGCTGTTCTCTTCCGGCATGTCGGCGATTGCCACCACGCTGCTGACCTTTGCCCGTCCCGGCGAAGTGATCCTGCACTCGCAGCCGCTGTACGGCGGCACCGAAACGCTGCTGAGCAAAACGCTGCACGATCTGGAGATCAAAGCGGTGGGATTCAGCGACGGCACCGACGAAGATAAAGTGTATGAAGCCGCGAAGCTGGCGTGGCAGCGCGGGCGCGTCGCGATGATTCTGATTGAAACGCCGGCCAACCCCACCAACAGTCTGGTAGATATCCAACTGATGCGTCAGGTGGCAGAGGTGATCACCCAGCAGCAGGGCTCCCGGCCGATTCTCGCCTGCGACAACACCCTGCTCGGCCCGCTGTTTCAGCGTCCGCTGCAGCACGGCGCGGATATCTCGCTCTACTCGCTGACCAAATATGTCGGCGGTCATTCCGATTTGATTGCCGGCGCCGCGCTGGGCAGCCGGGCGTTAATTAACAAGGTGCGTTCGCTGCGCAGCGCGATTGGCACCCAGCTCGATCCGCACTCCAGCTGGATGATTGGCCGCTCGCTGGAAACGCTGTCGCTGCGCATGGAGAAAGCCGCCAGCAATGCGGAACAGGTCGCGGCATTTTTACGCGATCACGCGCAGGTGGCGAAACTGCACTGGTTGCCCTATCTCGACGCCAGCAGTCCGGCAGGCGAAACCTGGCAGCGCCAGTGCAGCGGTGCCGGTTCCACCTTCTCCTTTGATATCGAGGGCGGCCAGGCTGCGGCATTCCGCTTTCTCAACGCGCTGGCGCTGTTCAAACTGGCGGTGAGCCTCGGCGGCACCGAGTCGCTCGCCAGCCATCCCGCCAGCACCACCCATTCCGGCGTGCCGCAGGAGGTGCGGGAGCGCATCGGCATCACCGACGCGACGGTGCGCCTGTCGATCGGCATCGAACATGCCAATGATTTGATTGAGGATATCCGCCTGGCGCTGGAAGCGGCCGTCAGCTCACCGTAAAGCCCAGCATCATGCCGGTATCTTCATGCTCCAGCAGATGGCAGTGCGCCATATAGGCATTTTCAGTATCGGCGACGTAGTTGAAGCGCACCAGCACTTCACTGCGCCAGCCGTTGACGCTGACCATGTCTTTCCAGCCGGCGCGATGCGCCGCAGGCGGCTTGCCGTTTTCGGACAGAATGCGGAACTGCGTGCCGTGAATGTGGAACGGGTGCAGCATGGCGTCGCCTTCGCCGGAGATGGTCCATTTTTCGTATTTGCCCAGCGGCACGGCAAACATGGGCTTTTCCATGTTAAAGGCCTGGCCGTTGATTTTGTTGCCGTTGTGGAAATCATATGCGGCGCTGCTGGCAGGGTTACCCTGATCCATCGCCATATCGCCGTGATCCATGTTGCCATGCTCCATCGCGCCATGGTCCATGTTCATGCTGCCGTGATCCATCGCTTTGCCCGCGCCGTGCTGGCTGCCCATCGCTTTGGCACCGTAGCGCTGCTGCAGCGCCTGCATGCCCTGCTGATCCAGCTGCGGATCCATCATCAGCTGCAGCCAGCGGCTTTGCAGCCCTTCCGTTGACGGCAGCGGCGGCACATCCACCAGCTGGTCCGGCAGCGTACCGCTGGCCATCACGCGCAGCGGAAGAATCTGCACCAGCGGCAGCGGCTGATCGAACGGCGCCAGCGTCATGCCCATCTGCGTGACCGGCAGCGTTACGATATCGAAGGGTTTGCCGTCTGAAGTATCCACCAGCACTTCAAAGCGCTCGCCCGGCAGCAGCGGCAGGCTCTCCACCTTCACCGGTTCAGCCAGCAGGCCACCGTCGCTCGCCACCACGTACAGCGGACGTCTATCGCTGGCGGCGATGTGCAGCGAGCGCGCATTGCAGCCGTTGAGCAGGCGTAGCCGCAGCCAGCCGCGCGGCACCGCGTGCTGCGGATACGGCACGCCATTGGTCAGCATCAAATCGCCAAACCAGCCCACGGCGGCGCGCATGATATCCAGCTGATAATCGATACGCGTGCCGTCCTGAGTGAGCTGCTTATCCTGGAAAATCAGCGGCACATCATCTTCGCCCCACTGCATCGGCAGCCGCAGCTTGCCGGACGCCTCATCTTCCAGCAGTACCAGCCCCGCCAGCCCCTGCGCCACCTGATAGCCGGTTTTGCCGTGCTGATGCGGATGGAACCAGCAGGTCGCCGCCGGTTGATCGGGGGTAAAACTCACCTGACGCGTGGCGCCGGGCGCAATCAGCGCCTGCGGACCGCCATCCACCGCGCCGGGAATTTCCAGCCCGTGCCAGTGCAGCGTGGTGGCTTCCGGCAGGCGATTATGAATATTGACGGTGACGCTTTTCTCACGCTGCAGGCGCAGCGCCGGGCCGAGCAGGCTACCGTTGTAACCCCAGGTTGGGACGGATTTGCCGTTCCACTGGCTGCTGCCGGTCATGGCGGTCAGCGTGTACTGGCCGTGTGCATCGGGCTCCAGCAGCGACGGGATGGGCAACAGCGGGCGCGTAGCGGCCATCAGCGAGCGGCTCCAGAAGGGCAGCGCGCCGGCTGCACTGAGGGCGGCAGTCAGCTTGAGAAAATGACGACGTTGCATATTCATATCCTTATCGTGAATAGGGGCACAGCGTAAACCTTTCCCCTGCGGGAGGGTCAAGCGATGAAAGCGCCCGCCGGGATAAAAAACGCGCCAGTGGCCCATTTAGCCAAATTTAGCGGAATCCCGGCAATAACTGTGCTAACGTCATTAAATTGTCCCTTGTTGAGAACGATTATGACGAAAAGCATCAAGATCCTGCTGCTGGCGGGACTCCTTGGCTTCTCCTCCACCAGTTTTGCCCTGAGCGAATCCGAAGCAGAAGATCTGGCTGACCTCACCGCCGTGTTTGTCTACCTGAAAAATGATTGCGGCTATCAGGATCTGCCCGACGCGCAGATTCGTAAAGCACTGGTGTTTTTTGCCCAGCAAAACCGCTGGGATCTGAGCAACTACAGCGCTTACAACATGAAATCCCTCGGTGAAGAGAGCTACAAAGATTTGAGCGGTATCGCCATCACCAACGACAAAAAGTGTAAGTCGCTGGCGCGCGATTCCCTCAGCCTGCTTGCCTACGTGAAATAATCCTCCGCCCTGCGCTGCTGTTAACGCCCTGACCGTGCAAGCACGGTCATAATTCGTTATGCTTTTTTCTGGCATTATTGCGCGTTAACAGCATAAGGAGCGCTCCGGCATGGCCGACAAAGAGACCTGGCATGAGACGCTGCATAGCGGCTTTGGCCAATATTTCAGCGTAGATAATCTGCTATACCGCGATAAAACCGCGCATCAGGATCTGGTGATCTTTGAGAACGCCGCGTTTGGCCGCGTGATGGCGCTGGACGGCGTGGTGCAAACCACCGAGCGCGATGAGTTTATCTATCACGAAATGATGACGCACGTGCCGATTCTGGCGCACGGCAACGCCCGGCGCGTATTGATTATCGGCGGCGGTGACGGCGCGATGCTGCGCGAGGTCGCCCGGCATCAGCACGTTGAGCACATCACCATGGTGGAAATTGATGCCGGCGTGGTGAATTTCTGTCAAACCTATCTGCCTAACCACAGCGCCGGCGCTTACGACGATCCGCGTCTGCAGCTGGTGATCGACGATGGCGTTAACTTCGTCAGCCAGACGCAGGAACGGTTTGATGTGATCATCTCCGACTGTACCGATCCAATCGGTCCCGGCGAGAGTCTGTTCACCTCGGCGTTTTATGCCGGCTGCAAACAGGCACTCAATCCCGGTGGCGTGTTTGTCGCGCAGAACGGCGTCTGCTTCCTGCAGCAGGATGAAGCGGTCAACAGCCACCGTAAACTCAGCCACTATTTCGCTGACGTCAGCTTTTATCAGGCGGCGATTCCGACTTACTACGGCGGCATCATGACCTTCGCCTGGGCGAGCGATAATCCGGCGCTGCGCCAGCCGGACCTTGCGACGCTGCAGTCACGTTTTGCCGCAGCCGGACTGCCCTGCCGTTACTACACGCCACAGCTGCACATCGGCAGCTTTGCCCTGCCGCAATATCTTTTAAACGCGCTCAGCTGATCTCAGGAGGTGAACCCAATTGCAAAAGCTAAAACTACATGGCTTCAATAATCTGACCAAAAGCCTGAGTTTTTGTATCTACGACATTTGCTATGCCAATAGCGAAGCCGAACGTGATGGCTATATCGCCTATATTGATGAGCAATATAACGCCAACCGCCTGACGGAAATCCTCACCGAGACCTGCTCGATTATCGGTGCTAACGTGCTGAATATCGCGCGCCAGGATTATGAGCCGCAGGGTGCCAGCGTGACGATTCTGGTCAGCGAAGAGCCGATCAATCCGCAGGATATCGATAATTCCGAGCATCCCGGCCCGCTGCCCAATTCGGTGGTCGCGCACCTCGACAAGAGTCACATCTGCGTGCACACCTATCCGGAGAGTCACCCGGAAGGCGGTTTATGTACCTTCCGCGCCGACATTGAAGTCTCGACCTGTGGCGTGATTTCGCCCCTGAAGGCGCTAAATTATCTCATCCACCAGCTGGAGTCGGATATCGTGACCGTGGATTACCGCGTGCGCGGCTTCACCCGCGACGTCAATGGCGTGAAGCATTTCATCGACCATGAGATCAATTCCATTCAGAACTTCATGTCCGAGGATATGAAAGCGATGTACGACATGGTGGACGTTAACGTTTATCAGGAAAACATCTTTCATACCAAGATGTTGCTGAAGGAATTTGATCTGAAGTATTACCTGTTCAACACCAAACCTGAAGAGCTGAGCCCGCAGGAGCACAAGCGCATTACCAATCTGCTGTGGAAGGAGATGCGTGAGATTTATTACGGGCGCAATATCCCGGCGACGGGATTGAAGTTGTTATAACTCAGTGCCAGCAGTGGGTGAAGGCTGCGCCGCGGTAGCGCAGCGCACGTCATTCACCCGCTGATGCGGGCGGCACATTTACGCGGTCAGCTGCAGGCCAATGCCGCGCTCGCGCAAATCACGGCATACCGCTTCATCAAGGCGGGAATCGGTCACCACATCGGTCAGGCTATCAATCGGTGCCGCGCAGTACAGCGACCATGAGCCATATTTACTGCTGTCGGCCAGCAGAATGCGCCGGCGCGCGTTGGCCAGCAGATCCATCTTCAGCCCGGCTTTGTCTTCCGTCGGCGTGGTAATACCGCGCTCAATACTCCATGAGTTACAGCTGACAAACGCAATGTCCGGATTGATGCTGCGCAGCAGGCGCCGGCCGTGCTCACCAATGCACGACTGGCTGGAGTCGTCGATGCGGCCGCCGATGATGGTGGTCTCAATCTGTTTAAACTCCGACAAAAACAGCGCAATGTGCAGATCGGCGGTGATCACCCGCAGCTGCAAATGGGTCAGCTGTCGTGCCAGTTCCAGCATGGTGGTGCCGGCATCCAGCACCACCGCATCGCCGGACTGCACATAGCTGGCGGCGAACTGGGCGATGGCCTGCTTCTCCGCCAGGTTACGCTGCATTTTCTCCAGCGTGGTCGGCTGCGTCGGGATAAAGCGGTTCAGCGTGACGCCGCCGTGGCTGCGGCTAATCACCCCTTCCTTGTCCAGCTTAATCAGATCGCGGCGAATGGTGGCTGGCGAAGCAGAAATGGCGCTCACCAGCTGTTCAACAGTGACCAGATTATGACTTTTGAGATAGTCCATAATCTGGTCGAGACGGCTTTGTCCCTTCATATTTCCCTATGCAAGCTGCATCGCGAGTTTAATCGAGATCGCCATGCTCGCAGAGTTCGCTTTACCTGTCCAGGCGATATCAAATGCCGTGCCGTGGTCGGCGGAAGTGCGGATAAACGGCAGTCCCGCCGTGATGTTGACGCCATCGTAAAAACCAAGCAGTTTCAACGGGATATGCCCCTGATCGTGGTACATCGCCACTACCATATCGTACTGCCCCTGCTGGCACTGTAAAAACACCGTATCCGGCGGGCACGGCCCATAGACATCAATGCCCTGCTGCTGCATCGCCTTGATCGCTGGCGTCACCGTGGTGATCTCTTCGTCGCCAAACAGGCCATTCTCGCCCGCGTGTGGATTGACCCCGGCGACCGCGATGCGCGGTTGGTCATAGCCCACGCGGCGCAGGAAGCTGTCAGCCATGCCGATCACCGTCTGAATACGTTCGCCGTTCAGCGTGTCGAGGAACTTACGCAGCGCGATGTGCGTGGTCACGTGGATCACTTTCAGATGGTCGGTATACAGCACCATGGCGTAATTTTTGGTCTGGGTCAGCTGTGCCAGCAGTTCAGTGTGACCGGGATAAAGGTGGCCCGCCGCGTGCAGCGCCTCTTTGTTCAGCGGAGCGGTGGCAATCGCCTGCACGTCGCCCGCCAGCGCCAGTTCGGTGGCGCGCTTCACGCAGCGCCAGGCCAGATCGCCGGCCTGCTTCTGCACCTTGCCCGGCTGCAGCGCGTCAGGATCGGCCAGCGGCTCATCGATGACGTTAATGATGCCCGGTGCGAAATGCGCATCCTGCACGCTGTCCAGCACGCGCAGCTCGGCGTGCGGCGTAATATTCAACGCCAGCACCCGACGCAGCGTCGCGGCACAGCCGACCACCACCGCCGGAATGCCCGCCAGCTCCCCTTCTGCCAGCGCTTTAATGATGATTTCCGGGCTGATGCCCGCCGGATCGCCCATGGTCACCGCAATAGTGTTATTCACTCGACTTCTCCTCAATAAAACGAATGGCTTCTGCCAGGGTGTTTTCATCACCAAAGCCACCCGCTTTGGTCATCACCGGCAGGTGTAATTCACTGTTAAGCAGAACCCCGTGCGGCACACAGCCCGCTACCTGGCCCTGAATCTGAAAGCCGCTGGCCCCGAGTGCCTGCGCTACCGCGATGGCCACGTCACCGCCGGAGAGAAACAGGCCGGCAGGCTGAATGTGCGCGCAGACGGCGCGCGTCAGCTGCGCCAGAAACTGGCAGATGCGCTCGCCGAGCTGCTGGCGCGTAATCTGCTGCTGCTGACACAGCTGCGCAATCGCGTAGCGCTGGTCAGCCTGTTGCGTAGTGCGCACCACACAGTGCACACCCTCGCGCAGCGCCTGGACCATCGCCTGCTGCCAGGCCGCCGCCTGCGGCCATGCCGGTGTGGCAAACAGCTGGCAAATATCAATATCAATCAAGCGGATGTCACGCTGGCTGGCGAGCCGGGCGATTTGCTGCTGCGCCATGGCGCTCATCGAACCGACTATCGCCAGCACCGGGCGAGAGGGCCGCGCAGCAAGATGCGCACCCAGCGCATCGCTTAACCCGGACGCGCCGACCAGCAGCGGACGTTCCGGCAGCGTCGCGGCAGCCGCGATAATGGCGTCGATATCCGCCTGCTGTTCCGCGTCCAGTACCAGCAGGCCCTGACTGGTCGCCAGCCGTGCGGCCAGCGTGCCGCTGCGTACCGTGGCAAGATCGATCTGCTCGCCCGGCAGCTCGCATTGCATCTGCAGGCGCATCAGCACGTTACTGCTGGTCACCGGGGTTTTAGGATCGCTGGCAAATTCGGTGTCAGTCAGGCGCTGCTGATGGATCCACACTTCCCCGCCGCGCGTGATGCGGCCCAGCTTTGGCACCGCCGGCACCACCAGCGCCAGCCGTTTCGCGCTGACCTGCAGTGCGGCGGCTACCTCAGCGCCTGGATTGCCGCGCAGCGTTGAGTCAATCTTCTTAAACAGCCAGCCGTGTTGCGCTATCTGCTGATGCGGCTGCATGGCGGCATGTGTACGGCTGGCGGCTTCCGCTGCGCTGACCGCACGGCTATCGGTGCTGATCACCAGCACATCCGCTGCGC
This sequence comes from Pantoea sp. ICBG 828, assembly GCF_002928355.1. Classification (NCBI taxonomy): domain Bacteria; kingdom Pseudomonadati; phylum Pseudomonadota; class Gammaproteobacteria; order Enterobacterales; family Erwiniaceae; genus Pantoea; species Pantoea sp. ICBG 828. The sequence goes on along the minus strand of NZ_POWN01000003.1, from coordinate 536,746 downwards.
CGGCATCCGAGGGTGTCAGGTTATTGAACAGCACGTGGACGCGCGCGCCGGCCAGCGCAAAGCCGCTGCCTGCGTCATTGGCGCCGGTAAAATCGTCGGCAATCACCAGAACGGGCGTTTTCCATGGCGATGAAGTCATTCTCTCTCCTGTCACGGCCCTTTGCCGCGCTGCATTTGATTATATTCAATCATGATTGATTATATGTGAGCAAGATCAAATTAATTGAAATCGATATCGCCTATAAATTTAGCCTCAGAAAGGGATACACCCCGCACAGCATTGAGCAAACCTAATCATAATGTGCAAAACCGTTATAAGGGCATGACATGAATATCAACAGCACCGTGATCAGTGGCTATCAGGCTCTGAACGATCTCAGCTATTTACTGCAGGATAAGCAGAAGGCGTTGCTGGTCACGGATAAAAACATTCTGGGTATTCCGGCGGTGCAGGCGCTTATCGCCCGGCTGCAGCAGCAGATCGCCAGCCTGAGCCTGATTGATACGGTGCCGCCCGAGCCGAGCCAGCATGATGTGGCGGCGATTGTTGCGGCGCTGCCGCACGGCGACGTCGATCTGGTGATCGGCATTGGCGGCGGCAGCGTGCTGGATGTGGCGAAGCTGCTGTCCGTGCTGTGCGTGGCCGATGCGCCAACCCTGACGGCCCTGCTGGCCGGTGAGAAGCCGCACACGCGTACCGCTTCTTTACTGATCCCGACCACGGCCGGCACCGGCTCGGAAGCCACGCCCAATGCCATCCTTGCCATTCCGGAGAAAGAGACCAAAGTCGGTATTATTTCGCCGGTGATGCTGCCGGACTACGTGGCGCTGATTCCGGAACTGACCACCAGCATGCCGGCGCACATCGCCTCGTCGACCGGGATTGATGCGCTGTGTCACCTGATTGAGTGCTTCACCGCCACCGTGGCCAATCCGGTGAGTGATAACTATGCGCTGATCGGCATGAAAAAGCTGTTCGCCAGCCTCGAAAAGACCCTTGCCGAACCGGACAACCTGGAAGCACGGCTGAATATGTTGTGGGCGTCCTACTACGGTGGAGCAGCGATCGCCCATGCCGGGACGCACCTGGTGCACGCCATGTCCTATCCGCTGGGCGGCAAGTATCATCTGCCGCACGGCGTGGCCAACGCCATTCTGCTGGCGCCGTGCATGCAGTTTGTGCGTCCGGCGGCGGTGAGCAAGTTCGCGCAGGCCTACGATCTGCTGCCGGATGCCGATAGCGCACTGGATGAAGAGGCCAAATCGCATGCGCTGGTGGCCTATTTCGCTGCGCTGGTGCAGCGCCTTAAACTGCCGGCCAGCCTGGAAGCGCTGGGTATCGGGCCGGATCATCTGCCGTATCTGGTCGAAGCCGCGCTGGACGTGCAGCGCCTGATGAAGAATGTACCGATGAAAGTCAGCGCCGACGATGTGCGCAACGTCTACCTGACGCTATTTCCGGCGTTAAATCACTCAGCATGAGCGGGGAAATCATGAGCAACACCATTCAGGGCGTACTGACCGCCATCGTCACCACTTTTGATCGCGACGGAGCCTACAATCCTGCCGCGCAGCGTGAACAGATTCGGCGTCAGCTGAGCGCCGGTAACGGTATTTTCTGCGGCGGCACCAACGGGGAATTTTTCGTGCTGAACGAGCAGGAGAAGCTGGCGGTGACCGAGACCTGCGTCGACGAAGTAAACGGCAGCGCACCGGTGGTGGCGCACATTGGCGAGATCTCGACGCGTGACACTATCCGGCTGGGCAGGCAGGTGGCAAAGCTGGGCGTGGATGCCGTCTCGGTGATCACTCCTTACTTTGTGCCGCTCAAACAGGAAGAGCTGATTGATCACTACCGCGCCGTGGCCGACGCCCTCGACGTCCCGCTGTTTCTCTACAACATCCCGGCGCGCACCGGTAATACGCTACAGCCGGAAACCGTGCGTACGCTGGCAGCGCATCCCAACATCATTGGCATCAAAGACAGCGCCGGCAGCTACGAAAGCCTGAGCGGCTTTCTGCAGGCAGCGGCAGGTATTGCGCATTTCAACGTGCTGAACGGGCCGGATTCACTGATTCATCAGGGCTTCGTCGATGGCTGTTCCGCCTGTATTTCCGGGCTGGCTAACGTGGCGCCGAAAGAGATTAACGCCATCTGGGCGCGCTTCCATGCCGGCGACATCGCCGGATCGCGCGCCGCTCAGGAGAACGTCACCGGCCTGCGTACCGATCTCTACAGCATTGGTTTTTCCCCGGCGGCGGTGAAAAAAGCTGTGGCGCTGCTCGGCTATGAGGTTGGCGACAGCCGCTATGCGGTGCGCTTCTCTGCGGAGGAAGAGCAGAAGATCCGCCAGATCGTGAATCAGTATTTGCAGTAAAGCCAGGGAATTCAAAGCACTTACCGCACGCAGCTGTGGTAGCGGCGCGATTCATCGCGCAATACAGGCGCCGCTCCCCCCTGCCGCCATCAGGGTTAGGGTTAATCTGACGGTGGCGGGGCGGATTCAGGCAGCGATGGCTGCTGTAATTAACACCGGGACGCATTTGCTATGAAAGTCATCTGTACTTCACCTTCGTTCGCCCGCTACGACGCCGCGCCGATCGACACACTGCGCCAGCAGGGCTTTGAGCTGATTACGCTGCCCGCCGACGCACCGCTCAGCGCGCTGGCGCCGCATCTCGCCGACACCCTCGCCCTGATCGTGGCCTTCACCGAGGTCAACGATGCGCTGCTGTCGCTGGCACCGCAGCTGAAAATTGTCTGCAAGCACGGCGTGGGCGTCGATAACATCGACCTCGACGCGACGCGTGCGCGCGGTATTTACGTGACAAACGTGCCGGACGCGAACAAACACGCGGTTGCCGATTTCGCCTTTGCGCTGATTCTTAATAGCGCGCGCCAGATCACCACCGCCGCAATAGAGACCCGCGCCGGCCACTGGCCGCGCATTTTTGCCACCGACGTCTACGGCAAAACGCTCGGCATCATCGGCCTGGGCAATATCGGTAAGCAGGTGGCACTGCGCGCTAAAGGCTTCAATATGCGCATCCTCGCCTTCGATTTTTACCCCGATGACGCCTTCGCCGCCGAACACGACGTGACGTTTGTCAGCCTCGATCAGCTGACGGAGCACAGCGACTTCATCACCTTACATATGCCGCTCACCGACCAGACACAAAACCTGTTCGACGCCGCGCGCCTGAAGCGCATGAAGAAGAGCGCGTTTCTCATCAACGCGTCACGCGGTGGCGTAGTGAATGAGCAGGATCTCTACCAGGCATTGCAGGATAACGTGATTGCCGGTGCGGCGGCGGATGTCTTTGTGCAGGAGCCGCTGGCGCAGCATCCGCTGTTCACCCTGAGCAACTTTATCCCCACGGCGCACCTTGCCGGATATACCGACGGCGCCATCAGCGCCATCGGTGAACGCTGCGTGACGCAGATTGTGCAGTGTATAAAACAGGGCGAACGCCCGATGAATGTCATGAACGGGCTGGCCTGACGCCGCCCTCCTCTGTCACCCTTTTCGCGTGGATAATGATTATGACCAACACCGCACGCTCAACACGCATCAGATGGTGGATCGCCGGCCTGATGTGGCTGGCCATTGCCATTAACTATATTGATCGTACCGTACTCTCTGCCGCCGCACCGCACCTGATCACCGAGCTCGACATCAATCCGGAGATGATGGGCTTTATCATGGCAGCATTTTTCTGGTCCTACGCGCTGTTGCAGATCCCGGCAGGCTGGTTTGCCGACCGCTTCGGCCAGAAAAAAGGCCTCGGCATCGCTGTCGGCTGGTGGTCGATCGCCACCATGGCGATGGGGCTCGCCACCGGCTTTAAATCGCTGCTGGCGCTGCGTCTGGCGCTCGGCGTGGGTGAAGCAGCGGCTTATCCCAGCAACGCCGGTATTACCGCGCGCTGGTTCCCGGATCGCGAGCGCGCCACCGTCTCAGGCCTGTTCGACAGCGCATCAAAATTTGGCGGGGCCGTCGCCATGCCGCTGATCGTCTTTATGATCGCGCTGTTCGACTGGCGTCTGACCTTTCTGGCGATTGGTGCCGTCGGGCTGATCTGGGTCATCGCCTGGTACTTCATTTATGCCGAGAACCCGGAAGACCACAAAGCGATTAGCACCGATGAAGTGCGCCTGATCCGCGATGGCCAGGCGCAGAAGCACGGCGATAAGAACGTGCGGCCGATGAAGTGGTACAAGTTGCTGCGCTACCGCAACATCTGGGCAATGTGTATTGGCTTCTTCACCATCAATTACACCTCCTACTTCTTTATCACCTGGCTGCCAACTTACCTGGTGAAAGACAAAGGGATGGATTTCCTGAAAATGGGCATGGTGGCGGCGCTGCCGCTGATCTGCGGCATGGTGATTGAGGTGCTGGCGGGCTGGGCGTCGGACCGTATGGTGCACAAAAAAGTGCTGTCGCTGACCGCCACACGCAAGCTGTTCCTGACGATTGGCCTGCTGATGGCGCTGTGCATCGGGTTCGCGCCGTTCACCGATTCCGTGTTCATGACGGTACTGCTGCTGTGTATTGCTAAGTCCGGCACCACCGTCGCGGCCTCTCAGGTGTGGGCGCTGCCGGGCGATGTTGCGCCCACCAACAGCGTGTCAATTGTTGCCGGGCTGCAGAATACCGTCTCCAATATGGGCGGCGCGGTCGGGCCAATCATTACCGGCGCTATCGTCGGTGCCACCGGCCACTTTACCTGGGCGCTGGTGTTCTCGGCGGTGCTGGTGGTGATCGGAATCCTTAACTACCTGTTCCTGCTCGGCAAGGTCGAACCGATTGTGGATGAGGAACCTTTATCCCACGCCCGTTCCGCCATTAACGGCGTGTAACCTGCGCAACGACAGTGGCGCCCCGGCTGCGGGCGCCCGTTAACGGCCGGCCATAAACCGGCGATAAGCAGCAATTACCGCGAGGAAATCCTCCACGCCGCAGAACGACAGGCTCTCCTCATCGTAATAAGTCATGCCCTCTTCCAGGCCGTCATCCTCTAACGCCAGCTGATTGGCGCGGATCATCACCTCTTCCTCATCCAGCCACAGCGTATATTCGTGCCCGACGCGCTGCCACTGCTGCTGCGTGCCTTTGACTGCACGCACCGCGGCTTCGACTTCATCCAGCAGCGCAAAGTTCTCTTTCACCTCTTCATTGAACCAGTGCCCCACCGCTTCGTGGTCCATCGACATGCGCACCCGGACCTGACCGGTCACGTCACGCAGAAATTCATATTCCATGTTGGCCTCATACCAGTGGCGCGCCAGACGGCACGCTTTCGTGCATTTTGTGCGCAGCGCGCGCAAGAAAGTGGGATCGCGCTCGCATTATGCCTGGAGACGGCGAGGGAAAAAAGCGCATAAAAAAAGGGACGATGCGCTCGTCCCTTTTTCACTGGCAGGCGTATTTTACACCGCGGTCTGGAAAATCACTCCGTCCGCTTTTTCGGTGTACTGGCCCAGCTGATCAAAGTTCAGGTAGCGGTAGGTGTCGGCAGCGGTTTTATCCACCTGCACCATAAACTGCTGATACTCGTCCGGCGTAGGCAGTTTACCCAGCAGGGAAGCGACCGCGGCCAGCTCGGCTGATGCCAGGAACACGTTGGCACCGGTACCCAGACGGTTCGGGAAGTTACGGGTCGAGGTGGAAACCACCGTCGCGCCGTCTTTCACGCGCGCCTGGTTACCCATGCACAGTGAACAGCCCGGGATCTCAATACGCGCACCGCTCTTACCGAAGACGCTGTAGTAGCCCTCTTCTGTCAGCTGCGCGGCATCCATCTTGGTTGGCGGCGCTACCCACAGGCGGGTCGGCAGCTGGCCTTTGTGCGCGTCCAGCAGTTTACCTGCCGCACGGAAGTGACCGATGTTGGTCATGCACGAACCGATGAACACTTCGTCGATCTTCTCGCCCTGCACGTCAGACAGCCAGCGCGCGTCGTCCGGATCGTTCGGCGCACACAGGATGGGCTCTTTGATTTCCGCCAGATCGATTTCGATCACCGCTGCGTATTCCGCATCGGCATCGGCTTCCAGCAGTTGCGGATCGGCCAGCCATTTTTCCATGCCCTGAATACGGCGCTCCAGCGTACGACGGTCGCCGTAACCTTCGGAGATCATCCACTTCAGCAGCACGATGTTGGAGTTCAGATACTCGATGATCGGCTCTTTATCCAGCTTGATGGTACAACCCGCAGCAGAACGCTCGGCCGAGGCATCGGTCAGCTCAAACGCCTGCTCAACTTTCAGCTTCGGCAGACCTTCGATTTCCAGCACGCGACCGGAGAAGATGTTTTTCTTGCCTTTCTTCTCAACGGTCAGCAGGCCCTGCTTGATGGCGTACAGCGGAATCGCATGCACCAGATCGCGCAGCGTGATGCCCGGCTGCATTTCGCCTTTAAAGCGAACCAGCACTGACTCCGGCATATCCAGAGGCATTACGCCCGTCGCCGCGGCAAACGCCACCAGACCAGAACCGGCCGGGAACGAGATGCCAATCGGGAAGCGGGTGTGTGAGTCACCGCCGGTGCCGACGGTATCCGGCAGCAGCATACGGTTCAGCCAGCTGTGAATCACGCCATCGCCTGGACGCAGCGAAACACCGCCACGGTTCATGATGAAGTCCGGCAGCGTGTGGTGTGTAGTGACATCGACCGGCTTCGGATAAGCGGCGGTGTGACAGAAGGACTGCATCACCAGATCGGAGGAGAAGCCCAGACACGCCAGATCTTTCAGTTCATCACGGGTCATTGGACCGGTGGTGTCCTGAGAGCCGACCGAGGTCATTTTCGGTTCACAGTAGGCGCCAGGACGAATCCCTGCCACGCCGCAGGCGCGGCCCACCATTTTCTGCGCCAGCGAGTAACCACGGTTGCTTTCGGCCACATCTTTGGCTTTGGTGAACACATCGCTGTGCGGCAGACCCAGCGACTCACGCGCTTTGGTGGTCAGGCCGCGACCGATAATCAGCGGAATACGGCCACCGGCGCGCACTTCATCCAGCAGCACGTCAGTTTTCAGCGCAAAGGTCGCCAGCAGTTCATTGGTCTCGTGATTGCGTACTTCACCCTTGTAAGGGTAAACGTCAATCACATCGCCCATGTTCAGGCGCTCAACGTCGAGTTCGATCGGCAGCGCGCCGGCATCTTCCATGGTGTTGAAGAAGATCGGCGCGATTTTACCGCCGAGGCACAGACCGCCGCCTTTTTTGTTCGGCACATACGGAATGTCGTCACCCATGAACCACAGCACTGAGTTGGTCGCGGACTTACGTGAAGAACCGGTACCAACCACGTCACCGACGTAGGTCAGCGGGAAGCCTTTCTGCTGCAGAGCTTCAATCTGTTTGATCGGGCCAACGTTGCCAACATCGTCGGGTTCGATGCCGTCACGTGGGTTTTTCAGCATAGCCAGCGCGTGCAGTGGAATATCCGGACGTGACCATGCATCCGGCGCCGGAGAGAGGTCGTCGGTGTTGGTTTCGCCGGTCACTTTGAACACGGTGGTGGTGATTTTTTCTGCCAGCTTAGGACGCTTGAGGAACCATTCTGCATCAGCCCAGGACTGGAGGATTTTCTTCGCGTGGGGATTACCCGCTTTGGCTTTCTCTTCGACGTCGTAGAAGTTATCGAACATCAGCAGCGTGTGGGACAGTGCTTCAGCGGCAATCGGTGCCAGAGCCTCATCGTCAAGCGCCTCGATCAGCGCATGGATGTTGTAGCCGCCCTGCATGGTGCCCAGCAGTTCGACTGCTTTTTCACGAGTGACCAGAGGAGAGTGGGCTTCGCCCTTTGCGATAGCTGCCAGGAATCCGGCTTTTACATACGCCGCTTCATCAACACCCGGCGGGACACGGTTGACCAGCAGGTCAGTCAGGAATTCTTCTTCACCCGCTGGCGGGTTTTTCAGCAGTTCAACCAGCGCGGCCATCTGGGAAGCATCTAACGGCTTAGGTACGATTCCCTGGGCAGCACGCTCGGCAACGTGCTTACGGTATTCTTCTAGCACGACGTTCTCCTCGCTCTCATTGTATAGCTTTCCGGTGCACCTGTTGATGCTGTCAAACAGTAGGGTGAGGTGCCCGGTTCTGCGTCGGCCAGCATAGCAGGATTTCGGCTGATTGTTAATCCGTTTACAAAAAAGCAACATCCGCGCGTTATTTAGCAGATTTGTCTGCGCTTTGCGCCAGAAGAGAAGCCAGAGCGGCTCTGGTAGTGCCTGTTCGCGCCTGTGTCGGTAGCCAGTGGAGCCAGGTTTTAGCGCGTAATTTGTTGCATCCGGCCCTCACACAGCGAATCCATAACCTGCAATCCCCTTTCAGGCCGGTTCATTCACTTTTGGTTATGTGCTAATGCGCTTGCACTAAACGGCTACCCTTCAGCTTCCCGCACACGTTTTCCTGAGGAAAAATTAATACCACATCACCTGATAAATATTGAACGTGATGCCTTGCGCGTATTTAATTAATTATCAACGCAGTGCCGGTTTAAATTAACCTTTAAACTTAGTCACTCAATTAAAATACACCCTTAAAAAATAACTGCGATTTAAAAAAGAGATAAAAAATAAAAGAGGAAATGATAAATAAATAGCGTAGACTGCCTGCGGGCGCTTGAGGCTATCTGCCTTAAGATCTGCAAAAGAAATTGAGGTGGATGGTGGAAGGTGAACCGTGCGATTAATTTTCATTAACCGCACGGGTGAGCCACTACCCTACACCCAGACAGTGTCAGGGTAATGGCTTGCTCGTGCTAATGCAAGGAGTAAGTGATTATGAAGGTGAAATTCAGCACGCTGATTATCAGCGGGCTCATCCTGTTAGGTTTATGCCTGGCAAATCGCAGTTCACTGTGTGAATTACGATTGCGGATATTCGCGGCTGAATTATCGGCTGTCATGGCTTACGAAGCACAACAGTAAACTTCAATAGCGGAGGGTCTCCTCCGCTATTCCGGCATCGTTAACGTGTTGCTCCTGCGCCCGCTTTTATCTATTCAACTTACGTTTTCGATTAATAAAAAAACGGCTCCTTACAGGAGCCGTTAATTAACCTAAGCCTCAGGCGAAATTATTTCTTTTTCGCTTTCGGATTTGGCAGGTCAGTAATGCTACCTTCAAACACTTCCGCCGCCAGGCCAACCGATTCGTGCAGGGTTGGGTGCGCGTGGATGGTCAGCGCGATATCTTCGGCATCACAACCCATCTCGATAGCCAGACCGATTTCACCCAGCAGCTCGCCGCCGTTGGTACCGACAATCGCGCCACCAATAACACGGTGCGTCTCTTTGTCGAAGATCAGTTTGGTCATACCGTCTGCACAGTCAGACGCGATAGCACGGCCCGATGCCGCCCACGGGAAGGTGGACACTTCGTAGCTGATGCCTTTCTCTTTGGCTTCTTTCTCGGTCAGACCCACCCAGGCCACTTCTGGCTCGGTATAAGCGATAGAAGGGATCACTTTCGGGTCGAAGTAGTGCTTCAGACCGGAAATCACTTCTGCCGCCACGTGACCTTCGTGCACGCCTTTGTGCGCCAGCATTGGCTGACCGACGATGTCACCGATAGCATAGATGTGTGGCACGTTGGTGCGCATCTGTTTGTCGACGCGGATAAAGCCGCGATCGTCCACTTCCACGCCTGCTTTACCAGCATCCAGACCTTTACCGTTCGGTACACGGCCAATCGCCACCAGCACTGCGTCGTAACGCTGTGGTTCAGCCGGCGCTTTTTTACCTTCCATTGATACGTAGATACCGTCGTCTTTCGCTTCTACCGCGGTGACTTTGGTTTCCAGCATCAGGTTGAATTTCTTGCTGATACGCTTGGTGAACACTTTCACCACGTCTTTATCGGCGGCCGGGATCACCTGGTCAAACATCTCGACCACGTCGATCTCTGAACCCAGCGCATGGTAGACGGTACCCATCTCCAGACCGATGATGCCACCGCCCATAACCAGCAGACGCTTCGGAACTTCTTTCAGCTCCAGCGCATCGGTAGAGTCCCACACGCGCGGATCGTTATGTGGAATGAAAGGCAGTTCGATTGGACGCGAGCCTGCAGCGATGATGGCGTTGTCGAAGTTGATGGTGGTTGCGCCACCTTCCCCTTCTACCACCAGCGTATTGGCGCCGGTGAATTTACCCAGACCGTTGACCACTTTCACTTTGCGGCCTTTCGCCATGCCAGCCAGACCACCGGTCAGCTGAGTGATGACTTTCTCTTTCCAGGTACGGATTTTGTTGATGTCAGTCTGCGGCTGGCCAAACACGATACCGTGCTCTTCCAGAGCCTTAGCTTCTTCGATGACTTTCGCCACGTGCAGCAGCGCTTTTGACGGGATACAGCCGACGTTCAGACAGACACCGCCGAGGGTGCTGTAGCGCTCTACCAGTACGGTTTCCAGACCTAAATCAGCGCAACGGAAGGCTGCAGAGTAACCTGCAGGACCTGCCCCAAGTACCACGACTTGAGTTTTAATCTCTGTACTCATCATGACCTCTTGTTAGATTGCCGGCGGTCAAAAGCGACCCTTTCCCAGGCTCTTGATGCCCTATCTCCACCGGGACATTTCACCGCGAGAGTTTACAGAATTGTTAACAAACTGCCAACCGCGGCAACTCCGAATGCTTACAACAAGGCCGGCATTTGCCGGCCTTGATTAACGTCACATCACCAGACGGCGAATATCAGACAGCATATTGTTAATGATGGTGATGAAGCGCGCACCATCCGCACCGTCGATGACGCGGTGGTCGAACGACAGCGAAATCGGCATCATCAGGCGCGGAGCGAACTCTTTGCCGTTCCACACCGGCTCCATCGCCGATTTAGACACCCCGAGGATAGCCACTTCCGGCGCGTTAACAATTGGCGCGAAGTGCGTGGTGCCGAGGCCGCCAAGGCTGGAGATGGTGAAGCAGCCGCCCTGCATATCGCTGGCGGTCAGTTTGCCATCACGCGCTTTCTTCGACGTCGCCATCAGCTCACGCGACAGCTCAGTGATGCCTTTCTTGTTCACGTCTTTGAACACCGGAACCACCAGACCGTTTGGCGTATCCACCGCCACACCGATGTTGATGTACTTTTTCAGCGTCAGCTTCTGGCCATCTTCCGACAGCGAGCTGTTGAAGCGTGGCATCTGCTCCAGTGCCGCCGCGACCGCTTTCATGATGAACACTACCGGGGTGAACTTCACATCCAGCTTGCGCTTCTCGGCTTCCGCATTCTGCTGCTTACGGAACGCTTCCAGATCGGTGATATCGGTTTTGTCGAAGTGGGTCACATGCGGAATCATTACCCAGTTACGGCTCAGGTTAGCGCCCGAGATTTTCTGGATACGACCCAGTTCCACTTCTTCGATTTCACCGAACTTGCTGAAGTCCACTTTCGGCCATGGCAGCATGCCCGGAATACCGCCGCCTGCGGCCGCAGCCGGTGCCGCTTCAGCGCGTTTCACCGCATCTTTCACGTAAGCCTGCACGTCCTCTTTGAGGATGCGACCTTTACGGCCGGTGCCTTTGACTTTCGCCAGGTTAACACCGAACTCGCGCGCCAGGCGACGAATCACCGGCGTGGCGTGCACGTAAGCATCGTTTTCAGCAAATTCGCTCTTCGCATCGGCTTTCGCCGCTGCTGGCGCAGGTGCAGCAGCCGGTTTGGCTTCTGCAGCTGGTGCGGCTTCCTGTTTCGCTGCCGGTGCCGCAGCAGCCGGCGCAGCGCCTTCTACTTCGAACACCATGATAAGCGAACCAGTGCTGACTTTATCGCCGGTAGCCACTTTCAGCGCTTTAACCGTACCGGCAAACGGCGCCGGAACTTCCATTGACGCTTTATCGCCTTCCACCACGATCAGTGACTGCTCAGCCTCAACTTTATCGCCTACTTTGACCAGCACTTCGGTGACTTCCACTTCGTCGCCGCCGATATCCGGGACGTTAACGTCTTTGGCACCCGCAGCCGCGGCTGGCGCGGAGGCCGCCGCTTCTTTCACGGCAGGTTTGGCAGCCGCTGCTGGCGCCGCGCCTTCGGCTTCAAAGATCATGATCAGTGAACCGGTGTTCACCTTGTCGCCTGTGGCGATTTTGATCTCTTTCACCACACCGGCAAACGGTGCAGGCACTTCCATGGACGCTTTGTCGCCTTCGACGGTGATCAGCGATTGCTCTGCCGCCACTTTGTCGCCCACTTTAACCAGAATTTCGGTGACTTCTACTTCGTCGCCGCCGATATCCGGTACGTTAACGTCTTTCGCTTCGCTGGCGGCGGCCGCAGCAGGTGCGGCTTCCGCTGGTTTCTCTTCGGCGGCCGGTGCCGCAGCAGCTGCACCTTCGGCGTCGAAAATCATGATCAGTGAACCGGTATTCACTTTGTCACCGGTCGCGATTTTGATCTCTTTGACCACGCCAGCCTGCGGCGAAGGTACTTCCATCGAGGCTTTATCGCCTTCCACGGTGATCAGCGACTGTTCGGCTTCAACCTTGTCGCCCACCTTGACCAGAATCTCGGTGACTTCAACTTCGTCTGACCCGATATCCGGTACGTTAATTTCGATAGCCATTACTCTCTTACCTCTTAAGCCAGACGCGGGTTAACTTTATCGGCATCGATGTTGAATTTCGCGATCGCATCCGCCACCACTTTCTTCTCGATTTCGCCGCGTTTAGCCAGTTCACCCAGGGCTGCAACCACTACGTATGACGCATCCACTTCGAAGTGGTGACGCAGGTTTTCGCGGCTGTCTGAACGGCCGAAACCATCGGTACCCAGCACGCGATAATCGCTGGCTGGCACGTAGCTGCGAACCTGCTCTGCGAACAGCTTCATGTAGTCGGTCGATGCCACCGCCGGCGCGTCGTTCATCACCTGAGCGATGTACGGTACGCGTGGCGTTTCCGTTGGGTGCAGCATGTTCCAGCGCTCACAATCCTGACCGTCGCGTGCCAGCTCGGTGAACGAGGTTACGCTGTAGACGTCAGAACCGATGCCGTAATCCTTCGCCAGGATCTGTGCCGCTTCGCGCACGTGACGCAGGATAGAACCTGAGCCCAGCAGCTGCACTTTGCCTTTGCTGCCTTCTACCGTCTCCAGCTTGTAGATACCCTTACGGATACCCTCTTCCGCACCCTGCGGCATCGCAGGCATGTGGTAGTTTTCGTTCAGCGTGGTGATGTAGTAGTAAATATTTTCCTGCGCTTCGCCGTACATACGTACCAGACCGTCATGCATGATGACTGCCACTTCGTACGCGTAAGACGGATCGTAAGAGATACAGTTCGGGATAGTCAGCGACTGAATGTGGCTGTGACCATCTTCGTGCTGCAGACCTTCACCGTTCAGCGTGGTACGACCGGACGTGCCGCCCACCAGGAAGCCGCGCGCCTGCTGGTCGCCTGCCAGCCACATCAGATCGCCGATGCGCTGGAAACCAAACATCGAATAGTAGATGTAGAACGGAATCATCGGCAGGTTGTTGGTGCTGTAAGAGGTCGCCGCCGCCAGCCAGGAAGACCCTGCGCCGAGCTCGTTGATCCCTTCCTGCAGAATCTGGCCTTTCTCGTCTTCTTTATAGTACGCAACCTGCTCACGGTCCTGCGGCGTATACTGCTGGCCGTTCGGGCTGTAAATACCAATCTGACGGAACAGACCTTCCATACCAAAGGTACGCGCTTCGTCTGCGAGGATCGGCACCAGACGATCTTTGATCGACTTGTTCTTCAGCATCACGTTGAGCGCACGCACGAAGGCGATGGTGGTAGAGATCTCTTTGCTCTGCTCTTCCAGCAGCGCACTGAACTCTTCCAGCGCCGGCATTTCCAGCTTTTCGCTGAACTCAGCCTGACGGGTTGGCAGATAGCCACCCAGCTTCTCGCGCTGGCCGTGCAGGTAGTTGTACTCTTCTGAGCCTTTTTCGAAGGTCACATACGGCAGCTGTTCGATCTTGTCGTCAGCCACTGGCACGTTGAAGCGATCGCGGATGTAGCGAACGCCATCCATGTTCATCTTCTTAACCTGGTGCGCGATGTTTTTACCTTCCGCAGTGTCACCCATACCATAGCCTTTAATGGTATGCGCCAGGATCAGCGTTGGCTGACCTTTGGTCTCCTGCGCTTTCTTCAGTGCCGCGTAGATTTTCTTCGGATCGTGACCACCACGGTTCAGGGCGAAGATCTCTTCGTCTGACCAGTCTTTCACCAGCGCTGCGGTCTCCGGGTATTTACCGAAGAAGTGCTCGCGCACGTACGCACCGTCGCGTGATTTGAAGGTCTGATAGTCGCCGTCAACGGTTTCGTTCATCAGCTGAATCAGCTTGCCGCTGGTATCTTTCTTCAGCAGCTCGTCCCAGCGTCCGCCCCAGATCACTTTGATCACGTTCCAGCCAGCACCGGCAAAGATGCCTTCCAGCTCGTTGATGATCTTACCGTTACCGGTGACCGGACCGTCGAGGCGCTGCAGGTTACAGTTGATGATGAACACCAGGTTATCCAGCTTCTCACGGGTAGCGATGGTGATCGCCCCTTTGGATTCTGGTTCGTCCATCTCGCCATCGCCAAGGAAGGCGTAAACGGTCTGCTTAGAGGTATCTTTCAGGCCGCGGTGTTCCAGATATTTCAGGAACTTCGCCTGATAGATGGCGTTCAGTGGGCCGAGACCCATCGACACGGTCGGGAACTGCCAGAAGTCCGGCATCAGTTTTGGATGCGGATAGGAAGAGAGACCGTTGCCGTGGACTTCCTGACGGAAGTTGTTCATCTGCTCTTCAGTCAGGCGTCCTTCAAGGAACGCACGCGAGTAGATGCCCGGAGAAATGTGGCCCTGGAAATAGACCAGATCGCCGCCATCCTGCTCGCTACGCGCGCGGAAGAAGTGGTTGAAGCACACTTCATAAATGGTGGCAGAAGACTGGAAAGACGACAGGTGACCACCCAGCTCCAGATCTTTCTTCGACGCACGCAGAACCGACATAATGGCGTTCCAGCGGATTGCGGAACGGATACGACGTTCAAGAGAGGTGTTCCCCGGATATTCCGGCTCATCTTCGACCGCAATGGAGTTGATGTAGTTGCTGACGGCGTTGCCGCCCGCTGCCACTTTCACACCGCCTTTGCGTGCAGCACTCAATACCTGATCAATCAGATACTGCGCGCGCTCAACACCTTCTTCACGGATGACCGATTCGATCGCCTGTAGCCAGTCACGAGTTTCGATCGGATCCACGTCATTCTGTAAACGTTCTGACATGGGGTGTATTCCTTATCTGTGTCTAATACGTTGAATTATCAGGAGCCTGCCTGCTTGTGCTTTGCTTCTGATTCACAGCACAAGAAGACAGGCCCGTCGTTTATGTCGCACGTTCATTGCCGTGCGTTATTCCTTACGTTGCTGTAAACGACGCAGGGAGCGTTCACGACGGCTCTGCTCCCGACTTCTGTCCAGCAAGATTTCCTCAATGAACGCCAGGTGACGATGGGATGCCTCGCGTGCTTGTTCTGGCTCACGAGCCACAATCGCCTCAAAGATACTGGCGCGGTGACCGCTCACTTTCGCCAGCATTTCGCGGCGAGCGTAGAGCAATTCGAAATTCTGACGGACGTTCTGTTCCAGCATAGGGCCCATCGAACGCAGCAAATGCAGCAGCACCACATTATGGGCGGCTTCTGTGACAGCGATCTGATACTTCATGACCGCATCGGCCTCAGCATCTAAATCGCCGCTGTCCTGCGCCTGCTGGATGTTGACGTGACAGTCGCGAATACGCTGCAGGTCTTCATCGGTGCCGCGCAGCGCAGCGTAGTAGGCCGCAACGCCTTCCAGCGCATGGCGGGTTTCCAGCAGGTCAAACTGGGATTCAGGATGTTCAGCAAGCAGGCCGACCAGCGGGTCGCTCAGGCTTTGCCAGAGATTCTGCTGTACGAAGGTGCCACCACCCTGACGGCGCAGCAGCAGGCCTTTAGCTTCCAGACTCTGGATTGCTTCGCGCAGCGATGGACGTGAGACATCAAACTGTTTGGCCAGTTCACGCTCGGGAAGCAGTTTTTCACCCGGCTGGAGCGTCCCTTCCATAATCAGGGATTCCAGCTGCTGCTCGATTGCATCGGAGAGCTTGGGTTGGCGAATTTTACTGTAGGCCATCATCCCTTCTTATGAGCCAAACGTCCGGAGTAAATTGGTAATACCAATTGAAAAATGGTGCCCGTAAAGTAACAAAGTATTCACCTTGTGTCTATATGGCCCCCCGCACACTTTCACCGCAGACACCGGTTACCGTGCGCTAACTTACCGGGATCTGGCAGAAAAGCGTCTCAGCGCGGCAAATGTTAACAGATTTCACTTTTACCAAACCTTACACTGCATTAGCGCGCACCAGGCTGCGTAGCCATAAGCGAATGCTATTCGTGTTTAAGCCTTATTCATGGCAGAAATAGCGCAAGGGAAGCGCAGAGGATGCTGCTGCTTTTTCAGCCATCTCTCAGCACAAAAAGCAAAAGCAGGTGCAAAGCGGCGCGCTTATCACTATTCTGGTCGCCAGGGTAGCTCAGGCTAGCACACAGCCCGCCGGATACCGTAAAGAAAAACGTACACAGATAGAACAGCCTTACAGTGCGCGCACTGCAGGTGCACAATAACAACATCATGAGGTTTGTATGGAACAACAGCATGGCGAAACGCTGCATCGCGGCCTGAAAAATCGCCATATTCAGCTGATTGCGCTGGGCGGTGCCGTCGGTACCGGTCTGTTTCTGGGCAGCGCATCAGTGATTAAATCGGCCGGTCCGGCCGTGATTCTCGGCTATGCCATCGCCGGTTTTATTGCCTTCCTGATCATGCGCCAGCTCGGCGAAATGGTGGTGGAAGAGCCGGTGGCCGGCAGCTTTAGCCACTTCGCCTATAAATACTGGGGCAACTTTGCCGGCTTTGCCTCCGGCTGGAACTACTGGGTGCTGTATGTGCTGGTGGCGATGGCTGAACTCACCGCCGTCGGCAAATATATTCAGTTCTGGTGGCCGGAATTCCCCACCTGGGCCACTGCGGCTATCTTCTTTGTGGTGATCAACGCCATCAACCTGACCAACGTCAAAGTGTTCGGAGAGATGGAGTTCTGGTTCGCGATTATCAAAGTGGTGGCGGTCATCGGCATGATCCTGTTTGGCGGCTGGCTGCTGTTTAGCGGCAACGGCGGCCCACAGGCCAGCGTCAGCAACCTGTGGAACCAGGGCGGTTTCCTGCCGCACGGCGTCAGCGGGCTGGTGATGATGATGGCGATCATCATGTTCTCCTTCGGCGGCCTTGAACTGGTGGGGATCACCGCCGCAGAAGCCGACAATCCACAAGAGAGCATCCCTAAAGCCACCAACCAGGTGCTGTGGCGTATCCTGATTTTCTACATCGGCTCACTGGCGGTGCTGCTGTCCCTGCTGCCATGGACGCGCGTCACCGAAGAGACCAGCCCGTTTGTACTGATCTTCCACGAACTGGGTGATGCGCTGGTGGCAAATGCGCTCAACGTGGTGATCCTGACCGCCGCGCTGTCGGTGTATAACAGCTGTGTTTACTGTAACAGCCGCATGCTGTTCGGCCTCGCGCAGCAGGGCAACGCGCCAAAAGCGCTGCTGAAAGTGGACCGTCGTGGTGTGCCGGTGGCGACCATTCTGGTCTCGGCGGTCGCCACTGCGCTGTGCGTGCTGATCAACTACCTGATGCCAGGTGAAGCCTTCGGCCTGCTGATGTCGCTGGTGGTCTCCGCGCTGGTCATCAACTGGGCGATGATCAGTCTCGCGCACCTGAAATTCCGTAAGAAGAAAGATCAGCAGGGCGTGACCACCCGTTTCAAAGCGGTGCTGTATCCGCTGGGTAACTGGATCTGCCTGCTGTTCCTGGCGGCCATTCTGGTGATCATGCTAATGACGCCGGGCATGGCGATTTCAGTGTGGCTGATTCCGGTGTGGCTGCTGGTGCTGGCCGTGGGTTATACCGTTAAAAATCGGGTACAGAAAGCCTGATGCTTCACCGGGCCCGGCACGCTGCTGCCGGGCCGATCCGCTTCACACTTTTCCCCGCCCGCGTATTTTGTCCATCATCCTGACCGATTGTTCCCCACCAGGTTACTGATTTAACGCTGATAATTTTTGCTCCACTTGTCGCAGGAGACGACTGATGAAAGGAGCAGCCCTCTCGTTCAGAGAAAAACTGGGATACGGCATGGGTGACGCCGGATGCAACATGATCGGCGGTGCCATCATGCTGTTCCTCAACTACTTCTACACCGACGTATTTGGCCTCGCCCCGGCGCTGGTCGGCACGCTGTTACTGTCAGTACGGGTGCTGGATGCGGTGACCGACCCGATAATGGGCGCAATTGCCGACCGCACACAGAGCCGCTGGGGACGCTTTCGCCCATGGCTGCTGTGGATATCGCTGCCCTACGTGCTGTTCAGCGTGCTGATGTTTACCACCCCGGACTGGAGCTACGACAACAAGGTGATCTGGGCATTTGTCACCTATTTCCTGATGTCGCTGACCTACACCGCCATCAATATTCCTTACTGCTCGCTGGGCGGCGTCATCACTAACGATCCCGGTGAACGCGTCTCCTGCCAGTCATACCGCTTTGTCATGGTGGGCATCGCCACGCTGATCCTCTCGCTGTCGCTGCTGCCGATGGCCGAGTGGTTTGGCGGCGACAACAAAGCGCGCGGCTATCAGCTGGCAATGAGCGTGCTGGCGCTGATTGGCCTGGTGATGTTTCTGTTCTGTTTTGCCACGGTGCGCGAGCGTATTCGCCCGGCGGTACCGAGCAACGATGATCTGAAGAAAGATTTGCGCGATGTATGGAAGAACGATCAGTGGGTGCGCATTCTGCTGCTGACGTTCTGTAATGTCTGTCCCGGTTTTATTCGCATGGCCGCCACCATGTATTACGTCACCTGGGTGATGGGCCAGTCGACGCACTTTGCGACGCTGTTTATCAGCCTGGGCGTCATCGGCATGATGCTGGGCAGCACACTGGCGAAAGTCCTCACCGATCGCTGGTGCAAGCTCAAGGTGTTTTTCTGGACCAACATTGCGCTGGCGCTGTTCTCCAGCGGCTTTTACTGGATCGATCCGCACGCCACCGTCACCGTGGTGATCGCTTATTTCCTGCTGAACATCCTGCACCAAATCCCGTCGCCGCTGCACTGGTCACTGATGGCTGATGTCGATGACTACGGCGAATGGAAAACCGGTAAACGCATCACCGGGATCAGCTTCTCCGGCAACCTGTTTTTCCTCAAGGTCGGACTGGCGGTAGCGGGTGCCATGGTCGGGTTTTTATTGTCGATGTATGGCTATGACGCAGCGGCGAAACAGCAGTCTGCCAGCGCGCTTAACGGCATTGTGCTGCTGTTTACCCTGATCCCCGGCGTCGGCTATCTGATCACCGCCGGCGTAGTGCGCCTGCTGAAAGTGGACCGCGCGCTGATGCGCACCATCCAGCAGGATCTCGCGCTGCGTCGCGCCAACTTCCATGACCTGTCCGCCCCTGTTCGCCGCGCAACCTCACAACCAGGAGAAATTAAATGAGCTGGCCTAACCCGTTTATTACGCAACGTGCCGATCCGTTTATATTGCGCCACGGCGATGGCTACTATTTTATCGCTTCGGTGCCCGAGTACGATCGGCTGGAGCTGCGCTATGCCAGCACGCTTAACGGCCTGATTACCGCCCCGGCCACAACCGTGTGGCATAAACCGGACAGTGGTCCCTGCAGCGCCCTGATCTGGGCACCGGAACTGCACCTGATTAATGGCCAGTGGGTGATTTACTTTGCCGCCGCGCCGTCCCGCGAAATCAAAGAGGGGCTGTTTCAGCACCGTATGTACGCGCTGGTATGTGACGATGCCGATCCGCTCAGCGGTCACTGGCAGCCGTGCCGCCGCGTGCAAACCCACCTCGATACCTTCGCCCTTGACGCCACCCACTTCGTGCATCAGGGTAAAAACTGGTATCTGTGGGCGCAAAAAGACCCGGCGATTCCCGGTAACTCCAACCTGTATCTGGCGGAGTTACTGAATCCGTGGACGCTGAAAACCCAGCCGCTGATGCTCAGCCGGCCGGAGTATGAGTGGGAGTGTGCCGGCTTTAGCGTTAATGAGGGACCGGCGGTAATTCGCCATGGCGAGCGGCTGTTTGTCACCTACTCAG
Source organism: Pantoea sp. ICBG 828 (assembly GCF_002928355.1). Lineage (NCBI taxonomy): Bacteria > Pseudomonadati > Pseudomonadota > Gammaproteobacteria > Enterobacterales > Erwiniaceae > Pantoea > Pantoea sp. ICBG 828. The sequence continues at coordinate 516,540 of NZ_POWN01000003.1, read as the reverse complement.
CCAGCGCCACGGATGAAAATTACTGCCTCGGCATACTGAGTATTGACGCGCAGGCCGATCCGCTCGACATCAGCGCATGGCACAAATCGGCGCGGCCGGTATTTGCCACCAGCTGGGATAATCACCAGTACGGTCCGGGGCATAACAGTTTTACCGTGGATGAAGCAGGACGGGATGTGCTGGTGTATCACGCACGGAATTACACCGAAATTGAGGGCGATCCGCTGTGGGATCCCAACCGCCATACGCGGCTTAAATATTTTGTCTGGCGCGAAGACGGCACACCGGATTTCGGCGTGCCGCCTGCCGATCACACTAACGTGCCGTAGATAGTCAGCAGCGCCACTACCACGACCAGCACCAGCGAAACGCGTTTGGCCAGCGCCACGGCAACCCGTGGCGTTTCCACTTTATCCAGATGCGGATCGCGCGCCAGCGAGAACTGCGCCAGGCTGGTCAGCACCTGATACTGTGGACGATGCACATCGCTGAGCGCGGCAAACCATGCCGGCAGCGCACGCTCGCCATGGCCGAGCAGCGCATAAGCCACACCGGCCAGCCGCACCGGAATCCAGTCCAGCACGTGCAGAATGCGATCGATGCCGGACTGTGCGCGTTCCAGCGGGGAACGGTGTTTTGCCAGCCAGCTCTGCCAGGCGCGCAGAAACGCATACCCCACCAGCAACACCGGCCCGTAAGGGCCACCCACCACAAACCAGAACAGCGGCGCAAGATAGAAGCGGAAATTAATCCAGATCAGCGCGTTTTGCAGCGCCTGCAGAAATTCGCGCTCGCTACAGTCAACCGGCACGCCGTGAATCAGCGTCAGCTCTGCCGCCATCGCCTGATGGGCCGCTTCATCATCGTGGCTCGCCGCTTTAAGGTACTGATGGTAATGCAGCCGCACCGAGCCGGCACCAATACACAGCAAACCGACCACAATCCAGAACAGCAGTTGCGCCACGCCAAACAGAATGCCCTTCAGGCTCCACACCACCAGCCAGACCAGCAGCATGGCGATCACGGTCATCAGCAGCGTACGCAGCAACGAGAAGCGCTGGCGACCGCGAAACAGCGGCTCAAGCCGATGATCCAGCTGCCAGTGTTCACCTAATTTAAAAAGGCGTTCCCAACCCAAAACTAACAACAAACTAAACAACGTCATACCTGCTCCTGCGGTGTCAGGGGTGCTCCTGCCCGATAGCCTGTTTATAGCGTATCCAGTCAAATGCCGGACCGGGATCGGTCTTGCGTTCCGGCGCAACATCGCTGTGACCGGTGATACGCTGCGGCGTCAGCGGATAATGCTGCATCAGCAGGCGGGTAACCTGCTGCAGCGTAGCGTACTGGTCATCGGTGTAGGGCAGCGTGTCAGTGCCTTCCAGCTCAATGCCCATGGAAAAATCGTTGCAGTTTTCCCGTCCGGCAAACTGCGAAATGCCGGCATGCCAGGCGCGCTGGTCAAAGGAAACATACTGTACCAGCTCACCGTCACGGCGAATCAGACAGTGCGCCGCCACGCGTAACTGGGCGATATCCGCAAAATAGGGATGCGCATCAGCCGGTAGCGTACCGGTGAACAGCTGGTCGATCCACGGACCGCCAAATTCGCCCGGCGGCAGACTGATGTTATGAATGATCAGCAGCGACGGCGCTTCGTTATCCGGCCGCGCATTGAAGTGCGGCGACGGCACCTTGCGTGCGCTCGTGATCCAGCCGTGTTCCAGTTTCATGCCTGTTATCCTGAACAAAATCTGGCTGAGAATACCATGATTCCACCTCGCTGCTTGTGACTTAATGCGTTATGGCATGAGCAAGTTAAGGATACTAAACATTTCACCTGGCGTGTCTGGCAATAGCTGCAAAATCAGGCTAAGGTGAGCGCACGTAATCTGCAGGGTGGAGCCGCAAAATCATGGTGTCGCGTCGTTATAATCCCGAACATCGTCGTCAGGAACTGCTTAAACGTATTCAGCTGGATATCCCGGAAACCGTGGCGCGCGCGCTTCAGGAGGATTTAGGCGGTGACGTTGACGCTGACCGCGACATCACCGCCCAGCTGTTGCCGCAGGCGGCGCAGGCTGTAGCGCGCGTTATCACCCGCGAAGCCGGTGTTTTCTGTGGTAAACGCTGGGTGGAAGAGGTGTTTATCCAGCTGGGCAATAACGTTTCCATTACCTGGCACGTCGAAGACGGCCAACCGCTGGTGGCCGATCAGCTGCTGTTTGAATTACAGGGACCGGCGCGGTTGCTGCTGACCGCAGAACGCACCGCGTTAAACTTTGTGCAGACGCTCTCCGGCGTGGCGACAGCCGTGAACCGCTATGTGGCGCTCTTGTCTGGCAGCAATACCCAGCTGCTGGATACGCGCAAAACCCTGCCCGGGCTGCGCACCGCGCTCAAGTATGCGGTGCTGTGCGGCGGCGGGCAGAATCATCGCCTGGGCCTGTCCGACGCTTTCCTGATCAAAGAAAACCACATCATTGCCAGCGGTTCGGTCAGTAAAGCGGTGGAGAAAGCCCTGTGGCTGCATCCGGATGTGCCGGTCGAGGTGGAAGTGGAAAATCTCAGCGAACTGCAGCTGGCGCTGGCGGCCGGTGCCGACATCATCATGCTGGATAACTTCACGCTGGCGATGATGCAGCAGGCGGTTACGCTGACGGCGAAGCGCGCACTGCTGGAGGTGTCCGGCAACGTGACGGAGACGACGCTGCCGCAGATCGCCGCCACCGGAGTGGATTATGTCTCGGTGGGCGCGCTGACTAAGCACGTGCAGGCGCTCGATCTGTCGATGCGTTTTCGCGAAGTCTGACGTCTGCCCGTGCCGCCGGTGCTGGCGGCAAATTGCGAGCGGGCTTCCATCATCATGTGGCTTCGCCTGTAATGCGCCAGATTGTCTGCGCGCCCCTTTCCGGGATTGAAACGCGCCCCCTTCCGCTTTTCCCCGCCCTTTCTTACCGTTGCGGCTCCACAACAAGGAGCCTCATTATGGATAAACAACGCGGTTTTACCCTGATCGAGCTGATGATTGTCATCGGTATCGTCGCCATCCTCAGCGCCATTGGCCTGCCCGCTTACCAAAATTATCTGCAACGTGCCGCGCTGACCGACATGCTGCAAACCATGGTGCCCTATAAAACTGCCGTGGAGCTGTGCGCCATTGAGCGCGGCGGACCGGCGCAGTGTCAGGCCGGCGAGCGCGGTATTCCCGCCGCCAAAGGCTCACGCTATGTGGCGAGCCTGAGCGTGGTGAATGGTGCCATTACGCTGACCGGCCAGGAGAGCCTGACGGGGTTAACCGTTGCAATGTTGCCGATATGGAATGCGGCGGAAGGCGCACTCAGCTGGCAACGCAGCTGCACCAGCGACAACGCCAGCCTGCGCGACAGCTGCCTTGAGCAGTTCCGCTTTGCCGACAAGGAAGAAAACAATGGATAAGCCGGATAGCACCCTGCAGGCGCTGTGTGCCCGCTATCAGGCCGTAATACTGCACCATGACGCCACGCACTTGCGCGTGGCGGTCGCGGACGCGCCAGACCCGCTGTTGTTAGAGGCGCTGCAGTTTGCCAGCCAGTGCGCAGTCGAGGTTGAGTGCTGGCCCGCCGCACGGCTGGAGCAGCTGCTGCACCAGCCAGAAAGCAGTGCGGCACCGCGCGAACAGGCCAGCGCCGAGTCCGCCATTCACGCGGTGGATCAGATTCTGCGCCAGGCCATACAGCGACGCGCCTCCGATGTGCACTTTGAACCGCAGCGTCACGGGCTGCGCGTACGGCTGCGGATTGACGGCGTGCTGCATCCGCTGCCGCAGTTACCGGATGCCCCACCCGCCGCCGTGCTGGCACGGTTGAAAATTCTCGGCGGTCTGGATATCGCGGAGCGTCGGCTGCCGCAGGATGGCCAGTTCAGTCTGGAGATGGATGACAAACCGGCGGCGTTCCGCCTGTCGACCCTGCCGGTCAGCCAGGGGGAAAAAGCGGTGGTGCGCCTGCTGCAAAGCGAAAACAGCGCCATTGCGCTCGATAAGCTGGGCATGCCGGCGCCACAGCTGCGCCTGCTGAAAAACGCGCTGGCCAAACCGCAGGGGCTGATTCTGGTCACCGGCCCAACCGGCAGCGGCAAAACCTTTACGCTGTACAGCAGCCTTAGCGCCCTCAACGTGCCGGAGAAAAACGTCTGCAGCGTGGAGGACCCGCTGGAAATTCCGCTACAGGGGATTAACCAGACACAGGTACAGCCACGGAGCGGTCTCGATTTTAACCGCGTATTGCGCGCGCTGCTGCGGCAGGATCCGGACGTCATAATGATCGGTGAAATCCGTGATGCTGAAACCGCCAGCATCGCCGTAAAAGCGGCGCAGACTGGACATCTGGTGCTCTCGACTTTGCACACCAACTCGACGGCCGAAACCCTGACCCGCCTACGGCAGATGGACATTCCCGGCTATCTGCTTGGCCCGGCGCTACAGCTGGTGGTGGCGCAGCGGCTGGTGCGCCGTTTGTGCGTGCACTGCCGTCAGCCCGGCCAGGCGATTGCCCATCTGCCCGGCGACATGTGGCCCGGCACGCTGCAAACCTGGCGTGCCCCCGGCTGCGATCACTGCTTCTCGGGTTATTACGGCCGCCTGGCGCTGTTTGAAATCCTGCCGATGAGCAGCAGGTTGCAGAACGCTATCTCGGCTGATATGCCGCTGGAGCACCTGCTGACGCTGGCCGCGGAGCAGGGAATGAAAACGCTGCTGACCGCCGGGCTGGAGGCGGTGAGCCGCGGCGATACCTCTTTCGAGGAGATGCAGCGCGTGGTGGGCCTTGGCAATGGCTAATCGCTACCAGTTTCACTGGCAGGCACTGGACAGCATGGGCCTGCTGCAGGAGGGCGAGTCGCTGCAGCCCACGCAGGATGCCCTGCTCGGCCAGCTGGGCGATCGCGGCATGCTGGTGGTGAGCTGGCAGCGCGGGAAATGCTGGCGCGCGCGTGACTGGAAGTGGCAGCAGAAAATTGACCTGATGCGCCAGCTGGCGACGTTGCTGAAAGCCGGGCTGCCGCTGGCGGAGAGTCTGACATTACTGGCCAGCGGCCATCCCCATGCAGGCTGGCGCGTGCTGCTGAGCCTTCTGCAACAGCGGGTCATGGCCGGAGAGCCGTTTTCTCAGGCGCTGCGCGCCTGGCCGGATATCTTCCCGCCGCTGTTTCCGGCGCTGATGCAGGTGGGTGAGCTGACCGGACAACTGGACGAGTGCTGCCGCCAGCTGGCACTACAGCAGAGCAGGCAACAGTTTCTGCGCCAGAAAGTGGTGAAAGCGTTGCGCTATCCGCTGTTCATCCTGCTGGTGGCGCTGGCGGTCAGCGCCGGGATGCTGCTGTTTGTACTGCCGGAATTTGTTGCGGTGTACGCCAGCTTTGACGCACCGCTGCCGGCCTTTACCGCCGGCGTGATGGCGCTGTCAGCACTGTTGCAGCAGGCGGCGCTGCCGCTGCTGTTGTGCGGTGTGGCGTCCGGGTGGCTGGCGCGTCTGGCCTATCGGCGATCCGTTGCGTGGCAAAAGCGCAGCCAGCAGTGGCTGCTGCGGCTTCCGCTGCTGGCCCCGTTGTGGCGCGGCGGTCAGCTCAGCCAGATATACGCGATTCTGCAACTGACGCAGCAGGCCGGGCTGACGCTGCTGCAAAGCCTGCAGGCGGTGGAAGTGACGCTGGCCGCGCGACTGTGGCGCGATGCCATCGTGGCATTACAGCAGCATATTGCCGCTGGCGCACCGCTGCATCAGGCGCTACAGGGACATCCGCTGTTTACGCCGCTGTGCGCTCAGCTGATCCGCGTCGGTGAAGAGGCCGGTGCGCTGGATGTGATGCTGGCGCGGCTGGCGGAGTGGCACGAAGCGCAAACGCTGGCGCGCGCAGACAGCCTCGCCGCTTCGCTGGAGCCGCTGATGATGGTGGTGATTGGCGGCATTGTCGGCACGCTGGTGATTGCCATGTATCTGCCGGTATTTGGTCTGGGAGACGCCATACGTTAAACGGGCGCACGCGGCGCCCGTTGCGGCACATCAGCGGTTAAAGACGCGGTTTTCCTGCTCTGCCACACGAATAAATGTCGTGCGCTTAGTCAGCTCTTTCAGGCGCTCTGCACCGACGTAAGTACAGGCCGAGCGCAGCCCGCCGAGGATATCTTTCACCGTCTCCGCGACCGGTCCACGCAGCGGCAGACGAACGGTTTTACCTTCTGCGGCGCGGTAGCCCGCCACACCGCCCACATGACGTTTCATCGCGGATTCGGAGCTCATGCCGTAGAACAGCATAAACTGCTCGCCCTGCTCTTCAACAAGAGTGCCTTCGCACTCATCGTGTGCCGCCAGCATGCCGCCGAGCATCACGAAGTCAGCGCCGCCGCCGAACGCCTTGGCGATATCGCCCGGCACGGCGCAACCGCCATCGCTGACAATCTGCCCACCGAGGCCGTGCGCCGCATCAGCACACTCAATCACCGCGGAGAGTTGCGGGTAGCCAACGCCGGTTTTGACGCGCGTGGTGCAGACCGATCCCGGGCCGATTCCCACCTTCACAATGTCGGCACCGGACAGAATCAGCTCTTCGACCATTTCACCGGTCACCACATTCCCGGCACAAATGGTTTTCCCCGGGAAGCTTTCCCGCGCACGCTGCAGGAAGGCAACAAAGTGCTCGGAGTAGCCGTTTGCCACATCAATACAGATAAAATTGAGTTGGGGCGACAGCGCGAGGATCGCGCTTAACTTTGTGAAATCTGCTTCTGAGGTGCCGGTAGAGACCATTACGTGGCTGAGCACCGTGGCCGGTACGCGCTGGATAAAAGTCTGCCACGCTTCAACACTGTAGTGCTTGTGAACGGCGGTCAGCACGTTAAAGCCAGCCAGCGCTTCGGCCATGGTAAAGGTGCCGACGGTATCCATGTTGGCGGCAATCACCGGAACGCCGGACCAGGCGAGGCCTGAATGTTTGAAGGTGAACGTACGTTCCAGCTCAACCTCGGAACGGCTTTTCAGCGTGGAGCGTTTCGGGCGGATCAATACATCTTTAAAGCCCAGTTTTACATCTTCTTCGATACGCATAGCAGAGTGTCCTGGTTAGTGACGACGAACCGCAGTTCGGGTAGCGCTCACGGCTCCAGTGTCGTTATCATACGCGCCATTCGTTCCGCGACAAGACTGCGAATTTCACTTTATTTAAGCTACAATCCGTTAAATTTAGCTGAGAAAACCGATTGTGATCGGGCTCTCATCACGCTGCGGCAGATGAGAAAAATGTTGAGAGAACGCTATGCCTTTTACCGTTGCACTGACCGGCGGCATTGGTAGTGGTAAAAGCACCATTGCTAACGCTTTTGCCGCGCTGAACGTCGACATCATTGATGCCGATGTGATTGCCCGCGAGGTGGTTGAACCGGGCACACCTGCGCTCAATGCGATTGTGAAACGCCACGGAGAATCGATTCTGACCGCAGAAGGCACGCTTTATCGCGCGCGTTTGCGGGAAATTATTTTCCAGCAGCCGCAAGAGAAAAACTGGCTCAATCAACTGCTGCACCCGCTGATTAACGCCCGTACCCAGCAGCTGAAGGCGCAGGCGGCTTCGCCTTACGTCATGTGGGTAGTGCCGCTGCTGGTAGAAAATGGTCTGCAGCATCAGGCTGATCGGGTATTAGTTGTGGATGTCGATGAGGCCACGCAGCTGCAGCGCACCCGCCAGCGTGATGGTATCTCTCTCAGCCAGGCGCAACGGATTCTTGCCGCGCAGGCCAGCCGTCAGCAGCGTTTAGCCTGCGCGGATGACATCATTGATAACAGCGGCACGCCGGAACAGGCTTTGCCGCGCGTTGCTGAACTTCACCAGCGCTATTTACGCCTGGCAGCAACCGGACGGGATTAATATCATGAGCACAGTGGTTCTGTTTGAACACCCATTGAATGAGAAAATGCGCACCTGGCTGCGCGTGGAGTTTTTGATTAACCAGCTGCACGAAACGCTGCCGGTCAACAGCTCGGTTGCCGCACTCGGTGTATTTCGTATTATTGGCGACCTGCTGGATATCTTCGAACGCGGCGATATGCGCACCGAGCTGTTAAAAGAGCTGGAGCGTCAACAGCAAAAACTGCGTGCCTGGCTGGATGTGCCGGGTGTCGATGAACACACCGTCAGCCAGTTGCGCGATCAGCTGAAGCAGCAATCCAGCGAGCTGATGGCCGCGCCGCGCATGGGTCAGCAGCTGCGCGAAGACCGGCTGATTGCCTCCGTACGTCAGCGCCTGAGCATTCCCGGCGGCTGCTGCAGTTTTGATCTGCCGGGTTTACACATCTGGCTGCACCAGCCACAGGCGCTGCGCGATACCCTGGTGAATAGCTGGCTGGCCTCGCTCGATCCGCTGCGCAACAGCCTGACGATGATCCTCAACCTGATTCGTCAGTCGGGCGTGTTTCGCCATCAGACCAGCCTCAACGGCTTTTATCAGGATAACGCCGAGGGGTCCGACCTGCTGCGCCTGCAGCTGACGCTGGAAGATGCGCTCTATCCGCAGGTCTCCGGTCATAAAAGCCGCTATGCCATCCGCTTTTTACCGCTCGATAGCGAACGCGGCGAAGTGCCGGCGCGACTGAATTTTGAATTAGCCTGTTGTTAGAGGATGTTATGCAGGAAGAGATGATTACCGTACCTTGCCCTAACTGCGGTAAAGCCGTGATGTGGGATGAACTTAGCCCGTGGCGCCCGTTTTGCAGCAAACGCTGTCAGTTGATCGATCTGGGTGAGTGGGCCGCTGAGGAGAAACGCATTCCCAGCAGCGGTGACATGACGGAGAGTGACGACTGGAGTGAAGAGCAGTCGTGATCGGCAGGGGCACGCGGCCCCTGAGTTTAAATCTCGCCCGCCACTAAGCGGGCAATCAGGGCGTGGTTGGCCGGTGGAAATTCATCGGCCAGCAAATCACGCTGCTCGACCCAACGCTGCGGCTGACCTTCGCGTCCCCATGGCTCACCCTGCCAGCCCTCCACCAGGAAGAAATGCAGCGTAACACGCAGGTCATCGTAACTGTGGTCGGCCTGACCAATCGCTTTCGCCGCCGTCACTTCAATACCGGTTTCTTCCATCAGCTCACGTTTTAACGCCTGTTCTGCACTTTCGTGCTGTTCAATTTTTCCGCCCGGGAACTCCCATTTGTTGGCCATGTGGGAGCTTGCTGCGCGCTGGGCAAGAAAGATCTGACGACTGGCATTGCGAATGATGCCCACCGCCACCTGCAGGTGTTTCATAAGCTGGATTCCGCTTGTAGTGAGTGAGCGCTGATTTTAAAGCAGACGCCGAACGATGTTAACTGCTGTCGGCTTCACCGCGATCCTGTCGCACAGATTCCAGTTATTAAGACAGGTCGTAATGATCGCACGGCGCCATGTTGGGAATACTCGCAGCCACTTTACTCTAGCCAGGCCGACTACACATGGAACGCAAACTAACAACGTTTCTGGCGCAAGACGCACAGAAACAGATGAATACCTTACGCCATTTGGTTTTTCACGACATCCTGACGCTCGACAGCGCGCAAAACACTTTAACCTGGTGGCCAGAACAGAAGACCATCCCGCTTAATGAAGCGCAGAAGCGCTTCTTCTCTTGCCTGCTGCTGCGCATCACCTCGAAACGGCAGATTATCGCCACAGTATGGAATGAGAGCTATCCGGGGATCAGCGATAACAACTATCACCAGCTGCTGTTTCAGAGCCGGGCGTTGCTGAAACGCTATGGTTTGCCGGATGGGCTGCTGGTTACGCTGCCCTACCATGGCGTGCGGCTGAATGAGGAGAAGCTGATGGCGATTACCCGCTAATCAGCCAAAGAAAAAGGAGCCCGCGGGCTCCTTTTTGTTATCAGGCCAGACGACCGTGACACTGTTTGTATTTTTTACCTGAGCCGCATGGGCACGGATCGTTACGTCCCACTTTTCGCTCACCGCCCTGTGCCGCCAGTGCAGCGGCCGCTGCGGTGTCGTCATCGACGTGACTGAGCTGCTGCTGCTGTGCCAGGCGCTCTGCTTCTTCACGACGCTGCTGCTCCATCGCTTCCACTTCTTCCGGCATCCGCACCTGCACTTTGCTCAGGGTGCTGATCACTTCGTACTTCAGCGACTCCAGCATCGCGGCAAACATGGCGAAAGATTCACGTTTGTACTCCTGCTTCGGATCCTTCTGCGCATAGCCACGCAGATGGATACCCTGACGCAGATAGTCCATCGCCGCCAGATGCTCTTTCCACAGCGAGTCGAGCGTTTGCAGCATCACGCCTTTTTCGAAGTTGCGCATCATTTCTGCGCCGACCACTTCTTCTTTCGCCGCATAGTTTTCGCTGGCGCGGCTCATAATGCGCTCACGCAGCGTCTCTTCATGCAGATCCGGCTCTTTATCCAGCCACTCGGCAATGGGCAGATCCAGATCGAAATCATTGCGCAGACGCTCTTCCAGCCCCGGGACGTCCCACATCTCTTCCAGCGACTGCGGCGGAATGTAAGTGTCGATAGTGGCTTTGAACACATCTTCGCGGATGCTGTTGATGGTGTCCGAAACGTCAGAGACATCCAGCAGTTCGTTACGCTGGCTGTAAATGGCGCGGCGCTGATCGTTAGCGACGTCATCGTATTCCAGCAGCTGTTTACGGATATCGAAGTTGCGGCTTTCCACTTTGCGCTGCGCATTAGCAATTGCTTTGGTTACCCACGGATGCTCAATCGCTTCACCCGGCTTCATACCCAGCTTACGCATCATGTTGGACACACGATCGGAGGCAAAAATACGCATCAGCGCATCTTCCATCGACAGATAGAAGCGCGAAGAACCGGCGTCACCCTGACGGCCCGCACGGCCGCGCAGCTGGTTATCGATACGGCGTGATTCGTGGCGTTCGGTACCGATAATGTGCAGACCGCCTGCCGCCAGCACCGCATCATGGCGCAGTTTCCACGCCGCCTTGATGACTTCAATCTGCTCTTCCGTCGGGTTTTCCAGCGCGGCCACTTCCGCCTGCCAGCTACCGCCGAGCATGATGTCCGTACCACGACCGGCCATGTTGGTCGCGATGGTTACCGCGGCTGGCTGACCTGCCTGCGCCACGATATCCGCTTCGCTGGCGTGGAATTTGGCGTTCAGTACGCTGTGCTTAATACCCGCGCGCGTCAGCTCCTGAGATACCACTTCCGATTTTTCAATCGAGATGGTGCCCACCAGTACCGGCTGACCGTTAGCCGTACAGGTACGAATATCTTCGATAATGGCGTCAATCTTCTCTTTCTCGGTCATGTAGACCAGATCGGCCATATCTTTACGCACCATCGGACGGTTGGTCGGCACCACGATGGTATCGAGCTTGTAGATGGAGCTGAATTCAAACGCTTCAGTATCAGCGGTACCGGTCATACCGGCCAGTTTCTCGTAGATACGGAAGTAGTTCTGGAAGGTGATGGAAGCCAGCGTCTGGTTTTCATTCTGGATCTCCACACCCTCTTTGGCTTCGACCGCCTGGTGCAGGCCATCAGACCAGCGACGTCCCTGCATGGTACGACCGGTGTGTTCATCAACGATGATCACCTCGCCATCCTTCACGATGTAGTCAACGTCGCGGGTGAACAGTGCATGGGCGCGCAGTGCTGCCGTCACGTGGTGCATCAGCATGATGTTGGTCGGCGAGTATAGTGATTCGCCCTCATCCATGATGCCCTGACTGACCAGCAGCTCTTCCACTTTCACCAGACCGCGTTCGGTCATGTGCGCCTGACGGGCTTTTTCATCCACCCAGAAGTCACCTTCGCCCTGGAAGTTATCCGAGTCTTCTTTTTCCTGGCGCACCAGGTGCGGGATGATTTTGTTGACCTTGATGTAGAGATCGGAGCTGTCTTCGGCCGGACCCGAGATAATCAGCGGCGTACGCGCTTCATCGATCAGGATCGAGTCCACCTCATCCACCAGCGCATAGTGCAGTTTACGCTGTACGCGCTCTTCCGGACTGAAGGCCATGTTATCGCGCAGATAATCGAAGCCGTATTCGTTGTTGGTGCCGTAGGTGATATCGGCTGCATAGGCAGCGCGCTTAGCCACCGCCGGCATGCCCGGCAGGTTAATACCGACTGTCAGACCGAGGAACTCAAACAGCGGACGGTTGTTTTCGGCGTCACGCTGCGCCAGATAGTCGTTGACGGTCACAACGTGCACGCCCTTGCCGCTCAGCGCGTTCAGGTAGGCTGGCAGCGTCGCAGTCAGGGTTTTACCCTCACCGGTGCGCATCTCCGCGATGCAGCGTTCGTTGAGCACCATGCCGCCGATCAGCTGCACATCAAAGTGGCGCATGCCAAACACGCGCTTACTGGCTTCACGCACGGTGGCGAAGGCTTCGGGAATCAGGCTCTCCAGCGTTTCACCTTTTTTCAGGCGCTCGCGGAATTGATCGGTTTTCGCTTTCAGTTCGTCGTCAGACAGTTTGACGAACTCCGGCTCCATCTTGTTGATGACATCGACCACTTTACGCATGCGGCGCAGAGTACGATCATTGCTGCTACCAAAAACTTTCGTTAACAATTTGATTAACATAATAAATTTATCTCAATTCAGCCGTGACAATACGGGCTGCAAAAGCAAAAAACAGAAAAAGGAAAATAACGTTAGCGTTAAGCAATGAAAGGTCCGGCGCGGATGCCATGAATAGCAGCCTGCCAGTCAGCAGAAGAGTGAACGTTGGGCGAAACATGATGCGCTCGCGACGGCGGTGCCATCGCGGCTAAAGGTTGCGCGGGTGAAGTCAGCAGCGCCTGCAGCGAGTCAATCAGCGCCAGCTTTTGCGCCGCCAGCGGCAATGCATGCTCCGCTTCCGCGGTCGCGGGCGGCGTCATGCTGAATGAGAGATGGCGAATAACGGTGCGGATGGCGTGCTGATGCCAGTAGTCAACGTTGAAACTGGGACGGCGCGCGCTTTCCTGCAGGCGAATCAGGTGATCAAACCGCACCACCTTGCCGGTAAACAGGCTGCTGACCGGCGAATCGCTGCTGGTGGGTTCTGCGCTTTGTGCACAGGCAGGCAGGCCGAGACTGGCCGCCACCATTCCCAACAGGAGATGAGGCCAGAAATAGCGTCTGCCGAGTTGTCGCCAGCGTGAGAAAATCCCGATCACCTTTCGTCCATCATGCCAGTCATTAAGCGCTAAGCCAGAGTTGCGTTACGCACCCTGCTTACATGAGCGCCAGATAATAGCACTTATGTGGGGCTTCGACATCAGGGATTAAAGGGCTTACGGCGGATTTCACGTTTTTTTGCGCAGGGTTTGGTCGCTGGCAACAGGGTTTTGCGAGCGGGATTACAGCTTAGCGGCGGGCAATAAAAAACGGCGGGTTCCACTGACCGGAGAGGGTGTCAGGGAAGCCCGCCGTTTGATGGCTGACTAATTAAGCCAGCACTAAATTTGGCGCTTTGAAGGCCAGTGGCAGTTCAGCTTCGTCTTCGAAGGTCGCCCATTCCCAGGCTTCCTGCTTCGCCAGTACCGCCTGCAACAGTTTGTTGTTCAGCGCATGGCCGGACTTGAACGCAGAGAATGCGCCAATCACGTTATGACCACACATGAACAGGTCGCCGATGGCGTCCAGCATTTTGTGACGCACGAACTCATCTTCAAAGCGCAGGCCATCTTCATTCAATACGCGGAAGTCATCGAGGCCAATCGCACAATCTAAACTACCGCCCAGGCACAGGCCTTTAGACTGCAGATATTCGATTTCACGCATAAAGCCGAAGGTGCGCGCACGGCTAATCTGACGCACAAAGGATTCAGCCGAGAAATTGAGCTGGTAACGCTGCGAGCTTGAGTCGATCGCCGGATGTTTGAAGTCGATGGTGAAGTCGAGTGAAAAACCGTTGTACGGTTTAATCTCGGCCCACTTATCGCCATCTTCAACCCGTACCGTTTGCTTCACGCGCACGAATTTCTTCGCGCTGTTCAGCTCTTCGACACCGGCATCCATCAGCAAATAAACAAAAGGCGCGGCACTGCCATCCATGATCGGAATTTCTGGCGCATCGACTTCAACAATAATGTTGTCGATACCCAGACCTGCCAATGCAGCATTCAGGTGTTCAACCGTCGAAATACGCACGCCTTCATCATTCACCAGGCAGGTACTCAGCATGGTGTCGCGCACGTATTTTGCATCAGCCGGGAAATCAACCGGTGGATTCAAGTCAGTGCGACGATAGATGACCCCGGTATTAGCCGACGCAGGGCGTAAAGTCAGCGTGACTTTTTTGCCGGTATGCAAACCGACACCAGTCGCCTGAACAATACGTTTTAATGTCCTTTGTTTGATCATCGCATTATCTCGCAATATTACCCATCCGACCGCCAGTATAAATTACCGGCGGGCGAATACTTTAGCACAAAGAGCGGAGAATCCCAATTCTCAGGATATTCTTAGTCTGCCTGTTTACGCAGGAAGGCTGGAATATCAAGATAGTCAGGCTCTTTGCTGGATGACGCTGGCTGGTCATTCACCACTTTCGCGGCCGGTTTCTGCTCCTGCGGCAGCGGCGCCATGCCGTGCTGCTGGTAGCGATGATCCATGACCGGCTGAGTCGCAGGCTTGTTAGTCACCAGAGTGATTTCCGGACGCTTGTCCATGCCGATACCGGTCGCCACCACGGTGACGCGCAGCTCGTCGTTCATCTCTGGATCCAGCGAGGTACCGATAACCACGGTCGCGTTGTCCGAGGCGAAGGCGCGGATGGTGTTACCCACGGTTTCGAACTCATCCAGGCGCAGGTCGAAGCCCGCCGTGATGTTGACCAGCACGCCACGCGCACCCGACAGATCGATATCTTCCAGCAGCGGGCTGGAGATCGCCATTTCGGCCGCTTCTTCAGCACGGTCTTCACCACAGGCAACGCCTGAACCCATCATCGCGTAACCCATTTCTGACATCACGGTACGCACGTCGGCGAAGTCGACGTTCATCAGACCCGGACGGGTAATCAGTTCTGCGATACCCTGCACCGCACCTTTCAGCACGTCGTTAGCCGCACCGAAGGCATCCAGCAGAGAGATACCACGGCCCAGCACTTTCAGCAGCTTGTCGTTAGGAATGGTGATCAGTGAATCAACATGCTTGGACAGCTCAGCGATACCCTGCTCAGCAAACGCCATGCGTTTTTTCCCTTCGAAGTTGAAGGGCTTCGTCACCACCGCAACCGTCAGGATACCTAAATCTTTGGCTACTTCAGCCACCACAGGAGCTGCACCGGTACCGGTACCGCCACCCATGCCCGCGGCGATAAACACCATGTCTGCCCCTTCCAGCGCAGAACGCAGTGCTTCGCGATCCTCTTCCGCCGAGGTACGACCGACTTCCGGGTTAGCACCCGCACCGAGACCTTTGGTGATATTGGTCCCGATCTGAATCGTCTGGCCGACCGCCGTTTTACGCAACGCCTGTGCGTCGGTATTCACAGCGAAGAATTCCACACCTTCGATACGCTCGCGTACCATGTGCTCTACGGCGTTGCCACCGCCACCGCCGACGCCGATGACTTTAATCACCGCGTCATTGGTTAATTCCATAGGTTCAAACATGATTTCTCTCCGTTATGTGCCTGTCGCCTGGAGATCATAAACATTGCCTGATGATCTCCTTTTTCAAAAAATTAAAACTCTTTCTTCAGCCAGCTGTTGATGCGTTTAAACCAATTGCCCACTGAAGCACGTTTTTCCGTTTCTGCATCACCGTTCATGTGTGACTCTTTGCCGTAATGCAGCAGGCCAACCGCCGTCGAGTAGTACGGCTCCTGCGCATAATCCGTCAGGCCGGTGATGTTAAGCGGCTGACCGATGCGCACCTGGGTGTGGAACACCCGCTGTGCACAGGCCGCCAGACCTTCAATCTGCGCCGCACCGCCGGTCAGCACAATACCGGCTGCCAGATGATGCTTCACGCCCTGCTGGCGCAGTTGCTCCTGCAGTTGCAGAATCTCGTCGTTCACCAGATTCAGCAGTTCGGTGTAACGCGGCTCAATCACTTCTGCCAGCGTCTGGCGCTGCAGGCTGCGCGGCGGACGTCCACCCACGCTCGGCACCTCGACGTTTTCGTCTTTGCCGACAATCGAACCCAGCGCACAACCATGACGCACTTTAATCGCTTCGGCGTCGGTTGGCGGTGTGCCAAAGGCATAGGCGATGTCGCTGGTCACCACGTTCCCGGCATAGGGAATCACTTTGGTATGACGCAGCGCGCCGCCGGTGTACACCGCGATATCCATTGTACCGCCACCGATGTCAACAACACAGACTCCCAGCTCACGTTCATCTTCGGTCAGCACCGAAAAACTGGATGCCAGTCCGGCAAAAATCAGTTGGTCAACTTTCAGGCCACAACGTTCAACGGCTTTCACGATATTTTTTGCCATATCGTTGTGGCAGGTGATGAGATGCACCTTGGCCTGCATGCGCACGCCGGAAAGGCCAACCGGATTTTTGATGCCTTCCTGATAATCGATGGCGTATTCCTGTGGAATCACATGCAGAATACGATGTTCGTCGCGCACGCGAACGGATTTCGCCGTATGCACCACGTTTTCCACATCATCCTGAGTGACTTCCTCTTCGGAAATCGGAACCATCCCGATTTCGTTCTGACAACTAATATGTTTGCCCGATAAAGCAAGGTATACCGACGAAATCTGGCAGTCTGCCATCAATTCCGCCTGGTCGATGGCGCGCTGAACGCACTTCACCACCGACTCCAGATCGTTCACGCCGCCTTTGTCCATACCGCGGGACGGGCAGCTGCCGACGCCAATAATGTTGACCATACCATCGGGCAGAATTTCCCCAACCAGGGCGGCGACCTTCGCAGTGCCGATTTCAAGTCCTACTACCAGTTTTCTGTCCGTTGCCTTGATCATTGTGGTTTAGCCTGTGCCTGGTTTTGTTGCTGATTACTGTCCTGTGGCTCAATCGGTGCCGGTGCCCAGCCTACTGCGGCGCCGGAGTCATAGCGTAGATCAACATAGCTGATGCGCTGGTTCTGACTCTGGCCCTGCTGCTGCAACTCCGGATAGAGCTCAATAAAACGGTTCAGACGCTTCATGGTGTCGCTGCGCCCCAGTTCGATGCGCACATCGTCGCTGGTCACCAGCTGCCACGAGCGCCGCGCCGTCATCGACGCGACCTTCAGGGTAAACTTACTGGCCCGCAGCACATCACTCATGGTGTGATAGCCGGCCAATACCTCTTTCTCACTGCCTTCCGGACCATACAGCATCGGCAACGTCTCTTTGCCGATGTGGCTGGCCGGGACGCTGAAGGAGACGCCATCGGCGTCCACCATGTGCGAGTCATTCCAGCGTGCCACCGGGACATACTCCACCAGGTTTATCTTCAGCTCATCAGGCCACTGCTTGCGCACGCTAACCTGTTTAATCCACGGTAAACGCTCGATCTGCTGCTGGATAATATCCACGTTCTGCGACATGAACGTTCCCGGCGCGCCGAGCGATAAAATCGCCTGACGAATATCATCGTGCGTGGTGTAGTGGGTTTCGCCCGTCACCACCAGCTTCGACAGCGGCAGACGCGACGCATCATTCATCCACTTCAGCACCACGAGGCCGCCAGCCACCATGATGCCCATCACCAGCAGCAGGAACACGATGCCAAACAGCCGTGCTCCGTTGCTCCGTCCGGAGCGCGCACGCTCCTGAGGTTCGCGATTTCTAACGCGCAGTGCCGCCTGAGACATATCAGTCAGCCAGCTCCAGAATGCGCGCCACCAGTTGCGGGAAGCTGTATCCCGCCTGCTTCGCCGCCATCGGCACCAGGCTGTGGCTGGTCATGCCAGGCGAGGTGTTAACTTCCAGCAGCTGGAAATTGCCGTCACCGTCGACCATCACATCAACCCGTCCCCAGCCGCTGCAGCCTAACGCGCGCCATGCGGCGAGCACTAATGTCTGCAGTTCCGCCTCTTTCTCCGCACTCAGGCCGCTCGGGCAGAAGTATTGAGTATCGTCAGAAATGTATTTTGCTTCATAGTCATAGAACTCGCTGGCGGTCTGAATTCTGATTGACGGCAGAATTTCGTCGCCGACGATGCCCACGGTGTATTCGGCACCGCTGAGAAAAGCTTCCACCAGCACGTCATCATCATGGCGAAACGCCTCCTGCAGCGCGGCTGGCAGCGCCTCCGCCTGGTTCACGCGGCTGATGCCAACGCTGGAACCTTCACAGCTTGGCTTCACAAACAGCGGCAGTCCGAGCGCGGCAATCGACGCCTGCGCTGCAGCATCCAGCCCCTGCTCATACTGCTGGCGCGTCAGCCAGACAAATTTGCCCGCCGGCAATCCCCTGCCCTGCCACAGCAGTTTGCTGCGCAGTTTATCCATGGTGATGGCCGACGCCATGACGCCGCTGCCGGTGTAGGGCAGTTGCAGAAACTCCAGCAGCGCCTGCAGCGTGCCATCTTCGCCACCGCGACCGTGCAGCGCGATAAACGCTTTGGCAAAGCCCTGCTGCCGGAGGTCCAGCACTGAGACGTCACGGGTGTCGACACCGTGCGCATCAATGCCCATCTCACGCAGTCCTGCCAGCACCGCGCTGCCGGACATCAGTGACACCTCACGCTCGGCGGAGGTACCGCCCATCAATACCGCGACTTTCTCAGCCATGGCGCGCCTCCGTGTTCAGAGCCGGCTGCAGCTGAATCTCAGCCAGCTTGCGGGCAATTTTGCCGATGTTGCCGGCGCCCTGCACAATCACCAGATCGTCGCCGGACAGCAGCGGTGCCAGCGCATCCGGCAGCGCTTCGTGCTCGGAGACCAGAATCGGATCGACCTTGCCGCGATTGCGGATGGCACGGCACAGTGAACGGCTGTCCGCGCCCGGAATAGCGGCTTCGCCCGCCGGGTAGACATCCAGCATCAGTAACACATCCACCTGTGACAGCACATTGGCGAAATCATCGAACAGGTCGCGGGTGCGCGTATAGCGATGCGGCTGAAATACCATCACCAGCTTTTTCTCTGGCCAGCCGGCGCGCGCCGCTTTGATGGTGACATCCACTTCGGTCGGATGATGGCCATAATCGTCGACCAGCATCGCGCTGCCTGGCTTACCGTTAACGGCTGCAGTGTCAAACTCGCCCAGCACGTCGAAACGTCGACCGGTGCCCTGGAAACTCTCCAGCGCCGCCAGAATAGCGTTGTCGTCAATGCCCTCTTCGCTGGCAACCGCTACGGCTGCCGCGGCATTCAGCGCGTTATGGCGACCCGGCGCATTCAGCGTCACGTGCAGCACCGGCTTGTCCTGACGAATCAGGGTGAAGTGGCCCTGCGCGCCGCGCTGTTCGTAGTTTTCGACCCGCACATCCGCATCGTCGCTGAAACCATAGGTGGTGACCTGACGGCCCACGCGCGGAATCAGGTCGCGAATCACCACATCGTCCACGCACATCACCGCGCGCCCGTAGAACGGCAGGTTGTGCAGGAAGTTAATAAACGTCTGCTTCAGGTTCTCAAAATCGCCCTGATAAGTATCCATGTGATCCGCTTCGATGTTGGTGACAATCGCCACCATCGGTTGCAGATGCAGGAAAGAGGCGTCGCTTTCGTCCGCTTCTGCAATCAGATAACGGCTGCTGCCGAGGCGCGCGTGCGTACCCGCCGCTTTAACCAGACCGCCATTGACGAACGTCGGATCGAGGCCGCCTTCCGCATAAATACTGGTCACCATCGCGGTGGTGGTGGTTTTGCCGTGCGTGCCGGCAATCGCGATGCCGTGACGGAAACGCATCAGCTCAGCCAGCATCTCCGCCCGGCGGATCACCGGGATACGCTGCTCACGCGCCGCCACCAGTTCCGGGTTGTCCTGCGCCACGGCGGTGGAAACCACGACGACGCTGGCGTCGGTAACATTTTCCGGGCGATGGTTGAAGTAAATGGTCGCGCCCAGCGAGGCCAGATGCTGCGTAACCGGATTGGGCGCCAGATCGGAGCCGCTAATGTGATAGCCTTCGTTCGCCAACACCTCGGCAATACCGCCCATGCCGGCACCGCCGATGCCGACAAAGTGGATGTGCCGGACGCGACGCATCTCGGGCACAATAGAACGCAGTTTTGCCAATTGTTGTGTATTCATCTGTCTCTGTTACCTGTTTTCCCGTTTGCACCTGCATTCAGATGCGGGCCAGTCAAACTGACCGGTTAACTTACTTCGCGACGCGCGCAACCTCTTGTGCCACCCGTTCGGTCGCATCAGGAATCGCCACCTGGCGGGCTTTTTCCGCCATCGCCAGCAGCGTGGCGCGATCCCAGTGGCGCAGCGTGTCTGCGACGGCCGCAGCAGTAAACTGCGGCTGCTCGAAAATTTTGGCCGCGCCGGCTTTTTCCAGCGGCAGCGCATTCCAGTACTGCTGACGATCTTTGTGCTGGAACGGCACGAAAATCGCCGGTAAACCCGCCGCCGCCACTTCACTGACGGTCAGCGCGCCGGAGCGGCACACCACCACATCGGCCCACGCATAGGCTTGCGCCATGTCATCGATGAACTCGGTGACCTTGTGCTGCGACTGGCCAGCGGCCTGATACGCCTGCTGCACGGTCTCCCGTGCGCCTTTGCCGGTCTGATGCCACAACGTGATGGCGTCACCCAGTTCAGCGGCGACCTGCGGCACGATCTGATTGAGGATGCGCGCGCCCTGACTACCGCCAATCACCAGCACGCGAATCGGCCCGCTGCGGTGTGCCAGACGCTGCGCCGGAAGCGGCAGCGCCAGCACATCATTACGCACCGGGTTGCCCACCACCTCGGCAGTGGGGAACGCGCCCGGAAAGGCCTGCATCACTGTGGTGGCGATTTTCGCCAGCCACTTATTGGTCAGCCCGGCAATGCCGTTCTGCTCGTGCAGCACCACCGGGATGCCGCAACTCCACGCCGCAAGGCCGCCCGGACCGGAAACATAACCGCCCATGCCCAGCACCACATCCGGCTGCCAGTTTTTCATGATGCGGCGCGCCTGGCGCCACGCATTGAAGATGCGCACCGGTGCCAGCAGCAGGGCCTTTACGCCTTTACCGCGCAATCCGCTGATGCGGATGAAGTCGATGTCGATGCCATGCTTTGGCACCAGATCGGCTTCCATCCGGTCTGCCGTTCCCAGCCAGCGCACCTGCCAGCCTTGTTCGATCAGATGATGCGCCACGGCCAGTCCGGGGAACACATGTCCGCCGGTACCCCCTGCCATGACCATCAGCCGTTTACCACTCATCGGGCACCTCGGGTAAACGCCTGGGCTTTTGCCAGACGTGTTTCATAATCTATGCGCAATAAAAACACGATGGCGGTCGACATAATGATCAGACTCGATCCACCGTAACTGATCAGCGGCAGCGTCAGGCCCTTGGTCGGCAGCATACCCGCCGCCGCACCAACATTAACCAGCGCCTGGAAGCTAAACCACACGCCAATGGAACAGGCGAGGAAGCCGGAAAAACGCTGGTCGATCTCCAGCGCGCGACGGCCAATCGACATTGCGCGAAAAGCGACGAAGAATACCATCAACAGCGCCAAAACCACACCGACATAACCCAACTCTTCACCGATAATTGAGAAGATAAAGTCGGTGTGCGCTTCCGGCAGATACTCCAGTTTCTGCACCGAGTTGCCCAGGCCCTGCCCCCAGAACTCACCGCGGCCAAACGCCATCAGCGACTGAGTCAGCTGGTAGCCGCTGCCGAACGGATCTTCCCACGGGTTCCAGAAGGAGGTTACGCGGCGCATACGGTAAGGTTCCGCGATAATCAGCAGCACCACGGCGAAAATGCCGGAGCCGATAATCGCCAGGAACTGCCACAGTTTGGCGCCCGCCAGGAACAGCATCGCCAGCGTGGTAACAAACAGCACTACCACGGTGCCGAGGTCTGGCTGGGCCAGCAGCAGCACCGCCAGCACCACCATCACGCCCATCGGCTTACAGAAGCCCCAGAAGTTGTTACGCACCTCTTCCACTTTGCGCACCAGATAACTGGCGAGATAGCAGAACAGCGACAGCTTGGATAACTCCGCTGGCTGAATACGCAGCGGCCCGAGCGCGATCCAGCGCGATGCGCCGTTAACCGAGCTACCGACCACCAGTACGATCAGCAGCATCGCCACCGAGGCCATCAGCATCGCGTTGCTGTAGCGCTGCCAGAAATCCATCGGTACGCGCAGCGTCACTAACGCCATCCCCAGCGCCAGTGCGATATAAAAGGCATCTCGCTTGGCAAAGTAGAACGGATCGTCGTTAAGACGCTGTCCAACCGGCATCGACGCCGAGGTGACCATGACAAAACCGATAATCGCCAGGCCAAATGTCAGCCACAGCAGCGTGCGGTCATACAGCACCACCGGCGCGTCGTCGTTGTCGCGCGCGCCCATCACCCAATCACGCAGGCGCAGCGAAATAAAACTGGCGATACTGGCTCCGGGAATACGCATCAGCTCAGCTCCTTCGCCAGTTGCGCGAAGCGATCGCCGCGCTGTTCAAAATTACGGAACTGGTCGAGGCTGGCGCACGCCGGTGACAGCAGCACCAGGTCGCCCGCCTGCACCTGCGCGGCAATCTGCGTCATCGCCTGTTCGAGCGTGTCGGTGCGCGTCGCCACTGCCGGACGCAGCGCGGCCAGCGCATCGCCGTCGCGGCCAAAGCAGAACAGCCGCACGTTGTCGCCCTGCAGATAGCGCGCCAGCGGCGTAAAGTCCGCCCCTTTGCCATCGCCACCCAGCAGCAGCCACAGCGTACCTTTCACCTGCAGGCCGTTAAGCGCGGCTTCGGTGCTGCCCACGTTGGTGGCTTTCGAATCATTAATCCAGCGCACGCCATGCGCTTCGTGCACCAGCTGGAAGCGATGCGGCAGGCCGCTGTAGGTGGTTAACGCTTTCAGGCTGGAGGCGCGCGGGATATTCACCGCATCGGCCAGCGCCAGCGCGGCAAGCGCATTGGTGTAATTGTGCTGCCCGACCAGCTTCATCTCGTCGGTATTAAGGACTTTCTCGCCCTTCACCCGCAGCCAGGTACTGCCCTGCTGCTGGTTGAGGTGATAATCGCCAACGTCGATGCCAAAGCTGACGCAGCGGCGATCGGCACCGCGCACCGGCATGGTCATGCCATCGTCGGCATTCACCACGCAGATATCCGCGTTTTCATAGATGCGTAATTTAGCGGCGCGGTACTGCTGCATGCCGAGCGGATAGCGATCCATATGATCCTCAGTGACGTTGAGGATGGTTGCCGCCGCCGCTTTCAGGCTGTGGGTGGTTTCCAGCTGGAAGCTGGAAAGCTCCAGCACATACAGCTGCGCCGGCGATTTGAGCAGCGTCAGCGCTGGCAGCCCAATGTTGCCGCCTACGCCCACCTGCCAGCCCGCGGCGCGCGCCATTTCGCCCACCAGCGTGGTGACGGTACTTTTGCCATTGGAACCGGTGATCGCCACAATCGGCGCCTGCGCTTCACGGCAGAACAGTTCGATATCGCCGACAATTTCAATGCCGGCGTCGGCCGCTTCGCTCAGCGCCGGGTGCGCCAGCGCGATGCCCGGGCTGGCGATGATCAGATCGCATGCCAGCAGCCAGTCGCTGTTGATACCGCCAACGTGGCGCTCCACCTGCTCTGGCAGTTTGTCCAGCCCCGGCGGTGACACACGGGTATCCATCACGCGGGGCGTTACGCCCTGCGCGAGGAAGAAATCAACACAGGACAGGCCGGTGATGCCTAATCCAATGATGACGACTTTTCTGCCCCGATAGTCAGCCATGATTAACGTACCTTGAGCGTTGCCAGGCCAATCAGCACCAGCATCAGCGAAATAATCCAGAAGCGCACGATCACGCGCGGCTCCGGCCAGCCTTTCAGTTCATAGTGGTGGTGAATCGGTGCCATGCGGAAAATACGCTGACCGCGCAGCTTGAACGAACCCACCTGCAGAATCACCGACAGCGTCTCGACCACAAATACGCCGCCCATGATCACCAGCAAAAATTCCTGACGCAGCAGCACTGCCAGCGTACCCAGTGCGCCACCCAGCGCCAGCGAACCCACGTCGCCCATAAAGACCTGCGCCGGATAGGTGTTGAACCACAGGAAGCCGAGACCGGCCCCGACAATCGCGGTACAGACAATCACCAGCTCACCGGCGTGACGCAGATACGGAATGTGCAGATACTCGGCAAATTTCACGTTACCGGTCGCCCAGGCCACCAGTGCAAATCCCGCCGCGACAAACACCGTTGGCATGATGGCCAGACCATCCAGACCGTCTGTCAGGTTTACCGCATTACCGGTTCCGACAATCACAAAGTAGGCCAGCACCACGTAGAACAGGCCGAGCTGCGGCATAACATCTTTGAAGAACGGCACCACCAGCTGTGTGGCAGGCGTATCTTTACCGGCGATGAACAGCGCGAACGCCACGCCGAGCGAAATCACCGACATCCAGAAATATTTCCAGCGCGCGATCAGGCCCTTAGTGTCTTTACGCACCACTTTGCGATAGTCATCAACAAAGCCAATTACGCCAAAACCGACCAGCACCACCAGCACGCACCAGACGTAAGGATTGGACGGATAAGCCCACATCAGCACCGAAACCGTGATGGAGGTCAGAATCATTATGCCGCCCATGGTCGGCGTGCCGCGCTTGCTGAAGTGCGACTCCGGACCATCGTTACGTACCACCTGGCCAATCTGCAGTTTCTGCAGCCAGGCGATCAGGCGCGGGCCCATCCATAAAGAGATGAACAGAGCGGTCAGCAGGCTGACAATGGCGCGAAACGTCAGATAGGAAAAGACGTTAAAGCCGGAATAAAATGCGACCAGATGTTCGGCCAGCCAGACTAGCATGTTCCTTTCTCCTGTAAGCTCTGTACTACCTGCTCCATGGCGGCACTACGTGAACCTTTAACCAAAATAGTGATGTCCGCATGTTGGGACAGCAGCGTGCGTAAACGTTCAGTCAGTTCAGCTTTACTGGCGAAATGTTCGCCCCGGCCGCTGCTTTCACTAATCAAATGGCTGAAGCTGCCGGTGCTCAGCACACAATCAATACCGGCGGCTTTCGCCGCTTCGCCCACCTGACGATGACAGGCTTCGGCTTCTTCGCCCAGCTCACCCATGTCACCCACCACCATGACGCGGAAGCCCGGCATATCGCCCAGCACCTGCGCAGCGGCGGTCATCGAACCGACGTTGGCGTTGTAGCTGTCATCCAGCAGCAGCTGATTACCGGCGAGGCGAATCGGGAACAGGCGCCCAGGAACGGGCTGTAAGGTTTTAAGGCCAGACTGGATAGCGGTTAACGGCGCGTCAACCGACAGCGCCAGCGCGGCAGCAGCCAGCGCATTAGCGATATTGTGCCGGCCCGGCAGCGGCAGCTCGACGGCGATGTCGCCGCGCGGCGTGTGCAGGGTAAACAGCGTGGCGTCAGCGCGCAGTACGATATCGCTGGCGCGGAACTCCGCGTCTGCCATCGGCTGCGGCGAAAAGCGCCACAGGGTTTTGTCTGCGAACTGCGGCTGCCAGTTGGGCAGATCGTTGCTGTCAGCGTTGATGATTGCGGTGCCGTGTACCGGTAAGCCGCCAAAGATTTCGCCTTTGGCTTTTGCCACGCCCGCCAGTGAACCGAAGCCTTCCAGATGCGCCGCCGCCAGATTGTTGACCAGCGCGGTTTCCGGACGCACCAGATTGGTGGTGTAAGCGATTTCACCCTGATGGTTCGCGCCCATTTCAATCACGGCATACGCGTGTTGCGGGGTAAGACGCAATAGCGTCATCGGCACGCCGTAATCGTTGTTGAGATTGCCGGCGGTATACAGCGTTTCACCGCACTGGCGCAGAATCGCCGCAGTCATCTCTTTCACGGAGGTTTTACCGGAGGAGCCGGTCAGCCCTACCACGCGCGCTTTCGCCTGCTGACGCACCCAGGCGCCGAGCTGACCAAAAGCGATACGCGTGTCAGCGACCACCACCTGCGGCACGTCAACCGCTAAACGACGGTTCACCAGCAGCGCCTGAGCGCCACTGGCGATAGCGTCGGCGGCAAAATCGTGTGCATCGAAACGTTCGCCCACCAGCGCGACAAACAGGCTGCCTGGGGTGACTTTACGGGTATCCGTGGTGACATCCGCAATAGTGAGATCGCTGCCGTGCAGTTGCCCACCGCTAATCTCTGCCAGGGTTTTCAGCGTAACCGGAATCATGCCATTACCCCCAGCAAACGGGCGACGGTGTCGCGGTCAGAGTAGTCAAGGCGGCGATTGCCGATGATTTGATAATCTTCATGGCCTTTACCGGCCACCAGCACGATATCGTCGGCGCTGGCCTGCATCACCGCATGGGTGACCGCCTGCGCTCGTCCTGCAATGACGCGGGCCCGGCCCGGATCGAGCAGGCCGGTGAGAATGTCGTTAACAATCGCCGTCGGCTCTTCGCTCCGCGGGTTGTCATCGGTGATCACCACGATATCGGCAAACTGTTCGGCAATCGCGCCCATCAGGGGACGTTTGCCTTTGTCACGGTCGCCACCGCAGCCAAATACGCACCACAGCTGACCCTTGCAGTGCAGCCGGGCCGCTTCCAGCGCTTTTTCCAGCGCGTCTGGCGTATGTGCGTAATCCACCACCACCGTCGGCTTGTGCGCGGCGGTGAACACTTCCATACGACCGCACACCGGCTGCAGCTGGCTGGCACTGGCCACCAGCGTGTCGAGCGGATAATCCAGCGTCAGCAGTGTCGCCAGCGCCAGCAGCAGATTGCTGACGTTAAAGGCGCCCATCAGGCGGCTGTCAAACTCGCCTTTGCCCCAGCTCGAACTGAACTGCACGTGTGCGCCGCCGTCGTGATAATCGATCGCCGTCGCCTGCAGCCAGCGGCCACGACAGCCGGGCTGCAGATTGTTGCCCAGCGTAACGGCCACGGCATCCGGTAATTTTTCCAGCCAGCGGCGGCCCACTTCATCATCAGCGTTGATGATGGCCTCGCCCACCTGATGCTCAGAGAACAGCAGCCACTTGGCCGATTCGTAGCCCTGCATGTCACCGTGATAATCAAGGTGATCGCGGCTCAGATTGGTAAATACCGCGGCGGCAAACGGCAGCGCGGCCACGCGATGCTGCACCAGACCATGCGAGGAGACTTCCATGGCGGCCACGGTGGCGCCCTGCCCGACCAGGTCGTGCAGAATATGCTGTACATCCACCGCCGAACCGGTGGTGTTTTCACTCGGCACCAGCTGACCGTACAGGCCATTGCCCACCGTGCCCATCACCGCACCGGTTTCGCCCAGCAGGTTGGCCCACTGCGCAATCAGCTGCGTGGTGGTGGTTTTGCCGTTAGTGCCGGTCACACCAATCAGCTTTAATTTGTCAGCTGGCTGCTGGTAGAAACGCCCGGCCAGCGCGGAAAGGCGCTGCGGCAGCTGAGCCAGATAGATAACCGGGACGCCGTGCATCTCGCGGATATCACCATCGCTGGCTTCGCCTTCAGCCTCGGCAATGACCGCCGCCACACCCTGGGCGATGGCCTGTGGAATAAATCGACGTCCATCAGCATGATGGCCCGCCACGGCGATAAACAGATCGCCAGCAGCCGCAGCGCGGCTGTCCAGTGTCATGTCACGGAGTGGACGCGCCGGCGCGCCAGGCACCCACGGGGCCAGCAAGTCGCGCAGGTTACGATCTGTCACTTGATTCCTCACTTCTCTTATTCTTCACCAACTCGTTTTTATCCACCGTTGGCAGCGCATCCGGTTCAATGTTCATGGTGCGCAGGACACCGCCCATGATGGCGCCAAACACCGGTGCAGAAACCGCACCACCATAATATTTACCGGCCTGGGGATCGTTGATCACCACCACCAGCGCAAAACGCGGGCGACTGGCAGGCGCAACGCCCGCGGTGTAAGCAATGTATTTATTGACGTAGCGTCCGTCCGGCCCGACTTTTTTCGCGGTACCGGTTTTGATCGCGATGCGATAGCCCTTGATGGCGGCTTTAACGCCACCGCCACCCGGCAGCGCCACGCTTTCCATCATGTGCATCACGGTTTTCACCAGGTCTTCCGGGAAAACGCGCTCGCCCGCCACCGGCGGGTCAACTTTGGTAATCGACAGCGGGCGGTTGATGCCGTAGCTGCCAATGGTTGCGTAGACTCGCGCTAACTGTAACGGCGTTACCATTAGCCCATAGCCGAAAGAGAAGGTGGCCCTCTCTATGTCAGACCACCGTTGTTTTTGAGGGTATAAGCCACTACTTTCCCCGACCAGCCCCAAATTGGTCGGTTTACCCAGGCCAAAGCGCGCGTAAGTTTCTACCAGCGCTGAGGAGGGCATCGCTAACGCGAGGCGCGAAACCCCGACGTTACTCGACTTCTGCAGAACCCCGGTAAGGGTCAATTCGTTGTAGCGCGCCACGTCTTTGATCTCATGACCATTGACGCGATACGGCACGGTGTTCAGGACGCTATTCTCTTTCACCACGCCGCGCTGCAGTGCGGTCATCACCACCATTGGCTTCACGGTGGAACCTGGCTCGAAGATGTCGGTAATAGCGCGGTTACGCATCACGTCTTTCGGCGTGTTGCTGAGATTATTGGGGTTGTAAGCCGGGCTGTTGGCCATCGCCAGCACTTCGCCGGTGTTCACGTCCACCAGCACCGCAGTGCCCGATTCGGCTTTGTTAAAGGCAACAGCATTGTTCAGTTCGCGATACACCAGCGCCTGCAGGCGCTCGTCGATGCTCAGCGTCAGGTTGTGCGCGGCGCGACTGTCAACCGAGGAGATGTCCTCAATCACCCGCCCGTAGCGGTCTTTACGCACGGTACGTTCGCCCGGCTCGCCGGTCAGCCATTTATCAAAGCTCTTCTCGATGCCTTCAATGCCCTGGCCGTCAATGTTGGTGAAGCCAATCAGGTGGGCAGTTACCTGACCGGCCGGATAGTAGCGGCGCGACTCCTGACGCAGGTAAATACCGGGCAGCTTGAGCTTTTTCACGTATTCGCCAATCGCCGGGTTAACCTGACGGGCGAGGTAAATAAAGCGCCCTTTTGGATTGGCGTTGACGCGCGCCGCCAGCTGATCGAGCGGGATCGACAGCGCATCCGACAGCGCTTTCCAGCGGCTATCAACGGTGACGCCGCCGTGCTCGGTCAGCTCTTTGGGATCGGCCCAGATGGCGTTAACCGGCACGCTTACCGCCAGCGGGCGTCCGGCGCGATCGCTGATCATGCCGCGTGCGGTAGGCACTTCCTGCACGCGCAGCGAACGTAAATCGCCTTCCTTCACCAGCTTATCCGGGCTGATGACCTGCAGCCACGCCACGCGCGACAGCAATCCGCCCAGCGCCAGAAGAATACAGCCGCACAGCAACGCAAAACGCCAGCTTACAAAGCTGGCCTTATCTTCCTGTTTTCTTAACTTCAGCGTTTTGCCTGCGCCGCTCATTGAGGTCTGCGATTCCTTATTTCTGCACCACAATATTTTCCTGTGAAGGATCAACATGCTGCAACTGCAGCTTATCAGTTGCTATCCGTTCTACCCGGCTGTGATCGCCCAGCGCATTCTCTTCGAGGATCAGGTTGCGCCATTCGATATCCAGCGCATCACGCTCCAGTACCAGCTGCTCACGCTGCGCCGTCAGCAGACGGGTCTTATGCGTAGTGGTCACCACCAGCACCGAAGAAACCAGCACGGCGATCAGCAGCAGCAGCGGGATCTTGCCAAAACGCAGCAGATCGCCACCAATGACGCCGGGCAGGCTGTGACGCTCATTGCCAATCACGATGCGGTTCTCTCAGCGATACGCAGGACCGAACTGCGCGCGCGCGGGTTGTCTTTGACTTCGGCTTCGCCAGGAATCAGCTTGCCGAGGGTTTTCAGTTCACGTCCGCCCAGCGCTTTCAGCTGGCTCTCGGTCATCGGAATCCCGGCCGGCACCTGCGGTCCGCGGCTCTGGTCACGCATAAAGCGCTTCACCAGCCGATCCTCCAGCGAGTGGAAGCTGATGATGGATAAACGCCCGCCCGGTGCCAGCACCGTTAATGCCCCTTTCAGCGCGATATCGATCTCTTCCAGCTCACTGTTGATCCAGATGCGTATCGCCTGGAAGCTGCGCGTCGCCGGATGCTTAAACTTGTCTTTTACCGGCGTTGCCGCCGCAATCAGATCGGCCAGCTCTTTGGTGCGCGTCATCGGCTGTTCCCGGTTGCGCTCGACGATGGCACGGGCGATGCGTTTCGCGAAGCGCTCTTCGCCGTAGGTTTTCAGCACAAACGCAATGTCTGCCTCTTCCGCGCTCTGCAACCACTCGGCTGCCGACTGACCGCGCGTCGGATCCATACGCATATCCAGCGGCCCGTCGCGCATAAAGGAGAAACCGCGCTCGGCGTCATCCAGCTGAGGCGAAGAGACGCCCAAATCCAGCAGTACGCCGTCGATTTTTCCGGTCAGCCCGCGCTCTTCGACATACTCAGCCAGCGCTGAAAACGGCCCGTGCACAATCGAGAAACGTGGATCTTTTATCTCAGCGGCTGCGGCTATGGCTTGCGGATCGCGGTCGATCGCCAGTAACTGTCCGTGCGCGCCAAGCTGCGACAGGATCAGGCGTGAGTGACCGCCGCGACCAAAGGTGCCGTCAATATAAATGCCGTCTTCCCTGATATTAAGGCCGTTAACCGCCTCATCCAGCAGCACCGTGGTGTGTTTAAAATTTTCCTGCATAGCTATAGCGACAAGTCCTGCAACCGCTCAGATAAAGGCTCCTGAGCTGACTGTTCTGCGTCAATATCGTCCTTAACTTGTTGATACCAGGTCTGTTCATCCCACAGCTCAAACTTGTTGAACTGTCCAACCAGCATCACTTCTTTGGTCAGGCTCGCATGCTGGCGCAACGTATTCGCCAGCAGTAAACGGCCTGCGTTATCCATCTGGCACTCGCTGGCATGTCCTAACAGCAGACGCTGCACGCGACGCTCGTTCGGATTCATACTGGATAACCGGGCCAGTTTTTTTTCAATAATTTCCCATTCGGGCAGGGTATAAAGCAGCAGGCAGGGCTGATGGAGGTCAATGGTGCAAACCATTTGACCCTGAGACTCTGCGAGCAGCAATTCGCGATAACGCGTCGGCACCGCCAGGCGCCCTTTGCTGTCGAGATTGACTAACGTTGCTCCACGGAACATGCCAGCCCTACCCCTCAGTTACCCGTTTTCACCACTTTATCCCACTTTTTACCACGAAACGAGTTTACGGAGCCGATGAAATCCTTGTCAAGCCGCAACGGCAAGTGAATATCACTCTTTACACCGAATGAAATTAACCGGAGAGAAGAATAAGAGGAGAATGAATGGTCAATTTAAAATTAACCTGATGAATAACAGTATAAAAAAAATTTGCGTCAGATTTATCGGTGAAAATTAGCGCAATTTTACCGCTGCGATTATTCTGCCCCAATCTGCGACGGCGGCGGCATTTTAGGGGATTTCTGAAAGGAAGCCCAGCACCATCGCGTCAGCTCTGCTATGCGCGATTGCTGAAGATGTAAACAAATAAGAAAATCCAGCGCCGATAATTCGTTAGCCGGGGCGATGATAATTTACGCTTTTTTACGCCCGTGTGCGTCTGGTTAAATATGGATGAGAGAAATTAGCGCGGGCGACATCTCGCCCGACGCTTCATTTAGCGCGACGACTTAATTGTCCGCGGCGGAATAAATTACGGCGGATACGGGTTAAACCCGGCTTCGGTTTGCGTGGCTCATCCAGCGAAGCCAGCACCAGCTCGAGCACACGCTCAGCAACATCGCGATGGCGCTGCCCTACCGCCAGCACCGGGCACTCCAGAAAGTCTAATAATTCGTGGTCGCCGAAAGTTGCAATAGCCAGGTCTGTCGGCAAGCGGCCGTCACGCTTCAGCGTTACGTCCATCACCCCCTGCAGCAGGCCAAACGAGGTGGTAAACAGCGCTTCGGGCATCGCGTGGTCTTCAAGGTATTTTTCAAACAGCGTCGCCGCAGCGGCGCGGTCAAAGCTGTTGCAATAGATGAAATCGATCGGGCGCTCATCGCCCTGCCACGCCTCGCGGAACCCCATTTCACGCAGGAAGCTGACCGACAGCTCCGGCAGCGCGCCGAGAAACAGCACGTTTTTCACCGGCAGCTGACGCAATTCAGCCGCCAGCGCCTGCGCGTCATCCTGATCGGCACCAACCACGCTGGTGAAGTGTTCACGATCCAGCGCGCGGTCCAGCGCGATAATCGGCAGCGGGTCGTTGACCCAGCGCTGATAGAACGGATGTTCCGGCGGCAGCGACGTGGAGACGATGATCGCATCCACCTGACGCTGCAGCAGGTGCTCAATGCAGCGCATTTCGTTATCCGGCTGATCTTCGGAACAGGCAATCAGCAGCTGATAGCCGCGCTGACGCGCCTGGCGTTCGAGATAGTTGGCGATGCGGGTATAACTGGTGTTTTCCAGATCGGGGATCACCAGACCAATCGAACGGGTGCGTCCGGCGCGCAGGCCCGCAGCCACCGCGTTGGGGTGATAGTTGTACTCACGCACCACCGCCATGACTTTCTCAACGGTTTTGTCGCTGACACGATACTGCCGCGCTTTGCCATTGATGACATAGCTCGCCGTGGTGCGCGACACGCCCGCCAGGCGCGCAATTTCATCCAGTTTCACGATGACACCTTAATTCTGATAAGCCAGGGCTGGCGAAAATGTCCGCAGAGTAGCTAAGGGTAAAACATTTGTAACATCTAACCGCAGAACAGTACGCTGAGCAACCGCTTTTCATGCACAAGCGGCCGAAGCGCATAAAATAAAAAAACCCGGCATTCCGCCGGGTTAGCTTGAAAACCGATGATAACTTTGCGGTATTAACGCATTACGCGATCGCCACGTGATACCCCGACG
The DNA here is from genome assembly GCF_002928355.1 of Pantoea sp. ICBG 828. Taxonomy (NCBI): domain Bacteria; kingdom Pseudomonadati; phylum Pseudomonadota; class Gammaproteobacteria; order Enterobacterales; family Erwiniaceae; genus Pantoea; species Pantoea sp. ICBG 828. The sequence continues at coordinate 483,561 of NZ_POWN01000003.1, read as the reverse complement.
ATGCCGGAACGCGCCACTTCAACGATTTCCGCCACTTCGCGCACGGTGTTGAGGAACGCATCGAGTTTATCGCTGGTGCCGGCCAGCTGAACCGTGTACAGCGTCGGCGTCACATCGATGATCTGCCCACGGAAAATTTCCGCGCTGCGTTTTACCTCTTCGCGACCGTACCCGCTGGCCTGAATCTTCACCAGCATGATTTCACGCTCGACGTAAGCGCCCTGCCCCAGTTCGCTGACGCGTAACACGTCCACCAGCTTGTGCAGCTGCTTTTCGATCTGCTCCAGTACTTTCTGGTCGCCCACGGTCTGAATGGTCATGCGCGACAGGGTAGGATCGTCGGTCGGCGCGACGGTCAGGCTCTCAATGTTATAGCCGCGCTGGGAAAACAGCCCCACCACGCGCGACAATGCGCCGGATTCGTTCTCCAGCAGAACTGATAAAATACGACGCATAATTAAGTCCTCTCCGTTTTGCTCAACCACATCTCATCCATCGCGCCACCGCGAATCTGCATCGGGTAGACGTGCTCGCTGCCGTCCACCGTGACATCCACAAACACCAGACGCCCTTTCGCCAGCGTATCAAGCGCCAGCTGCAGCTTCTCTTCCAGCTCAGCCGGATGCTGAATCGCGATGCCCACGTGGCCATAGGCTTCCGCCAGGCGCACGAAGTCCGGCAGCGACTCCATATAAGATTGTGAATGGCGGCCGGAGTAAATCATGTCCTGCCACTGTTTCACCATGCCGAGGAAGCGGTTGTTCAGGTTCAGCACCAGCACCGGCAGGTCGTACTGCAGCGCGGTCGACAGCTCCTGAATGTTCATCTGGATACTGCCGTCGCCGGTCACGCAAATTACGGTCTCCTGCGGCAGCGCCATCTTCACGCCGAGTGCCGCCGGCAGGCCAAAGCCCATGGTGCCGAGGCCGCCGGAGTTGATCCAGCGACGCGGTTTATCGAACTGATAGTAAAGCGCGGCGAACATCTGGTGCTGGCCGACGTCCGAGGTCACATACGCCTCACCGTGCGTCAGACGACAAATGGTTTCGATCACCGCCTGCGGTTTGATTTTGTCGCTGCTGCGGTCAAATTCCAGGCACTTGCGGCTGCGCCAGCCTTCAATGCTCTGCCACCAGTCACGCAGGCTGTCGAGCTCCTGCTTCGCCTCGCTCTGCGCCAGCAGCTCCAGCATCTGCGTCAGCGTCTGTCTGGCATCGCCGACAATCGGAATATCGGCGCTGACGGTTTTGGAGATCGAGGTCGGATCGACGTCAATGTGCATCACGGTGGCATTCGGGCAATACTTCGCCAGATTGTTGGTGGTGCGGTCATCAAAGCGTACGCCGATACCAAAGATCAGATCGGCATTGTGCATGGTCATGTTGGCTTCATAGGTGCCGTGCATACCGAGCATGCCCACACACTGGCGATGCGTGCCCGGGAACGCGCCCAGCCCCATCAGCGAGGTGGTGACCGGAATATTCAGCTGCTCTGCCAGCTGCAGCAGTTCCGCCTCGCAGCCTGAAGTAATGGCCCCGCCGCCGACGTAAATTACCGGCTTGTGCGCCGCCAGCAGCGTCTGCAGCGCGCGCTTGATCTGGCCTTTGTGGCCCTGCAGCGTCGGATTGTAAGAGCGCATGCTGACGGTTTCCGGCCACACGTAAGGCAGCTTATTGGCCGGATTCAGAATATCTTTTGGCAGATCGATCACCACCGGCCCCGGACGACCGCTGGCCGCCAGCCAGAAGGCTTTTTTCAGCACCGTTGGGATCTCTTCGGTGCTTTTCACCAGGAAGCTGTGCTTCACCACCGGACGCGAAATCCCCACCATGTCGCACTCCTGGAAGGCATCATAGCCAATCAGCGAGGACGGCACCTGACCAGAGAGGATTACCAGCGGAATGGAATCCATATAAGCGGTCGCAATACCGGTGATAGCGTTTGTGGCGCCAGGACCTGAGGTGACCAGCACCACGCCGACTTCGCCGGTCGCGCGCGCCAGGCCATCCGCCATATGTACGGCGCCCTGCTCGTGGCGCACCAGCACGTGGTCAATACCACCGACCGTTTGCAGCGCATCATAAATATCGAGCACCGCACCGCCCGGATAACCGAATACCTGCTTAACGCCCTGATCGATTAACGAACGGACGACCATTTCGGCTCCTGACAACATCTCCATTTTCTGCCTCCAGGCTTGAGAGCCAGCTGCGCCAGCAAACGCTATTCTGCGTGCCGCTCGCATCTGTCCCTTTATTGCCAATTAAGATCAAAACCTTATGTTTATGCTCAGAAGACGCCATTCATTTCGTCTTCCAGGTACAGGGAATCTACCTGCGTGGATTCTTTTGAGAGTAGGTCGATTACCATAACCGCAGAAAACCCGGCCTGCAAACGTCATAAGGCGGCACGGCGCTGTCAGTGACAAAAAAGGCACTGACGCGTGATTATCGCCCGGGAGGAATAAACTAATGCGATGGCATAAGGACAGAGGAAAATGCTGGTTTGCAGATTATTTACAGCGTGTTGTAAGAAATATGATTTTCATATTGCCAGCGTGTTTAGCCCACAATTTTTTCCGCTACCGCGTTTCTGGCGTGATTAACTCTTAAATCCCTCTTCCACATCACAATCTGCTAAGCAACAAGCTTTATCTTGTTTTTCCACCTGACGAATAAGCCTTACTAAAAACATATAATTCAGCAACTTAAAATTATCCGCTTTTTTAAAAGATTTTTTAAAGTGGCATAACGCGCTAAGCCACCGTTAATTAATGGCAATGCTCTGCGATGACCGATAATCCCAGCAAATCGCCCTTTTCCGGCCAGAGAAATACCCTTTCACTTAGGGTTGACATCGCCAGGCGAATCCAGTACCAATATGTGCAGCACTCATTTTACGAGGTTTGATTCATGTCACGTTCTTTTCGTCTACTCGGTCTACTACTTAACGCATCCAGTTTGCGCGGTAGACTCGTGGGCGAAATCAACAACTGATTCGAACCTGCTGAAAGTTAAAAAACCCGCGCCACTGCGCGGGTTTTTTTATGCTCGTAGCACCGGCGAAGTCAATGCAAAAGGAAGATGACCATGAGCCAGCAAGTAATAATTTTCGATACCACTCTGCGCGACGGCGAACAGGCATTACAGGCCAGCCTGAGTGTTAAAGAAAAACTGCAGATCGCCCTGGCGCTGGAAAGGATGGGCGTGGATGTAATGGAAGTCGGTTTTCCGGTCTCTTCGCCGGGTGATTTCGAATCCGTGCAGACCATTGCCCGGACCATCAAAAACAGTCGCGTGTGTGGTCTGGCGCGCTGTGTCGAGAAAGATATCGACGCGGCTTACGAATCGCTGCGCGTGGCCGACGCCTTCCGTATTCACACCTTTATCGCCACTTCGCCGATGCACATCGCCACTAAACTGCGCAGCACGCTGCCGGAAGTGATTGAACGCGCGGTGCACATGATTAAGCGGGCGCGCAACTATACCGATGACGTTGAGTTCTCCTGCGAGGACGGTGGCCGTACGCCGATTGACGACCTGTGCCGCATGGTAGAAGCCGCAATCAACGCCGGCGCCACCACCATCAATATTCCGGACACCGTGGGCTACACCCTGCCGGGCGAGTACGCCAACATCATTGGTCAGCTGGTACAGCGCGTGCCGAACATCGACAAAGCGATTCTGTCGGTACATACCCATGACGATCTGGGTATGGCGACCGGTAACGCCATTGCGGCAGTGCTGGCCGGTGCGCGTCAGGTCGAAGGCACGCTGAACGGCCTGGGCGAGCGCGCCGGTAACTGTGCGCTGGAAGAGGTGATCATGGCGATCAAAACCCGCCAGCAGATCATGAACGTGCACACCAATATCAATCATCAGGAAATCTACCGCACCAGCCAGATTGTCAGCCAGATCTGCAACATGCCGATCCCGGCCAACAAAGCGGTGGTCGGTTCCAACGCCTTCGCCCACTCCTCCGGCATTCATCAGGATGGCGTGCTGAAGAACCGCGAAAACTACGAAATCCTGACGCCAGAATCGATTGGCCTGCACAAAATTCAGCTGAACCTGACCTCCCGCTCCGGCCGTGCCGCCGTGAAGCACCGTATGGAAGAGATGGGTTACAAAGAGTCCGATTACAACCTGGATACGCTGTACGACGCCTTCCTGAAGCTGGCGGACAAAAAAGGCCAGGTGTTCGATTACGACCTGGAAGCGCTGGCCTTCATTAATAAGCAGAATGAAGAGCCGGAGTACTTCCAGCTGAACGAATTCAACGTGCAGACCGGCTCCAGCGTCACCGCGACGGCGTCGGTGCAGCTGGGCTGCGGCGAAGAGGCCAAAGCCGACGCCGCCACCGGTAACGGTCCGGTTGATGCCGTCTACCAGGCTATTAACCGTATCACCGGCTTCGATGCTGAGCTGGTGAACTACAAGCTGACCGCGAAAGGCCACGGCGAAAACGCGCTGGGTCAGGTCGATATCGTGGTCAACTACAACGGGCGTAAATTCCACGGCGTGGGCCTGGCGACCGATATCGTCGAATCCTCGGCGAAAGCGATGGTGAATGCCCTGAACAACATCTGGCGGGCAAAGCAGGTCGAAAAAGAATTGCAGCGTAAATTTAAAGATCAGAAGGAAACGGTGTAACTATGACTCAGTCTTATCATATTGCGGTAATGCCAGGCGACGGAATCGGTCCGGAAGTGATGGCGCAGGCCATGAAAGTTCTCGATGCGATTCGCGCGCGCTTCGATATGCGCATCACCACCAGCGAATATGATGTCGGCGGTATCGCCATCGATCGTCACGGTGAACCTTTACCCGCCGCCACCGTGGCCGGTGCTGAGCAGGCTGATGCCATTCTGTTCGGCTCGGTCGGCGGTCCAAAATGGGAACACCTGCCGCCAGCCGGCCAGCCTGAGCGCGGTGCGCTGCTACCGCTGCGTAAACACTTCAAACTGTTCAGCAACCTGCGCCCGGCGGCGCTGTATAAAGGTCTGGAAGCATTTTGCCCGCTGCGCAGCGACATCGCCGCCCGCGGCTTCGATATCCTGTGCGTGCGTGAGCTGACCGGCGGCATCTATTTCGGCCAGCCGAAAGGCCGCGAAGGCAGCGGCGCGCATGAACGCGCTTTTGATACCGAGGTCTATCACCGTTTCGAAATCGAGCGTATTGCCCGCAACGCCTTTGAGGCTGCGCGCAAGCGCCGTAATAAAGTGACTTCCGTTGATAAAGCTAACGTGCTGGCGACCTCGGTGATGTGGCGTGAAATCGTCAACGAAGTGGCAAAAGATTATCCGGATGTGCAGCTGAGCCATATGTACATCGACAACGCCACCATGCAGCTGATTAAGGATCCGTCGCAGTTTGACGTTTTACTCTGCTCGAATCTGTTTGGTGACATTCTGTCGGACGAGTGCGCGATGATCACCGGCTCGATGGGTATGCTGCCTTCGGCCAGCCTGAATGAAGAGGGATTCGGCCTGTTCGAACCGGCGGGCGGTTCCGCACCGGATATCGCTGGCCAGAACATCGCCAACCCAATTGCGCAGATTCTGTCGCTGGCGATGCTGCTGCGTTTCAGCCTGAACGCTGACGCCGCTGCGGATAGCATTGAGCGCGCGGTAAGCCGTGCGCTGGAAGCGGGCCATCGCACCCGTGATTTGGCCGGTGACGGCCCTGCCGTGAGCACCGATGAAATGGGCAGCATCATTGCCGGTTACATCAGCGAGGAAAAATAACAAAATGAAAAGCTTATACCAGAAGTTATTTGATGCACATGTCGTTCACGAAGCGCCAGACGAAACGCCGTTGCTGTATATCGATCGTCACCTGATTCACGAAGTCACCTCGCCGCAGGCGTTTGACGGTCTGCGTGCGCACGGCCGCAAAGTACGCCAGCCGTCGAAGACCTTTGCCACCATGGATCACAACGTTTCCACCCAGACCAAAGACATCAACGCCTCGGGTGAAATGGCGCGTATCCAGATGCAGGAGCTGATGAAGAACTGTGCTGAGTTCGGCATTCAGCTGTATGACCTGAACCACCCGTTCCAGGGCATTGTGCACGTGATCGGTCCCGAGCAGGGCATGACGCTGCCGGGCATGACCATCGTTTGCGGCGACTCGCACACCGCAACGCACGGCGCCTTCGGTTCCCTGGCGTTCGGTATCGGCACCTCCGAAGTGGAGCACGTGTTCGCCACCCAGACCCTGAAACAGGGCCGGGCGAAAACCATGAAGATTGAAGTGCTGGGCGAAGCTGCGCCGGGCATCACCGCCAAAGACATCGTACTGGCGATCATCGGTAAAACCGGCAGCGCCGGCGGCACCGGTCACGTGGTTGAATTCTGTGGCCCGGCGATTGAAGCGCTGAGCATGGAAGGCCGCATGACGCTGTGCAACATGGCGATTGAGATGGGCGCCAAAGCGGGCCTGGTGGCACCGGATGACACCACGTTTGCCTATCTGAAAGACAAGCAGTTTGCGCCGAAGGGCGAGCAGTGGGAGCAGGCAGTGGCTTACTGGCGCACCCTGAAGTCCGACAGCGACGCGCAGTTTGACGCCGTTGTGACCCTGAATGCCGCCGATATCGCGCCGCAGGTCACCTGGGGCACCAATCCGGGCCAGGTGATGGCTGTGGATCAGGCCATCCCGAATCCGGCCTCGTTTGCCGATCCGGTTGAACGCGCTTCCGCCGAGAAAGCGCTGGCCTATATGGATCTGCAGCCGGGCATCAAACTGACTGAGGTAGCGATCGATAAAGTGTTTATCGGTTCCTGCACCAACTCACGTATCGAAGATCTGCGCGCGGCTGCCGCGATTGCCAAAGGCCGCAAAGTCGCGCCGGGCGTGGTTGCGATGGTGGTGCCAGGTTCCGGTCCTGTGAAAGCGCAGGCTGAAGCCGAAGGCCTGGACAAAATATTCCTCGAAGCCGGTTTTGAATGGCGTCTGCCGGGCTGTTCGATGTGCCTGGCGATGAACAACGACCGTCTGAATCCGGGCGAGCGCTGTGCCTCAACCAGTAACCGTAACTTTGAAGGTCGCCAGGGTCGCGGCGGTCGCACCCATCTGGTGAGCCCGGCGATGGCTGCTGCGGCGGCGGTAACCGGTCGTTTTGCCGACATTCGTGAATTGACTCAGGGAGCTTAAGCCATGGCGAACAAATTTACCCAACACACCGGGATTGTGGCCCCGCTGGATGCCGCAAACGTCGACACCGATGCCATCATCCCGAAGCAGTTTTTGCAGAAAGTGACGCGCACCGGCTTTGGCGCGCACCTGTTCCACGACTGGCGTTTTGATGATGACGCCGGCACCCAGCCGACCGCCAGCTTCGTGCTGAATAAGCCGGAGTTCAAAGGCACCAGCATCCTGCTGGCGCGCGAGAACTTTGGCTGCGGCTCCTCGCGTGAACACGCGCCGTGGGCGCTGACCGACTTCGGTTTTCACGTGGTGATTGCGCCGAGTTTCGCCGACATCTTCTACGGTAACAGCTTCAACAACCAGCTGCTGCCGGTGAAGCTGAGCGAAGAGCAGGTCGATGAGATGTTCAAACTGGTGGCCGCGCAGCCGGGCATCCGCTTCACCGTCGATCTCGAAGCGCAGACCGTCACCGCCGGCGACAAGGTTTATAGCTTTGAAATCGACAGTTTCCGTCGTCACTGCATGATCAACGGCCTCGACAGCATTGGCCTGACGCTGCAGCATGAAGCGTCCATCGCCAGTTACGAATCCAGCCAGCCAGCGTTTCTGCGTTAAGGTTTACCCGGTGCGCATCAAGGCGCACCCTACAGCAAAAGCGTCAGTAATTTGGTCGCCATTGATGGCGACCAAAGATGCTTAAATGCACAATGCCCTGTAGGGTCGCCATTTATGGCGACCAAAAATGTGCAAAACATGCCCGAAACGCGCAATGCCCTGCAGGGTCGCCATTGATGGCGACCTTCAATCTCCAAATCGCCCTCACCGCGCATCGCGTACCCGCGCCGCCAGCACCAGCGCCACCACCGCCATCACCAGCGCCAGCCAATACACCGACTCATGACCAAAGCGCTCACTCAGTATCCCCTGAATCAGGCCGGCGATAATCAACCCGGTTGAAATCGAGGTGGTGAACATGGTGGTCGCCGCACCGGCACGGCCCGGCATCAAATCCTGAAACCACAGCATACCAATGCCGGCGATGATGCCGATAAACGCGGCGTTAAACAGCTGCAGCACCATCAGCGCGGTTTGAGAACGGAACAGCACCAGCCCGAGATAAAACACAATCGCTGCTACCAGCGCCAGCAGCATCAGCTTGCGCTTGCCGTAGCGCTTCGCGTAATGGCCGGCCAGCAGCATGATCGGGATCTCTAGCCCGGCGGCGGTGCCCATCAGCAGACCCGCCAGCTTCTCCGGCAGGCCAAGGGTTGCGCTGATGTACAGCGGCATATCAATGATATACATGGTATTACACGCCCACATCACCACCGAGGCGATAAACAGCAGCCGCACCTGGCTGTCTTTCCACGGGCTGAGCTGCATCAGCACCTGCTCCGGCGTGGCGGCGATGCGCGGCACCGAGGGCAGCGTGCGCCAGATCAGCAGCATACTCAGCAGAAAAATCACCGCCGCCACGCAGAATAGCGTGACGAAGCCGTAGTTGAGCGCCAGCGCGAACGACAGCGGCGGCCCAATCACCCACGCCAGCGACAGCTGGGCGCGCATCACCGAACTGAACATCACTACTTCACGCGCCGACTGATCGGCATATTCACGCGCCAGCGCGAAGATCTGCGGAATCGCCACGCTGGCCAGCGCCGACAGCAGCACGCCGACAGTGATGAGCGTCAGATAGTGACGGTTAAAGGCAAACAGTAGCGCGTTGGCCACCGCCATCAGGCAGCAAAACAGGATCAGATGACGGCGATCGCCACGGTTATCCGAACGCTTCGCCATCAGCAGGCTGATCACGATCCCGGCGACGGCGTTGATGGTAAAGAACAGGCCGACCCAGAACGGCCGCACCTGCACCTCGCGCGTCAAAAACAGGCTGAGCGTTGGCGCCTGTAACGCCCCCGCCACGCCGACCATAAATGACACCGCCATAAAGGAGAGGTAAACCGGATTCAGGCGGCGCGGCCGCGGTAACAGCGATTTCATGCAGAAATCCCTTTGAGGAAAAAGACCGGGAAAAAACAGCGTAGAAGATTCCACAGCAAAACGAAAAAAGCCAGCAGAGAAAAACTCCGCTGGCGGTGAAATTGCACCCTACTCAGAAAAGGTTCCACGTCGGCGGAACCGCTGGCAGAGCGCCATTCATTGCTGAATGCCTCCCGCTCTTCCATTGCCCGCCAGTATGCCTCTAATATGGGGCAGGAAAAACTGAGCGAAGTCGAGAAGGAGTTCCCCTTTTATGTCCTCTGCGCGTCTGCAACAGCAATTCATTCGCCTGTGGCAACACTGTCAGGGCCAGGATCAGGAAACCACGCTGAGCGAGCTGGCTGAACTGCTGCACTGCTCACGCCGCCACATGCGTAACCTGCTGAACGCCATGCAGGCGGCGGGCTGGCTGATCTGGCAGGCTGAAGCCGGTCGCGGTAAACGCTCGCTGCTGAGCTTCTGCTACACCGGACTGGCGCTACAGCAGCAGCGCGCCGAAGACCTGCTGGAGCAGGATCGCATCGACCAGCTGGTGCAACTGGTGGGCGATAAAAACCAGGTGCGGCAGATGATTGCCGCGCACCTTGGCCGCAGCTTTCGCCAGGGTAAGCATATTCTGCGCGTGCTCTACTACCGGCCCCTGCCTAACCTGCTGCCCGGCTCGCCGCTGCGCCGTTCAGAAACCCATCTGGCGCGACAGATATTCAGCGGCCTGACGCGTATAAATGAGGAAAAGGGGGAAATCGCCGCCGACATTGCCCATCACTGGCAGCAAACCTCTCCGCTGCACTGGCGCTTCTTCCTGCGGCCGGCAATCCGCTTTCATCATGGTCGCGAGCTGGAGATGGAGGATGTCATCGCCTCGCTGGAACGGGTGCGCAGCCAGCCGCTGTTTTCGCATATCGACCAACTGCACTCGCCGGCGCCGTGGACGCTGGATATCCATCTCAGCCAGCCGGACTGCTGGCTGCCGTGGCTGCTGGCCAGCGTCAGCGCCATGATTCTGCCGCGTGAATGGCCGACGCTGCGCCACTTCGCCCGTCAGCCTATTGGCACCGGTCCGTACAGCGTGGTGCGCAATCAGCAAACCCAGCTGAAAATCGCCGCGTTTGATGACTACTTCGGCTACCGCGCGCTGATTGATGATGTCTCGATCTGGGTGCTGCCGGAGATCAGCGATGAGCTGGTCTACGCCGGTGTAAAACTGGAAGGTGAAAACGACGACGAAAAATCGGAAGAGAGTCGACTCGAAGAGGGCTGCTATTTTCTGCTGTTCGATCAGCGCTCTGAACGCGGGCGCGATGCCGGTTTCCGCCGCTGGGTGAGCGATCTGCTTAACCCTATCGCGCTGCTCAATCATGCCGGCGTCGGCTATCAGCGCTACTGGTTCCCGGCTTATGGCCTGCTGCCGCGCTGGCACCATCGGCGCGATATCACCCCAGCCCACAAGCCCGACGGCGTGACCCAGCTGACGCTCAGCTGGTACAGCCACCACGTCGAACACGAGGGCATCGCCAATGCGCTGCGGCCGCTGCTGGCGCAGCAGGGCGTCGAGCTGATTACCCGCGAAGTGAGCTACGAAAGCTGGTTCGACGGCGCGGGCGAGAGTGACATCTGGCTGGGCAGCGTCAACTTTACCCTGCCGCTCGACTACGCCCTGTTCGCTCAGCTCTACGAGCTACCGCTGATGCATCACTGTATCCCGCTGGACTGGCAGGCCGACGCCGCGCGCTGGCGTGAGAAAGCGCTGCCGCTGGCGGAGTGGAGCAAACAGCTGGTAAACAGCGACTATCTGCATCCGCTGTTTCATCACTGGCTGCTGCTGGAGGGCCAGCGCAGCATGCGTGGCGTGCGACTGAACACGCTCGGCTGGTTTGACTTCAAGTCCGCCTGGTTCGCCCCGCCGGAGCTGTAAAAAGGGCAGCATCAGACAACACGACCGGCAGGTGAACCTTTCGCGTTGTCCTGTAAATGTCTAGAATAAGTCGTTCTCAACGGGGTGCCGGTTAACTGGCTGAGAGAGACCCGTCGAACCTGATCCGGCTCGTACCGGCGTAGGGATTTGAGATGCTCCGCCCTCAGATCCTTTGCGACGCAACCTTACCTTCTCCTTAAGGAACGCAAAGTGTTAAATAAAGTTCTGCCCCTGTTGCTGCTGATCGCTGCGCCGGCTCTGGCGGCCAAACCCGTCCTCACCGTGTATACCTACGACTCGTTCGCCGCCGACTGGGGCCCCGGTCCGGCAGTGAAAAAAGCCTTTGAGGCCCGCTGCGGCTGTGAGCTGAACTATGTGGCGCTGGAGGATGGCGTATCGCTGCTTAATCGCCTGCGTATGGAAGGAAAGAACAGCAAGGCCGACGTGGTACTGGGGCTGGACAATAACCTGATTCAGGCGGCGGAAAAAACCGGCCTGTTCAGCAAAAGCACGGTGGATACCCGTGCACTGCAGCTGCCGGACGGCTGGCACAATGACACTTTTATCCCGTTTGATTACGGCTACTTCGCGTTCGTTTACGACAAAAACAAGCTAAAGAATCCGCCGCACAGCCTGAAGGAGCTGGTCGAAAGCCCGGAAAAATGGCGGGTGATTTATGAAGACCCGCGCACCAGCACGCCGGGGCTCGGTCTGCTGCTGTGGATGCAGAAAGTGTACGGCGATGACGCGCCGGCGGCCTGGCAGAAGCTGGCCAGCAAAACCGTGACCGTCACCAAAGGCTGGAGCGAAGCTTATGGTCTGTTCCTCAAAGGCGAAAGCGATCTGGTGCTGAGCTATACCACCTCGCCGGCTTATCACATTATTGAAGAGAAAAAGGATAACTACGCCGCCGCGCCGTTCAGCGAAGGCCACTATCTGCAGGTAGAAGTGGGCGCGCAGCTCGCCAGCAGCAAACAGCCGCAGCTGGCGCAGCAGTTCATGCAGTTTATGGTGTCGCCAGCGTTTCAGAGCACCATTCCCACCGGCAACTGGATGTATCCGGTGATCAAAAGCGATTTACCCGCCGGTTATCAGGCGTTGCCAGTGCCTGCGAATGCGCTGCAATACACCCCGACAGAGGTGGCCGACCATCGCGCGGCGTGGATTAGCGCGTGGCAGCGCGCCGTCAGCCGCTGATGCCCGGCTGGCTGCTGCCCGGAGCGCTTAGCGCACTGCTCTTGTGTGCGGTCGCGCTGCTGGCGCTCGGTGCCCTGCTGCTTGCCGCGCCGGCCACTGACTGGCGCGCGCTGCTCAGCGATAGCTATCTGCACCATGTGCTGGCGTTCTCCTTTGAGCAGGCGCTGCTGTCAGCGCTGCTCTCGGTGCTGCCGGCCATTCTGCTGGCCCGCGCGCTCTATCGCCGCCGCTTTACCGGTCGCACGCTGCTGTTGCGCCTGTGCGCTATGACGCTGGTGCTGCCGGTGCTGGTCGCCGTATTCGGTCTGCTGAGCGTCTATGGGCGCAGCGGCTGGCTGGCGCAGCTGTGCGCTGCCATCGGTATCGACTATCACTTCTCGCCTTACGGCCTGCGGGGCATTTTGCTGGCGCACGTGTTCTTTAATCTGCCGCTGGCGACGCGCATGCTGCTGCAGGCGCTGGAGAGCATTCCCGGCGAGCAGCGCCAGCTGGCGGCGCAGCTCGGTTTGCGCGGCTGGTCGCTGTTTCGCCTGCTGGAGTGGCCGTGGCTGCGCCGTCCGCTGCTGCCAACGGCGGCGCTTATCTTTATGCTGTGCTTCGCCAGTTTTGCCACCGTGCTGGCACTGGGTGGCGGTCCGCAGGCCACCACGCTGGAGCTGGCCATTTATCAGGCGCTTAGCTTTGATTACGATCCCGGCCGCGCCGCGCTGCTGGCATTGTTGCAGCTCGGCTGCTGTCTGCTGCTGGTGCTGCTCAGCCAGCGCTTCAGTAAAGCGATTCCGGCCGGTAGCCAGACGGTGCGCGGCTGGCGCGATCCGCAGGATTCCTGGCACGCACGCGTCGCGGATACGCTGCTGATTACGCTGGCACTACTGTTACTGCTGCCACCGCTGGCGGCGGTGCTGGTCGACGGCTTACGCGGCGGCATTGCCGGCGCGCTGCAACAGCCCGCGCTGTGGCAGGCCACGTGGACGTCGCTGCGCATCGCACTCGGTGCCGGTGTGCTGTGCGTGCTGCTGACCATGATGCTGCTGTGGAGCAGTCGCGAACTGCGCCAGCGTCAGCAGCGCTTCGCCGCGCAGGCCATGGAACTCAGCGGAATGCTGATTCTGGCAATGCCGGGCATCGTGCTGGCGAGCGGGTTCTTTCTGCTGTTCAACGCCACCGTTGGCCTGCCGCAGCGTGCCGATGCGCTGGTGATCTTTACCAACGCGCTGATCGCCATCCCCTACGCCATGAAAGTGCTGGAAAATCCGATGCGCGATCTCAGCGCGCGCTACGCTCAGCTGTGCGCCTCGCTGGGCATCAGTGGGTTTACTCGCCTGCGGCTGATTGAACTGCGGGCGCTGAAACGTCCGCTGGCACAGGCGCTGGCCTTTGCCTGCGTGCTGTCGATCGGGGATTTCGGCGTGGTGGCGCTGTTCGGCAGCGCCGATTTCCGCACCCTGCCGTTTTATCTGTTCCAGCAGATTGGCGCCTATCGCGGTGCCGATGGCGCGGTGACCGCGCTGCTACTGCTGCTGTTATGCCTGCTGCTGTTTACGCTGATGGAAAAATTACCGGGTCGCCATGCTGACACTGAATAACCTTACTTATCTCTACCAGCATCTGCCGATGCGCTTCAGCTTTAGCGCACAGGCCGGTGAACGTCTCGCCATTCTCGGCCCGAGCGGCGCGGGCAAAAGTACCCTGCTGAGCCTGCTCGGCGGCTTTCTGCCGGTGAGTCAGGGCAGCCTGCTGATCGATGGCGTCGACCACACCCGTAGCGTGCCTTCCGCGCGACCGGTATCGATGCTGTTTCAGGAGAACAATCTGTTTCCGCACCTGACGGTGCAGCAAAATCTGGGGCTGGGCCTGCATCCCGGCCTGAAGCTGACGCGCGAACAGCAGCAGCAGGTACAGCAGATTTCGGAGCAAACCGGGCTGGAATCGATGCTGACGCGTCTGCCCGGCCAGCTCTCCGGCGGCCAGCGCCAGCGCGTGGCACTGGCGCGCTGCCTGCTGCGCAATCAGCCGGTCCTGCTGCTGGATGAACCGTTTTCGGCACTCGATCCGGCGCTGCGCAGCGAGATGCTGCAGCTGGTGCGCGCAGTGTGTGAGGCGCGCACTATCACACTGCTGATGGTGTCGCACAGTCTTGAGGATGCGCAGCAGATTGCGTCACGCAGCCTGGTGATTGTTGACGGTCGGGTGTACTGGGATGGCAGCACCGCCAGCCTGCTGCGCGGTGAGAGCCCGGCGGCCGCCATCCTTGGCGTATCACCGCGTTAAGCGAAGAACACTTTCCACAGCAGCTGCAGGAAAATCGGCATCATCGGGTGGAACAATAGCGCAATAAAGGCACTCACGCCGATGAGCGCCATCAGCGGTGCCAGCCAGCGCAGCCGCGCCAGTGGCAGATAAGGCGTGGCCCAGTCGACGCTTTTGCCGCTGCGCCACCAGCGCCACAGCAGCCAGCCGCCGATCCACAGCAGCAGTGCCACCGCCAGCAGCAGCCATTTGAAGCTGTCGCCCTGCGCCGCCTGCGGCACGTCGATCGCCACGCCCGCCAGAATGCCCGGCATCAGGTAGGCCGGCGGCCACAGGATGCAGCCGATAATGTTCGGCGGCAGGAATTTACGCACCGGCAGCTCCAGCATGCCGGCCGCCAGCGGAATCAGCGGACGCGTCGGTCCGACAAAGCGCCCCACGAGGATGGTAAACATGCTGTGCTGATGCAGCGCGTGCTCGGTTTTATCCAGCAGCCCTTTGTATTTTTGCAGGTATTTCCAGCGGTGCAGCGGTCCCTGGAATTTCCAGCCAATGCCGTACGACACCCAGTCGCCAATCAGACAGCCGGCCAGCCCGGCGGCCCACGCCGGATAGAGCCCGATTTGTCCGCTGCCCACCAGCGCGCCGAGGCTGGCCATCAAGACCGTTCCCGGCAGCAGCAGGCCGACAAACGCCAGCGACTCAAGAAAGGTCACCAGCGCCACGGCAATCAGCGCGTACTCCAGCGATTGCGTAAACAGGTGTTGGATCCAGGCTTCCATAACTATCCTCTGCGGAATATAGAGGCTGGATTGTCCTGAGACAGCCCCACAGCGTCAAGCAATTCCCCGCGCTGCCGCACGCCCGCGCCGCGCAGACGACGGCACCACCGCAGTACACTGTATAAACATCCATGATATACTGAAATGAATTCATTCTCCGGAGTTAACGTGACCGAACCGCGCGCAGGATTTTTGCTGACTCGCCACTGGCGGGATACCCCGACCGGCAGCGAAGTGGTGCTGTGGCTGGCCACCGACCAGGGCCCGCAGCGCCTGGTACTGCCTGCGCAGGAGTCAGTGGCGTTTATTCCCCGGGAGTTCCAGGCGCAAACCGAAGCGCTGATTCGCGACGAGCGCCATACGCGCCTGCAACCGCTGGATCTGAAAGATTTCCGGCGCCGACCGGTGCTGGGACTCTATTGCCGCAGCCACCGACAGCTGCAAAGCATCGAAAAACGCCTGCGTGAAAACGGCATTGCGGTGTATGAAGCAGATATCCGCCCGCCGGAACGCTACCTGATGGAGCGCTTTATCACGGCACCGGTGTGGTTCAGCGGCGAGCCGCGCGGCGACAGCCTCGTCAACGCGCGCCTCAAGCCGCATCCCGATTACCGTCCGCAACTGAAATGGGTGTCGCTCGACATCGAAACCACCGAGCACGGCGAGCTGTACTGCATCGGGCTGGAGGGCTGCGGCCAGCGCCAGGTCTATATGCTCGGCCCGCCTAACGGTGATGCCAGCCTGCTGGATTTTGAACTGATTTACCTCGACAGCCGGCCACAGCTGCTGGAGCAGCTTAACACCTGGTTCGCCCGTCACGATCCCGATGTCATCATCGGCTGGAACGTGGTGCAGTTCGACCTGCGCGTGCTGCAAAAACATGCCGACCGCTACGGTATTCCGCTGCGTCTTGGCCGTCAGCAGCAGCCGCTGGAGTGGCGCGAGCACGGCTTTAAGCCCGGCGTGTTCTTCGCTCAGGCCAGCGGCCGGCTGGTGATTGACGGTATCGAGGCGCTGAAATCGGCGTTCTGGGACTTCGCCTCATTCAGCCTGGAAGCGGTATCACGCGAGCTGCTGGGCGAAGGCAAAGCCATCAACAATCCGTGGCAGCGCATGGAGGAGATCAACTGGCGCTTTGCCCACGACAAACCGGCGCTGGCCACCTACAACCTGAAGGATTGCGAGCTGGTTACGCGTATTTTCCAGCACACCGCCATCATGCCGTTTTTGCTGGAGCGCGCCACCGTCAATGGCCTGGCGGTGGATCGCCACGGCGGATCGGTGGCGGCGTTCAGCCACCTGTATATTCCACGAATGCACCGCGCCGGCTTTGTCGCGCCCAATCTCGGCGAAGTGGCACCGGAAGCCAGCCCTGGCGGCTACGTGATGGATTCGCGCCCCGGACTGTATGATTCGGTGCTGGTGCTGGATTATAAAAGCCTCTATCCGTCGATCATCCGCACCTTTCTGATCGATCCGGTCGGGCTGGTCGAAGGCCTGGCGCATCCGGACGACGCCGATTCGGTTCCCGGTTTTCGCCACGCGCGCTTTTCGCGCCGCACCCACTGTTTACCGGCGATTGTCGGGCAGATCTGGCAGGGGCGCGAGGCCGCCAAACGTGACGGCAACCAGCCGCTGTCGCAGGCGCTGAAGATCATCATGAATGCTTTTTATGGCGTACTTGGCACCAGCGCCTGTCGCTTTTTCGATCCGCGCCTCGCTTCGTCGATTACCCTGCGCGGCCACGCCATCATGCAGCAAACGCGTGAGCTTATTGAAGCCGAAGGTTTTGACGTGATTTACGGTGACACCGATTCTACTTTTGTCTGGCTGAAAAGCGCCCACAGCGAAGCCGATGCCGCCGCGATCGGCCAGCGGCTGGCCGGGCACGTGAATCGCTGGTGGCAACAGCATCTGCAGCAGACTTACGGTCTCGACAGCGCGCTGGAGCTGGAGTACGAAACCCACTTCAGCCGCTTCCTGATGCCAACCATTCGCGGCGCCGAACAGGGCAGTAAAAAGCGCTACGCCGGACTGATTCGCCGCGACGGCGACGAACGGCTGGTGTTTAAAGGGCTGGAGTCGGTGCGCACCGACTGGACGCCGCTGGCGCAGCAGTTCCAGCAGACGCTGTATGGCCGCATCTTCCGCGGTGAACCCTGGCAGGACTACATTCGCGACACGGTGGCACAGTTGCTGGCCGGCGAACTGGACGATCTGCTGGTGTATAAAAAGCGCCTGCGCCGGCCGCTGAAAGATTACGAACGCAACGTGCCGCCCCACGTGCGTGCCGCGCGCCTCGCCGATGAACATAACCGTAAACTGCAGCGTCCGCTGCAGTATCAGAACGGCGGCTCGATCCGCTACGTCATGGCCACCGCCGGGCCGGAGCCGCTGGAAGCGCGCAGCACGCCGCTGGATTACGATCACTACGTCAGCAAGCAGCTGCAGCCGATCGCCGAAGGGATTTTACCGTTTGTCGGTGATGACTTTGCTACACTGATCACCGGGCAACTGGGGCTTTTTTGACAGGTGACGAATGCCCTGCCATCCAGTACCATAGCGCCCTTCCTGATTCTCACCGCGTGCACCAGCTGACCAGATAACTGTCTGGCGGTGGGGTATTGTCTGAGAGCAGGCGAACGTCTTTCTATCTTTTAGAGAATCGAGCAAAAAATATATGGTTTTTACACTGGGTCAACGCTGGATTAGTGATACAGAAAGTGAGCTGGGACTGGGGACAGTCGTGGCGCTGGATACGCGCATGGTCACACTGATGTTTCCCGCCACCGGCGAAAACCGCCTCTATGCCCGTAATGATTCTCCGGTCACCCGCGTGATTTTTAATCCGGGTGATACCGTCACCAGCCACGAAGGCTGGCAGATGCAGGTTGATGAAGTCCGCAACGAAAACGATTTAGTGACTTACATCGGCACGCGTCTTGATACCGACGAAAGCAACGTGGTGCTGCGCGAAGTGATGCTCGACAGCAAACTGGTGTTCAGCAAGCCACAGGATCGCCTGTTTGCCGGCCAGCTGGACCGCATGGATCGCTTTGCCCTGCGCTTCCGCGCACGCAAATACCAGAGCGAACAGTATCGCCTGCCGATTAGCGGCCTGCGCGGCATGCGCACCAACCTGATTCCGCACCAGCTGCACATCGCACATGACGTCGGTCGCCGTCACGCACCGCGCGTGCTGCTGGCCGATGAAGTCGGCCTCGGTAAAACCATTGAAGCCGGGATGATTATCCAGCAGCAGCTGCTGGCCGGACGCGCCGAGCGCGTGCTGATCGTGGTGCCGGAAACCCTGCAGCACCAGTGGCTGGTGGAAATGCTGCGCCGCTTCAACCTGCGCTTTGCCCTGTTTGACGACGATCGCTACACCGAAGCGCAGCACGACAGCGACAACCCGTTTGATACCGAGCAGCTGATTATCTGCTCGCTGGATTTTGTCCGCCGCAACAAACAGCGGCTGGAGCTGCTGGCCGAAGCTGACTGGGATCTGCTGGTGGTCGACGAAGCGCACCATCTGGCGTGGAGCGAAGCCGCGCCGAGCCGCGAATATCAGGTTATCGAACAGCTGGCGGAAAAGACCGCCGGCGTGCTGCTGCTGACCGCGACGCCGGAACAGCTCGGCATGGAGAGCCACTTTGCCCGTCTGCGTCTGCTGGACCCGAATCGTTTCCACGATTTCGCGCAGTTCGTGGCCGAACAGCAGCACTACCGCCCGGTGGCTGACGCCGTCAGTACGCTGCTGGCCGATCACGCCATCAGCAAAGAGGAGATGAACCTGATCAACGACCTGGTCGGCGAGCAGGACATCGAGCCGCTGCTGCAGGTGGCGAACAGCGATCGCGACGGCAAAGACGACGCGCGTAAAGAGCTGATTTCGATGCTGATGGATCGCCACGGCACCAGCCGCGTGCTGTTCCGTAACACGCGTAACGGCGTGAAGGGTTTCCCGAAACGCGAGCTGCATCAGATTCGCCTGCCGCTGCCGGCGCAGTATCAGACGGCAATTAAAGTCTCCGGCATTATGGCGGCGCGCAAAACGGCGGAAGAGCGCGCGCGCGACATGCTGTATCCGGAGCAGATTTATCAGGAATTTGAAGGCGACAGCGGCACCTGGTGGAACTTCGACCCGCGCGTTGAGTGGCTGATGGGCTACCTCACCAGCAACCGTAAAGAGAAAGTGCTGGTGATTTGCGCCAAAGCGGCCACTGCGCTGCAGCTGGAGCAGGTGCTGCGCGAGCGTGAAGGCATCCGCGCCGCGGTGTTCCATGAAGGGCTATCAATTATCGAACGCGACCGCGCGGCCGCCTTCTTCGCTTCGCAGGAAGATGGCGCCCAGGTGCTGCTGTGTTCGGAGATCGGCTCGGAAGGGCGTAACTTCCAGTTCGCCAGCCGGCTGGTGATGTTCGATTTACCGTTTAACCCGGATCTGCTCGAGCAGCGTATCGGCCGTCTCGATCGTATCGGCCAGCTGCATGACATCCAGATTCTGGTGCCGTGGCTGGAGAAAACCGCCCAGGCAGTGCTGCTGCGCTGGTACCACGAAGGGCTGGACGCGTTTGAGCACACCTGCCCGACCGGCCGCACCATCTACGACAGCGCCTACCCGCAGCTGATTGAGTATCTGGCCGCGCCGGACAACCCGCAGGGGCTGGACGACTTTATCGCCCAGAGCCGCAAACAGCATGACACCCTGAAGGCGCAGCTGGAGCAGGGGCGCGACCGTCTGCTGGAGCTGAACTCGAACGGCGGCGAAGCCGCGCAGGCGCTGGCCGATGCCATCGGCGAGCAGGATAACGACACCGAGCTGGTGAACTTTGCGCTCAACCTGTTTGATATCGTCGGTATCAACCAGGAAGATCGCAGCGATAACCTGATCGTCCTGACGCCGTCTGACCACATGCTGGTGCCGGATTTCCCCGGCCTGCCGGAAGATGGCTGCACCGTAACCTTTAACCGTAACCAGGCGCTGTCACGCGAAGATACCCAGTTCATTACCTGGGAACATCCGCTGATTCGCAACGGCCTCGACCTGATTCTCTCCGGCGATACCGGCAGCTGTGCGCTGTCGCTGCTGAAGAACAAGGCGCTGCCGGTGGGCACGCTGCTGGTAGAGATGATCTATGTGGTCGAAGCACAGGCGCCGAAGCACCTGCAGCTTACCCGCTTCCTGCCGCCCACGCCGGTCCGCCTGCTGATGGATCGCGCCGGAAATAACCTCGCCGGCAAGGTGGAGTTCGAAAGCTTTAACCGTCAGCTCAACGCAGTCAACCGCCATACCGGCAGCAAGCTGGTGAACGCGGTGCAACAGGATGTGCATCACATTCTGACGCAGGCGGAAAAAGTCATCGTACCGGAAGCGCAGGCGCTGATTGCGGCGGCCAAAGTTGAGGCCGATGAGAAGCTGAGCGCCGAGCTGTCGCGCCTTGAAGCGCTGAAAGCGGTCAACCCCAACATCCGTGATGATGAGGTTGATGCGCTGGAGAGCAACCGCGAGCAGGTGCTGGCCAGCCTCGGTGAAGCCGGCTGGCGGCTGGATGCGCTGCGTCTGATCGTTGTTACGCACCAATAATCGCTGAGGCCGCGCCCAATCATGCTGATGGAACCCTACAATCCGCCGCTCGACCCCTGGCTGCATATTCTGTATCAGGACGAGCACATCATGGTGGTTAACAAGCCAAGCGGTTTGCTGTCGGTGCCCGGCCGCCTTGAGGAGCACAAGGATAGCGTGATGACGCGCATCCAGCGTGACTTTCCGCAGGCGGAGTCGGTGCACCGACTCGATATGGCCACCAGCGGTGTGATTGTGGTGGCGCTGACCAAGGCGGCCGAGCGCGAGCTGAAGCGGCAGTTTCGCGAGCGCGAGCCCGCGAAGCAGTACGTGGCGCGCGTCTGGGGACATCCGGCGGCGGAACAGGGCATGATCGATCTGCCGCTGATTTGCGACTGGCCTAACCGGCCGAAGCAGATGGTGAGTGTGGAGCTGGGTAAGCCGGCGCAGACGGAGTATCAGGTGCTGGCGTATGACGCCGATAACAGCGCGCGGGTGCAGTTGAAGCCGATCACCGGCCGCTCACACCAGCTGCGCGTGCATCTGCTGGCGCTGGGGCATCCGATTCTCGGCGATCGCTTCTATGCCCATCCCGAGGCGTTAGCCATGGCGCCACGCCTGCAGCTGCACGCCGAATCGCTGACCATTACCCATCCGGCGTTTGGCAACAGCATGACGTTTCGCCAGCCGGCCGATTTTTAAGGGGCCGCCGCCCCTTATTTAAAGCCCTTCTCTTTGCGAATCAGGTCATACGCGGCCTGAATTTCCTGCGCTTTCTGCTTCGCCATCTCCATCATCTCCGGCGGCAGACCTTTCGCCACCAGCTTATCCGGATGGTGCTCGGCCATCAGCTTACGGTAGGCGCGCTTGATGGTGGTGCTGTCGTCGCTGCTTTTCACCCCCAGCACGCTGCAGGCATCTTCCAGCGTCGGGCCACGTTTCGCCTGCTGATAAGCGCCGCCGCCGTACGACGAACCGCCACCAAACTGCTGACCGCCCTCCATCATGCGCAGGAACTGGTCGAACTGCGCGCGGGAAATCCCCAGCTCTTCCGCGATGACGTACAGCACCTGACGCTCGTTGGGATGCAGCGAACCATCAGCAAACGCCGCCTGGATTTGAATTTCCAGAAACATCCGAATCAGGTCGAAACGGCCAAAGCAGGCGCTGCGCAGCTCGCGTAGCTTGTTACGTAACGGATATTCGCTCTGCTTACCTTCACGAAACGCACGCTGTGCCGCGGTACGCGCCTCGCCATGCAGCTGCATGCGGTCCATAAATAAAGAGGCAATCTGGATATCCGCTTCGGTGACGCGCCCTTTCGACTTGGTCAGATGGCCCATCACCTGGAACGTGGTGCTGAAGAACAGCGTCTGACGCGCCTGATTGTTGGCGAAGTAGCCCTGTCCTTTTACGCTGCGCACTTTGTCAAACAGATGACCAATGATCAGACCCAGTACGATGCCCCAAAAGCCTGCTCCGGAAAGTAAGCCGAGAGCCAGACCAATAACTTTTCCCCAGTAGCGCATAAACTCCTCAATTCGCCATGCTTGCGGCTGAAAATTGCATTATCATACCTGTCATTTATCTCCGCGCCTAACGGCAACGCAGGCAGAGCAGGATTAACACTGGCGCAACGCCGGGCGGTACGTTAGTCTCTGTCCGGATTGTCGGCATGATGCCAGTTTTCATGGAATTATCGAAACCGCGTATGAAAAAACGTATACCTACCCTGCTGGCTACCATGATTGGTGCAGCGCTTTATAGTCAGCATGCACTGGCCGACGATCTGATGTCGCAGTGTATGCTGGGCGTGCCGAGCTACAACCGTCCGCTGGTCAGTGGCGACGCGAATTCGCTGCCGGTAACCATCAACTCTGACTCAGCAAAAGGGAACTATCCGAACGACGCGGTGTTCACCGGCAATGTTGATGTGCAGCAGGGGAACAGCCGTCTGGTTGCCGACGAGATGCAGCTGCATCAGCGTCAGCAGGACGGACAAACGACGCCGGTGCGTACCGTCGATGCGCTGGGTAATGTGCACTATGACGACAACCAGGTCATCCTGAAAGGTCCGAAAGCCTGGTCCAATCTGAACACCAAAGACACCAACGTGTGGAACGGTAATTATCAGATGGTCGGCCGTCAGGGTCGCGGTGATGCTGACCAGATGAAACTGCGCGGTAATAACCGCTATACCATTCTGGAAAACGGCAGCTTTACCTCCTGTCTGCCAGGTTCCAACAGCTGGAGCGTGGTCGGTTCGGAAGTGATT
This sequence comes from Pantoea sp. ICBG 828, assembly GCF_002928355.1. NCBI lineage: Bacteria > Pseudomonadati > Pseudomonadota > Gammaproteobacteria > Enterobacterales > Erwiniaceae > Pantoea > Pantoea sp. ICBG 828. Next base: position 460,424 of record NZ_POWN01000003.1, on the reverse strand, counting down.
CAGGACCGTGAAGAAGAAGTGGCGGAGATCTGGAATGCGCGCTTCAAGCTCGGCAACGTGCCGGTATTCTACAGCCCGTATCTGCAGCTGCCGATTGGCGACCGCCGCCGCTCCGGCTTCCTGATCCCCAACGCGAAATACGGCAGCAACAACGGCTTCGAATTCATGCTGCCGTACTACTGGAACATCGCGCCTCAGGCCGATGCCACTATTACGCCGCACTACATGAGCAAGCGCGGTCTGCAGCTGCAGAACGAGTTCCGCTACCTGACGCAGTTTGGTGCCGGCCTGTTAGAGCTGGACTATCTGCCGTCTGACAATCAGTACAACAAAGATAAAGCCGCGCGACCGTCGGTGCAGAACGACAGCAACGACGACCGCTGGCTGTTCTACTGGCGTCACTCCGGCGTCTACGATCAGCACTGGCGCTTCAACGCCGACTACACCAAAGTCAGCGATCCTTATTACTTCAACGATCTTGATTCGAAGTACTACAGCTCGACTGACGGCTACGCCACGCAGAAATTCAGCGTAGGCTACGCTGACACCAACTGGGATGCGACGCTGTCCAGCAAAGACTTCCAGGTGTTTGGTAATACCAGCAGCCAGAACGTGTACCGGGCGATGCCGCAGCTGGATGTCAATCTGTACCAGAACGATATCGGGCCGTTTGACGGTCGCATCTATGCGCAGGCGGTGAAGTTCACTAACGTCAGTAACCGAATGCCGGAAGCGACGCGTTTGCACATCGAGCCAACGCTCAACCTGCCGCTGTCCAACGGCTGGGCCAGCCTGGATACCGAGGCAAAGCTGCTGGCGACGCATTACCAGCAGGATAACGTTAACTACTACAACGAAAATATCGATACCACCCGCACCAATCAGCTGAAAGAGTCGGTCAACCGTACCCTGCCGCAGTTCAAGGTAGATGGTCGCCTGGTATTTGACCGCAATATGGACTGGGCCGAAGGCTACACCCAGACGCTGGAACCGCGCGTGCAGTACCTGTATATCCCGTACCGCAACCAGAGCAACATCTATCCGTACGACTCCACGCTGCTGCAGACCGACTACACCGGCCTGTTCCGCGATCGCACCTACAGCGGCCTCGATCGTATCGCTTCGTCTAACGAAGTGGCGACCGGCGTGACCACGCGTATTTATGATAACGATCTGGTTGAACGTTTTAACGTTTCCGTGGGTCAAATCTACTCGTTTACCCCGTCTCGTACCGGCGTAAACCAGACGAATAAAGAAGATGATACCGGTAGCCTGGTGTGGGCGGGTGATACTTACTGGAAAGTCAGCGATCGCTGGGGCGTACGCGGTGGCCTGCAATACGATACGCGGCTGGACAACGTTTCTCAGGGCAATGCCATTGTGGAATACCGTCGTGATGCCGACCGTATGGTGCAGCTGAGCTATCGCTACAGCAGCCCGGAGTATGTGGCGCAGGCGTTGAATAACCCCAGCTATGTCACTAACCCGATCTACAAAAACGGTATCTCGCAGGTGGGCGCCACGGCCAGCTGGCCGATTGCCGATGCCTGGTCGCTGGTGGGGGGTTACTACTATGACACCCGCAACAGCCGTCCGGCCGAGCAGCTAGTCGGTCTGCAGTACAGCTCCTGCTGCTACGCCATTCGTCTGGGTTACGAACGCAAGATCAACGGTTGGGAAAACAACGACAGCAAGTATGACAACCAAATCTCATTCAACATTGAGCTGCGTGGTCTGAGTTCTAACTATGGCTTAGGCACCAATGAAATGCTGCGTCAGGGCATCATCCCTTATCAGCGCGCTTTCTGATGTTGTGATATTTGACAGGCTATCCCGCAGTGCGGAAACAACAATGGATAAAGTATGAAGAACTGGAGAATGCTGATTCTTGGTGTGGCGATTACCGCTAACACTGCGTTCGCAGCCCCACAGATGGTCGATAAAGTTGCCGCAGTCGTGAACAACGGCGTGGTGCTGGAAAGTGACGTAGACAACATGCTGCGCACGGTGAAGTCACAGGCGCAGCAGGCTGGTCAGCAGCTGCCGGATGACAAAACCCTGCGTCATCAGATCCTTGAACGCCAGGTCATGGATGCCATCATTCTGCAGATGGGCGAAAAAGCCGGTCTGCAGGTGAGCGATCAGCAACTGGATCAGGCGATCCAGAACATCGCCGCGCAGAACCGCATGAGCGTTGATCAGCTGCGCAGCCGTCTGGCCTATGACGGGATGAACTACAACGATTATCGCGCGCAGATCCGCAAAGAGATGCTGATCTCTGAAGTGCGTAACAATGAAGTGCGCCGTCGCGTCACCATTCTGCCGCAGGAAGTGGATACGCTGGCTAAGCAGATCGGCTCGCAGAATACCCAGGGCACCGAACTTAACATCAGCCAGATTCTGCTGCCGCTGCCGGAAAATCCAACCCAGCAGCAGGTTGACGACCAGGAAGCGCTGGCGCGTCAGCTGGTGGGTGAACTGAAAGGCGGTGCCGATTTCGGTAAACTGGCCGTGACCTACTCTGCCGATCCGCAGGCGCTGAAAGGCGGCAACATGGGCTGGGGCAAAATTGAAGAGCTGCCAACGCTGTTCTCGCAGGCGCTGAGCAGCGCGAAGAAAGGCGACATCGTCGGCCCAATCCGCTCCGGCGTTGGCTTCCATATCCTGAAAGTGAACGACCTGCGCGGTGAGAGCAAAAACATTTCGGTCACCGAAGTGCATGCCCGCCACATTCTGCTGAAGCCGTCACCGATCCTTACCGACGATCAGGCACGTCAGAAGATTGAACAGATCGCCGCAGACATCAAGAGTGGCAAAACCACCTTCGCCGCTGCCGCGAAACAGTTCTCCGACGATCCGGGTTCAGCGAACCAGGGCGGCGACCTCGGCTGGGCGTCACCGGAAGTCTACGATCCGGCGTTCCGTGATGCGCTGCTGAAGCTGCAGAAAGGCCAGGTCAGCGCGCCGGTGCACTCCTCCTTCGGCTGGCACCTGATTCAGCTGCTGGATACCCGTCAGGTGGATAAAACCGATGCCGCGCAGAAAGAGCGCGCTTACCGTCTGCTGTTCAACCGTAAGTTTGCCGAAGAAGCGCAAACCTGGATGCAGGAACAGCGCGCCAGTGCTTACGTGAAGATTCTGGATGGCAATGGTCAGTAATTATCGTGTGGCGATCACGCCCGGCGAACCCGCCGGGATTGGTCCCGATCTCGCCGTTGCGCTGGCTCAGCGTGACTGGCCGGTTGAGCTGGTGGTGTGCGCAGACGGCGACGTGCTGCGCCAGCGCGCGGCTCAACTGGGTTTGCCGCTGACGCTGCGTGACTATCAGCCCGGCGTGGCACCACAGCCGCAGCAGGCCGGTACGCTGACGCTGCTGCCCATCGCGACGGCGCAGCCGGTGACCGCCGGCGAACTGACGGTCGCCAACGGTCATTACGTACTGGAGACGCTGGCCCGCGCCTGCGACGGCTGCCTCAGCGGCGAGTTTGCCGCGCTGGTAACCGGTCCGGTGCACAAAGGTGTGATCAATGACGCCGGCATCCCCTTCACCGGTCACACCGAGTTCTTCGCTGAGCGCGCCGGTGGCGATCGCGTGGTGATGATGCTGGCGACCGAAGCGTTGCGCGTGGCGCTGGCCACCACGCATCTGCCGCTGAAAGATGTCGCAGACGCCATCACCCGTGACAGCCTGCATGAAGTGATCACCATTCTGCATCAGGATTTGCAGCGTAAGTTTGGCATTCCGCAGCCGCATATTTTTGTCTGCGGGCTCAACCCGCATGCTGGCGAAAGCGGTCATATGGGCCGGGAAGAGATCGATACCATCATCCCGGCGCTCGACGAACTGCGCCAGCAGGGTATCCAGCTCACCGGTCCGTTACCGGCGGATACGCTGTTTCAGCCGAAATATCTGCAGCACGCTGATGCGGTACTGGCGATGTATCACGACCAGGGCCTGCCGGTGCTAAAATTTCAGGGATTTGGTCGCGCGGTGAATATCACCCTCGGCCTGCCATTTATCCGTACCTCTGTTGACCACGGCACCGCGCTGGAACTCGCCGGTCTGGGCAGCGCAGAGCCGGGCAGCTTTATTACGGCGCTTAACCTCGCCATCACTATGATCAAGAGCAGTAATGAATAATCGCGTCCATCAGGGGCACTACGCCCGTAAACGTTTCGGGCAGAACTTCCTGAACGATCAGTACATTATCGACAGCATCGTCTCCGCTATTCATCCGCAAAAGGGTGAAGCCATGGTGGAGATTGGCCCAGGGCTGGGTGCGTTAACCGAGCCGGTGGGCGAGCGTCTTGATGCGCTGACTGTCGTCGAGCTGGACCGCGACCTTGCCGCGCGTTTGCAGACGCACCCGTTCCTCGGTCCTAAGCTGACGATTTATCAGCAGGATGCGATGACCTTCGACTTCTCTGCGTTGTCAAAGGAGCAGGGTCAGCCGCTGCGCGTGTTTGGCAACCTGCCGTACAACATCTCGACACCGCTGATGTTCCACCTTTTCAGCTATACTGGTTCGATTAAAGATATGCACTTCATGCTGCAGAAAGAGGTGGTTAACCGTCTGGTAGCCGGCCCGGGCAGCAAAGCTTACGGGCGTCTCAGCGTGATGGCGCAATATTATTGTCAGGTGATTCCGGTGCTGGAAGTGCCACCACAATCGTTCACCCCGCCACCGAAAGTGGATTCGGCGGTGGTGCGTCTGGTGCCCTTTACCCAGCCACCGTATCCGGTCAGCGATGTGCGTTTACTGAGCCGTATCACCACCGAAGCGTTTGGTCAGCGACGCAAAACCCTGCGTAACAGCCTGGGACACCTGTTCACGGCCGGTGCGCTGGATGAACTCAACATCGACGCCTCGCTGCGGGCAGAAAATGTCACCGTGGCGCAGTATTGCCAGCTGGCAAACTGGCTGGGCAATCATCAGGCTGAATCTGCGGAGAACTGAGTGCATGAGTGAACTGGCCCGCGTTTGTGTTCAGGTACTGAGTCAGTATGTGGAATCGCAATCCTCTTCCGATGAGGATCGCTACGTGTTTGCCTACACCATCACCATCCGTAACCTCGGGCGCAACAGCGTGCAGCTGCGCAGCCGCTACTGGCTAATCACCAATGGCAACGGGCGCGAGACCGAAGTGCAGGGTGAAGGCGTGGTCGGTGAGCAGCCGCATATCGCGCCCGGCAATGAGTTTCAGTACACCAGCGGTGCGGTTCTGGAAACGCCGATGGGCACCATGCAGGGACACTATGTGATGATCGACGAAGAGGGCGAGACCTTCCACGTGGAGATTCCGGTGTTCCGCCTCGCGGTGCAAACCCACATTCACTAATTCCTCCTCCGCCCGGCCAGTCCGGGCGGCGCGTTTTCATCGGACTGACTTAATGAGTACATACCTGATTGGCGATATTCACGGCTGTTATGACGAATTACGTGCGCTGCTGGCGCAGGTCAATTTCGATGCGCAGCAGGACGAGCTATGGCTGACCGGCGACCTGGTGGCGCGCGGTCCGGGTTCGCTTGAGGTACTGCGCTACGTCAGGTCGCTCGGAGACTGTGTGCGCATGGTGCTGGGCAACCATGACCTGCATTTGCTGGCAGTGTATGCCGGTATCAGCCGTAACAAGCCCAAGGATCGCCTGACGCCCCTGCTGGAAGCGGACGATGCCGACGAGCTGATTAACTGGCTGCGTCGCCAGCCGCTGCTTCAGGTGGATGAAGAGAAAAAGCTGCTGATGGCGCATGCTGGCATTACGCCGCAGTGGGATCTGGAGACGGCACAGCAGTGCGCGCGCGAAGTTGAGGCGGTCTTGTCCAGCGACAGCTATCCGCTGTTTCTCGATGCCATGTATGGCGACATGCCGAACAACTGGACACCGGAACTGAGCGGACTGGCGCGCCTGCGTTTCAGCACCAATGCGCTGACGCGCATGCGCTTCTGTTTCCCTAATGGTCAGCTCGATATGATCTGCAAAGAGGCGCCCGCCTCAGCGCCGCCGCCGCTGAAACCGTGGTTCCAGGTGCCCGGCAAAATCAGCAGCGATTATACGCAAATCTTTGGTCACTGGGCTTCGCTGGAAGGAAAAGGCACGCCAGAGCATGTGATCGGGCTCGACACCGGCTGCTGCTGGGGCGGAACGCTGACCCTGCTGCACTGGGAGAGCGGCCAGTATTACACCCAGGTCTCGAACCGTGATCAGGCCATGGCGGAAAGCGCGGTGAATGCACCCTCCCCCCTGAGCGATATGCAGTAAACAAAAAGCCCCGCGATGTTAGCGGGGCTTTTTTTCGGTCGCCATAAATGGCGACCCTACAAAGACAATCTGTACCGTGACAGCCATCAACCTGATATCGCACAGGTTTATCGCGTCATAAACAGCGATTAATCCCTGTCGTTGTAGGGTGCGCATTTATGCGCACCTGGCAGTCATATTGCACCGTTTTTACAGGCTGCGCATTCATGCGCACCTGGCCACAATCAACGGCGGCGATCCAGAATCTCAAAGCAGTAACTGTGCGAATTCTGCGCATCGGCATCGTGGAACTCACTGAACGTCGACTGCCACTCGTCCGGCTCGTAATCCGGGAACTGGGTGTCGCCTTCCACTTCCGCATCGATATGCGTCAGATAGAGACGATCGGCGCGCGCCAGCATCTGCGCATAAATCCGGCCACCGCCAATCACCATGATCTCTTCTGCCTCACCCGCTGCGGCAATCGCTTCTTCCGGCGACGTCACCCAGGTCACGCCGTCATGGTTGCCGGGCTGGCTGCTGACCACAATATTCAGACGTCCCGGTAACGGACGACCAATCGATTCAAAGGTCAGACGGCCCATAATCACCGGTTTGTTCAGCGTGTTGCGCTTGAACCACGCGAGGTCGGCAGGCAGGTGCCATGGCATGGCGTTTTCCATGCCAATAATACGATCTGCTGCCAGTGCCGCGATCAAACTAATCATGTTAAAAGACCTACAGGAAAAAAATTGGCGCAATGATACGTAAAGGTGAAACTTTCGTCGATAGGACGACCGTGCTATTTACGTAAAGCCCGCTTGGCTCGGCGTTTTGTCTGAGCGACAGAGTTTTACTCCGGCTTTGCGGCCGTTAGCGGAAAGAGCCGCCAGAATTCGCGGTGAAGGCGCTACAACTCAGGGTGATGCTCCACGCTGCCCGCGCGCTGTGTAAAGAAAAGCGCACTGTGCCCGCCCAAAAAAAACGGCTCCCGCAGGAGCCGTTGATTTACGCATCAGAAATCGTAGCGCAGGCGCACCAGATTAACGTTACCCAGTGATTTATCGGTACTGGAGGTGATCACGTACTCGTAGTCGACGCGGAAACCGTAGTCGAGCTGCGCGCTGACGCCCACGCCGTTATCGATACGCTTGTAGTTACGTCCATTGACGAACTCCAGGCGATCGCCCATGAAGTACGGCTGGATGCTCTTCACAGCATACTGGCCGATCGGGAATTTATAACCGGCGAAGTATTCAACGCCCCACGCATCATCCGCGAAGTAGTTGTTAACGGTGTTGAGTTTGGTTGGCGAGAAGTTCTGATACCAGCCTGCACCGGCGGACAGCGTCCAGTTGTCCGGCGTCCAGCTCAGCGCGGTGCCGTAGATATTCTGGTCGTAACGCTTGCTGTCACCATTGCCCGGATTGCGGATATCCGCGCGGGTGTAGTTCCACGCGGTGCCCCACGCCAGATCTTTGGTGATGTGATAGTTCACACCCAGCGAACCGCCGCCCTTACGCTTGTAGCGCAGGCCGTTGCCCGGCAGATAGTCGTCATCTTCAAACAGATAAGCGGCATAGACATCCGCATCGCCAAAGGTGTTTTTATACTTCAGCATCTTGCGCGAGCGGTAAGATCCGTCGTAGTCACCATTAATGCCGTTACCCGGTGCCTGGGCCAGCATATCGTAGTCCCAGATATCGGTTTTAGCGCCGACGACATCGTAATAAACGCTGTTCTGCTGGCCAAAATAGAGCTCGCCCAGCGATGCGCTTTTGAAACCGGTATACAGCTGGCGACGCGTGGTGTTATGGGCGCCGTCCGCATAGTGGTTATCCCAGCCCCACCAGGCCGGGAAGTTAACGCCCAGCTCGTAGTAACCCACCCAGCTGACATCGTCAAACAGGTAGTAGTTGGCGCTGAAGCGGAAACGTGAACCGCCGTCGTAGCCGTTACGCTTATACGATTTATCGTTAACCCCGTTCTGATGCAGATACTGCGGACGAATACTGCCGCCCACTTTGAAATCAAGACGGCTAAGCGGATCGCCGGCCTGCGGATCCTGCTTCAGCAGGGTGATTTCCGCCTGACTGGCGAGAGGTGCAGCAACAAGTAACGCAGCCACTACGCTGAGAGTGAAAGCACGCATTTTCATTTTTATATCCCGTAAAGGTGAGCGCTCTATGATTGAGCAGCGGAATAGTACGGTGCGCTTAGCGGGGAGGTATTTATATTTTTGTGCGGATACGCCTGAATGTAACTGGTTTCGCATCAACTGATAAAAATTATGTCAAATCAATAGATTTGTAACGTATAACCTTATGCAGCACAGGCAAAACAGCAAAAAAAAACGGCCCGCGCGGGGCCGTTTAGTCACTGAACAGGCGGTTTAGCCTTTGATCTGCGCGTGCATTTCCTGCACCGAAATCACTTTTTCGGTCGGATCCGCATTCAGCGCCATCGCGGTAGCAAAACCACCGTTCAGCGTGGTGTCGTAATGCACTTTGTACTGCAGTGCGCTGCGGCGAATCAGTTTCGAATCCTCAATCGCCTGACGTCCTGCGGTGGTGTTGACGATGTAAGTGTACTCACCGTTCTTCAGGCGATCCTGAATGTGCGGACGCCCTTCGTGCACCTTGTTCACCAGGCGCGGATTGATGCCGGCTTCACCCAGCACCACGGCGGTACCGTGCGTCGCATCCAGCTCGAAGCCAAACTTCTGCAGCTTCGCGGCCAGGTCAACAATACGTTTCTTGTCGCCTTCACGCACCGACAGCAGCGCACGCCCCTGCTTCTTCATATTACTTTGCGCGCCCAGCATAGCTTTGCTGAATGCTTCCGCGAAGGTGCGGCCTACGCCCATCACTTCACCGGTCGAACGCATTTCCGGACCAAGAATCGGGTCCACGCCCGGGAATTTGTTGAACGGCAGCACCACTTCTTTTACCGAGTAGTACGGCGGAATCACCTCTTCGGTCACGCCCTGTTCAGCCAGGGTTTTGCCAGCCATCACGCGCGCAGCCACTTTCGCCAGCGGCACGCCGGTGGCTTTGGAGACAAACGGCACGGTACGCGCGGCACGTGGGTTCACCTCAATCAGGTAAACTTCGTTGTCCTTGACCGCAAACTGCACATTCATCAGGCCACGTACGTTGAGTTCGAACGCCAGCTTTTCCACCTGCTGGCGCATCACGTTCTGAATCTCGCTGCTCAGGGTGTACGCCGGCAGCGAACAGGCCGAGTCACCGGAGTGCACGCCCGCCTGCTCGATGTGTTCCATGATGCCGCCAATCAGCACGCGTTCGCCGTCGCAAATCGCATCGACGTCCACTTCCACCGCATCATCGAGGAAGCGATCCAGCAGCACTGGCGCATCGTTGGACACGGACACCGCAGTCTGGAAGTAGCGCTTAAGATCCACTTCGTCATAGACGATTTCCATCGCCCGGCCGCCCAGCACGTATGAAGGACGCACCACCAGCGGATAGCCAATCCCTGCGGCTTTTTCTACCGCCTGTTCCAGCGTCGCCACCGTGGCGTTAGCCGGCTGTTTCAGCTTCAGGCGATCCACCGCCTGCTGGAAACGCTCACGGTCTTCCGCGCGGTCAATGGCATCCGGACTGGTACCAATTACCGGCACGCCAGCCGCTTCCAGCGCGCGCGCCAGCTTCAGCGGCGTCTGGCCACCGTACTGCACGATAACGCCTTTTGGCTGCTCGATACGCACGATCTCCAGCACGTCTTCCAGCGTTACCGGCTCGAAGTAGAGACGGTCTGAGGTGTCGTAATCGGTTGACACGGTTTCCGGGTTACAGTTGACCATAATGGTTTCGTAACCGTCTTCACGCAGCGCCAGCGCTGCATGCACGCAGCAGTAATCGAACTCAATGCCCTGACCGATACGGTTTGGCCCGCCGCCCAGAATCATGATTTTGTCGCGATCCTGATTAGGATTGGCTTCGCACTCTTCTTCATAGGTGGAGTACATGTAGGCGGTGTCCGTGGCGAACTCTGCCGCACAGGTATCCACGCGCTTGTAAACCGGATGCAGGTTGAACTGATGACGCAGCTTGCGGATTTCACTTTCCGCCACACCGGCCAGCGTTGCCAGACGCACATCGGCAAAGCCTTTACGCTTCAGCGCACGCAGGAAATCCGCGCTCAGCGAGTTGACACCTTCGCGCGCCACCTGCTCTTCCAGGCGCACCAGTTCTTCAATCTGCACCAGGAACCAGCGGTCAACATTGGTCAGGTTGAACACGCCATCGACTGACATGCCGGCACGGAACGCATCAGCGATATACCAGATGCGGTCAGAACCGGCATCTTTCAGCTCGCGGCGGATACGGGTCAGGGCTTCGCCATCATCCAGATCCACTTTCGGGTCGAAACCGCTGGCGCCCACTTCCAGACCGCGCAGCGCTTTCTGCATCGACTCCTGGAACGTGCGGCCAATCGCCATCACTTCACCGACCGATTTCATCTGCGTGGTCAGACGGTCATTAGCACCGGCAAACTTCTCGAAGTTGAAGCGGGGAATCTTGGTGACGACGTAATCGATGGACGGTTCGAACGAGGCCGGCGTACGGCCACCGGTGATGTCGTTCATCAGTTCATCGAGGGTAAAGCCCACCGCCAGCTTGGCCGCGACTTTGGCAATCGGGAAGCCGGTCGCTTTCGAGGCCAGCGCGGAGGAGCGCGACACGCGCGGGTTCATCTCAATGACGATCAGGCGGCCATCTTTCGGGTTCACCGAGAACTGCACGTTGGAACCGCCGGTTTCGACACCGATTTCACGCAGTACCGCCAGCGAGGCGTTACGCATGATTTGATACTCTTTATCCGTCAGCGTTTGGGCTGGCGCCACGGTGATGGAGTCACCGGTGTGAATCCCCATCGCGTCAAAGTTTTCGATCGAGCAGACGATGATGCAGTTGTCGTTTTTATCACGCACCACTTCCATCTCGTACTCTTTCCAGCCAATCAGCGACTCATCAATTAGCAGCTCATTGGTTGGCGACAGATCGAGGCCGCGCTCGCAAATCTCTTCAAACTCTTCGCGGTTGTAAGCGATACCACCACCGGTGCCACCCATGGTAAATGACGGACGAATGATGCACGGGAAACCGACCTCTTCCGCTACCGCCAGCGCTTCTTCCATGGTATGCGCGATACCGGAACGCGCGGTATCCAGGCCGATGCTCTTCATCGCCACGTCGAAGCGGCGACGGTCTTCGGCTTTATCAATCGCATCGGCGGTGGCACCAATCATGGTCACGCCAAACTCGGCCAACACGCCCTGGCGCTCCAGCTCCAGCGCACAGTTCAGCGCGGTCTGGCCACCCATGGTCGGCAGCACCGCATCCGGGCGCTCTTTTTCAATGATTTTACGCACCACTTCCCAGTGGATAGGCTCGATGTAGGTCGCATCCGCCATTTCCGGGTCAGTCATGATGGTGGCCGGGTTAGAGTTCACCAGAATGACGCGGTAACCCTCTTCACGCAGCGCTTTACACGCCTGCGCACCTGAATAGTCGAATTCACATGCCTGGCCAATCACAATCGGGCCAGCGCCAAGGATCAGGATAGATTTTATGTCAGTACGTTTTGGCATCGTGGGCTCCTGATTACTTCGCGTTAGAACGGTAAGCTTCGATCAGTTCGATAAAGTGATCGAACAGCGGCGCCGCATCGTGCGGGCCTGGGCTGGCTTCCGGATGTCCCTGGAAGCTGAACGCCGGTTTGTCGGTGCGGTGAATGCCCTGTACGGTCTGGTCAAACAGGGAAACATGGGTCACGCGCAGGTTAGCCGGCAGGTTGGTTTCATCGACGGCAAAACCGTGGTTCTGTGCGGTGATCATCACGGTGTTGTTATCGAGATCTTTCACCGGATGGTTGCCACCGTGATGGCCAAGCTTCATCTTCACGGTTTTTGCACCGCTGGCCAGCGCCAGCAGCTGATGGCCAAGACAGATACCAAACACCGGAATGTCGGTTTTCAGGAAAGCCTGAATCGCGCTGATGGCGTAGTCGCACGGCTCCGGGTCGCCAGGGCCATTCGACAGGAAAATCCCGTCCGGATTCAGCGCCAGCACCTCATCAGCCGGCGTTTGCGCCGGGACAACCGTCAGACGACAGCCGCGATCCACCAGCATGCGCAGGATGTTGCGCTTGGCGCCGTAGTCATAAGCCACCACGTGGAACGGCAGCGCGTCAGCGCTTTGCTGCTCGGGCAGGCCGCCTTTCAGCGCCCAGCTCCCCTGCTGCCACGCGTAGGTTTCCGCCGTAGTCACTTCTTTCGCCAGGTCCATGCCTTTCAGGCCCGGGAACGCCTGGGCTTTCTGTAGCGCCAGCGCCGCATCCGGACTGTCGCCGGCGATGATGCAGCCGTTCAGCGCCCCTTTCTCACGCAGCAGGCGCGTTAGTTTGCGCGTATCGATATCGGCGATACCGACAATATTGTTGCGCTGCAGATAGGCTGACAGGCTCTCTTCGCTGCGGAAGTTGCTGGTAATCAGCGGCAGATCGCGGATGACGAGGCCCTGAGCATGGATTTGACTGGATTCTTCATCGGCGGCATTGGCACCAACGTTGCCGATATGAGGATAAGTGAGGGTGACGATCTGGCGGGAATAGGAAGGATCAGTGAGGATTTCTTGATAACCGGTCATTGACGTATTGAAAACGACCTCCCCCACTGCCGATCCCGTTGCCCCGATGGCCCGACCGTGGAATTGGGTTCCGTCTTCCAGAACCAAGAGCGCTGACTTAATCAAAACATCCTCCAGGGAATAAACAGTCACAATATCTGCATATTAATTCAAAATGATGCGCTGAATCAATGCAAAAACCGCCTGACCGCTCGATTTTTGGCAAATTGCGCGCATTCTAATGATCGACCTGGTGATTGTCTACCCTGAGCGGTTATTTTTTTGTATATTTCGGGCTACTGAATGTTAAAAGTGAAGCAAGGCGACAAAATAGTGAGAGATCTCCGATAAATAATCGGTTGCCTGACGTAATTAATGGCAAAAACCCGGCTGACTGCGTAAATTTTTGACCAAATGGTCAAAAAAAGCCATTCGACACGAAAAAAAGCGCAGATAAATCATAAAAACAAGAATCACAAACAAAAATAACAATAAGATCGCCATTTTACAGGCAAAATAAAGGGCAATGAAAACATTGCCCTGCTCAATCAATATCTTACCGATTGAAATAACCACATCACGATGGTTCACAACACTCACAATATCGATAAATCCAGCACATCACGCATATCATAAAGGCCGGATTTCTTGTCTTTCAACCATGCGGCGGCTTTAACGGCTCCATTGGCGAAGGTCATACGGCTGGAAGCCTTGTGCGTGATCTCTACGCGCTCGCCGATATCCGCAAACATCGCGGTGTGCTCACCGACAATATCGCCCGCGCGCACGGTGGCAAAGCCGATGGTTTGCGCCTTGCGCTCGCCGGTATGGCCTTCGCGCGCGTAAACCGCGTGCTCATCCAGCTTCCAGTGCATGGCGTCGGCAATCGCCTCTCCCATCGCCAGCGCTGTGCCTGATGGCGCATCCACTTTGTGGCGGTGATGCGCTTCCACAATCTCGATATCCGCATAGTCGCCCATCACTTTTGCCGCCTGCTGTAACAGGTTAAGCACCAGATTGACGCCTACGCTGAAGTTCGCGGCAAACACGATGCCAATCTCTTCAGCTGCTTCACGGATGGCTGTCTTACCGGCTTCATCAAAACCGGTGGTGCCAATCACCATCGCTTTTTGATGCTGACGGCAGAACGCCAGATATTCCAGCGTGCCTTCCGGACGGGTGAAATCGATCAGCACATCGAAATCATTCACCACCTGCCGCAGATCGTCGGTCACCCGTACGCCGGTTTTGCCGATTCCCGCCAGTTCACCTGCATCCGCCCCCAGCAGCGAGGAACCGCTGCGCGCCAGCGCCGCGCCTAACACCACGCCTTCCGCCTGCTGTGCGGCCTGAATCAGATTGCGTCCCATGCGACCCGGCGCACCAACAATAGCAATGCGGATTTCACTCATATTTATTCATTCCTGATACAAAACTATGCATGCAAAGCGTAAACAGGTTAACGGTCAGATAACAGTCACGCCACAATAATAACGGGATAATAAGAATTTTAGGCCAGCCGCGATAGATTATCAGTAAAAGCAATCCCGCCCGCTGGAAGTCACGGCTGAGGTGACAAAGGATAAAGAAAAGGCCGAACATTGTCGGCCTGTTTCTGTCAGCAAATTGAAGTGCTTACTGCACGTTGCGTACGTCGACGCGCAGCTCTTTCGGCACTTCAAACACGATATTCTCTTCACGGCCAATCAGCTCAATCGCCGCTTCGCCGCCCAGCTCACGCAGGCGCTGAATCACCTGCTGCACCAGAATATCCGGAGCCGAAGCGCCGGCGGTAACGCCGATACACTGCACGCCTTTGACCCACTCTTCCTGAATATCATCCGCAGAATCAATCAGCTTCGCCAGCTTGCCGGCACGCTGCGCCAGCTCCGCCAGACGATTCGAGTTGGAGGAGTTTTTCGAGCCCACCACCAGAACCACCTCCGCATCCTGCGCCAGCACGCGCACGGCTTCCTGGCGGTTGGTGGTGGCGTAGCAGATATCATCCTTACGCGGTCCGATGATTGCCGGGAAGCGCTGACGCAGCGCATCAATCACGTCTGAGGTATCATCCACCGACAGCGTGGTCTGCGTCATAAAGCACAGGTTATTTTCATCTTTTACCTGCAGCTTAAACACATCCTCAGGCGACTCCACCAGATACATACCGCCGTTCGGGTTGCTGTACTGGCCCATGGTGCCTTCCACTTCCGGATGACCGGCGTGGCCGATGAGAATCGCTTCCACGCCTTTACGGCTGGCACGCGCCACTTCCATATGCACCTTGGTCACCAGCGGACAGGTGGCGTCAAACAGCATAGTGAGGCTGCGCGCTTTCGCTTCGGCGCGTACCGCCTGGGAAACGCCGTGTGCCGAGAAAATCAGGATGGCGTTGTCCGGTACTTCACTGATCTCTTCAATGAAGATCGCACCGCGCTCGCGCAGGCTGCTGACCACGTAGCGGTTATGCACCACTTCATGGCGCACGTAGATCGGCGCGCCATACATCTCCAGCGCCCGCTCGACAATGCTGATGGCGCGGTCGACGCCTGCACAGAAACCGCGTGGGTTAGCTAACAGGATTTGCATCGCTGGCCTCCAGCACCGGATCGATCTCCAGCACTTCAATCTCGAATTTAATGCGCTGACCCGCCAGCGGATGGTTGAAATCGACGGTAATCGAGTCACCGGAAATTTCACGAATCACGCCCGGCATCTCGCTGCCGCCCATGCCGCTGAACAGCATGATGGCACCGACTTCCGGCTCGCCCGCGTCGATGAAATCACGGCGCGAGAAGTACTGGATCAGGTCCGGGCTGGCAGCGCCAAAGGCGTCTTCCGGCTCCAGCGTAAAGGCGTGCTGATCGCCCACTTTACGCCCGACCAGCTCCTGCTCCAGCGCCGCCGACAGGCTGCCATCTCCCAGACGGAACAGCGCAGGCTTGCCGTTGGCGCGCGTGGATTCAGCCGTCGAGCCATCCTCCAGCTTCAGTGTAAAATGCACCAGCAGCGCGCTGTCGCGCTGAACGATGTCTGTCATCTGTTACCCTTATTTATTCGTGACCTGTTTGCCTTTCGGGCTCAGAAAGCCCTCCAGCACCACCAGCGCCGCACCGATGCAGATTCCGCAGTCGGCAATGTTAAAGGTGGCGAAGTGCCAGTCACCGACATAGAAGTCGATAAAGTCGACCACAAAGCCGTGCCAGGCACGATCAAACAGGTTACCCAGCGCCCCGCCGATAATCAGCGCGTAGGCAATGTTGGTTAATTTATTGCTGGCGCGATTGCGATACATCATTACCAGCAGCGACACCACAATGGCGATGGCGATACCAGCAAAGAACCAGCGCTGCCAGCCGCCTTTGTCTGCCAGGAAGCTGAACGCCGCGCCATAGTTGTGCGCGTAGAACAGGTTCAGGAACGGCATCAGCGGCTGGGTTTCATGCAGCATCATGTTGTTCATGACCCACTGCTTGCTGGCAAAATCGACCACGATCACCACCAGCACCAGCCATACCCAGCGCAGTCCGGTTGAGCACAGTTTACTCATCAGGCAAATTTCCGCACTTCACCGTTTCCGGCTACGTTGGTGTAGCAACGTCCACACACCGCAGCATGCTCCGGATTCTTGCCGACGTCAGTAGTGTAATGCCAGCAGCGCGGGCATTTCTCGCCTTCTGCTTTGTGCAGCGCGATTTTCAGACCTTTTAACAGCTCGCTCTGCTGCGCTTCGTCGCTGGCCGTTACGTAATCCGCCACGGTCGCGCCCGAGGTCAGCAGCACGAAACGCAGCTCATCGCCCAGCGCCTGCAGCTTCGCCGCCAGTTCCGGATCGGCGTACAGCGTGACGGTGGCTTCGAGTGCGCCGCCGATGCGTTTGTCGCTGCGCGCCTGCTCGATCACCTTGTTCACTTCACCGCGCACTTTCAGCAGTTCTGCCCAGTAAGCATCATTCAGCGCTTCATCCTGCGCCAGACCAAACAGGCCCTGATACCACTCTTCGGTGAACACGTACTGTGGACGCTCGCCAGGCAGATAGCCCCAGATCTCATCCGCGGTGAACGACATGATCGGCGCCATCCAGCGCACCAGCGCTTCAGCGATATGCCACAGCGCGGTCTGGCAGCTGCGACGCGCCAGGCTGTCGCCCTTCGCGGTGTACTGACGATCTTTGATCACGTCGAGATAGAACGAGCCCATCTCGATGGAGCAGAAGTGCATCAGACGCTGCACCACTTCGTGGAAATCGTAGTTCTCGTACGACTGCACAATGTCCTGCTGTGCCGCCAGCGCACGGCCTACGGCCCAGCGATCCACTACCACCATCTCTTCCGGGCTGACGCAGTCGGTCGCCGGGTTGAAGCCTGCAAGGTTCGCCAGCAGGAAGCGCGCAGTGTTACGGATACGGCGATAGCTGTCGGCGGCCCGCTTCAGGATTTCGTCGGATACTGCCATCTCACCGGAGTAGTCGGTTGAGGCCACCCACAGACGCAGAATATCCGCACCCAGCTTATCCATCACGTCCTGCGGTGCCACGGTGTTGCCGATGGATTTCGACATTTTGCGGCCCTGACCGTCGACGGTGAAGCCGTGAGTCAGTACCTGACGGTAAGGCGCTTTGCCTTTCATCGCCGTGGAGATCATCAGCGACGACATGAACCAGCCGCGATGCTGATCCGAGCCTTCCAGATACATATCCGGTGCGTGCCCGTCAAATTCCGGACGCGCATCCACCACCGAGAAGCTGGTCGATCCGGAGTCAAACCAGACGTCGAGGGTATCCGGCACTTTGACGTAGTGATCGGCGTCATCGCCCATCAGATCGCGCGGATCGAGATCCCACCACGCCTGAATACCGTCCTGCTCGACACGCTGCGCCACTTTCTCCATCAGCTCCAGCGTATCCGGGTGCAGCTGCTCGCTCTCTTTATGGACGAACAGCGCCATCGGCACGCCCCAGGTGCGCTGACGCGAGATGCACCAGTCCGGACGGTTAGCGACCATCGCTTCGATACGCGCCTGGCCCCAGTCCGGGATCCACTGCACACCTTTGATCTCTTTCAGCGACTGCGCACGCAGGCCTTTCTGATCCATGCTGATAAACCACTGCGGCGTAGCACGGAAGATGATTGGCGTTTTATGACGCCAGCAGTGCGGATAGCTGTGCAGCAGCTTTTCCACGTGCAGCAGCGCGCCTTTCTCCTGCAGCAGCGCAACGATCATGTCGTTGGCTTTAAATACGTTAACGCCATCCAGGGTTGGATAGGTGCCCGGCAGATACGCGCCGTCCGGTCCGACCGGGTTAGCGGTTTCGATGCCGTACTTCTGGCCGATCACATAGTCATCCGGACCGTGGCCTGGCGCGGTGTGCACCGCACCGGTACCGGCGTCCAGCGTGACGTGCTCGCCCAGCACCACTTTCGACTGGATCTGCTCAAGGAACGGATGCTGGAACAGCTCCAGCTCCAGCGCGGCGCCTTTGCACTCGCCCAGCACCTGCCACTCGCTGATGCCCGCGCGTTTCAGCACCGATTCCACCAGATCTTTCGCGAGGATCAGGCTGCGGCCGGCAATCTGCACCAGCTGGTAGTCGAATTCCGGGTGCAGCGAGATGGCGCGGTTTGCCGGCATAGTCCACGGCGTGGTGGTCCAGATAACCAGTGAAACCGGGCCTTCCGACGCCGCAACGCCAAACTTCGCGCGTACCGCATCGGCGTCCAGCGCGTTAAACATCACGTCGATAGAAGGTGAGGTTTTGTCGTAATACTCCACTTCCGCTTCCGCCAGCGCGGAACGGCAGTCCATGCACCAGTGCACCGGCTTGGCGCCTTTGTGCAGATGGCCATTACCGATGATCTTGCCCAGCGCGCGAATGATGTTGGCTTCGGTCTGGAAATTCATGGTCAGATAAGGACGATCCCAGTCGCCGAGCACGCCAAGGCGGATGAAGTCCTTCTTCTGGCCTTCAACCTGCTCCGCCGCGTAGTTGCGGCAGGCTGCGCGGAATTCAGCTGCGCTGACTTTCTCGCCCGGCTTGCCGATCATCTGCTCAACTTTGTGCTCAATCGGTAAGCCGTGGCAGTCCCAGCCAGGAACATACGGCGAGTCAAAGCCCGCCATGCCTTTCGACTTAACGATAATATCTTTCAGAATCTTGTTAACTGAGTGACCAATATGAATGCTGCCGTTCGCATACGGAGGGCCATCATGCAGGATAAAGGTTTTTTTCCCTTTTTTGGCTGCGCGGATGATGCCGTACAGGTTGTCATCATACCAACGTTGCAGCATTCCCGGTTCGCGTTTGGCCAGATCGCCACGCATCGGGAACCCCGTTTCCGGCAAATTCAGGGTAGATTTATAGTCACTCATCAGATTCTCGGTTCCGTATTTCGGTCATTAAACCGGTGTTTTTAGCCCAAAAAATTGGCGGGCCGTCACCACATCTTTCGCAATTTGTTCTTTCAGCGCGTCCAGCGAAGCGAAACGCTGTTCGTCGCGAATCTTCTGCTTCAGCACCACCTCAATGTGGCGCCCATAAAGATTCATATGTGTGTCGAGCAGGTGAACTTCAAGCTGCTGACGCAGACCTTTTACCGTCGGGCGCGTACCAATGTTTGCCACGCCGGGAATCGGCTGCTCGCCCAGCCCCAGCACTTCAACCGCAAAGACACCTTTTACCGGCGTCACGGTGCGACGAAGCGGGAGATTGGCGGTCGGGAAACCAATGGTGCGTCCCAGTGCATCACCGTGCACTACGCGGCCAGAAATACTGAACGGATGACCGAGCAGCTGCTGCGCCTGAGCAAAATCGTCCTGCGCCAGCGCCTGACGTACCGCCGTACTGCTGATACGTTTGCCGCCATCACAATAGGTCTGGGTGCTGATGACCTCAAAGCCATACTCCGCACCGGCTTTCTGTAATAACAGGAAATCCCCCTGGCGACCAGCGCCAAAGCGGAAATCATCCCCCACTGCGAGGAATTTCACATTGAGCTTGTCGACCAGCAGTTCGCTGATAAAGCTTTGTGCTGAGTGTGCCGCAAAACGGCGATCGAAGCGCACGCACACCACAGCATCAACGCCCGCCAGTGCGAGGTATTTGAGCTTTTCACGCAGACGCGTCAGGCGCGCCGGCGCTTTGTCGCCGGCAAACAGCTCCAGCGGCTGTGGCTCAAACAGCATCACCACCACCGGCAGGTTGCGTTTACGTCCTTCGGCAATTAACTCCGCCATCAGCGCCTGGTGGCCGCGATGCACGCCGTCAAAATTACCAATGGTCAGGACGCAGCCGCGATGCTGCTCTTTCAGATTGTAAATACCGCGGATAAACTTCATGGCTGACTCAAACCGGTGGAAATCGGCGGATTATACCCTTGAATAGCGTTCAGGTTAACCCGTCTGCGTGCCTTTCCTGCGCCTGATTCAGCGTCAGGCGCCCGCTGGCTGGCGGCTCCGGCCCCATCACAACAATTTTGTTGCGAAATACTGTATTCAGCGCGGTGTTGCTGGTAGAATCTTGCGCCATCAATTACGTAAGCGGGTGTCGTGGTTAAAACGACGCTTTATTGCACAAATCCATTGACAAAAGAAGGCGCAAAAGGCATAGTCCTCGGCCTTTGATTTGTCCATATAGAACACATTTGGGAGTTGGACCTTGGCTAATATCAAATCAGCTAAGAAACGCGCCGTAACATCTGAGAAACGTCGCAAGCATAACGCGAGCAATCGTTCTATGATGCGTACTTTCATCAAGAAAGTATACGCGGCTATCGCAACCGGCGACAAAGCTGCTGCGCAGAACGCATTCAACGAAATGCAACCAATCGTGGACCGTCAGGCTGCTAAAGGTCTGATCCACAAAAACAAAGCTGCACGTCATAAAGCAAACCTGACTGCTCAGATCAACAAACTGGCTTAATCGCCGTCTGTTTATCGCTTTGTTAAAAGAACCGGCGCTTCGCCGGTTTTTTTATGCCTGCGATCCGTGGCTGAACAGCGCGCTGAAGTCGCGATGGCAAATGCGCTGCACCGCCGGATGCTGAATCATGCGCCCGGCAAAAATAACGTGATACTCCTCCATCACCGTCTCCAGCCTGCCGATCTCGCGCACGCTATCGTCACGATAGACATCATCCCCGTACAGCGTCGGTGCGACAAAGATCGCATTATTCTGCGCGCCAAACGCCTTCATCAGCGCCGCATCATCAAATTCACCGAGAATCTCAACCTGTAACCCCTGGCTGTGGATCCAGTTCAGCAGCTTGCGCCCCAGCATCGAACGCCGGCCGGGCAACAGCAGGCGCCGCTGCTCCAGACAGGCCGGAAACGGCAGCTCAGGCAGTGGCGCATTACACCAGAAGCTAACCGGACATTCGCCGAGCTTGACCGAAAACAGCCCGGCCTGCTGGGTTGAATCTATCGGGCAGTCGGAGAGGATCATATCCAGCTTATGCTGGCTGAGCTGCTCCAGCAGCATTTCATGCGTTGATTCAAAGCAGCGCAGCTGAATTTTCTCGCCGGCCATCACCACCGTTTCCAGCACCTTGCTCACCAGCTGTTTTGACAGCGCATCCGCCACGCCAACATCAAACAGCAGATGTGACTCCTTGCGGTAGTTAACGATATCAAGCATTTCCTGGCTGAGCATAAACATGCGATCGGCATAGCGGAACACCAGTTGCCCCAGCTCGGTGGGCACCAGACCACGCCCCTGACGGCGAAACAGCACGCCATCCAGCTGCTCTTCCAGCGCTTTGATCTGGCCGGTTACGGTCTGCGGCGTGAGGCACAGCACTTCAGCGGCGCGCACCACCGAACCGGTTTTGCACACCTGCCAGAAGTAGTAGAGATGATTAAAATTGAGCTGATTCATACCATAAAGGAGGCTTGCGCCTCTCCTTATTAGCGCAGTTTGATGCGCAGCAGCGTATAACCTATCACCGCCGACAGCAGTGAACCGCTAAGAATGCCCAGCTTCGAGAACGTCACCAGCTGTTCATGCGCGGCGTCAAACGCCAGCGAGCTGATGAAGATCGACATGGTAAAGCCGATACCGCACAGCACGCCGATGGCCATAATGTCGCGAATGGTGGTGCTGCCAGGCAACGCCGCCAGCCGCAGCTTCACCGCCAGCCAGCAGAACAGCGTGATACCTAACGGTTTACCAATCAGCAGACCGAGGATAATGCCAAGCGGCTCCGGCGACAGCACATCGCCAAAGGTGATGCCGCTGAGCGAGATGCCGGCGTTGGCGAACGCGAACAGCGGCAGGATCAGCCAGTTCACCCACGGCATCAGTCCGTGCGCCAGGTGCTCAGCCGGTGAGTGTCCCTCTTTCTCCTCCAGCGGCACGAAGAAGCCCACCACGACGCCCGCCAGCGTGGCATGCACGCCGGACTTCAGTACCGCAGTCCACAGCACCACGCCCACCAGCATATACACCGCGATGTTGCGCACCCCGCAGCGATTGAGGATCGCCAGCAGCACGATGGCGCCGGCCGCCACGCTCAGCGACAGCACTGACAGATCGCTGGTATAGAACAGAGCAATAATCACGATGGCACCGAGGTCATCAATGATCGCCAGCGCCATCAGGAACACTTTCAGCGCCGCCGGTACCCGGCTGCCGAGCAGCGCCAGCACGCCGAGCGCAAAGGCGATGTCGGTGGCCGTTGGAATTGCCCAGCCGTTGCGGGCGACCTCGTTATCATGATTGAACAGCAGGAAAATGAGCGCCGGCGCAACCATGCCGCCCAGCGCAGCAATCACCGGGAAGATCGCACGATCGCGACTGGCCAGCTCGCCGCTAATCAGTTCGCGCTTCACTTCGAGGCCAATCAGCAGAAAGAACAGCGCCATCAGCGCATCGTTAATCCACAGCAGCAGGTTTTTGCTGATATCCAGCGCGCCGAAGCGAATCTGTACCGGCTCCGCCAGTAGATTTTGATAGCCCTGCGCGGTGGCGGCATTATTGGCCAGCACCATCGCCGCCACCGCCGCCAGAATCAGCACCATGCCGTTGCTGGCGTCACTTTCGATAAAGCTTTTCAGCAAGCTTCGAATACTACGGGGTTTGTTCACAACTCCTCCTGAGCAGAGACATTTGGTGGAGAAGTTTAGCCGCTGAAACACCTCGTTAAAAGCAGCTTATGTCTCGTTTATTGCTCGGGATTTTCGAGTTATTCGCCAGGCCGGGCGTATTGCAGCGGAGGGAGGGGCTGAAAGCGGACGAACGCAATACGGCGCTGGTCGCTAAGCAGGTAGCGCGCCGTCAGGCCTGGTGGTTAGTGCAGGTCAGCAGCGTCACGTCATCCGTACGCTGCTGTGGCAGCGCATTATCGCCGGCAATCTCATGCTGGGCGCAGTGAGGCTGATGCGGATGCAGACCGCCTGGCGGTGAGAAAGGCTCAGCCATCTGGGCACTTGCCAGCGCGGAAAACGCCATAAGCGCTGTTGAAAGTAACAACGGTAATAGTCGCATAATTTTTTGTCTTTTCACTATAACGGTCCGGAATGGACCAGGCATGCAGGTGATGATCCAGCCTGAGAAGTGGCAAACAGTGTTTTCCACGGTCAGTCAGGTTTCAGTGAAGGATTTTACGCCACTCAGGCACAGGAATTTATAAAATCGTGCGGTTTATCACAGTTTACCGCACGATTTATGCATTATCCGACTTTAACCGGAATGTAAAAGGTGCCCTGCAGCAGATCCGGCGTGCTGTAGCGCAGATCGAGCTTAATCAGGTCCTTGCCCGGCCGCCGCGCCACGCCGAGCGCAGGCAGATGGTTGTAGTACACCTCTGCGGTGAACGCATTGATCTCTTCCGGCGCGCCGTGCCAGTCAATCTCCGCATACAGTCCGCTTTCACCGGTCCAGTTCTGTACATTGCCGGTCAGCACGTCGGCATACTGGCTCTCCAGCGCCTGGAACAGGCTGATATGCTGCTGATCGCTGGAGTTAACCCCCGGGCTGAACTGGAAACCGAGCCAGCCACGCTGCACGTGCTGGCCGGCGAAGGCGATGAAATCACGCGTATGCTGCGCCACCACATGATTGTGATGATCAATGTATTCGCCGAAGCGGCACTCCCACTCGATCACTTCTCCGCACAGCTTCAGCTCCGGCTTCTCTGCCAGGCGCGCACTCACCCACTGCCGCTGGGTGGAGATGCGGCTGTGAAAGTCTTTCATCTGCATCTCAGGAATGCGGCGGTAAGCGCCTGGCGTCATAGCGAAGTGGCTTTTAAACACCCGGGTAAAGTTTTGCTGATTATCAAAGCCAAACCGCACGGCGATATCAATTAGCGGCATGCTGGTCAGGCGCAGCGCCATGGCAGAGAGCGTCAGACGACGCTTGCGCGTGTACGAGGCCAGCGTCTGGCCGGTCATCTCTTTGAACATGCGCTGCATGTGCCACTTGGAGTAACCGGATTTCAGGGTAATCAGATCGATGTTGAGCTCGTCGGTCAGATTGGCCTCGATCCAGTCCACCAGATCGTTGATGTACTGTTTTTTCAGATTCAGGCTGAGCATTTTTTTAATTGAATGGGTTGGGAAAGGCGGTGCTTTTGCGTAATCCGTCACATAAATATAACAAAATCGTATGGATAACGTAAGGAAGAGTAAAGACAGCGAGACGCGAAAAGCATTAATTGCTTAGGTAACTAACCTTTTATCGTCTTAACGGCATCGCATCATTGAGCAGTGATTTGCCTGCGCATAGAGGTGCGCATTAATGCGCACCCTGTGAAAATCGTGCATCACCTTGCAGGGTCGCCATTTATGGCGACCGATAATGCCGGGCAGGCGTGCCTGCCCTCATCGACCACTCAGTGCGAACGCATGCCTGCTGCCGTCATCATCATACGAAACAGTGATGCCACCACGCCCAGTGCCAGCACGCTTGCGCCGTAGATGATTACTAACCACAGCACGCGCTTCCACCAGGGGGCTTTCGTTTCAGTGGGGTTGCTCATATTGCTGACCTCGGTTTGCATCTCAGTGGTATCCTTCGTCGGCTTTGATTTTTCCGCGGAACACGTAGTAACTCCAGAAGGTATAACCCAGAATCACCGGAATAATCAGTAAGCTACCGACCAGCATAAAGGCCTGACTCTGCGGCGGTGACGCGGCGTCCCAGATGGTGATCGACGGTGGAATAATATGCGGCCACACGCTAATACCCAGGCCGGAGAAGCCGAGAAACACCAGCGCCAGCGTCAGCAGGAACGGCGAGTAGTGCGCCTCACGCTTGATGGCGCGCACGATGCCCCACGAACACAGCAGCACCAGTACCGGCACCGGCAGGAACCAGAACAGGTTAGGACGGCTGAACCAGCGGTGCGCAATCGCATCGTGGGTGAACGGCGTCCACAGGCTGATAATGCCGACAATCAGCAGCAGCGCGATCACCAGCGGCGTCGCCAGCGCGGACATCTTACGGTGCAGCTCATGCTCGGTTTTCATGATCAGCCAGGTACAGCCCAGCAGCGCATACGCCACCACCAGACCGACGCCGCAGAACAGCGGGAACGGCGCCAGCCAGTCCAGCGCCGAGCCGGCAAATTCGCGCCCTTTCACCGGGAAGCCGTCGATAATCGCACCGACCGCAACGCCCTGACTGAAGGTCGCCAGCAGTGAACCGGCGATAAATGATTTATCCCAGAAAGCGCGGTGTTCTTCCGTGGCCTTAAAGCGGAACTCAAACGCCACGCCACGGAAAATCAGGCCAATCAGCATCGCGGTGAGTGGAATGGCCAGCGCATCGGCAATCACCGAATAGGCCAGCGGGAACGCACCGTACAGACCGGCACCGCCCAGCACCAGCCAGGTTTCGTTGCCATCCCAGACCGGCGCAACGGTATTCACCATCATGTCGCGCTCAACTGCATCTTTATTGAACGGGAACAGGATACCGATGCCAAGATCGAAGCCATCCATCACGATATACATCAGGGTGGCGAACACGATAATGGCGAACCAGATAATGGAGAAATCGATCATTTATTTACCCTCCTGCGGTTCGTTCAGACTCTCATGGGCCGCAGAAAGCGGACGCGCAGGTGTTTTATCCTGCCCCGGACCACCGTGGCGCACATCTTTACCCTCGCCGGTCAGCGGACCTTTCTTGATCAGGCGCATCATGTAAACGTAGCCGACACCAAACACTGACGAATAGACGAGGATGAAGGCCAGCAGGCTGATGCTCATATGCAAATCACCATGCGCCGACACCGCATCAATGGTGCGCTGCACGCCGTACACCACCCATGGCTGACGACCAATTTCCGTGGTAAACCAGCCGGCAAGAATGGCGATCAGGCCGGACGGGCCCATCAGCAGGGCGAACCACAGGAACGGCCGGGAGTTATACAGCCGCTTTTTGTAACGCAGCCACAGGCTCAGCACGCCGAGGGTGATCATCAGCAGGCCCATCGCCACCATTACGCGGAACGACCAGAAGATCACCAGCGAATTCGGACGGTCCTCTTTCGGGAAGCTCTTCAGCGCCGGGACCTGTTTGTCCAGGCTGTGGGTCAAAATCAGGCTGCCGAGGTACGGCACTTCCAGCGCATATTTGGTGCGCTCTTCATCCATATCCGGAATACCGAACAGAATCAGCGGCGTCGCTTCTCCCGGCGGGTTTTCCCAGTGGCCTTCAATCGCCGCAATTTTTGCCGGCTGATGCTCAAGGGTATTCAGGCCGTGCGCATCGCCGATCATCGCCTGAATCGGCGCCACGATCAGTGCCATCCACAGTGCC
This sequence comes from Pantoea sp. ICBG 828, assembly GCF_002928355.1. Classification (NCBI taxonomy): domain Bacteria; kingdom Pseudomonadati; phylum Pseudomonadota; class Gammaproteobacteria; order Enterobacterales; family Erwiniaceae; genus Pantoea; species Pantoea sp. ICBG 828. The sequence continues at coordinate 433,768 of NZ_POWN01000003.1, read as the reverse complement.
ATGGAGAACATTTTGCGGATTGCCGGGTTATCGTTACCGCGCAGCAGATGCCACGCGCCAGATGCGCCAACAAAGAAGGCGCTGGCGAGGAAGGCCGCCACCGACATATGGAACAGGCGGTACGGGAACGACGGGTTGAAGACAATCTTAAACCAGTCCTGCGGCACCACGATGCCATTCTCAATGATGTAGCCCTGCGGGGTATGCATCCAGCTGTTGGACGCGAGGATCCAGAAGGTCGAGATGATGGTACCGAGCGCAACCATGCAGGTGGCAAAGAAGTGCAGGCCCGGCCCAACGCGGTTCCAGCCAAACAGCATCACGCCGAGGAAGCCTGCTTCAAGGAAGAAGGCGGTGAGCACTTCATAGGTCAGCAGCGGACCGGTAATACTGCCGGCAAACTGCGAGAAGCCACTCCAGTTGGTACCAAACTGATACGCCATCACCAGTCCGGACACCACGCCCATACCGAAGTTAACGGCAAAGACTTTGGACCAGAAGTGGTAGAGATCGCGATAGGTCTCGTTACGGGTTTTCAGCCACATGCCTTCGAGCACCGCCAGGAAACTGGCGAGACCGATGGTGATGGCCGGGAAAATAATATGGAAGGAAACAGTAAAGGCGAACTGAATCCTGGCCAGGTGGAAGGCATCTAATCCAAACATTGCTTACCTCTTTGCCACAAGATTACACCGAATTTTTACTTATAATTAACAAGTTTGACGCACAAAATTATTATTTCGTGACGTCGGAAGAGATTCACGCCAATTGTAAGGCAAGCGGCGAGAACAAAAAGAAACAGTGGGAATGGCTAAAACTATAACAGTATTTTTTGATTTCGATCATTGTTTTCACCAGAAACTACTTGTTTAAAATCACTAAGTTAAGGTTAAAGCCCGTGATTTATTGTGACAATCTTGTTATTAAGCAGAGCGAGAGGAAAAGGCGTTAATCTGGTAACTGGCTAATTTAGCTGTTAATTACTGCGCAAGACAAAACGGCACAGGACCGCACCGTCACGTTACGTTGTAAAATTTCCTGCACAGTCGCCAGAAAGAAACTTTGTTAATTAAAAGATAATTTTTATAGACCAAAAAGAAATTAATTTGCTGCCTTTCGGTGACATTCTGTGAGCCATCGCGCATTAACCCGCTGGGGCATGGCATTTGCCAGCGGCGTCAGGCTGTGCTTTGTTAAAGCAGCACAGTCCGGTTAATCAGCGAAGGAGAGGTTATGACCCGTCTTACCGCCCAGGATTTTCCCCAGGAACTGCTTGAGCTTTATGACTACTATGCGCACGGTCGCATCAGCAAGCGCGAGTTTCTCTCGCTGGCCGCGAAGTTCACCATCGCCGGCATGACCGGAGCCACCCTGCTCAGCGCCATGAGCCCCAATTATGCGCTGGCAGAGCAGGTGTCATTTACCGATCCTGATATCAACGCCGAATACATTCACTACCCGTCGCCCCAGGGACATGGCGAGGTACGCGCTTATCGGGTGCGCCCGACTCACGCCAGCGGCAAGCTGGGTGCCGTGGTGGTGGTACACGAGAATCGCGGCCTGAATCCTTACATTGAAGACGTGGCGAGACGGGTCGCCAAAGCGGGCTATGTTGCGCTGGCGCCGGATGGCTTAAGCTCGCTGGGCGGCTATCCGGGCAATGATGAAGAGGGCCGTGCGATGCAGGCCAAAGTCGACCCGACCAAACTGATGAACGATTTCTTCGCGGCGGTCGATTTCCTGATGCAGCATCCCGAGGGGAACGGCAAGGTCGGCATCACCGGCTTCTGTTATGGCGGCGGCGTAGCAAATGCGGCGGCAGTGGCGTTTCCTGAGCTGGCCTGCGCCGTGCCGTTCTACGGCCGCCAGCCAAAAGCGGAAGATGTGGCGCGCATTCAGGCGCCGCTGCTGCTGCACTATGCCGCGCTGGATAAAGGCATCAACGAAGGCTGGCCAGCCTATGAAGCCGCCCTGCAAGCCAGCCACAAAACCTATGAGGCGTATATTTATCCCGGCGTGAATCACGGCTTTCATAACGACTCAACGCCACGCTATGACAAAGCTGCCGCCGACCTGGCATGGCGTCGCACACTCGGCTGGTTTGAGAAATATTTGCACGCCTGAGCCTGGCGCGCCGCGACGGCACTCACGCCGTCTGCGGCGCTTTAATGATGCGGTGGACATTGCTTTCCAGCCAGTCGGCGAGGCCGATGACCTGCCCTTCCACCTCATGGCCCAGCGCCGTCAGCCGGTACTCCACGTGCGGCGGCACCACTTCATAGGCGATACGCTCAATGAAGCCATCCTCTTCCATGTAGCGCAGCGTCTGCGCCAGCATGCGTTCACTGATGCCACCAATCCGGCGGCGCAGTTCGCTGAAGCGCAGCGTCTCAGCGCGCAGCGCCAGTAACACCAGTACACTCCAGCGGCTGGTAATCCGTTTTAACACTTCACGTGACGGGCAGTTCACATTGAGCAATTCACCACGGGAAAATTTATCACTCAGGTTTTCAGCCATTTACATCACTCCGCTCAAACTAACAAATCTGTAAGTACTTACTAAAAGTTAGTTTATCTCGTAGGCTGTTTCCATACCAGTTCAACCTGAGGAAAAACACCATGATTGCGATTACCGGAGCCACTGGCCAACTGGGCCGTTTAGTGATTAATGCCTTGCTGAAGAAAGTACCGGCCAGCGAGATCATCGCGGTGGTACGTTCACCGGAAAAGGCGCAGGACCTGCAGGCGCTCGGCGTCGCGCTGCGTACCGCGGATTACAACCAGCCACAGACGCTGCAGGGCGCCTTTGCCGGCGTGCAGAAAGTGCTGCTGATCTCCTCCAGCGAAGTGGGCCAGCGCGAAGCCCAGCACCGGGCGGTGATTGATGCCGCCAAAGCGGCAGGCGTGTCATTTATCGCGTATACCAGTCTGCTGCATGCCGATACCTCGCCGCTGGGTCTGGGCGTCGAACACCGCGCCACCGAAGCGCTGCTGCAGGCTTCAGGCATCCCTTATGCCCTGCTGCGTAACGGCTGGTACAGCGAAAACTATGCGGCCAGCATCGCACCGGCGTTAGCGCATCATGCCTTTATCGGCGCGGCGGGCAATGGGCGCATCGCGTCGGCGGCGCGCGAGGATTATGCTGCCGCGGCGGCAGAGGTGATCAGCCGTGACGATCAGGCCGGCAAAGTGTACGAACTGGCCGGCGATGACAGCTATACGCTGGCAGAATTCAGTGCGGAGATTGCCCGCCAGTCCGGCGAACAGGTGGAGTACGTTAACCTGCCGCCTGCGGAGTTCAGCGCGGCGCTGATCGGAGCCGGTTTACCTGCGCCGCTGGCCGAACTGCTGGCGGATTCCGACGCCGGTGCCGCCCAGGGCGCCCTGTTCGACGACAGCCACACGCTCAGCAAACTCATTGGCCGCCCGACCACACCGTTCGCCGCGGTAATTAAGGCCACGCTGGCAAAGTAAGGCGCTGATGGCGCCCTCACCTGCGGTGAAATCCGGGGTGAGGGCGACGAAAAACCTTCTTTTCCCCGTCTCGTTTGCCATCAAATGATCAACCTCTTCCCGCTTTTTTGCCGTCATCACTGACGATTTTCTTATTTACAGATAAATCTGTTCATTTATTTAAAGCTTCATCTGAAACACTGCTTTCAATTCCTGAAATATAGGACGTTGTATTCGCTGAAAAAAGCCTTAAATAGCCGATCAATCGACAAGATTTATTACGTTCATAGATATTTCGCATTGTTGTCTCATCGGGTCAGAGATCTATAATTTGTCCTTTGAGCAACCAGGCAATTTCAGGAGGCCGCTATTAATACTAACCACCAGCAACGTCAAGCTTTCGGAGAACACGAAGCCCATGCTGATCTGGGGTATCAATACGATCCTCACGAGTTTATCCGCGAAGGTATGCAGGATTCGGAGCCGGAACCCGAGCTGATTGAAGGCCTGCCTGCGCCTGATGCGCTGACGCCTGCCGATCGCTATCTGGAGCTGTTTGAGCACGTACAGACGTCACGTATTTTTGCCGACAGCAAAACGTTCCCGGACTGCGCGCCTAAATTCGATCCGCTGGATATTTTAATCCGCTATCGCCGCCGCAAACGCTCGGCGGAGTTCGACCTGGAAAAATTTGTCCACGAGCATTTTTATTTACCGCAGGTCAATGAGAGTTTTTATGTTTCCAATCCGGATAAAACCCTGACGGAACATATTGACGATCTGTGGCCAGTGTTAACCAAAATGCCGCAGCAGCATTTACCGCATTCGTCGCTGCTGCCGCTGCCGAAGCCTTACGTGGTGCCCGGCGGGCGTTTTGGTGAAACGTATTACTGGGACTCCTACTTCAGCATGCTGGGACTGGCCGAAGCGGGCCGCGACGATCTGCTGCGTCATATGGCGGACAACTTCGCCTGGCTGATTGATAACTACGGTCACGTGCCGAATGGTAACCGTACCTATTACCTCAGCCGCTCGCAGCCGCCTGTGTTCGCGCTGATGGTCGAGCTGTTTGAAGAGGACGGCATTCGCGGCGCGAAGCGCTATCTTGACCAGCTGATGAAAGAGTATCAGTTCTGGATGGACGGGGCTGGCGAGCTGATGCCGCATCAGGCCTATCGCCACGTGGTGCGCATGCCGGATGGTTCGCTGCTCAACCGCTACTGGGACGATCGCGACACGCCGCGCGATGAGTCGTGGATGGAAGATGTGGAAACCGCCAGCAAATCGCGTCGGCCGGCCAGCGAGGTCTATCGCGATCTGCGCGCCGGTGCCGCTTCCGGCTGGGATTACTCCTCGCGCTGGTTGCGCGATCCACAGCGTCTGGCCAGCATTCGCACCACCCAGTTTATTCCGGTGGATCTGAATGCGTTTCTCTACAAGCTGGAGCTGATGATCTCGACGCTGGCGCACGCGAAGGGCGAAGAACTCACCGGCCTGGCGTGGCAGAAGAAAGCGGATGCGCGCAAGCAGGCGATTCATCGCTATCTGTGGGACAACACCGCAGGCGTGTACCGCGACTACGACTGGCGACGTGAACGCTTTGGTGCCTTTACCGCAGCGGCGGTGGTACCGCTGTTCCTGGGGCTGGCATCACCCGAGCAGGCACATCTGCAGGCGGTGGCGCTGCGCCAGCTGCTGCTGACGCAGGGCGGGCTGGTGACCTCCATGGTGGAGAGCGGGGAGCAGTGGGATAAACCCAACGGCTGGGCACCGCTGCAGTGGATGGCGGTGGTCGGACTGAATAACTACGGTGAAGAGACGCTAGCAACCGAGATTGCGGTCAACTGGCTGACCACGGTGAAGAATTTCTATTCGCTGCACCATAAGCTGGTAGAGAAGTACGATATCAGCGGCGATCGCGCCCGCCCGGGTGGCGGCGGTGAGTATCCACTGCAGGATGGCTTCGGCTGGACCAACGGCGTCACCCGTCGCCTGCTGGCGATGTACGGGCATTTGCTGGCGGACTGACGGCTTAGTTGGGTGGAGTGGCAGGCAGGATGCGGCGGTCTGGTGCGGGATACTGCGGCCTGATGCCCTCACCCTGGCCCTCTCCCACCGGGAGAGGGAAACGCTGCCACATGTAACGAAAGAATCCACTGCTCGCTCGATCGGTCCCCTCTCCCGCGTGCGGGAGAGGGTTAGGGTGAGGGAAAAAACGCACTCCCCCTTAATTCCCCTGCAAAAACGCCAGCAGATCCGCATTCAGCTGGTCCTGATGCGTCACCGCAAAACCGTGCGGGCCGTTCTCATACACTTTCAGCTGCGAACCCGCAATCATCTCGTGCACCAGCTTGCCGGTGGCTTCAAACGGCACTACCTGGTCGTTACTGCCGTGGATCACCAGCGTCGGCACATCCACTTTGGCAATATCCGCACGGAAATCCGTCTCAGAGAACGCGGTCACACAATCCAGTGTACCTTTCAGCGACGCCAGCAGCGCAATGTTCAGTGTCTGCGTCAGCACGCCATCGGAAACCGTCTGGCCCGCGTTGGTGCCGTAAAACGGCGTGGCGAACTCTTTGATAAACTGCGCACGATCCTTCAGCAAACCCGCTTTGATCCCGTCAAACACCGCTGATTCCACCCCTTCCGGGTGATCGTCGGTTTTACCAAAAATCGGGGTAACGGCGCCCAGCAGCACCAGTCCTTTCACTTTCGCGGTACCATAACGACCGATGTAGCGTGACACATCCCCGCCGCCCATCGAGAAGCCCACCAGCGTCACCTCATCCAGCTGCAGGTGCTCGATCAGGCCGTGAATATCGTCGGCAAAAGTGTCGTAATCGTAGCCTTCCCACGGCTGATCGGAGCGACCAAAGCCGCGGCGGTCAAACGCGATGACGCGATAGCCGCGCTCGGCGAGGAAGTTGAGCTGGCTGTCCCACATATCGGCATCCAGCGGCCAGCCGTGGCTGAACAGCACCGACTGCCCCTTGCCCCAGTCTTTGAAGTACAGGTTTACGCCGTCTTTAGTCTTGAATGTGCTCATGTTTTTTCTCCGTTAGTCAGTGATGTTGTGTCTGGCAATCAAACTAGCGTGGGATGCTGGAAAAACCTAAAGCAGAGATTTTGACAACTTGTGCAAAGATTTTTGCTAAGCCCTGCCGTCAAAAATCCTTGTACAAGTTGGCCGATTTTTTCCGCTATCTCCTGACGGGCGAGCTTCGTATCGTGCTCTCATCGCACACTGACAGGAACAGCCTGATGAACCAGCCAAATCCACAAACAGCGCGCAGCGGCGCGTTTTCCCCTTTCGCCTACGGGCTTTTCGCCGTGATCTGGACCGCTTCGGTGCTCGGCAATACCGGTAGCTTTATCCGTGACGTCGCCAGCGCCTGGCTGATTACCGGACTGTCGGATAACCCAACCGCCGTCGCGCTGATGCAAACCGCCGCCACCCTGCCAGTGTTCCTGCTGGCGCTGCCGGCCGGCGTGCTATCGGATATTGTTGACCGCCGCCGCCTGCTAATTGTGGTGCAGCTGCTGATGGCCAGCGTCAGTGGCACGCTACTGCTGCTGTCGCACAACCACTGGCTCACCGTTGAATGGCTGATCGGCCTGACCTTTGTCGGCGGCGTCGGCGCGGCGCTGTTCGGTCCGGCATGGCAGGCCATCGTGCCGGAACTGGTACCCCGCCATGAGCTGAAAAATGCCGTAGCGCTCAACTCGCTGGGCATCAATATCGCCCGGGCGATTGGACCGGCTACCGGCGGCCTGCTGCTGGCAAGTTTAGGTGCTATGGCCGCTTACGGTGCCGATGTCGCCAGTTATTTTTTCGTCATCGCCGCGCTGCTGTGGTGGAAACGCCCGGCGAAAGCCGCTACCGCGCTGAATGAGCACTTCTTTGGCGCTTTCCGCGCCGGGCTGCGCTATGTGAAAGCCAGCCGCGAACTGCACCGCGTACTGTTGCGCGCCGCGCTGTATTTTGCCTTCGCCAGTGCCATCTGGGCACTGCTGCCGCTGGTGGCGCGTACCATGCTGCACGGCAGCGCGGGCTTTTATGGCTTGCTGCTTGGGGCCGTCGGTGCCGGTGCCATTGCCGGCGCGCTGCTGCTGCCGCGCCTGCGTGCCCGGCTGAGCCATGATGGACTGATGCTGCTCTCCGCCGTGCTCAGCGCGCTGGTCATGGTAGCGCTGGCGCTCAGTCCGCCGCAGTGGCTGGCGCTGTTGCTGATGCTGGTACTGGGCACCGGCTGGATCATCGCGCTGACGACCCTCAACGGCGTGGCGCAGGCGGTGCTGCCCGACTGGGTGCGCGGTCGCGGGCTGGCGGTCTATCTGATGGTGTTCAACGGCACGCTGGCGGGTGGCAGTCTGGCCTGGGGGCTGATCGCCCAGCACATGGGCCTGGCGCCAACGCTGATGCTGGCGGGCGCGGCGCTGCTCATCACGGCGCTGCTGGCAAAACGGCTGGCGCTGCCGGCGGGCGAAGCGGATCTGCAGCCGGCGCAGCACTGGGCTGAACCGGTGGTGAGCGATGCGGTGGATATCCGCCGTGGCGCCGTACTGATCCAGATTCGCTACCGTGTTCCCCAGGCCGATCGCGCCGCTTTCCAGCACGCCATGCACAAACTGGCGCAGGCGCGACGCCGTGACGGTGCCTATGCGTGGGGATTAATGGAGCAGACCGACGATGCCGGAGCGCTGCTGGAGTGGTTTATGGTGGAGTCATGGCAGGAGCATTTGCGTCAGCACCAGCGCGTCTCGCGCGCCGATGCTGAGTTACAGCAGGCGGTACTGCAGTTCCATCAGGGTGATGAACCCCCGCAGGTCAGCCATCATATTGCGCTGTGATCAGGCTGGCGCGTAGATGTCACTCAGGCCGGGCAGCGTCGGCAGGCGCTCGCGCCACCAGATAGCCGCGTTGCCGCAGGCGCTCTCATTCCACGCCAGATAGGCGATATCGCGCCGGCACTCGCTGTCCAGCTGGCGCGCCACCAGCGCACCGCTCGCCAGGTGCGGGCGCGCCAGGTAAAGCGGCAGATAACCACAGCCGAGCCCGGCGAGATGCGCCTGCAGTTTGGCCGGGAAATCATGCACGCTCAGCGTCTTCTGCTCATCCAGCACGCGTAAATCCATCCCGGCACCGTGGCGGGATGAATCATGCACCGTGACCGCGCGATACTGGCGAATCTGTTCACGCAGCAGCGGTTCGGGCTCCGCCGCCAGCGGATGGTCAGGAGCGACAGCGAACACATACTCCAGCCAGCCCAGCGGCTGGCAGACAATCTCTTTGCGCGTGGCGGGTTCCTGAACCGCGCCAAAGACAATGTCCGCTTCGCCGTAGTGCAGCGCTTCCCAGCAGCCAGCCAGTACGTCCTGACGGAACTGCAGCTGGGTGTGCGGGTGCTGCTGATAAAATTCGTCAATCAGCGGCGTGAGGATGCTGAACGGCAGCGAAGCATCCACGCTGATGGTCAGCAGACTCTCCCAGCCGCTCTCCACGTAGCGCGCCTGCTGCTCCAGCTCGTTCACCGCACGCAGCAGCGTCCGCCCTTTTTCCAGCATCAGGCGGCCGGTCGGCGTGAATGTGGCGCGATGGCCGGAGCGATCGAGCAGCGTGATTTTTAAATCGCTCTCCATCTTCTGCACGGTATAGCTCAACGCCGACGCGGTTTTGAACAGTCGCGCGGCCGCAGCGGCAAAGGTGCCATGACGATCGAGCGCATCCAGAATCAGCAGCGCCTCCAGATTTAAACGCATTCCCTACCCTCCGTAAAAAAAGTTGAACGACAACGTAAAAACAATCCGTTATCAATAACTGCTGTCATTTCGTATTTTTTTCCTCATCGGCGCAAGCATTTTTAACCGCGCATTAACACGGTGGCTGAGGGCCGCTACGCTTAATTTAACGGAGAGAACAGAATGACGACCGCATCCCTGATTTTTACCAACGGTAAGTTTCACACCGTCGACCGCGCAAACCCGCTGGCTACCGCCGTAGCCATCAAAGACGGCAAGTTCCTCGCCGTAGGTAGCGAAGCGGACGTCATGCGCTTTGCCGGCAGCGACACGCAAATCATCGACGCCAAAGGGCACACCGGCATCCCCGGCCTGAACGACTCCCACCTGCATCTGATTCGCGGTGGCCTCAACTACAACCTTGAGCTGCGCTGGGAAGGCGTGCCGTCGCTGGCCGATGCGCTGCGTATGCTGCGCGAACAGGCACTGCGTACGCCGTCACCGCAGTGGGTGCGCGTGGTCGGGGGCTGGAGCGAGTTCCAGTTTGCGGAGCGCCGCATGCCGACGCTGGACGAAATCAATGCCGCCGCGCCCGATACGCCGGTCTTCATTCTGCATCTGTATGACCGCGCGCTGCTCAATCGCGCCGCGCTGAAAGTGGTGGGCTACACCAAAGAGACCCCCAACCCGCCGGGCGGCGAAATCCAGCGCGACAGTAATGGCAATCCGACCGGCATGCTGATCGCCCGTCCTAACGCCATGCTGCTGTACGCCACGCTGGCGAAAGGGCCCAAACTGCCGCTGGAACAGCAGGTTAACTCGACGCGTCAGTTTATGCGCGAGCTGAACCGCCTCGGTCTGACCAGCGCCATTGACGCCGGCGGCGGCTTCCAGAATTACCCGGACGATTACGACGTGATCGCCGAACTGCACGCGAAAAAGCAGCTGACGGTACGCATCGCCTATAACCTGTTCACCCAGCGTCCCGGCCACGAGCTGGAAGACTTTGAGAAGTGGACCGATATGCTGAAGCCGGGCCAGGGCACCAACTTCCTGCGCCACAACGGTGCCGGTGAAATGCTGGTGTTCTCGGCGGCGGACTTCGAAGATTTCCTCGAACCGCGCCCGGATCTGGCACCCGGCATGGAAGATGAGCTGGAGCGTGTGGTGCGCCACCTGGTGGAGCATCGCTGGCCGTTCCGCCTGCACGCCACCTATAACGAATCAATCAGCCGCATGCTGGATGTGTTTGAGAAGGTGAATCGCGACATTCCGTTCAATGGCCTGCACTGGTTCTTTGACCATGCGGAAACCATCACTGAAGCCAATATTGAGCGGGTAAAAGCTCTCGGCGGCGGGCTGGCGGTGCAGCATCGCATGGCTTTCCAGGGTGAATACTTTGTCGATCGCTACGGTAAAGAGGCCGCGAAGCAGACGCCGCCGGTGGCGCGCATGCTGGAGGCCGGCGTGCCGGTGGGCCTCGGTACCGATGCCACCCGCGTCGCCAGCTATAACCCGTGGACCGCACTGTACTGGCTGGTTTCAGGCCGTACCGTCGGCGGGATGCAGCTGTACGATGACAACGCACGCATCGACCGTGAAACCGCACTGATGCTGTGGACCAAAGGCAGTGCCTGGTTCTCCAGCGAGCAGAGCGCCAAAGGTGAGATCAAAGTCGGCCAGCTGGCGGATCTGGTGCTGTTATCGAAAGATTTCTTTAGCGTGCCGGAAGAGGAGATCAAAGGCATTGAATCGGTGCTGACGCTGGTGGATGGCAATGTGGTGTATGCCGCCGGCAGCTTCACGCCACTGGCACCGCCGCCGGTACCGGTGTTGCCGGAGTGGTCGCCGGTGGTTACCGTGCCTGGTCACTACCGCAGCGCCCCGCCGCAGACCAGCGGTCGCGCCGCGCGGATGCCGCAGGTACATCAGTGCAGCGGCCCCTGCGGCGTGCACAGCCACGCCCATGATGTCGCGCGCCAGTCATCGGTGCCGGTGTCAGACAATAACGCGTTCTGGGGTGCGCTGGGCTGTTCCTGTTTTGCGTTTTAAGTGATCAAGGGGTGCGGGCGCTGGCCCTCACCCCATCGATGTATTGCCTGCCAGGCCAAAGCCCTGCTTACCGTTCTTTTTAATCTGGTACATGGCGCCATCCGCCCGGGTCAGCGCGTCGTCGAAGCTGTCGCGCCGGTGTACCGGGGCGATACCGATCGAAGCACCAATCCGCGCATGACCATTGTCGACGTCAAACGGCGTCAGCGCCGCATCCAGCACCGCCTGCGCCAGAATGCGCACCTTCGGGTAGTCAATCAAAAACGGCAGCAGCAGCACGAACTCATCGCCGCCAAGCCGCCCGACGATGGCCTCTGACGGCAGCAAATCGCGGATGCGCTGGCTGAGCTGAATCAGCACCTCGTCACCGCTGCGATGGCCGAGCGTGTCATTGACGTGCTTGAAGTTGTCGAGGTCGATAAACGCCACGCACAGCGGCCCGGCGCGTTGCAGCTGACTAAAATGCGCCTGCAGCGCGTGGCGGTTGGGTAACGCGGTTAACGGGTCGTGATGCGCCAGCAGGGAGAGCTGGGCTTCGTAATTCTTCTCTTTGGTCATATCGATATGGGTGCCGGTCACTTTGAGCGGATTACCCTGCTCGTCCCACTCGCTGACGCGTCCGCGATCTAACACCCAGGTGATTTTGCCGTTCTTGCCGATCATACGGTGCAGCGCCTCGTAATAGGGCGCGCGCCCTTCAATATGATCGTAAAAGGCGCGCAGCACCTCATCGGCATCTTCCGGATGCAGGCACTCGCGCCAGGCATCAAAGCGCGCTTTGGTCTCTTTCGCCTGAAAGCCGAGCATCGCGCCCCAGCGCCGGTTAAAAATCACCAGCTTGCCGCTGGGAATATCCAGCTGCCACAGGCACAAGCCGGTGCCGTCCAGCGCCGCGTTCAGCTTATTACGCGCGTCGTGCGCCAGGCGCTTGAGGCGCGCATTGTGCTTTTTCAGGTTCTGAATCTGCTGGCGCAGCGCTTCTTCGGACATGGTTGATCGCTGGAGAGAAAATAAGGGCTATTTTGCCTGCACGATAGATTCTGTAAATAAAACAAATGAAAAGGCGATTAGCGTCGGAAAATTGCGCCGGGTTCAGCAGGAATGGCGAAGCAACGCGGTAATTTCAGCAAACAAAACTTACACTTACTAAAAATAGCAGCGCGCTTCGCTTCGGCGCGCCGGCGAAACCTGCTTTTCACCAGGAATTTTCTCTCCTGTTTTTAAGAAATTTCTTAAGCACGATTTAAGTCCACTTGTATTAAGTCGCTGTTGAAGGATGCCTGACGCGCAACGTGCCGTCAGAGAAGAAGTGCCGTCATGGTGGCGGCGCGCGCAACCGGTCCAGCGAGTGAAATCATCCGTGAGTAAACGCATCCTCAGCCTCCTTCTGTTACTGGGCTTTTGCCTGTCTGCCTGGGGTGCAACCACGTTAAATTTCTCGCCGCGCTATGGTCTGGTAGCACCGGAAGTCACGCTGTCGCCGCAGAGCCAGCAGTGGCTGAAACAGCACTCTGTACTGCGCGTCGGCGTGTGGAACAACCCGCTGCCGCCCTATTCCGTGTCGTTTGAAGCCAATACCTACGAAGGACTCTCGGCCGATTATCTGGCCATTGTGGCGAAGGCGTTAAATCTGCCGGTGAAAATTAAGGTGTATAAAACCCGGCTGGAGCTGGTGGATGCGCTTAACGACGGTGAAGTCGATCTGATTCCTTACTACACGCTGGCCGCCAATCAGGATACGCAGCTGGCGCTGAGCCTGCCGTATTCCCTGGCGCGCAGCGTATTAATCAGCAAACGTAACGCGACCTTCGACAGTGAGCTGAAAAATAGCCGCTATCGTCTGCTCTATTACGGTGATGCAGAACTCAAAGCACTGCTGCACAAGCGCTATCCGCGCGCCACGCTGGCGCCAGCCGCGCCGCCGCTGTGGGCCTACACCGACACCGCGTTTAGCGAAAACACCCTGTTCTGGAGCAACAGCGCCACTCAGCGCTTTCTTTCGCATCGCGGCCTGCAGAATGTGATTGAAGCGCACAGCACGCCGTACACTAACGATGTCGACGCGCGCTTTGCCAGCAACCACGCCAATCTGCCGCTGATCGCAGCCATCGATGAAATCCTGAAAAACATTCCGCTGCGCAACGCGGTACAGATCGCGGAAGCCTGGAGCCTGGATTATCAGTCGGTGGTTAAAAACCATCCGCTGGATCTCAGCGACAAAGAGGCCGCGTGGCTGGCAGAGCACCGCGAGATCACCGTTAATTACGATCCTTCGCATACGCCGTTTACCTTTATTGATAACCGCCAGCGCGTGGTCGGCCTGAGCGTGGACCTGCTGAAAATGATTTCCCAGCGCACCGGCATTCGCTTTCGCTACAACCCGATTCAGGGGTTGAGCAACATGCGCGATACGCTCAACCGCCAGCGCGATGCGATTATCGCCGTCAGCGACGCCACCGCGCAGCAGGACGACAAAATCCGCTACACCCGCTCCTACATCTACTCGTCATGGGTAGTGGTGACGCGCAAAGACAGCCAGTGGAAAAGCTTTGATGAGATGGCGGGCAAGCGCGTCGGAATCTATGAGCGCGCCTACTATCGTTACGATTTACGTGAGCGCTGGCCGGGCATCAACTTCGTCGAAAACGGCGTATCGATTGATTCACTCGGTCAGCTACTCGATAAGCAGCTGGATGGCTTTATCGTGCCGTACGAGTCGTCGCTGTTTCTGCTCAACAATCACTTCAATGACAGCTTCAAAGTGGCGTTTGTCGCGCCGCTGCCGATGTTCCGCATGGCGATGGCGGTCAATGGGCAGGATCAGGTGCTGCTGTCGATCCTTAACAAAGCGCTGTCCGATATTCCGCAGCCGACCATGCAGTCGCTGATGGAGCGCTGGATCAAATACACGCCGCCCGCCACCAGCACCTCGTGGCAAAGCTATCGCAGCTATATATTGCGCATCGTCGCCGTGGCCGGGCTGGGCCTGCTGTTTTTCCTGTGGCGTAACCATCTGCTGAAAGCCTCGCTGGCCAAACAGCGCGAGCACGAGCGTGAAATCAGCGAGCAGCTGGCGCATATCGAAGCGCTGATGGCCGACCTGCGCAAAGCCAACGAAGTCGCGGTGCGCGCCAGCGAAGCGAAAAGCACTTTCCTGTCGCACATGAGTCATGAAATCCGCACGCCGCTGGCGGCGCTGATTGGCCTGCTGGAAATCGAGCATCTCGGCCAGAGTAATGAACAGCAGCGGCAGAAAAACATTGATGTCGCCTGGGAGTCGTCACGTTCGCTGCTGTCGCTGGTGGGCGATATTCTCGACCTGGCAAAAATCGAATCCGGGCATTTCAGCGTGCAGCTGCAGCCGATGTCGCTCAGTGAAGTGGTGCGGGATTGCGAAGCGCTGTTCCGCCAGGTGGCGCTGAACAAGGGGCTGGCGCTGAATATCGTGCTGGAGCTGGAGCAGGACCAGGTGCTGTTTGACCCGGTGGCGCTGAAGCAAATTCTCTCCAATCTGGTGAGCAACGCCATCAAGTTTACTTCGTACGGCGAAGTGGAAGTGGCGCTGTATCAGGCAGAGAGCACGCGGCCGGAGTATGTGCTGGAGGTGAGCGACAGCGGGGTTGGCCTGACGGCAGAGCAGCAGCAGGCGATCTTCGAGCCGTTCATTCAGGTCGATCAGGGCAGCAACCGCGCCAGCGGCACTGGGTTAGGCCTGAATATCTGCCGCCGGCTGGCGGTGATGCTCGGCACCGAGCTGCACGTCGAGAGTGAACCGGGTGACGGCAGCGTGTTTATGCTGCGCTTCCGCGCGGAAGCGGCGAGCATTGAACATGAGCAGCCCGCCCTGCCACAGCCGGTGGAGCCAGCAAAACAGGCTGCACTGCGCATTCTGATTGTCGATGACAACGCCACCAACCGCCTGCTGCTGGCCCAGCAGCTGCGCTACGCCGGGCACCATGTACTGGTGGCGGATGGCGGTGCAGCGGCACTGGCGCTGTGGCGCGAAAATCAGCCGGACCGCGTAATTACCGACTGCAACATGCCGGAGATGGACGGCTTCGAATTCACCCGCCAGCTGCGCGCCGAAGAGAAGCGCCTGGTGCGACGCGCGGTACCGGTTTACGGCCTGACGGCGATGGCGGAGGAGCGCGTGGCTCAGCTGGCGCAGGACGCCGGCATGAACGGTTGTCTGTTTAAACCGCTGGAGCGCGCGCAGCTGCTGCAGGTGATCACCGGCGCACCGATGAACCCGACGCGCGACGATACCCTGCTGACGCTGGAGAATCTGGCGGCAAACAACCCGCAGGCGTGGCGCGACCTGGTGACCACCGCGCGCCAGCAGAACAGTTACGATCTCGCCCAGCTGACGCAGGCGGTGGCTGCGAACAATTTTGCTTCGGCGCGTCACGCCGCGCATCAGCTACTCGGCAGTGCCCGAATGCTGCGCGCCGACGCGCTGCAACATCGCTGCCGCGCCGCCGAACAGGCGGCGGAGCATGAAGATGGTGCGCTATTACAGCAGCTGCTGCCGGAGGTCGCCGGGGCGGTGGCCGAGCTGGACGCACTGTTCCTGCGTGCCCTGGAAACACCTATTCCTGAAGAGGTGATGTAATGAAAGAGAGCGCAATCTGGCAGATTGCCGTGCTGGACGATCATCCGCTGATTGGTAAAGCCATGCAGTACCGTTTAGCGCAGGAGCCGCAGCTCGATCTGGCCGGGGCCTTTGCCCAGCGCCAGCAGCTGATGAATTTCCTGCAGCGCCACCCGCTCGATATCCTGGTGCTGGATTACATGCTGGGTGAAGACCAGCTCGACGGGCTGCAAATGGTGAAACAGCTGCGCCTGCACTACCCGCAGCTGAAGATTCTGGTGTCGTCCGCGGTGGAAAAACCGGCAATTGTCCAGCTGTTACTGAAAGCCGGCGTGCAGGGATTTGTCGGCAAAAGCCACGATCAGGAGGTGCTGATCGATGCCATCCATCAAATCTGTCGCGGCAAGCGCTTCCTGACGCCGGACATGATGCTGGAGCTGGATAAATTTCAGGAGAGCGATCGCGAGATGCACGACTACCTGACGCCGCGCCAGGCGGGCGACGACATCACGCTGCTGCTGCGCGAGCTGAGCCCGCGCGAAATCGAAGTGATTCGCTGTTATCTCGACGGGTTGAGCATTACGCAGATCGCCGGTAAATACGCGCGCAGCCGCAAAACCATCAGCGGTCAGAAGCAGACCGCGCTGCGCAAACTGGGGCTGCGCTCGGATCTCGAACTGTTTAAGTACAAGCAATATTTCACCGAGCTGGTGACCGCCTAGTAAGCGACTGCGCTGCGGATAAAACCGGTTCTGTGACGCGGATCAAGGCTTAATCGCCGCGCAATGCTGCCCTCATGAATTCTAGTATGGTAGTTTAGCCGTTATCATACAGACACGATGACGGTGGATGACATAATGCAGCTGACAATGCGGTGGTTTGGGCCGAAGGAAGACAAGGTTTCGCTGGAATATATTCGCCAGGTGCCGGGCGTACGCGGCGTGGTGGGCGCACTTTACGATGTGCCGGTGGGCGAAACCTGGCCGCAGGAGAAGATCCAGGCGCTGGTCGATCAGGTGCACGCAGCCGGACTGACAGTTGAAGTGATTGAGAGTGTTAATATTCACGACGACATCAAGATCGGCCTGCCGAGCCGCGATCGCTACATCGCTAATTATCAGCAAAGCATCCGCAACCTGGCGGCCGCTGGGGTAAAAGTGATCTGCTACAACTTCATGCCGGTGTTTGACTGGATGAAGACGGATATGAATTATGTGCTGCCGGATGGCTCCATCACCATGGCCTTCGAGAAGCAGGGCATTGATAAAAGCCTCGACGAAGTGGTGAAAGAGGTGCTGGGCAGTGCTAACGGCTTCGCGCTGCCGGGCTGGGAGCCGGAACGGCTGGCAAAAGTTCAGGAGCTGTTTGCCAAATATCAGGACGTAGATGACGCGAAGCTGCGCGAAAACCTCGCCTATTTCCTCAAAGCGGTGATCCCGGTGTGTGAAGAGGTGGGCGTGAAGATGGCGATCCACCCGGACGATCCGCCGTATTCGATCTTCGGTCTGCCGCGCGTGGTGAAGAACCGCGACGATCTCGACTGGATCTGTAACGTCGTCGATTCTGAAGCCAACGGCATCACGCTGTGCACCGGATCGATTGCCGAGGATCCGCAGAACGATGTCTATGCCATTCTGGCCGAATTCTCGCGCCGCAGGCGCATCCCGTTTGCCCACGTGCGCAACATCAAGATCATCCGCGATAAAGATTTCTACGAGTGCGCGCATCCGACGGAATATGGCTCGCTGGATATGTATAAAGTGCTGCAGTCGATGTATGACAACGGCTTTGACGGCTATATCCGTTCGGATCACGGCCGCTTTATCTGGGGTGAAACCGGGCGCCCAGGCTACGGTTTGTACGACCGCGCGTTGGGCACCACCTATCTGCTGGGCCTGTGGGAAGCGCTGAGTAAGCGTTAATGGGCTACGATCTGGCGCTCACCCTTGCGGCTTTTTCAGTAACGGCACCAGCAGCGCCGCGACGAAAAAGCCTGTCATGATCAGCCAGAACGCGTCGGAAAAGGCCTGGGTGCGCGCTTCACGCAGCGTCAGCGCCGCCAGCGATTGCAGCGCGGCCGTATGCGCGGCATCCGGGCTCAGGCCGCTGGTCATCAGCGCCTGAGCGCGCCCCTGCAGAAAATCACCCAGCGTCAGGCTGGCGCTGTTGAGATGATCCGCCAGCCGGCTAAAGTGCAGGTTGGTGCGGTCGTTGAGCACCGTACCGCACAGGGCAATGCCAATCGCGCCGCCAAGGTTGCGCATCAGATTAAACAGGCCAGACGCGAGCTTCAGGCGGGCCGGTGGCAAACTGCCCAGCGTCAGCGTTACCGTCGGTGCCACGGCAAACTGCTGCGCCATACCGCGAAACGCCTGCGGAAACAGCAGCTCCTTCGCCCCCCAGTCATGGGTAATCGGCACGAAGAAATGCATCGACAGCGCAAAACAGATCAGCCCCGCCGCCAGCAAAATACGCAGATCGACGCGGTTCGCCAGCCAGGCATACAGCGGGATCGACAGAATCTGAAACATCCCGGTAGAGAAGATCGCCAGTCCAGTCTCCAGTGCGCTGAAGCCGCGCACCTGGCTGAGAAACAGTGGCGTAAGGTAAATGGTGGCGAAGATCCCCACGCCCGCCATAAACGAGAAGTAGCAGCCGAGGCTAAAGTCGCGGTCCTTGAGCGCGCGTAAATCGACGATCGGTTTGGCATGCCGCAGCGTGCGGATCACAAACAACACGCCCGCCGCCAGCGCAATCCAGCCGGTGGTGGCAATGGTGTCATCATCAAACCAGCCCCAGCGCGGCCCCTCTTCCAGCGTATATTCCAGACAGCCGAGCGCCAGCGCCAGCAGCACGATGCTGAGATAGTCCGCACCGCGCAGCAGTTCGCGGTTGGGCGCGTCGATGTTCACCAGCAGCGGAACCGCAATGGTGATGTAAATACCGGGAATGATGTTGATAAAAAACAGCCAGTGCCAGCTGAAGTTATCGGTGATCCAGCCGCCAACGGTCGGGCCGAGCGTCGGTGCCAGCGACGCCAGCGCGCCGACGGTCGCGGCAGCAATCACCCGCTGCCGGCCCTGGAAAAAGGCGAAGGCGGTGGTGAAAACCAGCGGGATCATTGAGCCACCCGTCAGCCCCTGCAGCGCACGGAACGCGATCATGCTCTGAATGTTCCACGCCCAGCCGCACAGCAGGCTCATCAGCGTAAAGCCGCAGGCCGAGGCGGCGAACAGCCAGCGCGTAGACAGCACGCTGGCCAGCCAGCCGGAGAGCGGAATAATGATGATTTCGGCGATCAGGTAGCTGGTCTGCACCCACACGGTTTCATCATCGCCCGCCGACAGGCCACCGCCAATGTCGCGCAGCGAAGCTGAGACGATCTGGATATCCAGCAGCGCGATAAACATGCCGATGCACAGGGTGGCAAAGGCGAAGACTTTCCGGCTGACCGGCATCTGCGCGGGCGCGATCGGCGCGGCGACCACGCGGCTCATTGCGCGCTGCGCTCATCGACGGTAACAGTCACCGACAGTCCCGGACGCAACAGCCCGAGCGTGGCCGCCTCGCCGTCCAGCGCAATACGCACCGGAACGCGCTGGACGATTTTAGTGAAGTTACCGGTGGCGTTTTCCGCCGGCAGAATGCTGAAGCGCGAGCCGGTCGCGGGCGACAGGCTGGCGACATGCCCGCTGAAGGTGCGGCCCGGCAGCACGTCCGCGACAATCGTTGCCGTCTGGCCTGGCCGCATGTGCGCCAGCTGGCTCTCTTTAAAGTTGGCGTCAATCCACAGCCCCTGCGCCGGCACCAGCGACAGCAGCTGCGTGCCGCTGCTGACATATGAACCAGCCCAGGCGCGGCGATTGCCGATTACGCCATCAAACGGCGCGCGGATAGCGGTGTATTCCAGATTGAGCTGTGCCAGCGCCAGGCCGGCCTGTGCCTGCGCCAGCGCGGCGTGCGTCTGCTGCTCGCGCGCATCCAGCACCTGCAGCTGACGTTCGGCGACCGCGCGATCGGCACGGGTTTTGCCCTCCTGCGCCAGCGCCTGATGGTAATCGGCCTGCGCATGATCGCGAATCTGCTGCGACACCGCAGCGCTGCTTACCAGCGCGTCATAGCGGCGCTGGTCGGCGGTGGTTTTCTGCGTTACCGCCTGCGCCGCCAGCAGCGCAGCACGCGCACCGTCGATGGTGGCCAGCTGGAGCTGCCGCGTGGCGGCGATATCCTGCAGCGCCGCCTGCTGCGCGGCGACTTCGCCCGCCGCACGGTCAACCGCCGCCCGATAGTCGCGGTTATCCAGCTGTACCAGCAGGTCGCCCTTTTTAACCGCCGCATTATCCTGCACCGCAAGGGCCTGGACATAGCCGGACACTTTGGCCGAAATCGCACTGATATCCGCGCCGACGTAAGCATCATCGGTCGAAGGCATAAAGCGCGCGCTGTGCCACCAGTAATAGCCATAGCCGGCCAGCGCCACGCCGCCGCAGGCCAGCATCAGCAGCAGTGCCGCTTTTTTCCGCGTCAGGCTCATGGTTCGTTCCCGGCCACCGTCTGCGGGGCGAATTTTTGCGCCGTATCGCCTGCGCGCTTTCTCGCCAGATATTGCTGGCGGTAGTGCATCATCGGGCTGGCCGCCGGGCCAGGCACCATCTGGTATTTGTCACTGGAGAGCGGCTGGCCGGTGGCGCTGTCGACCATTTGCGGCGTCACCGGGCGCTGGGTGGCGCTTTCAACCAGCTGCATCTGCCGCCCTTCCGGTGAAAAGTGGGTGCTGCCCCACTCGGCCAGCGCCAGTATTACCGTGCGAAAATCGCGGCCCGCCGCAGTGAGGTGGTACTCGTAGCGTGCCGGAGCGTCGCTGTAACACACCTTTTCCAGCAATCCATCCTCCACCAGCTCTTTTAGCCGGCGCGACAGAATATTGGGCGCCACGCCGCTGCTTTTCTGAAACTCATCAAAGCGGGTAAAGCCGGCCAGCGCATCGCGCATGATCAGCATGCTCCAGCCATCGCCGACGCGTCCAAGGCTGCGTGCGATAGGGCACGGCATATTACACAGAGGTTGGTTTTTCATGGGCCAGTTCCCGATGTGAAGTCGATGCGGGATACTGTGGCAGGGTAACTTTCATTTTGCAAGTCACTTGCAGAATGAAAGTAACAAACAGATCGTCAGCGCGCGTTCCGGCGCAGCCTCACAGCCTGTCGATCAATTCCTGCCGGTGGTCATGCAGCAGACGCAGCATTTCACGCAACAGCGGATCTTCGTTGCCCTTCTGCCACGCAATACTCAGCGGCAAGCCTTTGATCTGCTCAGGTAACGTCAGCGCGATATAGCGCACGCTGTCGCTGTTCATGGTGCGATAAGAGGCTGGTACCACCGCCAGACCGAGGCCGGCGGACACCAGGCTGAGAATGGTTTGCTTCTCTTCGGCATATTGCGCGATATGTGGCGTCAGGCCGGCCTGCTTAAACAGGCTGATGGTGAGATCGTGGCTGTGCGGCCGGGTGCGGCGGTCCGGAATGATCATGGCTTCATGCTGAAAATCTGCCACCGTCACCTGCGCTTTATCCGCCAGCGGATGCGTCAGCGGCACTGCCAGCACGCAACTTTCGCGGGTAATAAAACGCAGCGCCAGTGACGCATCCATGCGCTGCGGCGCGCGGATAATAATCATATCCAGCCAGCCGGATTTTAATTTGGGAATCAGGTTAAGGGTTTTATCTTCGATAATATGGATATCGCTCAGCGGATGACGCGGCACAAATAAATTCAGCAGTGCCGGAACTAAACCGCGCGCGGCGCTATCGATAGCGCCAATGCGTAATGTCCGGCGTTCATCTTTTAATCCGCCTTTAAAACGCAGCGCCAGCGCATCAAACTGATCGATCAGTTTTCCCGCTTCGTCAAAAAACAGGGCTCCCTCGGCGGTTAATGAAACATTGCGCGTTGAGCGGTTTAACAGGCGCACTCCAAGATCTTCTTCCAGCAGGCGAATAAAGCGGGAAAGTGATGCAGGCATCATTTCCATACTTTGTGCCGCCCGGCCGAAATGCAGTTCTTTACCCACCGCGACAAAACAACGCAATTGATTTATATCCACATTTCCCTCACCGCACGATTATTCAAATAGTTTATATAATCCACGCCTGATGATCGCGCAATACAAACCTGCATACTGCATTCGACAACCAGAAAATAATACTACCCTACACAATCTGGAGCACTTTAATATGAACTCTCACCTCGAAAAAAGGGTGATGCGTAAAGTGACGTTGCGCATTGTGCCCTTCATCATGCTGCTCTATTTCATCGCGTTTCTCGATCGCGTCAATATTGGTTTTGCCGCGTTAACCATGAATCAGGATTTAGGTTTCTCGCCCACGGTATTTGGTTTTGGCGCCGGGATCTTTTTCCTCGGCTATTTTCTGTTTGAAGTCCCGTCGAATTTAATTTTGCACAAAGTGGGCGCACGCATCTGGATCGCCCGCGTGATGATCAGCTGGGGATTGGTCTCCGGCTGCATGGCGCTGGTGCAGGGCACCACCAGCTTCTACATCCTGCGCTTTTTGCTCGGCGTGGCGGAAGCCGGTTTCTTCCCTGGCATCATTCTCTACCTCAGCTACTGGTTCCCGGCGGCGAAGCGCGCGCAGGTTACCGCCATCTTCATGGCCGCCGCCCCGCTCTCTACCGCGCTCGGCTCGCCGGTCTCTGCGGCGTTGCTGGAGATGCACGGTCTGCTGGGCTACGCCGGCTGGCAGTGGATGTTCGTGTTAGAAGCGATTCCGGCGTTACTGCTGGGCATCGTGGTGCTGTTTTTCCTCACCGACCGTCCGGCGCAGGCTAAATGGCTGAACGCAGAGGAGCGGCGCTGGCTGCAGGAGACCATGCAGGCCGAAGAGCAGGCGCGGTCGACGCAGCACGGCCACAGCAGCGCCTGGCGCGGGCTGGCGGACAAGCGCGTACTGGCCCTGGCGCTGGTGTACTTCGGCACCTCGGCCGGGCTGTACACGCTGGGAATCTGGTCACCGCAAATCATCCGCAGCTTCGGCGCCTCCTCGCTGGAAATTGGTTTCCTCAACGCTTTCCCGGCGGTGATTGGCGTGATCGGCATGATCCTGTGGGCGCGTCACTCCGATCGCCGTGGCGAGCGCAGCTGGCACGTCATTGGCGCCTGTTTACTGGCTGCCGCCGGGCTGGTTTATGCCGGTAACGTCAGCACGCTGCTGGCGGTGATTATTGCGCTGACGCTGGTCACGGTCGGCATCAGCGCCTCCAAACCGCCGCTGTGGAGCATGCCGACGCTGTTTCTCAGCGGGCCGGCCGCGGCCGCCGGCATCGCCACCATTAATTCCATCGGCAATCTCGGCGGTTTTGTCGGCCCGATGATGATTGGCGTGATCCGCCAGCAAACCGGCAGCTACTCCTGGGGACTCTATTTCGTCGCCGCGCTGCTGGCGTTGTCCGCGCTCATCGTGCTGATTCTCGCCGCGCACACGCCAAAACCGCAAAGCGCCGATCTGCCTCATCCTCATACCCATTAATTGACTGGAGAAAACTATGCGTAACTACAAAATTGCCGCGATTCCGGCAGACGGTATTGGCCCGGAAGTGATTTCGGCTGGCGTTGAGGTGCTGCAGGCGCTGACGCGGCACGATGAACAGCTGACGTTTGACGTGCAGACCTTTGACTGGGGCTCGGATTACTACAAACAGCACGGCGTGATGATGCCGGAAGATGGCCTGCAGACGCTGAAGCAGTTTGATGCCATCTACTTTGGTGCGGTGGGCGCGCCGGACGTGCCGGATCACATCACGCTGTGGGGGCTGCGCCTGCCGATTTGTCAGGGCTTCGATCAGTACGCCAACGTGCGGCCTACCAAAATTCTGCCGGGCGTGACCTCGCCGCTGCGCAACCGTGGACCGGGCGATCTTGACTGGGTCATCGTGCGCGAGAACTCGGAAGGGGAATACTCCGGCAACGGTGGCCGTGCGCACCGCGGCCTGCCAGAAGAGGTGGGCACTGAAGTGGCGATTTTTACCCGCGTCGGCGTGACGCGCATCATGCGCTACGCCTTTAAACTGGCGCAGTCGCGGCCGCGCAAACTGCTGACGGTGGTGACCAAATCCAATGCCCAGCGGCACGGCATGGTGATGTGGGATGAAATTGCGGCGGAAGTGGCGCAGGAGTTTCCGGATGTGCAGTGGGACAAGATGCTGGTGGATGCCATGACGCACCGCATGACGCTGCACCCGCAATCGCTGGATACCATTGTCGCCACGAACCTGCATGCGGATATTCTCTCCGACCTTGCCGGCGCGCTGGCCGGCAGTCTCGGCGTCGCGCCGACCGCCAATATCGATCCGGAGCGGCGTTTTCCGTCGATGTTCGAACCGATTCACGGCTCGGCGTTTGATATCACCGGCAAAGGCATCGCTAACCCGATCGCCACCTTCTGGACCGCGGTACAGATGCTGGAGCATCTGGGCGAACGCAACGCGGCCGCGCTGATTATGCAGGGCATTGAGCACGTGTGCGCGGCGGGCATTCTGACGCCGGACGTCGGCGGCAGCGCCACCACCGCTGACGTGACGCGCGCGCTGGTGCAATTTATTGAAGCCAAATCTCAGGTGGCGGCAACCGCCTGAGTCGAAAGGCGGGGTGTTACAGCGCCGCCGCCAGCCGGTCCAGCGCCAGCAGGATGCCGTAGCGCCGCGCCGGTGCTGCATCCGGCAGCGGCAGCCAGTAGTTGGCCTGGCTGGCGAGATCCAGCGCCGCCGGGCACAGCGCCATCACAGGGGTCTGCTGGATGTGAGCGTGATGCACCGCGCTGAGCACGCTGCTGTTGATGGTATCCGGCGCGAGGATCAGCAGCAGATCGTCCGGCTGCAAACGGCTGAGCGTCAGGCGCAGCAGGTTGTCGTCCTGGATCCACGCCAGCGCCAGCCCGGCTTCACTCAACCGCTGCTGCACTTCCGTCACCAGCGGCGTGTGCTGGCCGGCGGCACCGATCAGCAACACGCTGCGTGCCTGACGCAGCGCCTGCGCCGCCTGCTGCCAGCGGCTGTCATCCAGCTGCTGCCACTGCTGGGTCAGCGCCTGATGCAGACTCACCAGCTGCGGCACCGCACCGTGGCTGGCGCTGGCTGGCTCGGCGCTGGCGCGTGCCAGCCGCATACGCAGATCGCGAATATCGTCGCAGCCGACCGAACGGGCAAAGCGGGTAATGGTCGCCGCACTGACTTCCGCCCGGCTGGCCAGTTGTTCAATGGTGGCCGAGGCCGCAAACGCGGCGTCACGCAGGATGGCGCGCGCCACCCGCTGCTCCTGCTGGCTGAGCGAAGCCTGCCGCTGACGAATCACCGTCATAAACGCACTTTCCTGCTGGCCGGCCTGGCGCACCTGGTGCAGAAAATCATCCAGATCGCGGTAGCCCGCCGAGGCAGCAAAGCGCTGGAGTACAGCCGGGCTGACACCCGCCTGCGCCGCCAGACTCTCCATGGTGGCCTGCGCGCTGGCGTGCAGGTTATCCAGAATAAATCGCGCCAGCTTTGATTCCTGCGCATCAAAACGCGCCGACTGCTGCTGCAGTTGCCAGACAATATCCATTAGCTCATCACATCCTCAGTAACGAACCCTCATGATGCATGAAAATATTTTTCATGTTGAGATTTTTTTCACTTTTTCGCAGTGAAATCTCCTGGACTGATACTGCAGCAAGCGAAAAATCATCGTCCCGATCACATCAGTGAAAATTATTTTCATGGCGGTTTAATGATTAAACTATTGATAAATAATATTTTAAATTATTTTCATCACAAAATCATCTGGCTGCAGGGTATTTACAGTGCGACTGCGACAGGTCTTAAATGCCGGAGTCAATTCACAGGAGGATAAATTATGCGCATTGTTCTTTGCTGTGCCGCCGGCATGTCTACCAGCATGCTGGTGAATAAAATGCAGCACGCCGCACAAGCGCGCGGGCTGGCGATCAACATTCAGGCCGTCCCGGTGGCCGATTTCGAACGTATCCTGTCGGATGCGGATGTCGTGCTGCTCGGCCCGCAGGTGCAGTTTGAAGCTGCCCGCCTTACCGCCATCGCGGCCCCGCAGGGCAAGGCGGTCGCCGTGATCGACATGATGGATTACGGCATGATGCGCGGCGAACAGGTGCTGGATAAAGCGCTGGCGCTGCGCGCTTCCTGATTCTTCGTTTCCCCCAATCTGACTGATAACACACGGCGTTGCGCTGTGGGAGATTCTGCATGCCTGAAGATGACGTAATGGTGGTTCCGGAAGAGGAGATCATGCTGCTGCTGGTGCAGGCCGGTGCTGCGCGCAGCGCCGCTCTCAGCGCCCTGCGGCTGGCGCGCGCCGGCCAGTTTGAGGCGGCACAGCAGCAGCTGGCGGCGGCGCGGGAAAACGTGAGCAGCGCGCATCAGCAGCAGACGGCGCTGATTAGCCTGGACGAAGGCAGCGGCCGGTTGCCGGTTACCCTGATTCTGGTTCATGCCCAGGATCACCTGATGAACGCCATGCTGATTCAGGATTTAGCGGGCGAAATCATTGAACTCTATCGCCGTACCACGGCAGGAGAAAACGATGCTTAAGATAGCAATCATTGGCGGCGGCAGCAGCTATTCGCCGGAGCTGGTGGAGGGAATCATCAACCGTTATGCGCAGCTGCCGGTAACCGAACTGGCGCTGGTGGATGTGGCGGCAGGACGCGAAAAGGTGCAGATCATCGCCGATCTCACGCGCCGCATGCTGCAAAAAAACGGGCTGGAGCAGGTTAAGGTCAGCGTGCACTTTGCGCTGGATGAGGCGATTCGCGGTGCGCGCTTTGTGCTGACACAGCTGCGCGTCGGCCAGCTGGCGGCACGCGCCGCCGATGAACGGCTGGGCCTGAAGTATGGCCGTCTCGGCCAGGAAACCACCGGTGTCGGCGGCTTCGCCAAAGCGCTGCGCACCATTCCGGTGATGCTGGAGATTGCGCGCAAAGTAGAACAGCTGGCACCCGACGCCTTCATCATCAACTTCACCAATCCGGCGGGCATCGTTACCGAAGCCGTGGCGCGCTACAGCAACGCGAAGATCATCGGCCTGTGTAACGTGCCGGTGAATATGCACCATATGATCGCCGGCATGTTACAGGCGCCGTTTGACGAGGTGGCGCTGCGCTTTGCCGGGCTGAATCATCTGGTGTGGGTGCATCAGGTGCTGTGCCGCGGCGAGGACGTGACCGCCGGGGTGATCGAACAGCTGTGCGAAGGCCAGGCGCTGACCATGAATAACATCAAAGAGATGCCGTGGTCGCCGGCGTTTCTGCGCGCGCTGCAGGCGATTCCCTGCCCGTATCACCGCTACTACTGGCAAACACCGCAGATGCTGGCCGAAGAGCAGGAGAAAGCGCAGCACGGCCAGGCCGGAACGCGCGCCGAACAGGTGATGAAAGTGGAAGCCGAGCTGTTCACGCTGTATGCCGATCCGCAGCTGACGCACAAGCCGGAGCAGCTGAGTTTTCGCGGCGGCGCATATTACTCCGAAGTGGCCGTTGAGCTCATCAGCGCCATCCATAACAATAGCGGGCAAAATCTGGTGGTGAACTGCCAGAACCGTGGGGCGATTCACGGTCTGCCGGACGACGCAGTGGTGGAAGTGAACTGTGTGGTCGATGCGCAGGGCGCGCACCCGCTGGTGTTTGGCGCGCTGCCACCGCTGATGCACGGGCTGACGCAGCAGATCAAAGCCTTCGAGCGATTGACCATCGACGCGGCGGTGCACGGCGATCGCGGTGCCGCGCTGCTGGCGCTGGTCGGCAACCCGCTGGTCGGCGACGTCGCCAGCGCCGAAGCGCTGCTGGACGAAGTGCTGACGCTGAATCAACCGTGGCTGCCGCAGTTTGCGTGATATCCCTGTCGCAAACCGCATTCTGGCCATCGCGGCGCGCTTCATCGCGCAATAAATTGCGCCGCGACGGCCGGGTGCAGGTATCCGCTGCCGCGCCGAAATGACACGCATTGACCTGTTAATTTGTTGCGCCATTGTGCCCGAGGAGGCCCTATGTCCAACCGTAATATCATCGAACGTTATGTGCTGCCCGCCGCGCTCAAGGTGGCCGGGCAGAAGCATGTGCTGTCCGTGCGGGACGGCATCATTCTCAACATGCCGTTCATGCTGATCGGCAGCTTTTTTCTAATCTTCGCCTACCTGCCGATCCCGGCGTGGGGGCATCTGATGGCCGACCTGTTCGGCGACAGCTGGCGCAATAAACTGCTCTATCCGGTGCGTGCCACCTACGACATCATGGCGCTGATCTCCAGCTTCGGCATCGCCTACCGGCTGGCAGAGAAATACCGCACGCTCGACCCGCTAACCAGCGGCGCGATGGCGCTGGTGGCGTTTGTGATGACCATTCCGCAGCAGACGCTGTTCGCCCCGGTTGAAGGCGCACCCGCGCAGTTGGTCACTGGCGTGCTGCCGATTTCGCTGATCGGCAGTCAGGGCCTGTTCGTGGCGATTGTGATTGCGCTGCTCTCCACCGAAATCTACCGCTTTGTGCACAGCCGCAACCTGGTGATCAAGATGCCGGAAGGCGTACCGCCGGCGGTGGCGAAATCATTCCTCGCGCTGGTTCCCGGCTTCTGCGTGCTGGCAGTGGTGCTGCTGCTGCGCCTGGCAGTTGAAGCCTCACCGTTCCACGACATCAACAACCTGATCGCCACGGTGATTGGTTTGCCGATGCACCACGTCGGCGGCACGCTGCCGGGGATGATTTTCTCAGTGCTGCTGATTGGCATTCTGTGGACGCTCGGCCTGCACGGCGATGCCATCGTGCTGGTGTTCATTCAGCCGGTATGGCTGTCGAACATGAGTGAAAACCTCGAAGCCTTTCAGCATAACCAGCCGATTCCGCACATCTTTACCCAGCAGTTTTACGATTTATGGATTGCGCCCGGCGGCACCGGCGCGCTGCTTGGGCTGGTGATCTTTATGCTGATCCGCGCGCGCAGCCGCCAGATGAAACAGCTGGGGAAAATCGCCGCGCCGGCGGCGCTATTCAACATCAGCGAGCCGCTGGTGTTCGGTATTCCGCTGGTGATGAACCCCTACCTGTTCCTGCCGTTTATCCTGACGCCTGTGTTACTGGTGATTGTTTCGTGGGCGGCAATGAGCAGCGGTCTGGTGGCGCCGCCAGCCGGCATCGCCCTGCCCTTTACCACGCCGATCTTCGTCAGCGGCTATCTCGCCACCGGCGGCCATATCTCCGGCACGGTGTTGCAGGTGGTCAACCTGACGATTTCGCTGGTGGTCTACTATCCGTTTTTCCGCGTGTGGGATCGCCTGAAACTGCGCGAAGAGCAGCAAAACGAACAGCAGGCGCAGGCCGCCAGCGGCAGCGCCGTCGTGCCTTCCTGAACCACTTCCTCTGCCGGGTGCGCCCTACTGCGCCCCCGGCCGCATCCTTCCACTTTTTGCAATAATGACTTCGCAGATCTGGCTATTCTGCCAGCAATACGGCTGTGCGAACCTTAGGCCACGGCTCGGGATCACCCCGGCCACAACCTGAGGAACCGCATGATGAAACTATACAACTTAGCGCTCTCCGGCCACGCTCACCGCGCACTGCTGGCACTGTCACTGCTCGGCATAGCGCATGAAACGGTCGAAGTCGACCTGCCTGGCGGCGAACATAAAACCCCGGCGTTTCTCGCCATCAACCCGTTCGGTCAGGTGCCGGTACTGGAAGACGAAGGCGTTTACATCGCGGATTCCAACGCCATTCTGGTGTACCTGGCGAAGAAATTTAACCGCAGCGACTGGCTGCCGGAAGATGCGCTGGGCGCCGCCCAGGTGCAGCGCTGGCTGTCGGTGGCGGCCGGTGAACTGGCTTACGGTCCGGCGGCGGCGCGCCTGATTACCGTGTTTGGTGCCAAATTCAACGCGGAAGAAGTGCTGGCGCGCGCGCATCTGATTCTTTCGCGGCTGGAAAGCCATCTCAGCCAGCGTGAGTGGTTGGTGGGCGAGCATCCCACCATTGCTGACATCGCTTTATATAGCTACCTGGCCGGTGCCCCGGAAGGCAATGTCGAGATGTCCGGTTACCCTGCGGTGAATCAGCTGCTGCGTCGGATTGAAGCGCTACCCGGCTTTGTGCCTTTTCCGCAGACCGCCGCCGGCCTGCGCGCCTGACAGGAGCCAGCATCATGGGCGAGAAACTGATTACGCTGCCGGTATGGCATGACGGCGAAATTGCGCTGCAGCAGCAGGCGGGCGTAGCGGAACGTATGGCCGATGTCGGGCAGCGCGTGATCCGCGATTACATGCCCGATCAGCATCGTGACTTTTACGCGCAGCTGCCGTTTATCGTTGCCGGCAGCGTTGATGCACAGAGTGATGCCTGGGCCACGCTGCTGGAAGGCCAGCCCGGTTTTATCTTCTCGCCCAACGCCACCACGCTGGATATCGCGGCCCGTCCTGACGCCAGCGATCCGGCGGCCGCCGGGATGACCGATGGCGCACCGGTGGGCCTGCTCGGCATCGAGCTGCACACGCGGCGGCGCAACCGCATGAATGGCGTGCTGACGGCAATTGGCGGCGGCCTGCGCGTGCAGGTTGACCAGAGCTTCGGCAACTGCCCGCGCTATATTCAGCTGCGCGATTTCCGCTTCGACCATGCGCCCGGCAGGGCTTATCAGGGCGAAGTTGAAACGCTCAGCGCGCTGGATGACGCCGCGCGCGCCGCCATCCGGCAAGCCGACACGTTTTATGTCACCACTTATGCCGACCAGGCGCGCCGTCAGGTGGACGTTTCGCATCGCGGCGGCAAAGCCGGTTTTGTGCGCATCGCTGCCGATGATGTGCTGACCATTCCGGACTTCAACGGCAACCTGTTCTTCTCCACCCTCGGCAATATCGTGCTCAACGGCAAGGCCGGGCTGCTGTTTATCGACTACGCCAGCGGCGATGTATTGCAGATGAGCGGCGATGCCACGGTGATAACCGATTCCGCCGAAATCGCGGCCTTTCAGGGAGCCGAGCGGCTGTGGCGCTTTAGCGCGCGCCGCATCGTGCGCCGGCGCGCTGCCCTCGCCCTGCGCTGGACCGTTCAGCCAGACGGCATATCGCCCGCCTCGCTGATGACCGGCGACTGGCCGTCCGCCAGCGAACGCCTGCAGGCGCAGCAGCTGGCGGCGCAGTGGCGACCCTTCCGCATCACGCGGATCGTCGATGAGAGCGCGCAGATTCGCTCGTTTCATCTTATGCCGGATGATGGCGCTGGCGTGCTGCCGCATCTGGCAGGCCAGCATCTGCCGATCCGCCTGACGCTGCCGGGCAGCACTAAACCACTGATTCGGCAATATACGCTGTCAGTTGCGCCGTCGGATGGTTATTACCGCATCAGCGTGAAGCGTGAAGGCGTCGTATCACAGTATCTGCACGATGCCCTGCGCGTCGGCGATCGGCTGGAGGTGCGCGCACCGGCCGGCGACTTCACTATTGATGCACACGAAACGCGGCCAGCGGTGCTGCTGGCGGCGGGCGTCGGCATCACGCCCCTGCTGGCGATGCTGCGTCACCTGATTTATGAAGGCCGACGCAAACGCCGGATGCGTCCGGTGTATTTGCTGCAGTCGGCGCGTAACCTGGCCGAACGCCCGTTTGCGCGTGAGCTTGATGCGCTGCTGGCAGCCAGCGAAGGTGCGTTGAAACTGGTGCGGGTGCTCAGCCAGCCGGGCGAAGCCGAAGCGGGCGTGGATTATGACGTTGCCGGACGCATCGATATGGCACTGCTGTCGCAGGTGCTGCCCTTCAACGATTACGATTTCTATCTATGCGGCCCGCCGTCATTTACCCAGGCGATGTATGACGGACTGCGCGGCCTGAATATTGCCGACGCGCGTATTCACGCCGAAGCGTTTGGTCCGTCGTCGCTGCAGCGTCAGCAGGAGGATGCGCCAGAGCCCGCCGTGCTGCCGCCGGTGGCGACCGAAGCGGTGCCGGTGGTGTTTACTGAATCGCTGAAAGAAGCGCGCTGGACACCGCAGTCCGGCACGCTGCTGGAGCTGGCCGAAGCGCGCGGCCTGAGCCCGGCCTACAGCTGTCGCGCCGGACATTGCGGCAGCTGTAAGACAAAACTAGTGAGAGGCGCGGTGACTTACACTACCCGGCCAGGCATCACGCTGGCGCAGGATGAGGTGCTGATCTGCTGTGCAGTGCCGGCGCAGCAGGATGAAACCACGGATATTCAGCTGGCGTTGTGAAGTGAGTGCCCGGCAAATCGTTTTGCCTTCGGTCAGATCACCATTCTGGCCGTAAGATCGTCATTTACCGCTGGCGTTTTTATTTTCTCATCCATGTACCGGTCCCTCTTTTGCCCGCGCGACCGCTTCCAGCACCCGTTCAGGCGCAGAGGCGAGAAGATCTTTCGGTTTTTGATTTCCCAGCCAGCTATTCGGTGAGCCAAACCAGAGCGCCAGTGACCAGGGGGTTTTTGTTTCACCAAACAGCTGAATAATTTTCTTCATCTGCGGCAGCGGTTGCCCGCCTACGTACAGCGCGTAAGCAGGATAAAGATCTTTGCCTTCAGAAGTAATGGCAAAAATTTTATCGGCCCGCGTCCAGCGGTTCGGTAGACCGCTGGGATTTTTGATATCCACGGCAGAGCCGCTGCGACGTGAGACTTCCTGAGCAGGCAACCATTCAGCATCATCAAGAATGGTTTGCTTCAGCTTCTCAAGTCGTGCCGTGTTAGAACTGCTTGCCGGCTTGCTTCTGCCTGTGCTTTTTATCTTTGCAGCAGGAGGGATTTCGTCCCGTTTTTTACCGGTGAGCTTTTCCAGCCCCGCTACCGCATGGAAAGCGGCCTCCAGCGCGACCTGAAATGCGACCTCGTCGATGTAAGCTGGAAGCTTCAGGACATAATAGAGCTCTTCCTGCGCGCCACTTAAATCCGGAACCGAGATGGTGATGTCGGCATGTCCGTCGCTGCTCGTTGAGTAAGAAACATTGCCAGAAGACACCGCAATCACTTCAAATTCAGTCGGTTTAACCGCACTGACCATAGCTGACTCCTGATTTCGACATATATCTCATATCTACAATATAAACAAAATATTGGCTTCAGGTTATCGATTGTTGATTGGGATTTCTGGCAGTGAGGGAGGGGTTGTGAGTGCCGTTGAAATTTATATTATTCTGTATATTACAGTAGATTTACTCTATATCTGATGTATGAGGTCGCGGTAAACGTTTGCCAAATACTCATCTAACTCCTGAGCAGGTTATGTCGTGCTGAGCCTTATAAACTGATAAAAGTACCTAAGATTTAGTGGGCGACTTGCTACCTGCTGTGTGATCACTTTGCTGGTGGGGTACTTTGCACTTACCAGTCAGCGCGGCAAAGCTATCCAGGTTTTATGACGGAATGCTTTTATCCGGCAGGGATGAATGTTTCTGTGTGACTAGTTACCCACTCCTGAAGTAAACATCATGACTGTTACCACTACCAACAACGCTGCAAACAACACCACTTCTACCAAAGCTGAATACTGCAATCTCAACATTAAGGGCCTAGGTTATTTGAGCAACATTCGCAGAATTGAAACCCTGAATGATGGCATCCTCAGCGTGGTGATTAATGCGCTGAGCGGCCCTACTGACAACCCTACCTATGTGCGCTTTGATGCCACTGTCGCCGGTAAGGAAGCAACGGACCTTATAAGCCGCTGCCAGATAGCCGTAGACGAGGATCAGAAATTGCTGCCTGGGTTTACCTTCAGCAACCTGACGTCTAAAATTTTCACGCTCAACAAAGGTGATCATGCGGGCGAGCAGCGGGTTAGACTGAAAGCTAGGCTGATGAAGGTCGATTGGATTAAAATTGGTCAGGTGATGGTTTATAAGGCTGAACGTGTGGAAGCAACGTCACCGTCTTAAGCTAAATCAAACCAAATTTATGTTAAAAACTCATTTTAAAAATGCCCTGCGTTATCTCAGGGCATTTTCTTATTAGCTTTTACGGGATGATTTGGACGCTCTTGATGACTTAATACTTAGATAGCTTGTTTCATAAAGCGTCAGCAGTTTACTCATTTGCTCATCAATCACATCATGTCTTTCTGGGCTTCTTAATTTTTGCAATAGCTTAGCGATATACTTCGCAGGGAATTTCATGATGATCACATTATGTGACTGGAACATTTCTTTAGTCCAATCAAGCTCTTTTCCTGCATGCAATTGCTCGGTCTCGTCTCTATTAATTATGAAACCTAACTTTCCATACACCCCAGTCAAATAAGATTGTAACTGCCTGTATTCTGTGGGACCGATGTCAACGTAATTTTTAGCATCAAACACAATATGTCGTGATTTGTAATCATTTAATACACGGCCCCAAAAATCAGATTTCCCTCTATTCGTCCCTATAATATCACGACGCTGAACTGATGCGCCGTTTGGATGGTGTTTTATATCCATCAAGTGCGCTGCAAAAATAATTCTTAGCGCATCCAAACACCAAAGCTCAAATTCTGAATCACCCTCTTTACCCGTGGGGATTTGGTTCAAATGAGTAACTATCTGTCCTATTTTTGCGTTGCGAACGTCTGAGTTTTCAGAAACCACCTTGATTTCATATTCATCATTTATTTCTTGAGCCTCGTCGGGAGATAAGGCATCCTTATTCAAATTCAACCCTAGCCAGTAACAAGGATGGATCAATATCTTATCAGTGTCATTAAATCCTTTGTCAGGCGTTCTCCCATCATGACAAAAGGAATATGCTCCTGAGTTCTTATCCTTAATACCAAAGAAACCCACGCTATAGAGACTTTGCAATATTCCTGAAGACTTTAACAAGCTAAACTCTGATTCTAACTTCGGGTCTTCAGACTCACTAATTGCTTCAAATGCAGCGTCTATTTTTCTTCTAGCTATAGCAACTGTCTGCTCAGGCTCAGCAGACTTAAAGGCATTGGTACAAATATGAATTGAAGGAAATATCTTTTGATATTCTTTCCAAAGATCTTCTAAGCGCGCTATTGATATTGATTTGGCGGCGTATTCAAGGTCATCTTGTACAGCGGTATGCCTTTGGTGGCGAAAAGCACAGAAAAAAGCTTCATTCAAAAGAGATAGCAAATCTCTAGGTCTATACAAAGTGAACTGCAAACAACGTTTGAAACCTTCTCGACCAACTAACTCACCAGCCACACATCGATCCCACACGCGCTGGTCCTTTTCAATATCGAGCGAGAAATGAATTTTCAGCCGCTTTGCCGCAAGACCTAACAGTTGAGCCCAATCCCAATGTAATCTAATTACTTGACCTTCAACATTCCTTGAATAATCAGGATCTAGTTTAGCGAGCGCACGAAATATATTATCCCTTAGGAATATAATGGGTCTAATATATTTGGTTTTCTTGTTCAGCTCAATTGAAGCATAAGTCAATCCAGCAATAATACCAATACCTATTGAATCTGGCTCATATCCTTCATCTAGCCTATCCATCAGTATAACAATATTTTTTTCGTTCTTATCTAATGCCTTAACCACCTTGTCCTCAATCATTGATAATTCCAGTTCATACTGAAGATCACCAATTGAGGATTCGGGGTCAGAGTTAGAAAGAAACTCAGCCGCTATTGTACGACATTTTTTAAGAACATCTCCGCGCACTGAAATCCATCTATCAATGTGCGCTCGCAACTCAGGGTCAGACTTTATATTTGTGGATAATTTATAGTGTGAATGAAAATATGAAACTATTTCCATCAATAGAGAGTACTTCCATAAAATCCTTGTAGCTGCTCTCGATAAATTAAAAGAATCAGAAAAGGGTCTTAAAAGTGATCTAAATCCTATAATTTGAGTATCTTCAGGAGAGAATGTAAAAACTTTCGTTGTTTTATCTCTTTCCCAATGCTTATTCAACTGATAGAAAAGAGCACTTTTACCAGTTCCCCTTCGGCCAACCACAACAGTTCTATCATCGGATTCAATGAGAGTTCTAAAATCAGCAGTTTCGATAAATGCCTCAGACAGCATGCGGTTGTCATTCTCAGCAGTGGTATCGCCTAACGGATTGGATTTTAATAATTTATCACTAAAATCAACCATTTGATTCTCCATATCAAATCATCAATTAGAATTATGTCTAACGACCTAAGATAAGTCCCAGTGGCATAAGAGTGCAAACAAACATTTCACAAAAATGCACTAATTTTTTACAGCTCTTTAGGCAAGTTGGGCAAAGCTGACTTATCAATGAAAATGTTCGTATGGGAAGTTAATTAACTCTTTGTTCTTCTTACATGCGATGTTCATATCACCTCAATTAACAATAAGTGCCGAACAATGAAATATCTCTCTATATCAAACACTTGTGCGTTATCGTGCTTACTATTTTCTGAGTAAAAAGCTTTAGAGATCAATCAAACAGAAACAGATTCTGTATCATAAGTACAGAAAGCTCAACAAATTCAAGCGACTCCCTCAGATACGATGAATTAATAAGAGGATTGAGAGGAAAGTTATCCCCTAACATAGATAAACTCACCGCTTTTGGCATCGAAGCTCGCAACGATGCCGAGCCCCGCCACTACGCCGAACTTTGGGTAAAACATGAATACGAGCGTACCGAAAAAGAACTCAAATTTCAGCGCGAAGTTGATGCTGCCTGGAAGCGCTTGATGCCCAACATGCTGCCGGTTAATATGGGCAACGCAGATGGTATCGCGCATGACTCCGGTGGCCGCCTGGTGCTGTTCGTGCGTGAAGGAGATTGCCAGCGCTGCAATATCCGACTCTCCGCCGTTCTCGCTGATAAACGCCCCGTAGATATCTATCTTGTCGATAGTGAAGGCAGCGATCAGAAACTCCGCAACTGGGCGCAACAGCACCGCATCCCCGCCGAACAAGTTCGCGAGCGTCGCATAACTCTGAATCACGACGCAGGCCGCTGGATGCGTTACGGCAACGGCATCATGCCGGTCCTTCTCCAACAGGGAGAAAGCGGATGGCATATCGCAGCGTTCTAACCGCCGCTTTGTTGTTGAGTGCCGCCAACTCACTGGCGTCAACCAACATGCAAAGCGTGCCGTCAGGTTATCAGAAAGTAGCGCTGCAACATGGCGTGTCTGCTGAATCACTCTACTCACTGGCGCTGGCTGAATCATCGCGCCAGCTGCCACACGGCACACGCCCGTGGCCCTGGACAATCAACGCCGCGGGTAAAGGTTATCGTTATGAAAGCCGACAAGCTGCCTGGCAGGCGCTGCAGCAGTTTATGAAAATCCATCCGCTTAAGAGAATCGATGTCGGTATCGCGCAAGTCAATCTCGGCTGGAATTGCCATCGCTTCAGCTCAACGTGGGATGCGTTTGATCCTTATATCAACCTGACGCAGCGGCGCGCATTCTTCGCGAGTGCTGGGAGCGAAGCCCCGGCAGCTGGTTGAAAGCGGCTGGTTGCTATCACCATCCGGCTGGAGGTAAACCGGCTGCGCGCTATAGGCAGATTGTTAGCCAAAAGCTGGCTTCACTAACGCCTGCTCAACCTCGTCCAATCGCAACGCAGGCTCCTGCCAATCTCGCGAGTAATCAATCTGCTTCAACCGAAATCATCTGAACAGAACCCCGGAGGCAGCAATGAAAAAATTGATGCTGGCTGGCGCGATCGTCGCG
The DNA here is from genome assembly GCF_002928355.1 of Pantoea sp. ICBG 828. Lineage (NCBI taxonomy): Bacteria > Pseudomonadati > Pseudomonadota > Gammaproteobacteria > Enterobacterales > Erwiniaceae > Pantoea > Pantoea sp. ICBG 828. The sequence continues at coordinate 396,240 of NZ_POWN01000003.1, read as the reverse complement.
TTGCCATTTTTCTCGCATGCAGAACTCAACGTTATCGCGGATCTTGGCGGTAAATCGGTAGCGCAATTCTATGAAGGAATTAACGCTGAGCCTCAGTCGCAACAGCAGTCAATCCAACCTGATTACAGTGAAGGTTTAGTGTTGCCAGTGGCAACACCTGAACTCACTCCCGGCATCATTTAAGAAGTACCTTTAAGCTGGACGACAGCGTGCAAAGCTCGACTTTGTGCGCTGTCGTCAGCAGGCAAGCCGTAGGTGCGGCAGGATATATATTAATTTTATCATTTAGTAATATCTATTTGTATTGCCAAGATATTAATATCGCTTTATTTAAAAATTAAGAATTGTGCCACTACCAAAATTTAAAACCAGATCATCTAAACCTGTGTAGCGATTGCATCTGGATCGTTTATTAAATGTAGTATTTAAACCTACAGTTCCAATGCTAATAGATAGTAAGCTTTGAAGTTACAAATTTCCATTTTAAGTCATAGAAAACAAAATATTTAAAGCTAGATTATAAGTGAAGCCAACTACTCATCCCTTAACTTAGTTATCTAACTATCTATTTCTCTGGTAAGGATTTAATAAAATGAAAAGAAAGCTTATGCTTATAATTTTTTCATTATCAATTTCTTTGCATCAAGCTAATGCTGCTTTAGAAATTGCAGCAGGAATGACTGTTGGCCAAATTATCAATGGAGTTAAAGATGTTGTGAGGCAAGTTGAACAATCTGCTTCTTCTTTGCTTGAGCAAGGCAACAATGGATTGGCACAACAACAAATGATACTTGCTGGAATATTAAAAGGTACAGTTGAGCAAATGGAAAAAGCATATCAAGGTTCGATGGAAAAAACCTTCGATCAGTTAAATACAACTCAAGCCAATACATTCAAGGAGTTAGAAAAGCTGAGTAACGGTGTCATAAAAGACATGGGAGATAATGTCCAGAGCGCTATTTATAAAGCTCAAGGTTCCGCTAATCAGCTTCTCAATAAGCTTCCTTTTACAGATCACTATCCAGTTTTTTATGGTGCATTGAGCCAAGACTTACTATCGGAGCTAATAAGTAAACCATACGATATCGAGGTCTTGGGATTTATGTTCAGAGACCCTCATATAAAATTTAAGGACCCCATCATTAGAATCGATGGTAATGAACTACAAAGTGAAGACTTATCTATTCAGGAAGATAGATTACAAATAACATTACCAGAGGAGATAAAGAAAAAGTTATCTTTTTCATCAACGCCTTGTAGCCCTCGAAAACCTTATGTTGTGAGCATGGATGTTTTTTATGGCGAAAAATCTGGATTTTGGCCATTCAACAAATACATTGAAAGGAAAGTTACATTTAACTCGCGGTCTTTAGTTGCTGCTGAGCAATTGGAGTTCTATGTAAGTAGAGATGTTATTACCAATGTGGAAAATAATAAAAACATACATTTGGTTGTTCCAGGGAACTACTATGAAGTCGGATGTGAAGAGTCAAAATCCGGGCAGATTTTTTACAATCTTCCCGATAATGCACGAAATGTGAATTGCTCAGGCAGATGGATGAGTGTAAGTAATCTCAACTCCCAAGGGGTTGATGGCTGTAAGATTAGTGGGCAAACAGCTATGGTTGGTGGAATAATTAGAGGCAAAGACAAAGAATGGGGAAATTGCCCTGGAGGTGGGCATGCTACTCTTCAAATGGAGGTGGATTATATTTTACCCGATGACAGGCAGGAAATGCTAATGGCTGTTCCTGTCGGTAATTACGTGATGAAAAATAAAAGCCTACATACTATTATTACCAATCCAGCAAACTCTAAGACGAAAACTATCCGAGTATCTGTAAAACGGAAAGGGTGCTCTACAGAAATAGATTCATTCATAATTGATATTCCTGACGATGAGCAACAGATTATCACCCAGACATCTCAAAATGGAATGTTTCAAGCTGAATTTAGAAAAGGTCAACTTGTTGTAAAGAATAATAACTGATCCGGATTTTTATTTGTTTATTTGTTAATTCTTGCTAGCTAAATATGGTTCAAACTCATTTTTGTGAGGATGAACCATGCTTAGCTTACTGAAGCTATCACCATGTATTTTGTATTAGTATGTTTGTCTGCCTCAGCTTCAGAATTCGACGAACTCGCCACCACCCAACGCCTACTAGACCAAGTCCAGCTCTCCCTCGACCGCGCCCGCGCCGTCGCCGCGCAGTCCGATCCTAACAACCGTCGTCGTTATCTGTTCGATTACAAAAAAGCCAACGAAGACCTCAACACCATGCGTGCTGGCATCGGCCGCTACACGCAGCCTTCGCGTGCGCAGCCGCTGGATTACGGCAAGGTCAGCGGTGATTACACGCGAGACCGTCCGCTATGGCGATGATTACCGCGCAGATTAACGCGTTTAAAAAGGCATCCGGCAACATCGATATTAGCGTTCTGTATCTGGTGTCCGTTGGGCTACTACTGTGCGTGCTGTTTCTCTGGGCAGCCTGGGCTGCAGTGGATGTCTGGCATGGACGGGAAAATACCTAAGCCAGGGATGCCGCGCTAGTCCGATTTGTTATCCGTTCTATGACTTAACCGATCGTCTGCATCTGGATGTTCACCAGTTAACGCAGACATTTTCGAAGTGCTTTTACCCGTCAGATTGCTTAAGAGGAAGACTCATACTGGATAGCTGAAGCAGTACTATGACCTCAGCAGTCAAAGTGACCAGAAATCATTGGTGCTTCAAAAAGCAAAAACCCAGCCATAAAGGCTGGGTTTTCAGAATGTTGGTGCCCGGACGCGGAATCGAACCACGGACACGGGGATTTTCAATCCCCTGCTCTACCGACTGAGCTATCCGGGCAACGGGGCGCATTAAACCTTACTCGCGCCGTACCGTCAAACGCTTTTCGGTAAAAATCAGCTGACTGCTGCCTTTTGCAGCAACCGCCGGACCCGATGGTAAAAACCTGCGCAACCGGGCTATTTAGTGGTGGATTTTTAGCCACCCACGCCGATAACCGTGCTGACATCCCATAACCATAATAAGGTCCACTATGTTCAGCACTATTACATCGGGAATCCTGTCGCGCCTCGCGTGGCAGAAACGCAGTCACAGCAGCGCAACGCTCAGTTCGCTGCAGGAGGCCATCGCCATGGTCGAGTTTACGCCTGATGGTCACATCCTCACCGCCAACGCGCTGTTTCTGGAGCGCATGGGCTACACGCTGGCAGAAATTGTCGGCCAGCATCACAGCCTGTTCTGCACGCCAGATATGGTGCAGTCACCGCAGTATCGCGAGTTCTGGCAGCGTCTGAATCGCGGCGAAGGCTTCAGCGATAAGTTTTTGCGCGTGGCGAAGCACAGCCGTCCAATCTGGCTGGAAGCCAACTACGTACCGGTGCAGGATCGCCACGGCCGGGTGATCAAAATCGTCAAGCTGGCGAGTGATATCACCGCGCGCATCATGGATGCGCAGGAGCAGCGCGCCATGACCACCGCCATTGAGCGCTCGATGGCGGTGATTGCCTTCAACCTCAAAGGTGAAGTGCTGATGGCCAACGATAATTTCTTCAATACCATGGGCTATCGCGCTGATGAGATCATCGGTCGCCATCACAGCCTGTTCTGTCCGCCCGAAATGCGCACCAGCGAGGCCTATCGCCGCTTCTGGCACAAGCTCAATCAGGGTGAATATATCTCCGGCCAGTTCGAGCGCGTCAATAAGCAGGGCAATACCGTCTGGCTGCGCGCCACCTATAATCCGGTGTTTAACAGCGCCGGCGAACTGTACAAAGTGGTGAAGTTCGCCACCGACGTTACCGCGCAGGTGGAAAAAAACCAGCTGGAGCGCGAAGCAGCGCAGCAGGCATGGCAAACCGCGCTGCATACCAGTGAAAGCACGCAACAGGGAGCGGCGGTCATTGAGAACAGCGTGCAGAATATCAATGCGCTGGCCAGCGAACTGCACGGTATTTCTGGTGATATTAATGACCTAAGCGACTCTTCCGATCGCATCGGCGCCATCGTGGAGAGTATCCGCCGCATTGCCGACCAAACCAATCTGCTGGCGCTCAATGCGGCAGTGGAAGCCGCGCGCGCCGGTCAGCATGGCCGCAGCTTCGCCGTAGTCGCCAGTGAAGTGCGCACCCTCGCAGCGAACATCAATCGCGCCACCAGCGAAATCGAAAATCGGGTAAGGCATAACCACCTGCTGGCGGATAAGGCGCAGAAAGGCATCGCGTCGAACCTGAAACGTGCCGATCAGGGCGTAGTGCTCGCGCAGCAGGCGGGCGGTGTGATTGCCGAAATTCGCGGCAGCTCCAGTGAGGTGGTGCGCGCCATCAGCCACGTCGCCGATGCGCTAAAAGCCCCGCAGTAAGCGCAGCAGCGTGCGCTGGCCGGCGGTGACATAAAAGTGTCATCGCCGTGCCGTAACCTAAGATTATTCCTAATCAACGCCAGACTCTTTCTCATGCAGCAGCCTGATTTCCGCACCGGGCTTAGCGCCCTGACGGGTCGTGTCCGCGCGCGTTCGCTGTGTATTGCGGTGCCGTTCGTCACGCCAGCGATGGACAACACGGCGGTAATGGCGCTGTTTAGCGAACATAAAGATTTGATTGGCCTGCCGGTGGTGGAAAACGGCACGCCGTTCGGCATGATTAACCGCCACATCTTTCTGTCGCAAATGACGCGCCCGTTCTTCCGCGAGCTGTACGATCGTAAAAGCTGTATCGCCTTTATGGACAAACAACCGCTGGTGATCGATGCCGAAACCGAACTCGATCGGGTCGCGCAGCAGGTGGTCGCCAGCGGGGATAAATCAGTGACCGATGGTTTTATCGTGACTGAACAGGGCCGCTATATTGGCATCGGCCTCGGCATCGACCTGATTCGTACCGTCTCCGATTTGCAGGCGCAGCAGCATCAGCAAATTTTACAGAGCATCGATTACGCGCGGGTGATTCAGGACGCGATGCTGGACCGCTCGCGGCAGCAGATGGCGCAGCAGCTGAGCGACTGGTGCCTGCACTGGCAGCCGCGCGATGGCGTGGGCGGCGACTATTACGCCTTTCACCGCGACGAGCACGGCTGGCTGGCGCTGATTGCCGACTGCACCGGTCACGGCATTCCCGGCGCGTTTATGACGGTGATTTTGCATGCGGCGCTGGAGCGTGCGCTGCAGCACAACCATCGTACGCCGTCTGCCCTGCTGCAGGCGCTTAACCGCCACATCAAACAAACCCTGGGCCAGCTTAACGCCTCGCAACAGACTTCGCTGTCCAACGACGGCTGCGATGCGATTGCGCTGCGGCTGGAGACGGCCAGCCATCAACTGAGCTGGGCCAGCGCGCGCATGCACGCCGTGCTGCAGCCGGTACAGGGTGAAGCCGCCGCGCTGCAGGCCGATCGCGTCGGCGTTGGCTACACCGATACGCCGCACGACTATTGCTGGCCGCAGCAGCAGCGCACACTGCAGCCCGGCGATGTGCTGCTGGTGATGAGCGACGGCGTGACCGATCAACCCGGCGGCGCGCGGCAGATTATGTTCGGTAAAAAGCGGATTCAGACGGTCATTGCACAACATAAAACCCTGCCGATGGCCGAGCTCTCCACGGCGTTTGCGCAGGCATTTCTTCACTGGCAGGGCAACCAGCCGCGACGCGATGACGTCACCTGGTTTGGCCTGCGTTATTAACGAGCCTCTTATGCATCCAGCTTCCACCGGCACGCACCTGCCGCCCGACAGCGTTGCGCTGCACTATACCGGCTTCTTTTCGCCGCAGAACATCACCGCGATGGGTGAAGTGATCAAAGTGTTTCTGGAAAACCAGCAGGCCCCGCTGAAAGTGCGCCGCCGGCTGTTCTCCAGCTTTGTCGAGATTGTGCAGAACATCCTGCGCTATTCGCAGGACAGCCGTACCCTGAGCCATGCCGAACAGCACTATCGCTTTGGCACCGTAACGCTGCACGTAGATGGCGATAGCTATGTGCTGGAGAGCAGTAATCAGGTCGAACAGGCCGCCTGCGAGCAGCTGCGCGACTGGCTCGATCTGCTGCGTACCATGAGTAACGACGAAATTAAGCAGGCCTACCGTGTCGGTCTGCGCACCGAGAGCCCCGCCACCAGCAAAGGGGCCAATATCGGTTTGCTGACGCTTGCCCGTGATGTCAGTGAACCGCTGGAGTATGAACTGCGTCCGCTGCCCGCCAGCGGCTACGCCACGTTTTGGCTTAAAGCCACCATTCACCAGGATTGAGGTTGTATGCAAAACCTGATTATAACTGCCACTGAGAGCACGCCCGAAGTGAGTTTTGATTTTGCCACTCGCCAGTTTGCGTTGCGCGGCGAGTCGTGGCCGGAGAACGCGGCGGCGTTTTATCGCCCGCTGCTGGATGCCCTTGAGCAGTGGCAACCCACCGACAACGACGCGGTGGTCGTCACTATCGCGCTGCGCTACTTCAACAGCTCCAGCACCAAAATGCTGTTCAGCCTGTTCGATCAGTTCAACCAGCTGGCGCAGCGCGGTCAGCGCGTCACGCTGAACTGGCTGTTTGATGCGGAAGATGACATCGCGGAAGAGTTTGGTCAGGAACTGGCGCTGGATTTTACCGATCTGCAGGTTAATCTGCAGGCGGAACTGGCGTCATGATGGACCTCAATGAGCTGTTCCGTGAAGAGAGCGAGGTGCTGAATCGCTCACAGCATGTGGCGGCGCAAAACACGCTGAGCGCGCAGGATTACCGCGAGGCGCTGCTGCACCTGAATCGCCACTATCAGCGTCTGATGCGCGAAACCTGGCGACTGATCTCCCGCAGCGATCGCGCGGAGCGCGAGCTGAACCGCGTGAATGAGCAGTTAAACCAGCTGGCGCAGGAGCTGGAGTACAAAGCCAGCCACGATCCGCTGACGGCGGTGTGGAATCGCGGCGCGATTATTCAGCGCATCAGCCAGACGCTGGAGAGCGGCCCGGCGGCGTTGATCATTCTGGATATCGACCACTTCAAAAAAATCAATGACGAATACGGCCATCCGATGGGCGATAAGGTGATTTGCGGACTGGTGACGCGCATTCAGGCGCACTGCCCGGCCGGTGCCAGCATTGGCCGCATCGGCGGCGAAGAGTTTACCGTGCTGCTGCCGCACTATCGCCTGTCCGACGCGGTGATTGTCGCCGGTGCGATCCACGCCTCGCTTAACGCCTCGCCGCTGGCGGTGCTGCCGCAGCAGCTGGTGACCGCCAGCCTCGGCGTGAGCTACGGCAAGCCGGGCTCCGATTTCGACACGCTGTACAGCAATGCCGATGCCGCGCTCTACGATGCCAAACACCACGGTCGCAACCGGGTATTTTTCCGCTGATCAGTGCACCTGCGCGGTGCTGGCCGTCTGCATCGGCACGCTGCTATCCGGCGTCTGCAGGAAGATATGGTCGAGGATATTGCGCATCACCGGCGCGGCCGTAATGCCTTCGTTACCGCCGTTTTCCAGAATCAGCGCCACCGCCACCTGCGGGTTGTTAAACGGCGCAAAGGCGGTATAGAAAATGTGGTCGCGCAGGCGCACCGGAATCATCTTCGCGTTGTAAGTCTGGTTCTGCTTCAGGCTAAACACCTGCGACGTACCGGACTTGGCGGCGATGCCGTACGGCGCGGTATGGAAATATTTATAACCGGTGCCGTTAGGCGCGTTAGCCATACCAAACATGGCGTGGCGCACCAGCGACCAGTACGGTGATTTCGCATCGCCAATCTGCGGCTGCGGCGCGGTCGGCTGGTAAACCTGCTGCCAGGTGCCGCGCTGTGCTTTAGCCAGCAGGTGCGGATTAATCACCCGGCCGTTATTGATCAGCGCCACCATGGCTTTCACCATCTGAATCGGCGTGGCGATCCAGTAGCCCTGACCGATGCCCACCGATACGGTATCGCCCTGATACCACGTATGTTTATGCACTTTCAGCTTCCATTCGCGGCTCGGCAGCAGCCCGGCGTACTCTTCATTCAAATCGATACCGGTAGGTTTGCCGTAGCCGAACTGGCTGAGCATGCTGTGGATGCGGTCGATGCCCATCATGAACGCCACCTGATAGAAGAAGGTGTCGGCGGACTCTTCAATCGCTTTGGTGACGTCGAGCATGCCGTGGCCGGACTTTTTCCAGTCGCGGTATTTGCGATCGGTGCCCGGCAGCGTCCAGGTGGGCGCGCCAAAGAAGGTGGTGCCAGGCGTAATCACTTTGCTCAGCAGCGCCGACATCGCCATGTAGGGTTTTACCGTCGATGCCGGTGGATACAGCCCCTGGGTAACGCGATTGATCAGCGGCAGGTTTTTATCCTGCAGCAGCGTTTTATAGGCTTTGTAGCTGATGCCCTTCACGAACGGGTTGGGATCGTAGCTTGGGCTGGAGACCATCGCCAGCACGCCGCCATCGTGCGGATCCTCAATCAGCACCGCCGCACGCTGCCCGGCCAGCTGGCTCTCCACATACTGCTGCAGATGCAGATCCAGCGTCAGCCAGATGTTTTTGCCTGCTACCGGCGGCACCTCTTTCAGCACGCGCACGATGCGGCCGTGGTTATCCACTTCCACTTCCTGATAGCCGGTTTTGCCGTGCAGCAGAGATTCGTAGTAGCCCTCAATGCCCTGCTTACCGATGTTGTGGTCGGCGGCGTAATTCTCCCCGACGCCCTCGGCATTGAGCCGCTTGTAATCGTTATCGTTAATCTTCGACACGTAGCCGACCACGTGCGCCAGATCGGCGCCGTACGGGTATTCCCGATCCTGATAGGTATCAATGGTGACCCCGGTGAAGCGGAACTGATTGACCGAGAAGCGCGCCACCTCTTCGTCGGTGAGCTCGGCCTTCAGCTCCACCGGTTTATAACGGCTGCTCTGCTTCAGTTCATGCTCAAAGGTTTCGATATCATCCGGTGTCAGATCGACGATGCGCGTCAGCGCCTTCAGCGTCGCCTGCATGTTGTCGATTTTGTACGGCGTGACGAGGATGTCGTACCAGGTGACGTTGCGCACCAGCGGGATGCCGTTGCGATCGAAAATCAGCCCGCGCGTTGGCGCAATGGGGATCATTTTGATGTCGTTCTCGTTGGAACGCGTCTGGTAATAGCTGTGCTGATCCACCTGTAAGCGATACAGGTTGATGCCAAGAATGGTGAAGCAGATAACAACCAGGGCAAACGCCACCAGCGCGCGGCGCACAAACAGTTTCTCTTCGGCTTCGAAATTGCGGAAATTCATCAGGGGCTTAGTCTCTTCATTATCACGCTAATGATAGGGAGAGATCGCCGCAGAGCCAGCAGGAAGATGCACAAGCCTGGGTAAAAGTGTGTCAGATGTTTACGGTGGGGCTGCTGTGTCAGGAATGCGGGACAGGGCGTTGACCGGGCATTAACCGTTGCCCGATCGGTCCCCTCTCCCGCGCGCGGGCATTAACCGTTGCTCGATCGGTCCCCTCTCCCGCGCGCGGGAGAGGGTTAGGGTGAGGGCGAAGGAAAACCCAGGAAAATCAATCCCCCAGCAGCACCGACTCCAGCGCGATCTTAATCATATCGTTGAACGTCGTCTGACGCTCTGCCGCGGTGGTTTGCTCGTGCGTACGGATATGATCCGACACGGTACAGATGGTCAGCGCTTTGGCACCAAACTCTGCCGCCACACCGTAGATGCCGGCCGCTTCCATCTCCACACCGAGGATGCCGTACTTCTCCATCACGTCGAACATCTGCGGGTCCGGCGTATAGAACAAATCAGCGGAGAAGATGTTACCGACGCGCGCGTCCACGCCCAGCGCTTTAGCCGCGTCAACCGCGTTACGCACCATGTCGAAATCCGCGATGGCGGCAAAATCGTGATCCTTGAAACGCATGCGGTTAACTTTTGAGTCGGTGCAGGCACCCATACCAATCACCACATCACGCAGTTTCACGTCTGCACGCACGGCACCGCAGGAACCCACACGAATGATCTTCTTCACGCCGAAATCGGTGATCAGCTCTTTGGTGTAGATCGAGCAGGATGGAATACCCATACCGTGGCCCATCACGGAGATTTTGCGGCCTTTGTAAGTCCCGGTGAAGCCCAGCATGCCGCGTACGTTATTCACTTCGACCACATCGTCGAGGAAGGTCTCGGCAATGTGTTTTGCACGCAGCGGATCGCCTGGCATCAGCACCACGTCCGCGAAATCGCCCATTTCGGCATTAATATGAGGAGTTGCCATTGTTGTTCTTCCTTATCAAAAAGTGGTGGCTGTTTTACAGCAAGCTTTTGCCGTAGTCCATGCTGGACAGGCCAAAATAGCTGGCGATGGTCTGGCCGATATCGGCGAAGGTATCGCGGTAACCCAGCGAGCCCGGTTTTACTTCTGGACCATAGATCAGAATCGGGATGTGCTCGCGCGTGTGCTCTGTACCGTGCCAGCTCGGATCGCAGCCGTGGTCAGCGGTGAGGATCAGGATATCGCCCTCTTTCACCAGCGCCATCAGCTCCGGCAGACGACGGTCAAACAGCTCCAGCCCACCGGCATAACCGGCGATATCGCGGCGATGGCCCCAGGTCGAGTCAAAATCGACGAAGTTGGTGAACACTATCGAGTTGTCCGGCGCCTTCTTCATCTGCTCAATGGTGGCATCAAACAGCGCATCCAGACCGGTGGCTTTGACCTTTTGCGTGATGCCCTGCTCCGCGTAGATATCAGCGATTTTACCCACTGAAATCACTTCGCCGCCCTTCTCATCCACCAGCTTTTTCAGCATGGTTGGTGCCGGGGGTTCGACCGCCAGATCGTGACGGTTACCGGTGCGCTGGAAGTTACCGGCTTTATCGCCGACAAACGGACGCGCGATCACGCGTCCAATGTTATAGCCGCCGTTGGTCAGCTCTTCACGGGCAATTTCACACAGCGCGTACAGGCGATCGAGGCCAAAGGTCTCTTCATGACAGGCAATCTGGAACACTGAATCTGCCGAGGTGTAGAAAATCGGCTTGCCGCTTTTCATGTGTTCCTCGCCCAGCTGGTCAAGAATTACCGTGCCGGAGGAGTGGCAGTTGCCGAGGTAGCCCGGCAGATCGGCGCGTTTTACCAGCGTATCCAGCAGCTCCTGCGGGAAGCTGTTCTCTTTGTCGCTGAAGTAGCCCCAGTCAAACAGCACCGGCACCCCGGCGATTTCCCAGTGGCCGGACGGCGTATCTTTGCCCGAAGAGAGTTCGCTGGCGTAGGCGTACGCGCCGATAATTTCCGCCTGCGGATCCAGTCCCGGCGGGAAGCGGCCGGTAGAGAGTTCCGCCGCTTTGCCAAGGCCGAGCGCGGTCATGTTGGGCAGATGCAGCGGACCTTCGCGGCCTTCATTGGCGCGGCCTTCAAAGCACGCTTCGGCGATATGGCCGAGCGTATCCGATCCTTCATCACCGAATTTATCGGCGTCTTTGCTGGAACCAATCCCGAAGGAGTCGAGAACCATAATAAAAGCACGTTTCATGCAAGTCTCCTGCGCCATAGCGCGATGACAAGTCAAAAAAAAGCGATCAGATCAGTATACCCGAACGGCCGCTGCCTGGCACGCAGTTACGCCACTATTCGCTGATGCGGCGATACACCACCGGCGTGGCCTCCGGAGCGTGGTCGCTGAGCGTTATCGCCGCTTTCACTGCCGCAGCGGCCTGCTGCCACTGTGCTTCCGATGCGGCATGAATCACCGCCAGCGGCTGCTGCGCATTGACCTCTCTGCCCAGCGTGATCATGTCGCTGAGGCCCACGCTGTAATCAATGCTGTCGCTGGCGCGCTGACGGCCACCGCCCAGCGCCACCACCGCCATGCCCAGCGCCCGCGTGTCCATGGCGCTGACGATGCCGGGACGATCGGCGTACACCGCTTTGCTCAGCATCGGTGCCGGCAGGTAGCGGTCCATCTGCTCGATGAAATCCGTCGGGCCGTTCTGCGCCGCCACCATGCGGGCAAACACCTCAGCCGCTTTACCGTTATCCAGCACCTGCTGCAGTTTTTGCCGCGCTTCGGCTTCGTTCGCCGCCAGTTTGCCGGAGATCAGCATCTCAGCGCACAGCGCCAGCGTGACTTCCAGCAGCCGCGGATTGCGCGCCTCACCGGTGAGGAAATGCACTGCTTCGCGCACTTCCAGCGCATTACCGGCGCTCGATGCCAGCACCTGATTCATGTCGGTGAGCAGCGCGGTGGTTTTGCATCCCGCACCGTTGGCGACGCCGACAATCGCCTGCGCCAGCTGCTGCGAGGCCTCAAAGGTTGGCATAAACGCCCCGGATCCGACTTTGACATCCATCACCAGCGCGTCTAATCCTTCGGCTAATTTTTTGGCGAGGATCGAGGCGGTGATCAGCGGAATAGAATCCACAGTGGCGGTGATATCGCGCGTGGCGTAGAACCGCTTATCCGCCGGCGCCAGCGAATTGGTCTGACCGATAATGGCAACGCCGACCTGTTTGATGATCTGACGGAAGCGATCGTCGCTGGGGAAGATATCGAAGCCGGGAATGGCTTCCAGCTTATCCAGCGTGCCGCCGGTGTGACCGAGGCCGCGCCCGGAAATCATAGGCACGTAGCCGCCGCAGGCCGCCACCATCGGACCCAGCATCAGCGAAGTGACATCGCCCACGCCGCCGGTCGAGTGTTTATCAACAATCGGTCCGTTGAGATTCAGCGCCTGCCAGTTGAGTACCGTGCCGGAATCGCGCATCGCCATGGTCAGCGCCACGCGTTCTTCCAGGTTCATGTCGTGAAAATAAATCGTCATCGCCAGCGCGGCGATTTGCCCTTCAGATACGCTGTTATCACGCACGCCGTTGATGAAAAAGCGGATTTCCGCTTCGCTCAGCGGCTGGCCGTCGCGTTTTTTACGAATAATTTCTTGTGGCAGGAACAAGGTTGCCTCCCCGGAAAAGCGATCTATCGCTGAATGACAGCCGCCAGATGCGCAGCAATACGCACCTGACGGCAGTGACACCGTGGGCCGCCATTTTAGCGACCGCGTGGATCAATAACCGGCTTTGCTGGTCGCCGTAGCGTGACCCAGGGTATTCAGCAGGCTGGCTAACAGGCTGGAAGCGCCAAAGCGGAAATGACGCGCATCCGCCCAGCCGCTGCCGAGGATATCGTCGGCCAGCTGCAGGTAGATAGCGGCATCTTCCGCCGTGCGCACGCCGCCAGCCGGTTTGAAGCCCACCTGCTGCTGCACGCCTTTGTCACGGATTACCTGCATCATGATCGCCGCCACCTCTGGCGTGGCGTTGACCGGCACTTTACCGGTAGAGGTTTTGATGAAATCCGCGCCGGCATCGATCGCGATTTCGGACGCCGCACGAATCAGCGCTTCCTCTTTCAGCTCGCCGGTTTCGATGATCACTTTCAGCAGCACGTTCGCCGCCGCACAGGCCTCTTTACAGGCTTTTACCAGCGCAAAGCCGACGTCACGGTTACCGGCAATCAGCGCGCGGTACGGGAACACCACGTCAACTTCATCCGCGCCATAGGCGATTGCCGCACGGGTTTCCGCCAGCGCGATGTCGATGTCGTCGTTACCGTGCGGGAAGTTAGTGACGGTCGCGATACGAATTTCCGGAGTGCCCTGCTCGCGCAGCGTCTTACGTGCAATCGGGATAAAGCGCGGATAGATACAGATCGCCGCCGTGTTACCGGCCGGTGATTTCGCCTGATGGCACAGCGCGATCACTTTTTCATCGGTGTCGTCTTCGTTCAGGGTGGTCAGGTCCATCAGTTGCAGCGCGCGCTGCGCGGCCGCGTTCAGATCGGTCATGGTGCTCTCCAAAGTCAGGCCGGTGAAATCTGCTCACCGGAGAATGTGATAATTATAACAACCCACGCCGCGTGGAATTGCGAGGTTTGTCACAAGGAAAAGGAAACCGCGCTCTGATATACATGCATTTAGCGATTTTTATCACATTAAATCGCTATTTTGCCGAACAGCGCGGCATGATGCGATTGTGATTATTATCACAAATGTTGCCGCAAAAAGGTATCGGATATCGTTAAAGCGTAGTTAATTTGCGACAGAGCGGGAGTTGTCAGCACATCATCAGAAGTGGCAGAGGCGTTGCAGCGACGCGATTCATCGCGCAAGAAATTGCGCCGCTGGCACAATTGCAACGGCCATTAACCGTGACGGCGCTATTAGATGAAGTGAGGTGACGGCAGGCGCAGGATCAATACTCAATCCGGCAGGGCGAACAAACGCAGGCTGTTGTGCCACAGCGCATCGGCGATCTCATCGGGCGGTTCCGGGCGCAGCTGGCACAATACTTCGAACACATTACGCGCGCGCTCCGGGCGATTTGGCTGGCCCTGAAAACCGTGCAGCGGCATATCCGGCGCATCGGTTTCCAGCAGCAGCGCCTGCAATGGCAGGCTGGCGATGGTGTGGCGGGTTTTGCTGGCGCGCGTATAGGTAATGGTGCCGCCGACACCAATCGCGTAGCCAAGCGCGATGAAACGCTCCGCCTGCTGCTGGCTACCGGCAAAGCCGTGCACCACGCCACGCCGCGGCACATCGTGACGGCGCAAATACTGCGCCAGCTGATCGTGCGTACGTCGCGAATGCAGGATCACCGGCAAATCATAGCGCTTTGCCAGCTTCAGCTGGGCCTCCAGCAGCCGGGTTTGCCGCGCAAAATCCGGCGCTTCCATATACAGATCCAGCCCGATTTCCCCGATCGCCACGCGTTTTACATCCGGCGTTTGCAGGTACTGCTCAAGGCGATCGAGATCGTCATCCTGATGTTGCGCAATATTGATCGGGTGCAGCCCGAGCGCGCTATACAGCGCCGGATGCTGCTGCGCCAGCTGGCTCACCACGGCAAAACGGCTGGCATCCACGCACGGCACGATGATGCGTTCCACGCCCGCCTGCGCCGCCTGCGCGATACTGTATTCGGCAGCGGTGACGAATGGCGGAAAATCAAAGTGGCAGTGGGTGTCGATAAATCTCATGCCAGCGATCCTGCATCGTAGTCGGCGTCATTGCCCGCCAGCGGCGGCGTGCTGACCGGCCGGTTATCCGGCGCGTTGGCGACGGCGGCTGGCGGCGTCACGGCAATCGGTCGCGCCAGCGGTTCAGCATCGCTCAGCCACTGGCCCAGCGTCGCCAGGAAATAGCGCCCGCTGCGGCGGCCCAGATGATAATCCTGATTCAGTGACGCCAGACGACTGCCCAGCGCCATGCTGGCCAGCGGCTTTGGCGGAAAGATTTCAATGATGCGCAGATTATCCGGCGGCTGTTCAATAAACTGCTGAATCTGGCGGTAGCTCTCTTCGTGCTGATGCAGGATATTGATCATCGGCTGCAGGGCGCTGTCGCTCAGCCAGCGCTCCATGCGTTTAAACCACTTCGGCGTATACGCCATCTGTGACGGCACGGTACGGATCACCACAATAGTATCGGCGCCACGCCGCGCCGCTTCGCGCACCGGAATGGCATCACTGATGCCGCCGTCGAGATAGCTCACACCATCCATCAACACGCCGCTGCGGTAGAAACCGGGGATCGCGCTGGAAGCCTTAATGATGTCATGCCAGGTCAGATTGGTGGGATTGAAATACTGCGCGCTGTAATCATCGCTACGGCAGGCGCACATGTAAAATTCGCTGCCTTTGGCAAACAGGCTTTCGGCGCTGCTCAGCGCCAGCGGGAACTCCTGTTTAGTGATATCCACCAGCCAGTCGAGATCGATCAGGTGGCCACCGCGCACAAAACGCAGCGGATCGAAAAACAGTTTACTGGTGGTGTAACGGGTGATCACGCGCCGCGCATAACCGGGCTGAGCACAGACAAAGGCTGAGAGGTTTTGTGCACCGGCTGAGGTGCCGAGCATTAACTGAAAGGGGTTGAAACCTGCGCGCTGAAATTCATCCAGTACGCCCGCCGTGAAGATGCCGCGTTGCCCGCCGCCTTCGCAGACCAGCGCGATTTTTTTGGATTTGAATGGCGTGAGTGCCAGTGGCTCAAAGGTGTCCAGCGACACCGGGATGCGTATTCCCAATGGATGTCCCTCAGTGTTTGCTGCTCTGAGGGAGGCGCTCAATCAGCATCCCGGAGAACCAGTCATTGTCGTTCCCTGACCAACCGCATCCTGCAATCGTCGCGGCGCACCTTCAATGGTGGCAATGACTGGCCTCCGCTTTATGTGACTAGCGGGTTAACATGGTTAACGCAGTGGGTCAGGGTCGTTTGCGCCCGGTAAACAGGCTCACGAGGAACAGAATAATACCGACAATAAAGACAATTTTAGCTGCCCATGCTGCCGTACCCGCCAGACCGCCAAAACCTAATGCTGCAGCAATCAGAGCGATGACCAGAAAGATAATACCCCAACGAAACATAAGCCTCTCCTTTACCATAGTGAAAATCGAACTGCTTATTCTTCACATCACTGTTTTTAATACGGAACGGCACCGTTGGTGATGCCGTTCCGGTTGCGTTAAGATTTCACCTTGAGGTCATTCTTCACGCTTTTCACGCCTTCAATGGCTTTGGCGATCTTCTCAGCCCGATCGGACTGGGCCTGATTCGCCACTTCCCCGGACAGCTGTACCACGCCATCGGTGGTTTCCACCTTCACGTTGCGCGATGGCACAATGTCATCTGCTAAAAGTTTAGCTTTTATTTCACTGGTGGTTGCTGCATCACCTGCATAACCTTTCAATGAACTCTGTTTGCTGTCTCTGACGTGTAGTTTGTCGCTGACGGATTTAACCCCTTCCACCTTCTGCACCAGCGCCACAGCCTTCTCGGCCTGGTCCTGCGAGGTGACAAAACCGCTCAGCGTCACGACGCCTTGCTGCGTTTTTACCGAGATATCCGTACTTTTAATCGCTTCATCGTCCACCAGCGCGGCTTTGGCTTTGGCGGTGATGCCGCTGTCATCCATAAAGCCATCGACTTTTTTCATAGAACTATCGATTTTGGAACCCGCGCTGCTGCTGGTATCAGCCGCCATTGCCGCGCCGCTTAACAGCGCAGTACCGGCCAGTGCAGCAATCAGGGTTTTAGCAATCTTAGTCTTATTCATCGATATCATCCTTCTATCAGTTAACCCACTCGCAACCGCGAATGCGCCAGCAACACACCACGTTGCTGCGTGATGGACGTAATCAGACCCACAGGTCCGTTTTCTCGTCCGACAGAATAATCATAGTAGGGATTATAGCTTTTGCTGGCTTTTGTGGTTGATATCTCGCCAAAAAGCGATAACCGCAGCGTAATTAAGAGGAGTCTGTATCGGAGAAAACCGGGCGGCAGAAAGCAGCAGCCCGGTGAAGACGGCGAACTTAGTGTTCGCGCGTTTTACGGAAGGTCACGTCAGGATAGCGCTCCTGCGTGATGTTGAGGTTGACCATGGTCGGGGCGATATAGGTGAGGTTGTCACCGCCATCGAGCGCCAGGTTGATCTCGTTTTTGCGCTGGAAATCGTCAAACTTCTTCGCGTCGCTGCATTCAACCCAGCGGGCGGTCGACACGTTGATGGCCTCGTAAATCGCCTCAACGTTGTACTCGCTCTTGAGACGCGCCACGACCACATCAAACTGCAGCACGCCCACCGCACCCACGATCAGATCGTTGTTGTGCACCGGACGGAACACCTGCACGGCGCCCTCTTCCGACAGCTGGACCAGCCCTTTCAGCAGCTGTTTCTGCTTCAGCGGATCGCGCAGGCGAATGCGACGGAACAGTTCCGGGGCGAAGTTCGGAATACCGGTGAACTTCATGGTTTCGCCCTGGGTGAAGGTGTCGCCAATCTGGATAGTGCCGTGGTTATGCAGGCCGATGATATCGCCCGGATAAGCTTCTTCAACGTGCGAACGGTCGCCCGCCATGAAGGTCAGCGCGTCGGAGATCACCACATCTTTACCGGTACGCACCTGACGCAGCTTCATGCCCTTCTCATATTTGCCGGACACCACGCGCATAAAGGCCACGCGGTCACGGTGTTTCGGGTCCATGTTGGCCTGAATCTTAAACACGAAGCC
This sequence comes from Pantoea sp. ICBG 828, assembly GCF_002928355.1. Lineage (NCBI taxonomy): Bacteria > Pseudomonadati > Pseudomonadota > Gammaproteobacteria > Enterobacterales > Erwiniaceae > Pantoea > Pantoea sp. ICBG 828. The sequence goes on along the minus strand of NZ_POWN01000003.1, from coordinate 378,221 downwards.
GCTGAACTTCTCCTCTTTGGCTTCGACTTTGCGGGTATCGGTCTGGCGCGGCATTGGCGCCGGCGCCCAGGCAACCAGACCATCCAGCATGTGATCGACACCAAAGTTGCCCAGCGCGGTACCAAAGAACACCGGCGTAATTTCGCCGCTCAGGAACAGCTCTTTGTCGAACTCGTGCGATGCGCCCTGCACCAGCTCCAGCTCGTCGCGCAGCTGCTGCGCCAGCTCTTCGCCGACGGCCGCGTCCAGTTCCGGGTTCGCCAGCCCTTTTACCACGCGCACTTCCTGAATCGTGTGGCCTTTGCCGCTCTGATACAGGTAAGTTTCATCGTTGTAGAGGTGATACACGCCTTTGAACAGCTTGCCGCAGCCAATCGGCCAGGTGATCGGCGCACAGGCGATTTTCAGCTCGCTCTCGACCTCATCCAGCAGTTCCATCGGATCGCGAATGTCGCGGTCCAGTTTGTTCATAAAGGTGATGATCGGCGTGTCGCGCAGACGGGTCACTTCCATCAGCTTGCGGGTACGATCCTCAACCCCTTTCGCGGCGTCGATCACCATCAGGCAGCAGTCCACCGCCGTCAGCGTACGGTAGGTGTCTTCCGAGAAGTCTTCGTGCCCGGGGGTATCCAGCAGGTTAACCAGGCTGTCGCGATACGGGAACTGCATCACCGAGGTGGTGATGGAGATACCGCGCTGCTTCTCCATCTCCATCCAGTCTGATTTGGCATGCTGGCTGGAGCCGCGACCTTTAACGGTACCGGCGGTCTGGATCGCCTGTCCGAACAGCAGGACTTTTTCGGTGATTGTGGTTTTACCGGCGTCCGGGTGCGAGATGATCGCAAAGGTCCGGCGGCGCGCCACTTCTTCTAAAAAGGGAGCAATAGACATGAGTGAATTCTTCTTCAGGGCAACGCGCGAGCGGCGCGCTGCGAATAAATCATTCCGGAGCCAGTCCGGCGGATAACGGTGCCAATGGCGACGCATGCGCGTCGGGTCACAGCAGGGTGTGTGCGATCTACATTGGCGGCAGTCCGGTTATCCCATCAGCATTGAGGCGGCATAGCATACAATATTTCAGCAGGCGGGGGAATCTGCGGCAGGATGAGACGATGCTCGCGCAGTTCAGGACATGTCTTGTAAACACTAAGCGATGTCTGGCTGAGAATGCCTGTCCGGAACCGTCACCCCGGCAAGGACAGCAAAATGACTCTACAACTTAACCCACATACCTACAGCCCGTCGCACCGAAACGTCGCCCTGTCGTCGCCCGCGCAGATGTACCGCAAACCCGGCGAGATGATGCTGATCAACGCGCCGGATAACGCCGCCGTGCCAGCCACCGGCCGCGCTGATTTTTCCCGCAGCAGCCTGCCGGCGCACCTGCATTATCTGCTCACGCCGCGCCCCGGTTTTTCTGCCGGTCAGCATTTTGTCCCGGAGTATCCGTACATGCTGGACGCCGCGCTGTCGGTCACCGCCCGCCGGGGCGCGGTGTCGTTAGCACCGTATCACGCCGACAGTGACAAGTGCGCGCTGGTGATTGAGCGGCAGACACTGGTGAAGTTTGATTTGCCGCCACTGCACGATTTGGTGCTGAGCTACATCGGTCTCAACACCTACTTTAGCGAAGTGCGCTTCTACAACTGTGCCGGACGCATCGTGGCGTTTCGTCGCCTGAACGCCAGCAAAAAGCGCCACGAAGTGTTCTGCTTCGCTGGCATGAAGCCGGTCTCACTGGTGATTGAGACCAGCCAGCACAGCTCGATTTTGCTTGATGAGATGGTGTGGAACCAGACCGTAGGCGCGGGCGCGCGCTGAGGCGCGTTATCCCAGCATGCGCACCACCGCCGCCTTGAAGATCTTCACGCCGATCTCTAGCGAACTCAGCTCAAAGCGCATCTGCGGATGGTGCAGTCCCGGCACCAGATTGGTTCCCAGCCCCCAGAAACCGGCTTTCACCTGCGGATTTTTCACCGGATAGTAGAAGAAATCCTCGCTGCCCGGCGTGGTTTTCGCCGCCAGTAATCCCTGCTCGCCGAGCACATCGACAATCGCGGCGCTCAGCAGCGCGGTGGCATCGGCATCAATTTCCGCCGCCGGCATCTCTTTCAGCACCACCACTTCAGCGGTTGCGCCCAGCGCGGCCACGCTGTGCTGAATCGCCTGGCTGACTTTCTCTTTGAGCAGTTCCATCGGCGCGTTCTCCTGCGAACGCAGATCCCACACCACGCGCGCCTCGTCCGGCACCGAGTTGGTCACGCCGGCGTCGCACAGGAAGCGCGTCGCTTTTACGCTCCAGGTGAGGCCCGGTGCCAGATGAATGCTATTCACCGCCTGCACCGCCTGGACTGCCGCATCAAGCGCATTGACGCCGAGATGCGGTCGCGCGGCATGGGCCGGAACACCTTTAATGGTGGCCTCCAGCGTGCTGCACGCTGAATAGATCACCGCAGGCGTCGCCTGACCGACCTGACACTCCTCCAGCGGGCGCAAATGGAAGCCGAGGATCATCTCCACGTCATCCAGCGCGCCGCCCTCAATCATCGCCAGCGCGCCGGCCCCCAGCTCTTCAGCCGGCTGGAACAGCAGCTTCAGCCGTCCTTTTTTGATGGCCCCTTCCTGCAGCAGCTCCTGCGCGGCGGTCAGCACCACCGACGAGTGGCCGTCATGGCCGCAGGTATGGCGGGCGCAGGCAACGCCGTCGATCACGTGCCCGAGCGCATCCATGTCGGCGCGCAATGCCAGCACCGGGCCCGGCACGCCGCTGTCGATTTCTGCCACGATGCCAGTGGTCTGGTTGATGCCGCGCGTGATCTTAATGCCAGCCTGTTCCAGCTGGCCGGCGATGTAGGCCGAGGTTTTAACTTCCTGAAACCCCAGCTCGGGGATTTCATGCAGAAAATGGTAGTGATCGAGAACTCTGGACACCGTTTCGCTCCTAAACAAAAAAACGCATCACGAACATAGCGATAACCGCATTGATAATGCTGGTGAGCATCAGTAGCGGCCAGTATTTTTTCGGCACATCGGCGACGCCCAGCAGGCGGCCCATGTACTGCAACTGCGAACCCATAAGAAAAATCGCCGGTGCGAGGATAGTGATGTCGGTACCGCTCAGCAGGCCTTTCGCCATCAGGCTTACCGCCACCCCGACGCTGGCCGAGGATGACAGCCATGCGGTCAGCAGCACGGTGATCGCCTCGCCGGGCAAACCGAAAATCCCCATCAGCGGTGCAAACGCGTGGCCAAGAAACTGCATGATGCCGAGCAGATTCAGCACTTCCGCCAGCACATAGGCCATCACCACATTGGGCATCAGATTGTGAATAGCAATATGGAAGCCTTTACGCGCGCCGACAATAAAAATATCAAACGGATTATTATTGACCCGCGTCTGTACGTTATTTGACATCAGCAAAATCCTTCTTATAAATACTGTTTAACACAAAACGGACAAATGCCGCACCGACGAATTTCAGCACAAACATTAGCAGCAGCGGAATAATGATTGGTGCACTCATGGACGCAAATAGCGCCGAGCCAATGGCAAAATAATTATTGATCAGTCCGGCACCGGAATATTGCCAGGCGCTCATCACCACCAGCTCTTTTTTACCGATTTGCTGCTGATCCGCCATCTCTTTGGTGAGCGCCGCGCCGGCATCGGTACTTTGCAGATCGGTAATCAGCGCCAGGCCGCAGCGTCCCGGCAACCCCATCAGCGGTTTCAGCAGTGGCGTCAGCAGCGTGTGGGCGGCACGAATCGCGCCGTAGTGGGTGAAAATCTCCAGCACGCCCAGCGCCAGCATCACAGTGGGTGCCAGCGACAGCGCGAACAGGAAGCCGGCTTTGGCGCTGATGCCACCGGCACCAAGAAAGGTGGAACCTGACTCTTTGATGGTGCCAAAGCTGCCGCCCAGCGTGGTGAAATCAAACGCGCCCAGCCAGCTAAAGCCTTCGACCTTATAAAGCAAACCGGAAAAAAACAGTATTGCCAGTATCAGCGCGAGATAATTTCCGGCGCTCGCCGTGACCGATTGTGGCGCGGCCATGATTTTTTCTTCAGACATCTTTTCTCCTGCTGGCCCTATTTCTGCCAGACGTGGTTGCAATATACGGAACTATTAACCAAGCAGGATTTATGCCAATGCGCACTTTCTTTAATTTCGCTATGGCTAATTTTGTTCAGTAACAAGCAGCAGCCGGAATAAGCGTTTATATCGCCGTGCCAGGTTTATTGCTGGTCGCGCCAGTGGTTATTTTATCGGCGGGTTGACTGGCGAAGAAGTGATCGGTGCGGTTGTACGCTGCACCGCCAGCAGGCAACGCAGCTGCACTAAAACAGTGCTGCGGACTGTGAATGAAAATTAGTCAAAGTTGAGAATTCTTCGCATTCAACTAGCGGAATAATTCCATTTATAATCAATAAGATAAATTCAAATTTTTTACGAAAAAACCTTCACAAAAAAGTATAGATTGATGCATAATTCGCCGTACTTCACCTGACAAATTAAAAAGGACTCAGCCATGTTAACCGCTGAAATGACCTCACGCCTGAACGACCAGCTTAACCTCGAATTCTTCTCCGCCAACCTCTATCTGCAGATGAGCGCCTGGTGCAGCGATAAAGGCTTCGAAGGTGCCGCCTCCTTCCTGAAAATGCACTCGCGCGAAGAGATGCAGCATATGCAGAAGCTGTTTGATTACGTCAGCGATGCCGGCTCACTGCCGGTGCTGGGCAGCATCGCCGCGCCAGCGGTGAGCTGGACCTCGCTGAATGACGTACTGGAAGAAGCGCTGAAGCACGAGCAGCTGATCACCAGCAAAATCAACGAGCTGGTGCACGCCGCGCTGACTTCGCAGGATTATTCCACCTTTAACTTCCTGCAGTGGTACGTTGCCGAGCAGCACGAAGAAGAGAAGCTGTTCAAAACCGTGCTGGACAAGCTGGCGCTGGTGGGCAACAAAGGCGAAGGTCTGTTCCTGGTGGACAAAGATCTGGGCCGCATGAACGTCGAAGGCCACGGCCAGTAAAGATAATAAAGATTATGCACAGCAGCATGCACAACGCCCGACTCTGTCGGGCGTTTTTTTGTGCTTACTCCAGCGCCTTCAGTCTGAGCTCCGACGGCTGTGGCCGGCCAAACAGGTAGCCCTGAAACAGCGTACAGCCCTCTTCGCGCAGGCGGACAAACTGCTCATTACTCTCCACGCCCTCTGCGGTGATCTGAATATCCAGGCTGCGGCTCATGCCGGTAATCGCGCGGATGATCGCCAGCGCCTCGCGGCTGTCGCCCATATCATTGATAAATGACTTGTCGATTTTGATCTTATCGAACGGGAACGAACGCAGATAGCTGAGCGACGAGTAGCCGGTGCCGAAGTCGTCGAGCGCAATCTGCACGCCCAGCGTTTTCAGGCTCTGCAGCGTACGGATATTGCCGAGCGTATCATCCAGCAGCACCGATTCGGTGATCTCCACCTCCAGCCGATGCGGCGCCAGGCCGGATTCGCGCAGCGCGCCCTCCACCACCGACACCAGCGAGCTGTTCTTAAACTGCAGCGGCGACAGGTTGACCGAGACCGACTGTTCGGTTTCCCAGCTCTGCGCTTCGCGGCAGGCTTCGTACAGCGCATAGGCGCCGAGCATATGGATCAGCCCGGTCTCTTCGGCAATTGGAATGAAGTCATTCGGCATGATCAATCCTTTGATCGGATGATGCCAGCGCATCAGCGCCTCATAGCCAATGATGCCAGTTTCGTTGGTGATCGGCTGATAGTAGAGCTTGAGCTGCCGTCCGGTGATCGCCTCGCGCAGATCGTTTTCGATCACCCGGCGGCTGCGCGCCACATTATCCATCTCCAGCGTAAAGTGCTCATAGCGGTTACGGCCGTTACGCTTGGCTTCATACAGCGCCATGTCGGCGCAGCGCAGCATGTGTTCCGGCGTATTGGTGGCCTGCGAGGTCAGCGCGATGCCGACGCTCAGCCCGACCGACAGGTTGTGGCCTTCAACATTCACCGGCGGGCGGATCGCCTCGATCAGGCGCTGCGCCACAATCGCAGCCTCATCGGCATTCCGCACGTTAGGCAGCACGATGGCAAACTCATCGCCGCCGATGCGCGCCAGCGTGTCCTGATCGCGCAGTACGCTGCGCAGCCGCTTCGCCACCACCCGCAGCAGATCGTCACCGATTTGATGCCCCAGCGCATCGTTCACGTTCTTGAAGTTATCCAGATCGAGGCACAGCGTGGCGCTGGTCTGGCCCTGCTGCTGATCGACGCGCAGCGCCTCGCTCAGCTTCTGGCGAAACAGGATGCGGTTCGGCAGGCTGGTAAGATTATCGTGATGCGCCATGTGACGAATGCGCGCATCGGCTTCGCGCTGATCGGTGACATCTTCCACAATCAGCATCACGTAATTCTGCCGCATGTCTTTGCCGCTGATGGTGGTGGCGCGGGTGTGCAGCACCCGCTCACCGCCAGCGGTCAGTAACAGCTGCTCGCGCGCGTGGATGCCTTCGCTGCGCAGCGCGATATCCGCCAGGCTGTTGAAGTAATCACTCAGTTCCGCCGACATACATTCGTGTGGCCGCTTATGCATAATCAGCGACTTACTGAAGCCAAACAGCTGCTCGGCTTTGTCATTGACCATCAGGATTTCGCGGCTGATGGCGTCTTCGACGATCACGCAGGAGGGAATGTTGCTGATGATGGTGTCGAGGAAGCCGGAAAGCTCCGACATTTTGGCGCTCTGCGCCTGCGCCAGATCGCGCGCGCGCAGCAGCTGCTGCTCGTGCTCACGCCGCTCGGTGACGTCGCGGGTGATCTTGGCAAAGCCGATCATTTTGCCCTCTTCATCATGAATCGCGTCAATCACCACATGCGCCCAGAAGGCGGAGCCGTCTTTGCGGTAGCGCCAGCCCTCGTCCTCAAAGCGACCGGTTTTCAGCGCGATGCCCAGATTGGCATCCGGCGTACGCGCCTGACGTTCCGGTGAGCCGTAGAACACGGAGAAGTGCTGGCCCACGATCTCGTCAGCCATGTAGCCTTTGGCGCGCTGCGCGCCGACGTTCCAGTTCACCACCCGGCCCTGTAAATCCAGCATGTAGATGGCGTAATCCGTCACGCCTTCCACTAACAGGCGGAAGGTTTTCTCGTATTCGCGCTGCTTGCGCAGCAGCGCCTGCTGTTCGGTGCAGTCGCGGGTGATTTTGGCATAGCCGATCAGTTTGCCGGCGTCATCGCGAATCGCGTCGATGATCACGTGCGCCCAGAAGGCGCTGCCGTCTTTGCGGTAGCGCCAGCCCTCATCTTCAAAGCGACCGGTTTTAAACGCGGTGGTGAGGTTGCGTTCCGGGATATGGTTCAGGCGATCCTGGGCGCTGTAGAAGCGCGAGAAGTGCTGGCCGACAATCTCTTCGGCCACGTAGCCTTTGGCGCGCTGCGCGCCGGCGTTCCAGTTTTCGACATTGCCGTCGAGGTCGAGCATGTAGATGGCGTAGTCCGTTACGCCTTCAACTAATAAACGGAAACGCTGCTCCTGTTCCTGTTGTTTACGCTGCTGCGCCTGCTGTTCGGTGCAGTCGCGGGTGATTTTGGCAAAGCCCAGCAGTTCGCCGTACTCATCGCGGATGGCGTCGATCACCACGTGCGCCCAGAAGGCGCTGCCGTCCTTGCGATAGCGCCAGCCTTCGGTTTCATAGCGCCCGGTGGCGGTGGCGATGGCCAGACCGCGCTGCGGCGCGCCGTTGCGCCGATCCTCTTCGCTGTAAAACAGCGCAAAATTCTTCCCGACGATCTCTTCGGGGATATAGCCTTTGGCGCGTTGCGCCCCGGTGTTCCAGTTAGCCACCGTGCCATCCGGCTTAATCATGTAGATGGCGTAATCCACCACGCTCTGCACCAGTAGCCGGTACATTACGTCAGAGTTATTGTTCATTGTTGTTCGCCTATGCTGGCCTGGTCTCGATGCGCAGTTAAGATAATTCTTAATCTTCAGGCAGACTTAAACGCAAAAGCGCATCGCTTACAAGCGCAAATCATCCGCAGACAAAAGTTGGTAGTGTGGTTATCGGCAGTGGCGAGAAAATGTTCAGTGGGATAGTGGATTTATTGCGCAAAGTTGACAGCACGCCACACGGAGATTCTCCGGCGGCGTGCTGTCAGGTGGCATTAACTGACGTCATCTGGCGCGTTCAGGTTAAATGCATGCCGATATAGCGTTCATAACGCGCGGGTTTTACGCGTGACAGATCGACCAGCACCAGGCCATCAATACAGTGATTGAAATCCGGATCGCTGCCGAAATCGATAAACTGCACGCCGCCCGGCTCGCACACTTCCGAATACTGTTTGTACAGCGTCGGAATCGCGGTACCGAGATTAGCCAGCAAATGCTTGAGACGCCGCAAATCGTCGGCATAGTTATCGCCGGTGAACTGCGCCAGCACCTCCGGCAGCGACGCCGGATAAGGGCGGCGTGATTTCGCCAGCGGCAGATCGGTCGGAAAGTAGAGGCGGTAAAACGCCACCAGCAGATCGCGCGCCGCCAGCGGCATGGTGCCGGAGATTGATACCGGGCCAAACAGGTAGCGCGTCTGCGGATAGCGCGCAATGTAAGCGCCAATGCCCATCCATAAATAATCCAGCCCGCGTTTCCCCCAGTAGGCCGGCTGAATAAAGCTGCGCCCCAGCTCCAGCCCCTGATTGATAATTGGCAGCATGCGCTCGTCATAGTGGAACAGGCTGTCGCTGTAGATGCCCGACAGCCCGCGCTGCGCCAGCTGCTCGGCGCCGGGAATAAAGCGGTAGGCCCCGACAATCTCCAGCGCCTCGTCATCCCACAAAATCAGGTGATAGTAATCATCGTCATACTTGTCGAGATCGCGCCGCCGGCCGCTGCCCTCGCCCACCGCACGGAAGGCGATTTCGCGCAGCCGGCCCAGTTCACGCAGCAGCGGCACCCAGCTGGCCCCGTTGCGCCGCCACAGGTAAATCTGTTTGCCGTCCGGCAGCGTCCCGAGCCGTTCACTCTCCAGCAACGCTTTTTTCAGCTCAGCGCGATCTTCCGGGCGGGCGATGGCGGCTTCAGTAAGAAACAGACCGCGCCGTCCCTGACCGATGCGGTACAGATGCTTGCGCAGCCGCTTCGCCAGCTCTTTGCCCGGCGTATGGCCATCGTGCCAGTTGGCGAAAGGAATCTGCTCGCCGATATGCAGTTTGATGCGCGTGCCGCGCTGGCGGAACATTTCGCGTACCAGCATCAGCAGTGCCAGCGGTGCCGCCACCTTCGCCGCGGCGTAAAACGCCAGGCTGTTACGTCCTACCACGTGCACCGGAACCACCGGCGCGCGGGCGCGGGCGGCGAGGCGCAGAAAACTGTGGTGCCAGTGACGGTCACGCACGCCGCGGCTGGACAGGCGCGAGACTTCACCGGCCGGGAAGATGATCAGCGCGCCCTGGTTGTCGAGATGCTGCTGCATGCGCGTCAGCTGCTCGCGGCTGGTGCGGTTGCCCATGTTATCCACCGGCAGCATCAGGTTGTTGATGGGCTCCAGCATCATCAGCATGCGGTTGGCAACGATTTTCACGTCGCGCCGCACCTGCGATACCGCCGCCAGCAGCGCCAGGCCGTCCAGCGCGCCAAGCGGATGGTTGGCGACGATCACTACCGGCCCGTGCGTCGGGATCTGTTCAAGGTCGCGTTCGCTGAGCTCACAGCGCACATCCAGGTGTTCCAGCACCTGCTCCACCATATCCACCCCTTTCAGATGCGGATAGCGCTGGGCAAAGTCCTGAAACTCCTGTTCACGCACCGCCCACTTCAGCAGGCTTTTCTGCCAGTGCGCCGGCTGCTGGCCTGGCCAGTAAGTATTGAGAAGCTGATCAACGGAAAACATGGTGCACCTTTTTATACGCAGCGGTTTATTCCCCTGACGTTAAAACGGCTTGTTTTCAGATTTATGACCACGGCAGATGCGGACAGGAAAAAGTATCAGCGCGCTTTGTGCTGGCGCATAAAAAAGTCAAATTTACCTTAAATGAGAATTTTCCAGACAGGACTTAAATCTTATTCTTAAGACCCGTGAATTAATCTGGTCACACCTCTGCTAATGAATTTTCATCGGTGTTTATTCCTTGCGTTCTTTTTTTGTTTATTTTTGGACTACACATATGATTCATTCGGTATTTATAGTTGATGACCACCCATTAATCTGTGCGGGTATTCAGGCACTGCTGCACGCTTATGACTATTCGGTTGCAGGCATTGCCAACAAAGGCGATTTATTGATTAGCGAATTACATCATGCTCAGCCAGACGTGGTGCTGCTGGACCTGACCATGCCCGGCCGCGCGGGCATTCCGCTGATTGCCGACATTAAACGTATTTTGCCGCAGCAAAAAATCATTGTTTTTACCGCCTCAGAAAGCCTGTTTTATCAACGCTGTTGCCTGCAGTTAGGGGTAGAAGGCTATGTGTGTAAACGCGGCGATTTGGAAACTTTATTGACAGCAATAAAAGAAGTCGAGCGCGGAAAACGTTTTTATCCGGTCACGCACAGTGCGGCGGATGCCGCCGAGCTGATTGAAAGCGAGAAATTGATGAGTTTAACGCGCCGCGAATTGATTGTGCTGGTGAAACTGGCCTCCGGGATGAGTAATAAAGAGATCGCCTCACAATTACAGCTGAGCAGTAAAACCATCAGCACTTATAAAATTAAAATTCTGCGTAAGCTCGGCCTGAAAGGGATTAGCGGAATTAATACGGCGGCGCGCGCCAATGAGCTGGTGTGAGTCAAACCCGGCCCGGTCCGCCAGCGTGACGACCGGGCAGCAGGTCAGAGCTTGAGCGGCGGCAGCTGAGAGAATACGCTCAGCAACCCTTTGCTCCACAGCTGGCGGATCTGGGAAAAGTAGGGATGCTGTTCGGTGATGTGGTACTGCTCGCTGTCGCTGAAGCTGTCGCTGTGGTAAACCATCGCGTCGAGCGGCAGGCCGACGGAGATGTTACTCGCCAGCGTCGAATCCATGGAGATCAGCGCACACTGCATCGCCTGGCTGAGCGAGGTCTCATAGCGCAGCACGCGATCAATTATTGGCTTACCGTATTTGCTCTCACCAATCTGGAAGTACGGCGTGTCGACGCTGGCTTCAATAAAGTTGCCCTGCGGATAGATCTGGAACAGCCGCGGCTCTTCGCCGCGAATCTGCCCGCCCAGCAGCAGCGTGCCGCCAAACTCCTCGCCGTCGCGCGCAATCACTTCACGCAGCGTGGCGCCTACCAGCAGCGCAATGTCGTACAGTGAACGCCCGTTGAGCAGATTGGGTTGTTCGCTGTCGTTGCAGTTGCGCCGCAGCAGGCTCATCACGCTCTGCGTCGTCGCCAGATTGCCGGCGCTTTGCAGCACCAGCGTGCGCTCATCATCCACCTGAAACACATGCAGTTTGCGAAACGAGGAGATATGATCCACGCCCGCATTGGTGCGTGAATCCGAGACAAAAATCATCCCGGCCGATAAACGCATTGCCACACAATAAGTCATAGTTACGCCTGTTCCGATTACTGCTGCCCGTGCACCTGTTGCACCGCAGCCACCGCCAGCATATCTTCACCGCCGCCGCCCAGACGAATGCCGCGCACCGGACAGGCATCGAGATAGTCGACGCCCACCGCCAGCCGCAAATGCTGCCGCGTACTGCGCGTGTTATTGGTGATATCAAAGCTGTGCCAACTGCCATCCAGCCAGGCTTCAACCCAGGCGTGGGTAGCAACGTGTTCAACGTTGTCAGTATACAGATAGCCACTGACGTAGCGCGCCGGGATCCCCAGGCTGCGACAGCAGGCGAGAAACACGTGGCTGTGATCCTGGCAAACGCCGCTGCCGGCAGCAAACACTTTCGCCGCGCTGTCGCTCACCTGCGTGCTGCCGGGCTGGTACGGCATTTTCAGCAGCAGCTCGTCCATCAGTTTTTCCAGGCTGGCGAGCGGTTTCTCCGCCTGCCAGTAGCGCCGGGCGAAGTCGCGGATTGCCCCGTCCGGCTGGGTCAGCGGCGTGGCGCGCAGAAACACCAGCGGCGACAGCGTCGATTGCGGATCCGGCGCCAGCTCGCTGGCATCCAGAATCTCGACCACGCCGCGCGCGGCTATCTCCAGCAGCTGATGCGGCCTGTCCAGCGTCAGCACGTGCAGCACGTTGCCATAAGCATCCAGCGTGCGCGTCGCCTCACACGGCAGATCGAGCTGCCACGACAGCACCTGCTGGTGCACCGAATTCTGCGGCGTCAGGCGCAGATACTGGGTGCTGAGTTTTACCTGCTGCTCATAGGCGTACCAGGTTTTATGCTCAATATTCAGTCTCATTTCGCCTCCAGATAGGTGTGATTGATGCTCTCCGCCAGCGCGTTGATGCGGCTGAGAAAATGGTCCAGCCACGGCTGCAGGCCGTCGCGCGTCAGGCTTTCCCAGGTGCTGAAGCGCATCTCCGCCAGCAGGACCGTACTGAGATAGCGCGGGCGATCCTCGCCGCTGCTGCCAATCTGCTCCAGCTGGCTGGCGATCTCTTCAATGCAGGAGTGCAGCGAGCGCGGACTTTCGCTGCGCAGGATCAGCATTTCGTTGACCAGCGGCGGCATCAGCTGCTGCTTAAAGATGGCGTTGTAGGCCTCGCGCGCTGACACCGCGCGCAGCAGGCTATCGAGGCAGTAATATTCCCGTACCGTGTCGGGATGCTGCTCCAGCAGCTGCTGGTTAACGCTCAGCAGCCGCGCGGTGCCGTCGCTGCGCTCCATCAGCGTGCCAAGCCGGATAAAACGCAGCGCATCGCCGCGCAGCAGCGTGCCGGACATCGCGCCGCGAAACAGATGCGAACGCTCTTTCACCCAGTCGAAGAAGCTGTCGGCACCGGCCGGCGAGATGCCGCGGCGGCGCGTGCTGCGCATCTCGATCCACGTCGAGTTAATACTTTCCCACACTTCGGATGACAGGCTGCCGCGCACCGCGTGCGCATTGTTCCACGCCGCCTGCCAGCAGCTGAAAATACTGCAGGGATTGCGCTCATCCAGCGCGAAAAAGTTAAACAGCTGCGGCATGGTGCAGCGCCCGTTGAGGGTTTCAAACAGCTGACGCGTGCCGGTCAGGTTGAGCGGCAACAGGAGTTCGTCGCCCTGGCGATTGCGCACCGGCATCAGCGACAGGCGATGGGTCACATCCAATACCCGGGCAAGTTGTTCTGCGCGCTCCAGATAGCGCGCCATCCAGTAAAGGCCACTGGCCGTCCGGCTTAGCATGATGTGTCATCCTCCAGCACCCAGGTGTCCTTGGTGCCGCCGCCCTGCGACGAGTTCACCACCAGCGAGCCTTCGGTCAGCGCCACGCGCGTCAGGCCGCCCGGCACCAGCCGGATATCCGCGCCGTACAGCGCAAAAGGCCGCAGATCGATATGGCGCGGCGCCAGACCGTTGTCGATAAAGGTCGGGCAGGTGGAGAGCGACAGCGTATCCTGCGCGATGTAATTATCCGGCCGCGCCAGCAGCCGCTCGCGGAACTCGCTCAGCTGCTGCTGGCTGGCGACCGGACCAATCAACATGCCGTAACCGCCTGCACCGTGCACCTCTTTCACCACCATCTGCGCCAGATTGGCCAGCACGTAGCTTAGATCCTGCGGCTTGCGGCACTGCCAGGTGGGCACATTGTTGAGGATCGGATCTTCATCAAGGTAGTAGCGGATCATTTCCGGCACGTAGGGGTAGATCGACTTGTCATCGGCGACGCCGGTGCCGATCGCATTCGCCAGCACCACATTGCCGGATCGGTATACCGACAGTAATCCCGGCACGCCGAGCATGGAATCCGGCCGGAAGGCGAGCGGATCGAGAAAGGCGTCGTCCACGCGGCGATAGATCACATCCACTTTGCACGGCCCGGCGGTGGTGCGCATCAGCACCGCGCCGTCTTTGACGAACAGATCGGCGCTCTCCACCAGCTCCACGCCCATCTGCTGAGCGAGAAAGCTGTGTTCGAAGTAGGCGCTGTTGAAACGTCCCGGCGTCAGCACCACCACCACCGGATCGTTAACCGGCGAGCTTTCGCGCAGCGTCTGCAGCAGGTGCGAGGGATAGCGCTCCACCGGCGCGATATGCTGCGCGGCAAACAGCTCCGGATAGAGGCGCATCATCATTTTGCGGTTTTCCAGCATGTAGGAGACGCCGGACGGCGTGCGCAGATTATCCTCCAGCACGTAATAGTCGCCGTCGCTGTTGCGTACCATATCGACACCGGTAATGTGCGCGTAGATCTGGCGATGCAGATCGACATCCTGCATACAGGGCTGATACTGATCGTTAACCAGCACCTGCTCGGCCGGCACGATGCCGGCTTTGAGAATATATTGCTGATGGTAGATATCGTGCAGGAAGGCGTTGAGCGCCTGAACGCGCTGGCGAATGCCGCGTTCCAGCATCGCCCACTCGCTGGCAGGAATGATGCGCGGCACGCTGTCGAACGGGATCAGCCGCTCGGCACCGCCATCGTCACCGTAGACGTTGAAGGTGATGCCAACGCGATGAAACAGCAGTTCTGCCTCTTCACGTTTACGCGCCACCGCCTCTTTGTCCGCCTGTTGTAACCATTCCCAGTAATGCTGATAGTGAGCGCGGTGCTGACCGTCGCTCTGCAACATCTCATCGTAGAAGGTTGATGCTATCTGGTCGCGTGCTTTCATGATTTACCCGGCGCTTGTCAGAGGACCTGACTTCTCTCCTGCACAAAGTGTGCCAGAGGCCCGCCGCCGCAACGGCACGCGCGCCCCAAAAGCGGAGCCGCGCCGGATAATCGTTGCCTTGCACCTTACTGGTGCATCAGCTGCTGCGCCACTGGCAGCCAGATTTCGGTCATTGCTCCTTCGCCGCCGGTAAACGGGTCGCGATCCGGCAGCGGCACGCGCTGGATCTGCTCTTTCGACGCGCGCAGCCGGGAGGGTTCGTCGCGCACGGTTTCCGGTGACATCCCTTCAGGATAGGCGCCAACGGTGAAAAAGTCGTCGGAGGCAAACACCTGTTTATGGCCCACGCCGGCCGGGATCAGCACCGCATCCCCTTCACGCAGCGTCACCATGCGGCCGCTGTCGCCGCCAAACAGCACTTCCGCCCAGCCCGCGCCGACGCCCAGTACCTCATGGGTATTGGGATGATAGTGGGTGTAAGGAAAAATCGGCGCGCGCCACGCCGCAGGCCAGCCGCTGGCGCTAAAGGTTTTTTCAAACCAGGCCGCGCTGTCCTCCTCCTCTTCCGGTACCACGCATGGCCAGATGATCAGCGGCAGCGGATTATTGGGTACACCGCCGGACGGCAGCGATAACATTAAATGCTGCGGGTTACCTGACGATCCCGCGGAAAAGGTACCGGCGGCGAAAGACATCAGTAACAGCAGACTGGAAGATTGGGCAGACATACTCTTTCTCCGGATAGCCACATTGCCTAATTGTGGCAAAGCCACCGGGCATTGCAATGTGCGCACACCGGCAAAATTCACATAAAAGAATGATTTAGCTTACTAAAGCCAAATTACTTATTAACATATTTAACATTTCGTGGCATACCGTGGCGCGCCTCGTTTACCCGGCGTCTGCCGCAGCAAAAAACAGGCAAAAAAAACCGGTGGATTTCGCCACCGGTAGAATCAACAGTTGATTCAAAGGCACTGACAGGTTATCGCAGGCGGTCAGCGATGGGTTTCACCACGTTCTCCCCTTCGCGACCATAAAACTGAAACAGCGTCTCGGCTGCCGCCTCGGTGAGCACCATGATTTCAATGCGGCGGTTACGTGCGCTGAGCGGATCGGCTTTGTCCAGCGGCATACGGGATGACATGGCATTCACCTGCAGCACGCGCGTGCTTTCCAGCCCGCCGCGCTCCAGCGCGCGCCGCGCCGCCAGCGCACGGTCACCGGAGAGATTCCAGTTGTTGTACGCCGCGTTGCCGCTGTACTGCGCGGCGTCGGTGTGGCCGCTGATCATGATTTTGTTGTCGATACGGTTAAACACCGGACCGAGTTCGGTCAGCAGGCGCTGATAAAACGGCGTCAGCACCGCACTGCCGCGCGGAAACATCATGCGATCCTGGTCATCCTGAATCAGGATACGCAGCCCCTGCGGCAGGGTTTCCAGCGTCAGCAGGTTCTGGGCGTGATAGCTGTTGATGATGCTCTGGATCTGCTGACGCAGCTGCGCCAGCTCGGCGTCGGAGCGCGACAGCACGCTGTCCAGATCTTCCTTAGGCTGATTGGCGTTGTTGTCGCTGTTTTCCGCGCTGGTGTCACTGACGGTGGCGCCCTCGGTCGGCGGCGCAATCGCCAGCGTTTCACCAATGATGGCGGAGCCGCGTCCGGTTTCGACATCGAACGGATTAAAGCCGGAACCGTTAAACACCGAGGTGCCGTTAAGCTGCGCGACGATCTCTTTACGCTCGTCTTCGGTGACGGCGCCCATGATCAACTTTGTGGTGGTGACCAAAGGGGCCGAGCGTATTTCTGAAGTATCGGCGCGCTTTACCCTCGACGCGCTGCCGGGCAAACAGATGGCGATCGACGCCGATCTCAACGCCGGGCTGATCAATCAGGAACAGGCGCGGGTGCGGCGTCAGGATGTGGCCAACGAAGCGGACTTCTACGGCGCGATGGACGGTGCCTCCAAGTTTGTGCGCGGTGACGCCGTCGCCGGCATCATGATCCTGCTGATCAACGTGCTGGGCGGCATCCTGATCGGCGTGTTCAAACACGGTTTACCGGCCGGCCAGGCGTTCGAACAGTATGTGCTGCTGACCATCGGTGACGGTCTGGTGGCGCAGATCCCGTCGCTGTTGCTGTCGACGGCGGCGGCGATCATCGTGACGCGCATCAGCGACGGCGCTGACATGGGCGAGGAAGTGAAGTCGCAGCTGCTGGCGAAACCGGCCACGCTGTATACCGCCGCGGGCGTGATGTTTGTACTGGCCATCGTGCCGGGCATGCCGCACATGGTGTTCCTCGTCTTCACCGCCCTGCTGCTGTTCGCCGCGTGGCGTCAGAGCCGCGTGGTGCAGAAGCCGACGCAAAGCCATGTCGACATGGAGGCGATCAATCAGGCGCTGGCGCAGCCGGACGAACAGCCGACCATCAGCTGGGACAATATTCCGCTGGTCGAGCCCATCGGCCTTAATCTGGGCTACAAGCTGGTCACGCTGGTGGATAAAGGCAAAGGCGCACCGCTGACTCAGCGTATGCGCGGCGTGCGCCAGGTGGTGTCAGAAACCAGCGGCGTGCTGCTGCCGGAGATCGCCCTGCGTGAAGATTTCCACTTAAAGCCGTCGCAGTACGCTATCAAGATCAACGGCGTTCGCACCGCGGTGGGCGAAGTGCACGCCGACCGCCTGATGGCGCTGCCGACGCCGGATCAGTACGGCGAGATCGACGGCCTGCTGGATACCGATCCCGCATACGGTATGGCGGTGACCTGGATCCTGCCGGAGCAGAAAGCCAAAGCGCTGAATCTGGGGTATCAGGTGGTCGACTGCGCCAGCGTGGTGGCCACGCACGTCAACAAAGTGGTGCGCGAAAACCTGCCGGAGCTGTTCAACTACGATGATATTACTCAGCTGCATCAGCGGCTGGCGAGCGTGGCGCCGAAGCTGTCAGAGGATCTCAACGCCGCGGTGAACTACAGTCTGCAGCTCAAGGTGTATCGTCTGCTGCTCAACGATCAGGTATCGCTCAAGGACATCACCACCATCGCCACCACGCTGCTGGAGAGCGTGGCGATCACCAAAGATCCGATCCTGCTGACCTCCGACGTGCGTTATGCGCTGCGCCGCGCCATGGTGGCGGCGATTGCGCCGGACAACAAACCGCTGTCGGCCTATACGCTGGATAACAGCCTGGAAAACCTGCTGCTGGCAGCGCTCAATCAGGCGCAGCAGGGCGGCAAAGTGGCGCTGGACAGTTTCCCGGTCGACCCTAACATTCTCACCCAGCTGCAGAGCACGCTGCCGGTGATGATGGAGCAGCTGAAAGCGCAGAACCTGACGCAGGTGCTGCTGGTGACGCCGCAGCTGCGGCCGCTGATTGCGCGCTACGCCCGGCTGTTCGCCAGCGGGCTGAATGTGCTGTCGTATAACGAGGTGCCGGACGATGCCAATCTGCAGATTGTCGGGCAGGTGAGCTGATGCGTTGCGGAAAACTGTTATAAAAAAACACCGCTGATCTGTCTCTGCCGCCCTTCACTGTTATGTGGTTTACTGGCAGGCAGTGATATTCAGAGGTGAATAATGGACGCGATTAAACAAATTCTGATCGATGAAATCGACACGCTCAACCGCGAAGAGCGGCGCGATAATCTGCCGCGTTTTAGCTTTAACTTCCTGAAAACCCATCCGGGGCTGTGGGGCGTGATGTACCTGTGCTACGGCCTGTGCGTGGCGCTGATTTTCTCCACCGAGATGCTCGGCTGGCCAGCCTTCTGGTTCGCCACGGTGTTCGTGCTGGTGATGAGTTTTCTGATGCTGCTGGACATCAACCCGAAATACCGCTTCGAGGACATCGATACGCTGGATCTGCGCGTGTGCTACAACGGCGAGTGGTATTACGTGCAGCCGGTCTCGCAGCAGGCGCTGGACAAGATTCTGGAGAATCCGGGCACGCCCGAGCGCGTGCGCAGCGGCATCGATCGCCTGATGCAGCAGAAAGGAGAAGTGGATTTTTATGATGTCTACTACCTGACCTGGGGCCATCAGCGCGCCGCGAAGATCTGATCGGGCAAATTCATTCCTGCTTCCATGGTATTTATAAGCCCTTGATGACTCACTGCTTAATTACTACCCCCAGCGTCTTTATACAGAGGGTATGCGAAGCTAAAGAGGGTAGTAAGACAACGCCTGAAGGCTGGGTCAGGAAGTTTCGCCGCGCGCACCAAATCAAAACGCTGGCACGCCGCTGTGAAAGCGCAGCTCAGCGTCCGGTTCGCTGATCAAGCGCGCTTCTGCTGCCCCAATCGCCCGCACGCGCGGCGCGATATCCTTCGGTGAAATCTGTGCCGCCAGCGTCAGGTAATCCTGATAGTGGCGCGCTTCGGAACGCAGCAGCGAGATGTAAAACTTCTCCAGCTGCGCATCCAGGTACGGCGCCAGGCTGGCGAAGCGCTCGCAGGAACGCGCTTCGATATACGCCCCGCAAATCAGTTTATCCACCAGCGTATCCGGTTCATGGGTAGTCACTTCACGCAGCAGCCCTTTGGCGTAGCGGCTGGCGGTGATCTTGCGATAGGGCAAACCGCGCGCCTGCATGATTTCCCACACCTGATAAAAATGGTGCAGCTCCTCTTTGATCAGCAGCACCATCTTTTCCACCATCTCATCAGCCCACGGCAGTTCATTGCGCACAATGATGCTTTTGCTGAGATTCTTGTGGGCATTGATGAAATCGCTGTCGTGATTCTCGCCGAAAATAAAATCTTCGTACGGCTGCAGCCACGCCAGAATCGCGTCGCCACTGGGTTTATCCGCGACGTATTTGCGGATCAGCCACACTGCGGTCTGCGCCGCTTTCAACTCGCATACCATGTGATCGGTAAGCAGCAGCGTAAGATTTTCCGGCTTGCGCGCTTCATCAATCCACGCCTGCGGCGTGCGGCACTGTAAAAACTGGTGAATGGGGTCTAATAGCGAAGCGTAATTCATCGGAGGTTCTTAACTGGCAGGAAAATTACCGGGCGGCATGTGCCGCCCGTCAGGGCTTAGTGACGCACACCGTCATCGTCTTCGTCGTCGATCTCTTCGCCGTCGTCTTCATCTTCGGCATCCGGATCTTCAAAGTAGGTGCCCCAGCCGTCGTAATCGACGTTGTATTTCCCGACCAGATTCACCAGCTGCTCGACCTGCGCGTCAATCAGCTCCGGCTTCAGCGCCGATTCGCTCAGGATGTCGACGCACATCACGGTGCTGCCGTCTTCCAGCTCCAGCTCTTCCGGCTCGGTGACTTCATAGCCCAGCTTGAAAGCGTCAACCGCGGCCTTCTCCAGCGAGTCGAAGTTGTTGCAGGAGAGATGATGCTCGATGGTGTAAAGCGCATCCGGATCGCTGCCGTCTTCCAGCAACTCTTCAATGATCAGGCGCGTCTCTTCGCGCTGTTCTTCCAGCAATGCTTCGTATGCCATGGGCGTGTCCTCAAAATAGTGGCAGTGAATGCAATTATTTTCCCACACTGCCTCGCGCGCCACTACACAAAACAGAAAGTTTCTTAGCGCTGGGGTTGAAAATGCATATTCATACGGTTAGATTGAATTTTAATTCATTATTGATGTAATGCGGAGCGCAGTATGAGTCAGCTGTATTCGAGACATTTCCTGAGATTGCTGGATTTCACTCCAGCCGAAATCACCGGTCTGTTATCACTCGCCAGTGAATTAAAACAGGCAAAGAAAAACGCCAGCGAAACCCAGTACCTGAAAGGCAAAAACATCGCGCTCATCTTCGAAAAAGACTCGACCCGTACCCGATGCTCTTTCGAAGTTGCCGCCTACGATCAGGGCGCTAACGTCACCTATCTCGGCCCGAGCGGCAGCCAGATCGGCCATAAAGAGTCGATGAAAGACACCGCGCGCGTACTGGGACGCATGTATGACGGCATTCAGTATCGCGGCTACGGCCAGGCGCTGGTGGAAACGCTGGCCGAATATGCCGGCGTGCCGGTGTGGAACGGCCTGACCACCGAGTTCCATCCGACGCAGCTGCTGGCTGACCTGCTGACTATGCAGGAGCATCTGCCGGGCAAAGCGCTGAGCGAGATGACGCTGGTCTACGTCGGCGATGCGCGCAACAACATGGGCAACAGCATGCTGGAAGCGGCGGCGCTGGTGGGGCTGGATCTGCGGCTGGTGGCACCGAAAGGCTGCTGGCCAGAAGAGGAGCTGGTGGCGCAGTGCCGCGCGGCAGCGCAGCACACCGGCGGCAAAATCACCCTGACAGAACAGATTGCCGAAGGCGTGCAAGGTGCTGATTTCATCTATACCGACGTCTGGGTATCGATGGGCGAAGCGAAATCGGTGTGGGAAGAGCGCATCGCCCTGCTACGTCCCTATCAGGTGAACAGCGCGATGCTGGCGCTGACCGGCAATCCGCAAGTGAAATTCCTGCACTGCCTGCCCGCGTTTCATGATGACCAAACCACGCTCGGACGGCAGATGGCCGAACAGTATGGTCTGCACGACGGCATGGAAGTCAGCAACGAGGTGTTTGAATCCGACCATAGCGTGGTGTTTGACCAGGCGGAAAACCGCATGCACACCATTAAAGCGGTGATGGTGGCGACGCTGAGTCAGCGCTAAGCCTGCGCGGCGCAAACGTTTACCTCGCGCGTGATTTCTGCTTGATGCGGCTCAGTGAATGCGTATAATGCGCCACAATTTGCCGGAGGAAACATGCAACAGCGCAGCGCACAATTTGCCGCTCCCGTACGCCTGAATGCAGGCGGCGCACCTGTTTCTTTCCGTCATTCATCGATCGCCAGAAAGCCCCTGTAAAGGGGCTTTTTTTTGTCCGCAATCCGGCAGCGCAGAGGAGAGAGCTATGGCCAACCCGCTATATCGCAAGCACATTATTTCCATCAACGACCTCAACCGCGATGAGCTGGAGCTGGTGCTGCATACCGCCGCCCAGCTGAAAGCCCATCCGCAGCCGGAGCTGCTGAAACACAACGTTATCGCCAGCTGCTTCTTTGAGGCTTCAACGCGCACCCGCCTGTCGTTTGAAACCGCGATGCACCGGCTGGGCGCCTCGGTGGTGGGATTTGCCGACGGCAGCAACACTTCGCTGGGCAAGAAAGGGGAAACCCTCGCCGATACTATCTCGGTGATTGGCACCTATGTGGATGCCATCGTGATGCGCCATCCGCAGGAAGGGGCGGCGCGGCTGGCCACGGAGTTCTCGGGCGGCGTGCCGATCCTTAACGCCGGTGACGGCGCCAACCAGCACCCGACGCAGACGCTACTCGATCTGTTCACCATCCGGGAAACCCAGAGCCGCCTCGATAACCTCAACGTGGCGATGGTTGGCGACCTGAAATATGGCCGCACCGTGCATTCGCTGACCCAGGCGCTGGCGAAGTTCAGCGGCAACCGCTTCTACTTCATCGCACCGGATGCGCTGGCGATGCCGTCCTACATCACCGATATGCTGGATGAACAGAACATTGCCTGGTCGCGCCACGACAGCATCGAAGAAGTGATGCCGGAGCTGGATATTCTCTACATGACGCGCGTACAGAAAGAGCGTCTCGATCCCTCAGAGTATGCCAACGTGAAAGCGCAGTTCATCCTGCGGGCGGCCGACCTGGCCGGTGCGCGCGATAACATGAAGGTGCTGCATCCGCTGCCGCGCATTGATGAGATCACCACCGATGTCGACAGCACGCCGCACGCCTGGTATTTCCAGCAGGCCGGCAACGGCATCTATGCCCGCCAGGCCCTGCTGGCGCTGGTACTGAATAGCGAACTGGCACTGTAAGGAGCAGAACGATGACCCACGATAACAAACTGCAGGTTGAAGCCATCAAACGCGGCACGGTGATCGACCATATTCCGGCGCAGGTCGGCTTTAAGCTACTGTCACTGTTCCGCCTCACCGAAACCGATCAGCGCATCACCATCGGCCTTAATCTGCCGTCGGGCGAGATTGGGCGTAAGGACCTGATCAAAATCGAAAATACTTTTCTGACCGATGATCAGATCAATCAGCTGGCGGTGTACGCGCCGCACGCCACGGTGAATCGCATTGATGAGTATGAAGTGGTGGCGAAGATCGCACCGACGCTGCCGGAACGCATCGAGCGCGTGCTGACCTGCCCCAACGGCAACTGCATCAGCCGCAGCGAGCCGGTGTTCTCCAGCTTTGCGGTGAAACAGCGCGACGACGATGTGCACCTGAAGTGTAAATACTGCGAGAAAGAGTTCGCGCGCCACGTGGTGCTCGGTCACTGGTAATCGCCCGTTTCCTCCCTATAATGGGGCGAACATTTTCGCGGCGGGCAAGGGTTCGCCGCGCATGCCTAAGGAGAAACAATGTCTCGCGAAATCAGTACTGAAAAAGCCCCGGCAGCGATTGGCCCGTACGTCCAGGGCGTGGATCTCGGCAGCATGATCATCACCTCCGGCCAGATCCCGGTCGATCCGGCCACCGGTGCGGTTCCGGACGATATCGCCGCGCAGGCGCGCCAGTCGCTGGAGAATGTGAAGGCGATTGTGCTGGCCGCTGGCCTGCAGGTGGGCGACATTGTGAAGACCACCGTGTTCGTCAAAGACCTGAACGATTTCGCCACGGTCAACGCCACCTATGAAGCGTTTTTCACCGAGCATCAGGCCAGCTTCCCGGCGCGCTCCTGCGTGGAAGTGGCGCGTCTGCCGAAAGACGTGAAGATTGAGATCGAAGCCATCGCGGTACGTCGCTGATTTAGCTGTCATCAATCACACAGCATGCAGGGGGCGTATCCGTGCGCACCTGGCGAGATCGCCAGGTCGTCATCAATGACGACCCTGCATAGTTCGTGACTTCCGAACTTCCCTATCTCGACGATCGCAGCAGTTTCTCCAGCGGTCGCACCAGCGCCAGCACCGTTTCATCCTGCACCTGCGCCGCCGCATCCAGCTGGGCGTGCATCTGCGCCACCTCGCCTGCGCCATAGGCCTGATTGCGCTCCAGCGCATTCACCAGATCCAGCCCCATCCGGCTCAGCTCAGCGACCTGGCGCACCTGCGGCTGCAGCGCTTTCAGCTGATAGTTGCCCAGCACCAGCGGCATCACTGCATCGCTGTTGCGCTGCCAGCGCTGCAGCTGATGGCGCAGGGCGCTGGCGGCAGCATGATCGCCGCGATTGGCGATCAGCGCATCCACCTGCTTATCCAGCAGGCGCACCGGCTCGCTCTCAGCCGGCAGCACGTCCGCCAGCCGGTTCAGCGGCTCAAAATAGTCATAATGCCCGGCCTGAAACTTCAGGTGCTGGCGGGTGTAATATTGCGCCGGTTCCAGCACTTCCGCCAGCACGCGCAGCGGAGTGATATCGCTGCTGTTGGCCAGCCGCATCATCTGCACCTCGGCCTGCTGATGCTGCTGCAGGCCGACCGACACCGTCCCCCAGCGATCAATCGCGCTGAGCCGCTGGTACATATTCTCGCTATCGGTCACATCCTGCGCCGACCACAGCCGCTCCGCCACCACAAAGGCGCGCGGCCACAGCCGCGTATCAATCACCCGGCTATTCACGTTCTCCGCCCACAGCGCCGCTTCACCGCCCAGCAAATCACGCTGCAGCTGAGCGGGCGTGGGCAGTACCGGAGCAATACCGGCCGGTATCTGCGCCAGCCTGCTGCCTGTGGTCGGATAGCGCACGTTGCCCACCAGCACGTAGCCGGTCAGGCTGTCACGCGTCAGCGTCACCACCGGCTGAAACGGCCCCATCCAGCTGTCGACGCTGAAGGTCAGCTGCGTCGGTGATAGCCAGCGAATGTCGCTGACCTGGCGTCGCGCCTTGCCGCTGAAATCGATAAAACCGCGCCAGCCGTTTTTGCTCTCAATCAGAGTGAAACTGCCCTGCACCGCGCTGCCTTTCAGACGCGGCATAGTGAACTGCCAGCTTTGCGCCTGATCGTCGGCGCGCAGTTGATCGACGCCGTTCAGCCCCTGCGGCCAGAGCTCGTTGCGATAGTGATACGCGGCGCTCTGCGGCTGGTCGAGATAAAAACCGGTGGAAAGAATGCCGCGATACCCCTGCTTTACCACTTCGCTCAGCGCGTCCTGCCCCTGCCAAGACTGAATCACAATACTTTTCGGCAGGTCGGGATGGTACACCTCATCCCAGCCAAGCATGCGCCGCTGATGCGCGGCGAGAATCTTCTCCACCCGCTGGTTGAACCACGCCTGCAGCGCATGGGCGTCCTGCAGGCCGTGGTCACGCATAAACTGCTGAATCTTCGGTGAGGCGTTCCACTGACTGGGATCGACTTCATCTCCGCCGATGTGAATGTAGGGATCGGGAAAGATCGCCGCGACTTCGCCAATCAGCGTGTCGATAAAGCGAAACACCGCTTCATTGCTGGGATCGAGCAAGGGTTTAAATACCCCCCAGCCGCGCTCCATGGCATATGGCCCCGGCGCGCTCATCAGCTCCGGCATCGCTACGGCCAGGGCGGAAGCATGGCCGGGCAGATCGATTTCCGGCACCACGCGCACGCCGCGCTGGGTGGCATAGTGCACCAGCTCGCGCATTTGCTGCTGGCTGTAGAACAGGCCATCACTGGCCTGCTGCTGCAGCTGCGGATAGTGACTGGAAGCAAAGCGCCAGCCCTGATCGTCGGTCAGGTGCCAGTGAAACACGTTCATGCGCGCCGCGGCGATACCATCAATCTGCCGCTTAAGGGTTTCCAGCGGCAGGAAGTGGCGCACCGGGTCGATCAGCACGCCGCGCCACGGGAAGCGCGGCCGATCGTCAATGGTGACAAAGGGAATTTGCGTGCCGCTGGCGGTGTTGGCGATCAGCTGCAGCAGGGTTTCCATGCCGCGCATCGCGCCAAAACGGGTAGGTGCCTGCAGCAGTACGCCACTGCTGCTGACCTCCAGACGGTAGCTTTCGTCGCTGTCCGGTTGCGGTAGCGGATCGACCGCGTCGGCAATCCGGACCTGAATGGCGGGACGATCGCTGGCCGGGCTGGCGGGCAGCAGCGCCCAGCCGGTTTGCCGCGCAATGCGGGCGCGCCAGCGCGCTTCGGCCCCTTCCAGGTGATCGCCGGTGATGTGCAGCGAAAATTGCGGCGTCAGGGTAAACGCGCCACCGCCTGCGGGCTGCGTCACCTGCTGTGGCCACGGCATCAGCGGCAGATCGCCTGCCGGTGCGGCCTGCGTGGAAAACGTCAGGGAACACAAAACGGCCAGCAGCGTACGGGGCAGAAGCATGGTGGGCATCCTTGTAAGGCAAAACGATGGGCCGGAAATGGCGCAAAACGCTCATTAAACCTGTTTCGCAACGCAAAGCAAGTTGCAACCGGCTGAAGTTTGCCCGGCTTAAAACTTTTCAGTGTAGCGGTTGTTGACCACTGCACGGCTTTCAGGCGCTGGCCGCGCTTCTTTGCGACAGGTCAAAAACAGTGCGATTAATTCCCTCTGAAACACCACATGTTGCGATTACACTCCTTAAAATTATCTACATGTAGTTTCCAGCGGAGAAAGGGAAGATGGCAACGGTAGTGATTAAGCGTGACGGCTGCAGGGTGCCGTTTGATGCCCGGCGCATTGAAGCTGCAGTGCGGGCCGCCGCGCAGGCCGCCCAGGTTGACGACCTGGCCTGGTGCACGACGGTCGCTCAGCAGGTCAGCGCGCAGCTGGCAACCCAGGCTGAAGTCGATATTCGCGACATCCAGTGTGCCGTGGAAGAAGCGCTGATGAGCGGACGCTGGCCGCAGCTGGCGCGCGCCTATATTGAATACCGTCACGACCGCGATCTGGCGCGCGAGCAGCGCGGCAAGCTGCACCATGCCATTCGCGGCCTGGTGGAACAGACCAACGCGGCGCTGCTCAACGAAAACGCCAACAAAGACAGCAAAGTGATCCCGACGCAGCGCGACCTGCTGGCCGGCATCGTGGCCAAACATTATGCCCAGCAGCAGTTGCTGCCGCGCGATGTGGTGCTGGCGCACGAGCGTGGGGAAATCCACTATCACGACCTCGACTACTCTCCCTTCTTCCCGATGTTTAACTGCATGCTGATCGATCTGCACGGCATGCTGACGCACGGCTTCAAAATGGGTAACGCCGAGATTGAACCGCCAAAATCCATCGCCACCGCCACCGCGGTGACGGCGCAGATCATCGCGCAGGTCGCCAGCCATATTTACGGCGGCACTACCATTAACCGCATTGACGAAGTGCTGGCGCCGTTTGTCACCCTCAGTCTCGACAAGCATCGCCAGATTGCCCGCGAATGGCAGATCGCTGACGTGGAAGCTTACGCGCGCGCACGCACGGAAAAAGAGTGCTACGACGCGTTTCAGTCTCTGGAGTACGAGGTCAATACGCTGCACACCGCCAACGGCCAGACGCCGTTCGTCACTTTTGGCTTTGGCCTCGGCACCGACTGGGCGGCGCGCCTGATTCAGCAATCGATTCTGCGCAACCGCATTGCCGGGCTGGGCAAAAACCATAAAACCGCGGTGTTTCCTAAGCTGGTGTTTGCCATTCGCGAAGGCGTCAATCGCCGCGCCAGCGACATCAATTACGACATCAAACAGCTGGCGCTGGAGTGTGCCAGCAAGCGCATGTATCCGGATATTCTCAACTACGACAAAGTGGTGGAAGTCACCGGCTCGTTCAAAACGCCGATGGGCTGCCGCAGCTTCCTCGGCGTTTACGAGGAAAACGGCGAGCAGATTCATGAGGGCCGCAACAACATCGGCGTGATCAGCCTCAACCTGCCGCGCATTGCGTTAGAAGCCCAGGGAGACGAAGCCCGCTTCTGGACGCTGCTGGATGCGCGCCTGGCGCTGGCGAAGCGGGCGCTGATGACCCGCATTGCCCGGCTGGAAAAAACCAAAGCGCGCGTCGCACCGATTCTTTATATGGAAGGTGCCTGCGGCGTGCGGCTCAATGCGGACGATGAGGTGGGCAAGATCTTTCGCAACGGCCGCGCCTCGATCTCGCTGGGCTATATCGGTCTGCATGAAACACTCAACGCGCTAAGCGGCAACGCCGTGCATCCGTATGATGCCGCGCATCTGCGCACAACCGGTGTGGCGATTGTGACGCATCTGCGCCAGGCGGTGGATGCGTGGAAAGCGGAAACCGGCTACGGCTTTAGCCTGTACAGTACGCCCAGTGAAAACCTGTGCGATCGCTTTTGTCGCCTTGATGCCGCCGAATTTGGCGTGGTGCCGGGCGTGACCGACAAGGGCTATTACACCAACAGCTTCCATCTCGACGTAGAAAAAAAGGTCAATCCGTACGACAAAATCGATTTTGAAGCGCCCTACCCGGCCATCGCTAACGGCGGCTTCATCTGTTACGGCGAATACCCCAACATTCAGCACAACCTGCGGGCGCTGGAAGATGTGTGGGATTACAGCTATGACCGCGTGCCCTATTACGGCACTAATACGCCGATCGATGAGTGCTACGAGTGCGGCTTCAGCGGCGAGTTCAGCTGTACCAGCAAAGGCTTTACCTGTCCGAGCTGCGGCAATCACGATCCGGCGCGCGTCTCGGTCACGCGCCGCGTCTGCGGCTATCTTGGCAGCCCGGATGCGCGGCCGTTCAACGCTGGCAAGCAGGAAGAGGTGCAGCGCCGCGTTAAACACCTTGATACCGGACAGCTGGGATGATGCACATTCATCGCTACTACGATGTGGATATCGTGAATGGTCCCGGCACGCGCTGCACGCTGTTTGTCGCGGGCTGTGAACATCAGTGCCGCGGCTGCTACAACCAGAGCACCTGGCGGCCTGACTCCGGCGTGCCGTTTACGCTGGCCATGGAGGAGCAGCTGATCGCCGATCTGCAGGATCAGCGCATTCCGCGTCAGGGGCTGTCGCTGAGCGGCGGCGATCCGCTGCATCCGTACAATGTGCCGCATATTCGCCGGCTGGTGAAGCGCGTGCGCCGTGACTGTCCGGATAAAGATATCTGGCTGTGGACCGGCTACACCCTGGCGGAACTGACGGCGGCGCAGCGTGAAGTGATTGCGGAAATCGACGTGCTGATTGATGGACGTTTCATCGAAGCGGAAAAAGATGCGCGGCTGCTGTGGCGCGGCAGCCGCAATCAGACTATCTGGTATCTACGCCAGCCACAGTGCGAGGATGCCGAGCAACATGCCGCTGACGGCCACGCCGCAGAAGGCGATCCACAGCGCGCGCGGCGGGAACGCGCGATGCAGCATCAGTAACGACGGCACGCTGACCGCGGGCAGCGTCACCAGCAGCGCCAGCGCCGGTGCGATGCCCATGCCCGCCAGCATCATGGTTTGCACAATGGGGATCTCGGCGGCGGTAGGGATCACAAACAGGCAGCCGGCGATGGCCATCAGCATCACCCAGAACAGCGTATTCCCTACCGCGCCGTCCGCGTGCGGAAACAGCCAGACGCGCGCGGCGCCGAGCAGCAGCACCGCCACAATGTAGAGCGGAATGGTGTTACAGAACAGCCGCCACATCACGCGCAGCCAGCGCGTCACAAACCGTTCATGGCTTTCTTGCGGCAACAGCGGCGCGGCAACGGCGGTTTCCGGCACGCTGCGCTGCACCAGCATGGCAATGCCCAGCACCATCACCCCACCCGCCACCAGCCGAATGGCGGCAAACTGCCAGCCGAGCACAAAGCCCATAAACACCAGCGTTGCCGGATTGAGCAGCGGATTCGCCAGCCAGAACGCCATCGCCGCGCCGCTTGAAACCTGCGCCTGGCGCAGGCCGACGGTCACCGGCGCGGCACAGCAGCTGCACATCATGCCCGGCAGGCCAAAACCGGTGCCGACCAGCGTGGCCCCCAGCCGGTTGCTGCCCATCAGGCGCAGCAGCCAGCGGCGCGGAATCAGCACCTGCACCAGCGAGCCCAGCACCACGCCGAGCACCGCGGCTTTCCACACCGCGAGAAAATAGACCATGGCGTAATCCAGCGCGGCGCGCCACGGCGAATCTGCGGCATTGGCAAGAATAGAGCGGCCGATGGAATGGGTTTCTGCGGCCGTGAAGGCTTTGCCATAATAAGGCTGCCATTTTACGTACCACAGGCCGATAAGCACCACGGCGAGGAACAGCAGCGGTTTCCACCAGGCGAAGCGGGCCGCTGGTGCAGGTGAGGCGAATTGGGTCATGACCGGTTCCGTATTCAACTGAATAACGTATGCCGCGCGGAGGGCGCGACGCAGATCCCACAGTGTTATTCAGGTTATGCCCGTGTGCCAGCGTCGTCACGCTTAAACTTGATCTGTCTCCGGAATTTAACCAATCCCGCCTGCGCCGGCTGGCTTGCGTTTCCGCGCTCAGGGTCCAGACTTGTCTGTTGAAACGTGTCACGCACAGCAGGTGCGTGACCAGCAAGGAGGAGAAAGATGAGCAAGAAAATAGCGGTTCTGATTACCGATGAATTTGAAGACTCAGAGTTTACCTCACCGGCCGAGGCCTTCACCAAAGCGGGCCATGAAGTGGTCACCATTGAGATGCAGGCGGGCAAAACCGTGAAGGGAAAACAGGGCAAAGCCGAAGTCAAAATCGACAAGGATATTGACCATGTCAGCCCGGCCGAGTTTGACGCGCTGCTGCTGCCCGGTGGTCATTCGCCTGACGCGCTGCGCGGTGACGATCGCTTTGTCACCTTTACCAAAGAGTTTGTCGCCAGCGGCAAACCGATTTTCGCCATCTGTCACGGTCCGCAGCTGCTGATCAGCGCGAACGGCGTGCGCGGTCGCAAAATGACCTGCGTGAAAGCTATCGCCATCGATCTGCGTAATGCCGGCGCGGACTTTTACGATAAAGAGGTGGTGGTTGATGATGACAAGCTGGTTACCAGCCGCACGCCTGAAGACCTGCCCGCGTTTAACCGCGAATCCCTGCGCATTCTGAACGCAGCGTAAGGCGGTCGCCCGGTGCGTCTCTGCGCGTGCCGGGCTAACGCTGCCAGACAATCTTTTTGCCAAACCCCAGCGCATTATCGGTCATTTTCAACTCATCCAGCGTAATTTCCCACAGCGGCGCGGTGACTTTTTTTGCCACCGGAAAGCGCGACTGATAGGCCTTCAGCGCCTGCGCCTCATCGGTCAGTTGTATACGCCCGCGATACTGCACGCCTTTAATCAGCAGCACCGTTTTCGGCTGGCCGTTCACCGTGCCGGCAACGCGTGGATGACGCGCCATCAGCGCGCCGTGACGCGTATCGGCTTCGGTCATCAGCCAGAACGCCATGCGCGCTTCATCGAATACGTAGAAACAGTTGGCGCACCATAGCGCATCACCGTCGCTGGCACACAGCGACAGCACGTGCTGCTTTTTCAGATAGCGAATCAGATGAGAATGGTCAGACAAGAGCAACTCCGTGCGTTGATAGCGATGCGGCCGCAGGCGCGTTACACTGCCCGCCAGCACATAAACGAGGTTTGTAAATGGAACAGGGCTGGCAGCTGTATATGCTGCAAACCGCCGCCGGGATGCTTTATACCGGCATCACCACTGACGTCAACCGTCGCCTGCAGCAGCACCAGCAGGGGCGCGGCGCCCGTGCGCTGCGCGGCAAAGGTCCACTGACGCTGGTGTTTCACTGCGCGGCTGGCGATCGCGCGGCGGCTTCCCGGCTGGAGTATCAGGTAAAACAGCTGAGCCGGGCGCAGAAACTGCTGCTGGTTGCCCAGCAGCCGGCCTGCTTAACGGCGTGGTTTAGTCGATACGATTGAAAGGTGCCGAGAAGGCGATCAGCCCTTCTGCCCCATCAAACGCATCGTCCGCCAGTTTATACACCTGAAACGCCGCTTCGCTGCCGGGCCAGCGGCAGTGCAGGCCGTGACGCGCCGCCGGCTCAAAGCCGAGCGGATTGTAGAACTGCGGATCGCCCAGCACCACCACGGCGCTGTAGCTGAACTCATTGAGCGAATCGAGCCCTTCATACACCAGCTGTTTAGCAATGCCCTGACTGCGCACCGAGGCATCAACCGCCAGCGGCGCCAGCGCCACCCAGTTACGATCCTCGCCCTGCAACGTCACCGGACTGAAGGCCGCATAACCCAGCACCTGGCCTTCGTCATCGGTAGCCACCACGCCCAGCGTGAGTAAACCGTCTTCACGCAGCTGCTGTACCAGTTCCGCTTCGGCTGCGGTGGCAAAACTGCGCTTTAACAGGCTGTCGATGCCTGCCGCGTCCACACCAATTTCAGTACGAATCAACATGAGATCCCCGCGCGCGCCTCAGCGGCCTTCGCGTCCTGTGTCATTCCTGCCTCAACAAAAGCAGCCAGCTGCAGCAACCCCGTGCGCAATGGCGTGGGCATGGCGTCCAGTTCTATGGCATCCATCAGATTCTTCACCTCCAGTCCCAGCTCCGTGTCGCCCTCAATCACCAGACGGCGCTGAAAGAACAACATATCGGGGTCGGCTTTGCGTGCTGCTACCAGCAGCAGATCGTTGGCTTCGCCACGAAACCAGACATCTGCTTCGGCGTCGCGCGAAACGGTCAGGCGCCCGTCCTGCAGCGTGGTGATCCAGCGCAGATTGACGTCCGCGATCTCAATGCCGAGATAGCGCCCTTGCAGAAAGTCTAACTCACCTTCAGCCAAAGCATGACGAAATTGCCAGTTTAGGAGTTGTTGCAAAACCGTTTTTTTCACGGCGAATGGTGTTAGCGACACCGGTAAAGCGAGGAATTCCGGCCCTTTTTCAATTAACAGGCCGCGTAAGCGTGCGAACATGCGCTGCACTCCCTTGAGAAAATTTTATCTATATTGCCACATCCGTCGGCTTTCGCCTCAACCGGGATCAAGGAAATCGCCCCGCGTCTGTGCGAAAATTCTCCATTCCGCCCTGGCAATCCCGCTTTCACTGCCTTAAATCAACATTGCAGCACCTGCGCTTCCTTACACTCAACGGCGTTCAGAATCCGGGGGAGGAAATTGTATGGAACTGCTGTGTCCGGCGGGGAATTTACCTGCGCTGAAATCGGCGGTGGAGCACGGCGCTGACGCGGTGTACGTCGGCCTGAAAGATGACACCAACGCCCGCCACTTTGCTGGCCTCAATTTTACCGATAAGAAACTGGCAGAAGCCGCGCGCTTCCTGCATCAGCACCGGCGTAAACTGCACGTGGCGATCAACACCTTCGCCCATCCCGACGGCCTTAACCGCTGGCAAAGCGCCATTGACGTCGCCGCACAGAACGGTGCCGATGCGCTGATTCTCGCCGATATCGCCACGCTGGAGTATGCCGCCAGCCGCTATCCGCAGGTTGAACGTCACCTGTCAGTGCAGGCATCCGCCACCAATCTGCAGGCCATTCAGTTTTATCACCGCCACTTTGCGCTGAGCCGCGTGGTGCTGCCGCGCGTGCTGTCGATGCACCAGGTGAAGCAGCTGGCGCGCGAAACGCCGGTGCCGCTCGAAGTATTCGCCTTTGGCAGCCTGTGCATCATGGCCGAAGGCCGCTGCTATCTCTCGTCGTGGCTGACCGGCGAGTCGCCGAACAGCGCGGGTGCCTGTTCACCGGCCAAATTTGTGCGCTGGCAGCAGACGGCACAGGGCATGGAGTCGCGCCTGAACGAAGTGCTGATTGACCGTTACGCCGCCGATGAGAGTGCGGGCTATCCGACGCTGTGTAAAGGGCGCTACGAGGTGGATAACCAGCGCTATCACGTGCTGGAAGAGCCCACCAGCCTCAATACCCTGGCGCTGCTGCCGGAGCTGCTGCGCGCCAATATCGCCTCGGTGAAAATTGAGGGACGCCAGCGCAGCCCGGCCTATGTGGCACAGGTGGCGAAAGTGTGGCGTCAGGCGATCGATCGCTGTATGGCCGATCCGCAACAGTTCACGGTGCAGGATCCGTGGATGCGCGCACTCGGTGAACTTTCTGAAGGCAGCCAGACCACGCTTGGCGCCTATCACCGCGACTGGCAATAAGGAGACCGTATGAAATACGCCATCGGCCCGGTGCTGTGGTACTGGCCTGCCGCCACGCTGGAGCAGTTTTATCAGCGCGCCGCAGAGAGCAGCGCAGAGATTGTCTACCTCGGCGAAGCGGTGTGCAGCAAACGCCGCGCCACTGCGTTCAGTCAGTGGATGGAGATGGGCCGCACGCTGGCGGCCAGCGGCAAACAGGTGGTGCTGAGCACGCTGGCGCTGCTGCAGTCGCCTTCGGAAGTCAAAGAGCTGCGCCGCTATGTTGAAAACGGTGAGTTCTTACTGGAAGCCAACGATATCGGCACCGTGAACATGGCGGCAGAGCGCAAACTGCCGTTTGTCGCCGGTCCCACCCTGAATGTGTATAACGCGCAGACGCTCCAGCTGCTGCTGCAGGAGGGCATGACGCGCTGGTGCATGCCGGTGGAGATGTCACGCGACTGGCTGATTCAGCTGTTGCAGCAGTGCCATGACGCTGGCCTGCGCGACCGGTTTGAGGTTGAAGTGCTCGGCTATGGCCATCTGCCGCTGGCGCTGTCGGCGCGCTGCTTTACCGCGCGTTCCGAAAACCGTGCCAAAGATGATTGCCAGACCTGCTGTATTGATTATCCCACCGGGCGCCGCGTGCTGTCGCAGGAGGGCCAGCAGGTATTTGTCCTGAACGGCATTCAGACCATGAGCGGCTACTGTTACAACCTTGGCAACGATCTCGCCGGTATGCATGGCTGGATCGATATTGTGCGCCTGTCGCCGCAGGATGAGAGCACCCTGGCACAGGTTGATCGCTTCCGCGCTAACGAAGCGGGTGAAGCGCCGCTGATGATGGCGCGCGGCAGCGACAGCAACGGTTACTGGCGCCGCCTGGCCGGAATGGCGCTGGATAGCGGCGGTTAAAGGCACATTCCGGCTATATTCCTGCCGTTATTAGCAGTTTTAATATGGGTAATGATGCGTAATACTGACTGGTGCAGGTTTACTTATCACCTGCGCCATCCTTTGCTGGAGTACCCATGTCTGAGAAGAAAACTGTTCGCCTGTCCGTACTGGATCTGGCCCCCATTCCGCAAGGCTCGTCTGCGCGCGATGCCTTCCATAATTCGCTGGCGCTGGCGCGTCAGGCTGAAGCCCTTGGCTTTCATCGCTACTGGCTGGCCGAACACCACAACATGACCGGCATCGCCAGCGCCGCAACGTCGGTGCTGATTGGCTATCTCGCCGCTAACACCGAAACGCTGCGCCTCGGCTCCGGCGGGATCATGCTGCCCAACCACGCACCGCTGGTGATTGCCGAACAGTTTGGCACCCTGGAATCCCTCTACCCTGGCCGTATCGATCTCGGACTGGGCCGCGCGCCCGGCTCCGATCAGCGCACCATGCTGGCGCTGCGCCGTCATCTTTCGAGCGCCCAGGCCGACAGCTTCCCGGAAGATGTGGCCGATCTGATCCGCTGGTTCGATGCCGAAGAGGGCGAACATCCGCCGGTACAGCCGGTGCCTGGCCTCGGGCTGAAAATTCCGGTGTGGCTGCTGGGTTCCAGCCTGTATAGCGCGCAGCTGGCGGCGCAGCTTGGTCTGCCGTTTGCCTTTGCTTCGCACTTCGCGCCAGACCTGCTGTTGCAGGCGCTGCACCTGTATCGCGAAAAATTCCAGCCCTCTGCGCGTCTGGCAAAACCTTACGCTATGGTGTGTGTCAACGTGGTGGCGGCAGACAGCGATCGTGATGCGCGCTTCCTGTTCACCTCGATGCAGCAGCAGTTCATTAATCTGCGCCGCGGCAAGCCCGGCCCGCTGCCGGCGCCGGTGGAGAACATGGATAACCTGTGGTCGCCGTCCGAACAGTATGGCGTGCAGCAGGCGCTGAGCATGTCGGTGGTGGGCGATAAAGATAAAGTGCGCCACGGCCTTGCCGCACTGCTGCGCGAAACCCAGGCGGATGAGATCATGGTCAACGGCCAGATTTACGATCCGCAGGCGCGCCTGCGTTCGTTCGCGCTGGCGATGGAAGCCGCACGCACGCTGTAAGCCTTACTGCGGTGGGGAGAGTCCTTCCGGCCCCACCGCCATCTTGCGCACATCGCGCGCCGGTGACTGGCCATAAAAACGGCTGTACTCCCGGCTGAACTGCGACGCACTCTGATAGCCCACCCGGTAGCCCGCCGTCCCGGCATCCAGCTTCTCAATCATCATCAGTCGGCGCGCTTCGTTGAGCCGCAACTGCTTCTGATACTGCATCGGCGTCATTGCCGTAACCGCTTTAAAGTGATGGTGCAGCGATGAAATGCTCATGCCAACGCTGCTGGCCAGCTGATCCACCTTCAGCGGTTGATGAAAGTTTTCGCGCAGCCAGCGCGCCGCGCGCGCCACTTTGTTGCCCGGGCGCTCGGTCAGCGCCATATTCAGAATGCGCGGCCCTTCCGGCCCGGTCAGCAGGCGATAGAAAATCTCCTGCTCAATCAGCGGTGCCAGCGCGGCGATATCCTGCGGCTGATCCAGCAGCGCCACCAGCCGCATCACCGCATCCACCAGCGGCGGCGCGACTTTATGGACGGTAATGCTGCGTTCGGGGGCGGCGCTGCCAATCTGCTGCGGCGGAAAATGTTCCAGATAGCGCAGCAGGCGCGCTTCGTTGATGGTGATGCCGACGCCAAGACAGGGTTTCTCTGGTGTCGCCAGCACCACGCAGGACTGCACCGGCATGTCCATGGTGACCAGCAGCAGATCGCCCGGCCCGTAATGCATCACATCATCGCCCATGCGCAGTGCTTTCTGGCCCTGGGCCATCAGCGCAAAACCCGCCCAGCTGGCAATGTGCGCCAGGCTGGAGGGGTGCGAGCTGCGGCCAAAAGAGAGAAAATCAATCGCGCTGGCGGTGCGCCCATCCTGCTGCGCGTGACGGGCAATCATCGCCACCAGCTGCTGCCACTGTTCCTGATGAATCATGCGTTAAGCACTCCGCGATGAAAAATCACTGAATCCCCCATTCTTACCTGCCGATGCGGTTGCGCCTAGTCCCTGCGCCACAGATTTGCAGGATCGTGCAAAAAGCTTGCAGGATTGCGCTACCGCACAAAG
The DNA here is from genome assembly GCF_002928355.1 of Pantoea sp. ICBG 828. Lineage (NCBI taxonomy): Bacteria > Pseudomonadati > Pseudomonadota > Gammaproteobacteria > Enterobacterales > Erwiniaceae > Pantoea > Pantoea sp. ICBG 828. Next base: position 341,490 of record NZ_POWN01000003.1, on the reverse strand, counting down.
CGGCAACAGCGCATGCTTTACTCACCCGAAATCTCAGGTGGAGAGACACAATGCAAGCACTTGAAGGCAAAATTGCGCTGGTGACGGGCGCGTCGAAAGGCATTGGCGCCGCCATCGCCATGACTTTCGCCGCGGCCGGCGCCCGGGTGGTGGTGAATTATCGTCAGGATGAAGCGGGCGCGACGGATGTGGTGACCGATATCTGCGCGCTGGGAAGCGACGCCATCGCCGTACAGGCCGATATATCCCGTGAAGCTGACGTGCAGCGCCTGTTCGCCAGCAGTATCGCTCAGTTTGGCGCGCCAGACATCGTGGTCAACAACGCCGGCATGTTTCACCATGGCGACTTCGCCAGCCTCAGCGTCAGCGACATGCAGCAGCAGCTCAACGTCAATCTGCTCGGTACGCTGCTGGTGTGCCAGCAGGCGGCGCAGCATTTTCCGGCGCGCGGCGGCTGCATCATTAACCTCAGCGCGCTGAACAGCCAGCGCAGCCTGCCCGGCTCGGTGCTGTGGTCAGCGACTAAAGGCGCGATCGACACCTTAACGCAGGGGCTGGCACGTGAGCTGGGCCCGCGCAACATTCGCGTCAACGCGCTGGCACCGGGAATCATTCTGACCGAAGGGCTGCTGGCAGCGAAAAAAATGAATGCAGAATTTAAAGCGCAGCTGATCGCGGCCACGCCGCTGGGACGCTTTGGCCTGCCGGAGGATGTGGCGCAGGTGGCGCTATTTCTGGCGTCGGAAGAGTCGGCTTATGTTACCGGTGAGCGGGTGCTGATTGCCGGCGGCGTGTAAAGTCCGCATTACAGACATAAAAAAAGGACGCTTGCGCGTCCTTTTTATTTTTAAGCGATTAACGCTTATGCATCACGGCGACGTGGTGCAGCTGCGCCTTCGTCGCGACGTGGGCCACGGCCACCTTCACGACTGAAACGTCCGCCTTCACGACCGCCTTCGCGACGCTCAGAGAAACGACGCGGTGCGCCACCTTCACGGTTGCCACCCTCGCGGTTACCACGACGCTCACCACCGAAGTCACGACCGCCGCTACGACGCTCGGTGCGCTCGTGTGGCTGCGCATCGCCCAGCAGCTGCATATTCATCGGCTTGTTGAGAATACGCGTACGCGTGAAGTGCTGCAGGACTTCACCCGGCATGCCTTTTGGCAGCTCGATAGTGGAGTGAGTACCAAACAGCTTGATGTTACCGATGTAACGGCTGCTGATGTCGCCTTCGTTAGCAATCGCGCCCACGATATGACGCACTTCAACACCGTCATCACGGCCCACTTCAATGCGGTACAGCTGCATTTCGCCAACGTCACGACGTTCGCGACGTGGACGATCGCCACCTTCGCGGCTGTCACGGCTGTCACGACGTGGACGGTCGCCGCCACGCTCATCGCGATCGCGGAATTCACGACGCTGTGGACGTGGTGCATCCGGTGGCAGAATCAGTGGACGTTCGCCCTGCGCCATTTTCAGCAGTGCAGCGGCCAGCGTTTCCATATCCAGCTCTTCTTCTGGCTGCATTTTTGCCAGCAGCGCACGGTACTGATCCAGATCGCTGCTTTCCAGCTGCTGCTGAACTTTCGCAGCGAACTGCGCCAGACGACGCTGACTCAGCAGCTCGGCGTTAGGCAGCTCAACTTCCGGAATAGTCAGCTTCATGGTGCGTTCGATGTTGCGCAGCAGACGACGCTCGCGGTTCTCAACGAACAGCAGCGCACGGCCAGCACGACCCGCACGACCGGTACGGCCGATACGGTGCACATACGATTCGGCATCCATCGGGATGTCGTAGTTAACCACCAGGCTAATACGCTCAACGTCCAGACCACGGGCCGCAACGTCAGTCGCGATCAGGATATCCAGACGACCGTCTTTCAGGCGCTCCAGCGTCTGCTCACGCAGCGCCTGGTTCATGTCACCGTTCAGCGCGGCGCTGTTGTAGCCGTTACGCTCCAGCGTTTCTGCAACTTCCAGCGTGGCATTTTTGGTGCGCACGAAGATGATGGCAGCATCGAAGTCTTCCGCTTCGAGGAAGCGCACCAGCGCGTCAGACTTACGGCCGTAAGCGGTCCAGTAAGACTGAGAAATGTCCGGGCGTGTAGTGATGCTGGACTGGATGCGCACTTCCTGCGGATCCTTCATGAAACGCTTAGTGATACGGCGAATCGCTTCCGGCATGGTTGCAGAGAACAGTGCGGTCTGATGACCTTCCGGGATCTGCGCCATGATGGTTTCAACGTCTTCGATGAAGCCCATACGCAGCATTTCATCGGCTTCGTCCAGTACCAGACCACGCAGGCTGGACAGGTCCAGGGTACCGCGTTTCAGGTGATCCAGCAGACGGCCCGGGGTACCAACCACGATCTGTGGCCCCTGGCGCAGTGCGCGCAGCTGCACGTCATAACGCTGGCCACCGTACAGGGCCACGACGTTAATACCGCGCATGTGTTTAGAGAATTCTGTCATCGCTTCAGCCACCTGAACCGCCAGTTCGCGGGTCGGTGCCAGCACCAGGATTTGCGGTGCGCGGACAGAAGGATCAAGGTTGTTCAGCAGCGGCAGCGAGAACGCTGCTGTTTTACCACTACCGGTCTGCGCCATACCCAGCACGTCACGGCCCGCCAGCAGGTGAGGAATACACTCAGCCTGGATTGGCGATGGCTTAACGTAGCCCATACCGTTCAGTGATTCGAGGATGTCGGCGTTCAGGCCCAGATCAGCAAAAGTGGTTTGAATATCAGTCATGTAGTACACGTGCCTCTTAGATTGCGGCGGCCAGTCTACATAACTCGTCGTGAAAACTTTCAGTCATTTTCATCAAAAAGTGTGAACCGGCTCAAATTAGAAGTTTTGACGAACAGAAAAGCCCTCACCTGTTCAGGCGATGACTTTACGGGTAAATCAGGCAATAAAAGTTCGTCAGCTATTGCTGGTCAGATTCTGATAAATCGTCTTGTGTCTGGCCGAGTTGCGCCAGTTCCAACAATGCGTATCGGTGTTCAACAAAGTTATTAACGTTGTTGGCCACCGCCAGTTTGAACAACGCTTTCGCGTCGTCCTTCTCCCCCAGACTTAGGTAGTACTTACCTAAATAGAAGTTGGTTTCACTGAGATGTTCAGCGAGCGAGGTGTTATCCGTTGCGTCCGCCTTGAGACGTTCCATCAATGTTTTTTCACTGATGTCGCCCAGGTAGAACTCGACAATATTCCATCCCCATTGGTCCTTAGCCGCCTTGTCGTAACGCTGTTGGAGCGTCACTTTTGCCTTATCGGCGTCCATCTCGCGTTCAACGAGGTAGAGCCACAGGCTGCGGAACGGATCGTTAGGATCGTCTTGATAAAACGCCAGCAGATCATCTTGCGCTAACTTGTATCGACCGCCGTAATAGAGGGCGATACCACGGTTTAAATGCGCATAGTTGTAAGTTGGATCAAGCTCAAGTACAGAATCAAACGCTTCATAGGCAGCATCAAAATTGCCTGCCTGCGTTAAGTAAATGCCGAGATAGTTAAACACTTCCGGCATATCCGGTCTGATAGACAGCGCTTGCGAGAAATCGTTCCGCGCTAGTGCCCTCAGACCCAAACTATCATACAACACTCCGCGCTCATATAACAGCTGTGCGCGTTCATCATCGGTCAGGGCCCGACTGGCAAGAATTTGTTCCATTCGCGCCAGAATAACCTCTTGCTGCAGTGTGGGCTGCAAAGGTACTGCCAGAACTTCGTTCTTACGCCAATTGGAGTTGCTGCATCCTGCCAGCGTGATAGCTGTCGCAACAAAACACCAGCGCAAAAAAGGCTTCATTTCCCACTCCCGAATACAAACATTGGGATAACCATCCTGTCATCCGCCTGCTATGCACAAGGGTTCCCGCCCTCGCGATGATACCCGTCCTGCTTCAGCTGCACTGACACGCTGACCAGCGCGCGACGCATTCCGGGTATACAAACACCGCTCCCCACCAGCAGGCAGGGAGCGGCTGATCAGGAAAAACGCTTACTCGGCGTCAGGCGTCGTCACCGCAGCGGTTTCTTCTGCTGGCTTCTGCTCTGTCGCTTCTTTGATGCTGAGACGAACGCGGCCCTGACGATCCACTTCCATCACTTTAACTGGCACTTCCTGACCCATCTGCAGGTAATCGGTCACTTTCTCTACACGCTTGTCGGCGATCTGAGAAATGTGTACCAGACCTTCTTTACCGCCGCCGATTGCCACGAAGGCACCGAAATCAACGATACGGGTCACTTTACCGGCGTAGATACGGCCCACTTCGATCTCAGCGGTGATCTCTTCGATGCGGCGAATCGCTTCTTTGGCTTTCAGGCCGTCGGTCGCTGCGATCTTCACGGTGCCATCATCTTCGATTTCGATGGTGGTGCCGGTCTCTTCGGTCAGCGCACGGATAACTGAACCGCCTTTACCGATGACGTCTTTGATCTTGTCTGAGTTGATCTTGATGGTGTAGATGCGCGGCGCGAACTCGGAGATCTCCTGACGCGGCGTGCTGATCGCCTGTTCCATCACGCTCAGAATGTGCAGACGCGCACCCTTGGCCTGGTTCAGTGCCACCTGCATGATTTCGCGGGTGATACCTTCAATTTTGATGTCCATCTGCAGCGCGGTGATACCTTCACGGCTACCGGCTACTTTGAAGTCCATATCGCCGAGGTGATCTTCGTCGCCGAGGATGTCAGACAGCACCACGAACTTCTCGTCTTCTTTCACCAGACCCATCGCGATACCGGCAACGGCCGCTTTGATCGGTACACCAGCGTCCATCAGTGCCAGTGATGCACCGCACACGGAAGCCATAGAAGAAGAACCGTTCGATTCGGTGATTTCAGACACGACGCGCACGGTGTACGGGAACGCATCCTGTTTAGGCATTACTGCCAGCACGCCACGCTTCGCCAGACGGCCGTGACCAATTTCACGACGCTTCGGTGAGCCAACCATACCGGTTTCGCCCACGGAGTACGGAGGGAAGTTGTAGTGGAACAGGAAGCTGTCAGTACGCTCGCCCATCAGCTCATCGAGATTCTGTGCGTCACGCGCGGTACCGAGGGTAGCAGCGACCAGCGCCTGCGTTTCACCACGGGTAAACAGCGCAGAACCGTGGGTACGCGGCAGTACGCCAGTGCGCACGTCCAGACCACGGATCATATCTTTTTCACGGCCATCGATACGCGGTTCGCCGTTCAGGATACGGGTACGCACCACGTTCTTTTCCAGGCTGTGTACGATGTCACCGATTTCGGCATCATCCAGCGTTTCGTCTTCAGCCAGCAGTGCGGCGATGGTTTCGTCTTTGATGACGCCAACCTGCGCATAGCGCTCCTGCTTGTCAGTGATGCGGTACGCATCGCTGATGCGCGCTTCGGCCAGGGCGGCAACGCGTGCGATCAGCGCATCGTTCGCCGACTCTGGCTGCCAGTCCCAGCGTGGTTTGCCTGCTTCGGCCACCAGCGCATTGATGTTTTCAATCACAACCTGCTGCTGGTCGTGGCCGAACACCACAGCACCCAGCATCTGGTCTTCGGTCAGGATGTCCGCTTCAGATTCCACCATCAGCACTGCATTCTGCGTACCGGCAACCACCAGATCCAGACGAGACTGTTTGATCTCATCCGCGGTTGGGTTCAGCACGTACTGATCGTTGATGTAACCGACGCGTGCCGCACCGATTGGGCCGTTGAACGGAATGCCAGACAGTGACAGCGCAGCAGAAGCACCGATCATCGCAACGATGTCCGGGTTAACCTGCGGGTTCACAGATACCACAGTCGCGATAACCTGTACTTCGTTAACAAAACCTTCCGGGAACAGCGGACGCACCGGGCGGTCAATCAGACGCGCAATCAGGGTTTCGCCTTCGCTTGGACGGCCTTCACGACGGAAGAAGCTGCCCGGAATACGGCCAGCGGCGTAAGTACGCTCCTGGTAGTTCACTGTCAGAGGGAAGAAGTCCTGACCGGCTTTGGCTTTTTTCTGGCCCACGACGGTAACGAATACCGCTGTGTCGTCCATGCTTACCATTACTGCTGCGGTGGCCTGGCGCGCCATCATGCCGGTTTCCAGCGTGACGGTATGCTGACCATATTGGAATTTGCGTACGATCGGGTTCAGCAAAATTTAAGTCCTTAAATTCGTGGCAAAGCCTGCTCGGCCCGCCGGGGATTACCGATCTTTAGTTGCATCCTCGCGACTAATGACAACCCTTAACCGCCCCTGCGGTAAAGCCTCTCATTAGCCGCGCGAACCTCTGCAAGCAAAGATCACTCTCAGCAACAATACATGAGTTTGGTCCGGATTGCTGCGGATTGCTCGAAAAAAGGGGCCATAAAGGCCCCCTTTTCGCGAAACTCGCACAAATCTGATCACCAGATGCGGTTTTTTGCATACTGCATGCGCTACATCGTTGATCAGATTCTTCAGACTTAGCGACGCAGACCCAGGCTTTCGATCAGGCTGGTGTAACGTGCAACGTCTTTACGCTTCAGGTAGTCCAGCAGCTTACGACGCTGGGATACCATGCGCAGCAGACCGCGACGGCTGTGGTGGTCTTTCTTGTGCTCAGAGAAGTGACCCTGCAGGTGGTTAATCTGAGCAGTCAGCAGAGCAACCTGAACTTCAGTTGAACCGCTGTCGTTAGCGCCACGACCGTATTTAGCAACGATCTCTGCTTTAGCTTCTACGCTTAGAGACATAATAAACTCCAGTAAAAAATGAATGTATGGGTGCCGATCTCTAATTCAGCAGCCCGCTTTTAAAGCCGCGCTATTCTACTCTTCGCCCGGTAGCAACGCAAATGCGCTGTAACGCCCAGCGGTAATACGCGGTCAGTCGGCAAACTCTACTACCAGACGACGCGGTGCCACGCGACCATCGTCAGCGATTTCCGCCATACCGATAAATTTCTGCTGCTCACCTTCGGTCACCCGCACCAGCCCGCTGGCCGGCGCGTTTTCCGCCTGGACCGGCATGCCCTGTTTGAACCAGGCCGCGACCGGCGTGGGCAGATTGACCGCTGGAAAATCTTCCGCCGGGCTGTCCATCGGCAACAGCAACGCGTCCAGCGGTGCGTAATCCGGCGTTTCCGCCGCATTAACCTGCGCCGCCAGCGCCTGCAGCTGTTCCAGCGTCATCATGCGCGCAATCGGGTAACGCGCCACCTGCAGACGGCGCAGCATGATCACATGTGCACCGCAGCCGAGCTTCTCACCTAAATCGTCAATGATGGTGCGAATGTAGGTGCCTTTGGAAACATGGATTTCCAGCTCCAGCTCGTCGCCCTGCCAGCGAATAAACTGCAGTTCAAACACGGTAATCGGTCGCGCTTCACGCGGCACGGTGACGCCTTCGCGCGCATATTCGTACAGCTTGCGGCCCTGATACTTGAGCGCCGAGAACATGGTGGGCACCTGCAGCGTCTCGCCGCGAAAGCTCTCCAGCGCGGCGTCCAGCTCAGCCTGGCTGAAGGTCACCGGCCGCGTTTCAACGATATTGCCGTCCGCATCGGAGGTATCGGTGCGCTGGCCCAGACGGGCAATCACGCGGTAACGCTTGTCCGAATCCAGCAGATAGCGGGAAAACTTGGTGGCTTCGCCGAGACAAATCGGCAGCATACCGGTGGCCAGCGGATCGAGCGCGCCGGTATGGCCCGCCTTGTTAGCATTAAACAGGCGTTTTACTTTTTGCAGCACATCGTTAGAGGATGCGCCCTGGTGTTTATCCAGCAGGAAAACACCGTGGACATCACGACCACGGCGACGAGGACGACTCATCAGTCCTCCTTGTCGTCTTCCGCCGGGCTTTCACCCCGTCGCTCAGCATCGTTTCTGATCACGTTAGACACCAGATTCGACATGCGCATCCCTTCAATCAGCGAGTTATCGTAAAAGAAGGTCAGCTCCGGCACGATGCGCAGACGCATCGCTTTACCGAGCAGAATACGGATGTAGCCAGACGCTTCTTTCAGCGCTTTGAGGCCGTTTTTCACCGCTTCTTCATCCTGGTCGTTCAGGAAGGTCACGAACACTTTGGCATACGCCAGATCGCGTGACACCTCAACGCCAGACACGGTGACCATCATACCCAGACGCGGGTCTTTGATTTCGCGCTGCAGGATGATCGCAATCTCTTTCTGCAACTCCTGCGCCACGCGCTGTGGGCGACCAAACTCTTTCGCCATACTATTTCTCCCAAATAATTCGGGAGGCCAGAGGCCTCCCAAATTGCATCACATCGACCAGCAATTACTCGATGGTGCGTTTAACTTCAATCACTTCGAACACTTCGATCATATCGCCAACGCGAACGTCGTTGTAGTTCTTCACGCCGATACCACACTCCATGCCGTTACGCACTTCGTTGACGTCATCTTTGAAGCGACGCAGAGATTCCAGCTCGCCTTCATAGATAACCACGTTGTCGCGCAGTACGCGGATCGGGTTGTGACGTTTGATGTTGCCTTCGGTGACCATACAGCCAGCAATCGCGCCAAATTTCGGTGACTTGAACACGTCACGGACTTCGGCCAGACCGATAATCTGCTGTTTGAACTCCGGTGCCAGCATGCCGCTCATGGCTGCTTTCACTTCGTCAATCAGGTTATAGATGACGGAGTAGTAGCGCAGATCAACGTTTTCAGCGTCAATCACGCGACGCGCAGAGGCATCAGCACGCACGTTGAAGCCGAGGATGATCGCGTTGGACGCAGCGGCCAGGGTGGCGTCGGTTTCGGTGATACCGCCCACGCCAGAACCGATAATCTTCACCTTCACTTCGTCGGTGGAGAGTTTCAGCAGCGAGTCGGAGATCGCTTCCACAGAACCCTGTACGTCGGACTTCAGGACGATGTTCAGCTCGGACACTTCGCCTTCGGTCATGTTGGCAAACATGTTTTCCAGCTTGGACTTCTGCTGACGCGCCAGTTTGACTTCGCGGAATTTGCCCTGACGATACAGTGCCACTTCACGCGCTTTCTTCTCGTCACGCACCACGGTCGCTTCGTCACCCGCTGCCGGCACACCGGACAGACCGAGGATTTCCACCGGAATCGATGGACCCGCTTCCAGCACTTCGCGACCCAGTTCGTCACGCATCGCACGCACACGGCCGTATTCGAAGCCGCACAGTACGATATCGCCCTTGTTCAGCGTACCTTCACGCACCAGCACGGTCGCTACCGGACCACGACCTTTGTCGAGGAACGATTCGATCACCACACCGCTCGCCATACCCTGACGAATTGCAGTCAGCTCCAGTACTTCCGCCTGCAGCAGAATCGCGTTCAGCAGGTCGTCGATACCGGTACCGGCTTTCGCCGAGACGTTAACGAACATGTTCTCGCCGCCCCACTCTTCCGGAATGATACCGTACTGGGTCAGCTCGTTCTTCACGCGATCCGGATCGGCTTCTGGCTTATCGATCTTGTTCACGGCCACGACCACTGGCACACCGGCCGCTTTCGCGTGCTGGATAGCTTCGACGGTCTGCGGCATCACGCCATCATCCGCCGCCACCACCAGGATAACGATATCCGTGGCCTGCGCACCACGTGCACGCATTGCGGTAAACGCGGCGTGGCCCGGGGTGTCGAGGAAGGTGATCATGCCGTTATCGGTTTCAACGTGATACGCACCGATGTGCTGGGTAATCCCGCCCGCTTCGCCGGAGGCGACTTTGGTGGAGCGGATGTAGTCCAGCAGCGAGGTTTTACCGTGGTCAACGTGACCCATGATGGTCACGACCGGCGCACGGCTTTCCTGCGCAGCATCGGTATCACGATCGTCCATTACCGCTTCTTCCAGCTCGTTCTCGCGGCGCAGGATCACTTTGTGACCCATCTCTTCGGCCACCAGCTGGGCGGTTTCCTGGTCGATAACCTGGTTGATGGTCGCCATGGCACCCATCTTCATCATCGCTTTAATAACCAGCGAGCCTTTCACCGCCATTTTGTTGGCCAGTTCGGCAACGGTGATGGTTTCGCCAATGATGACGTCACGGTTCACCGCCTGAGCAGGTTTGTTGAAGCCCTGCTGCAGCGTGCTTGGTTTACGATGTTTGCCACCTTTACCGCCGCGTACCTGAGCACGCGCTTCTTCACGGTCAGTTTTGGCTTCAGAGTGCTTGTTGCCTTTTTTGGCCGGACGCGCTGCCTTGGTGGTGCGGGTGCGACCACGCCCGCCTTCGACTTCGCGATCGTTTTCGTCTTCTGCCTGACGGGCATGAGTTGAAGTGGTGACGTGGTAGTCGCCCTTATCTTCTTCCTCTGGTTTTTCCCATTCAGCGGCTTTCTCTTCGGCCAGACGACGGGCTTCTTCCGCCGCGCGGCGCGCATTCTCTTCCAGCTTACGGCGCGCTTCTTCTTCCGCTTTACGCTTCAGTTCGGCGGCTTCAGCTTCACGACGGGCTTTGTCAGATTGCGCAGCCTTGGTCATTTCGTCGGTAGGTTGATTAGTCACTTTCTCATTTTCCGCTGCTTCACGCTTAGCCTTGTCAGCGGCTTCGCGCTTGGCTTTCTCTTCGGCTTCACGTTGCGCTTTTTGTTCAGCTTCGCGACGGGCTTGTTCTTCAGCCTCGCGACGCGCCTGCTCTTCCGCTTCACGCTGCGCCTCGGCTTCTGCTTCCGCCTGAGCTTGCTCAGCGTCGGCATCACCTTTCACGTATGTGCGCTTTTTGCGGACTTCGATTTGCACCGACTTACTTTTACCCCCGGTGCCTGGAATATTCAAGGTGCTGCGCGTTTTGCGCTGCAACGTCAGTTTGCCTGAACCGGTCTGACCGTGCTCACGATTCAGGTGGGACAGTAAGGTCTCTTTCTCTTGCTGGGATACGGCGTCGTTTTCAGACTTACGGATCCCTGCATCAGCAAATTGCTGTACCAGGCGATCGACCGGAGTCTGAATTTCGGCGGCCAGCGATTTTACGGTTACATCTGTCATGCTGTTCCTTCCTGTTATTACGCGTCATCGCCGAACCAGCAGATATTACGTGCAGCCATAATCAGCGCACCGGCTTTCTCATCATCCAGCCCTTCAATATCTGTCAGATCGTCAACACCTTGCTCAGCGAGATCTTCCAGCGTGCAAACGCCTTTTGACGCCAGGCGATACGCCAGCGCACGATCCAGGCCTTCAAGATTCAGCAGGTCCTCAGCAGGTTCCTGATTACCAAGGCTCTCTTCTTTCGCTAATGCCAGGGTGGTTAACGCATTTTTTGCTCGTTCACGCAGGGCTTCAATGGTCTCTTCGTCGAGGCCGTCGATTTCCAGCAGCTCGTTGATTGGCACGTAAGCCAATTCTTCCAGCGAAGAGAAGCCCTCTTCCACCAGTACGGTGGCGAACTCTTCGTCGATGTCGAGATGTTTAGTGAACATATCGATCGCTGCATGGGCTTCGGCCTGATGCTTCGCCTGCAGATCATCGACGGTCATCACGTTCAGCTCCCAGCCGCTCAGCTGGGATGCCAGACGCACGTTTTGGCCATTACGGCCAATCGCCTGAGCCAGATTGCCGGCTTCAACAGCGATATCCATGGTGTGATTGTCTTCATCCACCACAATTGACGCCACATCGGCAGGTGCCATGGCGTTAATCACGAACTGTGCCGGGTTGTCGTCCCACAGCACGATATCAATACGCTCGCCGCCCAGCTCGCTGGACACCGCCTGCACGCGCGCACCGCGCATACCGACGCAGGCACCGACCGGATCGATACGTTTGTCGTTAGTTTTTACCGCAATTTTGGCGCGTGAACCCGGATCGCGCGCTGCCGCTTTGATCTCGATAACTTCTTCGCCAATCTCCGGCACTTCAATGCGGAACAGTTCGATCAGCATCTCCGGTTTGGAGCGGGTAACGAACAGTTGCGCACCACGCGCTTCCGGACGCACGGCATACAGCACGCCGCGAATACGGTCACCCGGGCGGAAGTTTTCACGCGGCAGCATGTCTTCACGCACAATCACCGCTTCGGCGTTGTTGCCGAGATCCAGTGAAATGTTGTCGCGATTCACTTTCTTCACCACGCCGGTGATGATTTCGCCTTCCTGCTCGCGGAACTGATCGACCACCATCGCGCGCTCGGCTTCACGCACTTTCTGGACGATAACCTGTTTCGCGGTCTGCGTGGTGATACGGTCGAAGGTGACAGATTCGATCTGATCTTCAACATAATCGCCCAGATTGAAGGCTTCATCTTCAAAGCGTGCTGCTTCCAGCGTGATCTCGCGCGTTGGCTGCGTGACTTCTTCTACAACCACCCAGCGACGGAAGGTGTCGAAATCGCCGCTGCGACGGTCAATGCTGACGCGCACGTCGATTTCCTGCTCATACTTCTTCTTGGTCGCAGTGGCCAAAGCGCTCTCCAGCGCTTCGAAGATTTTCTCACGCGGCAGGGCTTTTTCGTTAGAAACGGCTTCTACTACAGCTAAGATCTCTTTGTTCATCCTGGTTAGCCTCAATCCGGACTTTTAAAAGTGGGGGACCAGGTTCGCTTTCTGAATGTTGCTCAGCGCGAACACTTCATCGTTACCCTCAACGGTTACCGTGATCATCTCGCCTTCGACAGACTTGATGATGCCCTGCCATTTACGGCGGTTCTGCACGGCCATACGCAGTACCAGGCTCACCTCTTCGCCGGCGAAACGCGCATAGTGCTCCGCGGTGAACAGAGGGCGATCGAGACCCGGTGAGGAAACTTCAAGGTTGTAAGCCACCGTAATAGGATCTTCCACATCCATTACAGCGCTGACCTGGTGGCTAACATCGGCGCAATCATCAACATTGATACCCTCTTCACTATCAATATAGATGCGCAAGGTTGATGTGCGACCACGAATGAACTCGATACCGACCAATTCGTAGCCAAGCGCTTCTACCGGAGCAGAGATCAACTCTGTCAACTTTTGCTCTAATGTGGACAAGCCCACCCCCAAGACATAAAAAAAGGGCCTAAAGCCCAGTGTTACGATTTCCTGATAACAAAAAACCCCGAAAATTCGGGGCTTTTTGTGACTGGACCCTGTATGCCGCGATGCGGCTTCGGCACACCATCCAGCAGAATTTTTTTCAAAACTGACTGCGGATGCGTCCGTCGATGCATACAGTATATTTGAAAAAGAACTCTAAGGGAAAGTGGTTGCGGGGGCCGGATTTGAACCGACGACCTTCGGGTTATGAGCCCGACGAGCTACCAGGCTGCTCCACCCCGCGTCCGAAAACGTGGCGAATATTACGCCGATCTTGCGAAAAATGCAAGTTATACTGAGATTTGGTACCGAGGACGGGACTTGAACCCGTAAGCCCAATCGGGCACTACCACCTCAAGGTAGCGTGTCTACCAATTCCACCACCTCGGCACTTCACTGACTGCGACGATACGATGTCGCTTTAGCGCTGACGATCTTACTGCGGGATATCATTGCCCGGCGTGGCCGGTTTAGCTGGCTGAGTCTGCTGTTGAGACTGAGCCGGCGCGCTGAGGTTTTCCCACTCGCTTCCTTTGGAAGTCTTGTTACTGTTCAGGTTGCCCAGAATCAGACTGATGATGAAGAACAGCGTAGCCAGTACCGCGGTCATGCGAGTCATGAAGTTACCAGACCCGGTTGAACCGAACAGCGTACCAGAAGCGCCTGCACCGAATGAGGCTCCCATATCAGCGCCTTTGCCTTGCTGCAGCATGATCAGGCCAACGAGGCCAATCGCTACAATAAGGAAAACAACCAACAGAGCTTCGTACATAATCAACCTGTTTCCTTGCGCGTTATCCGCACAGTTAAAGCTTCAACCAATATTGACGGGGAGTCTCGTCATCACCCATCAGAAGCGGGTGTGAATACTAACCAAAGGCGCATACCTCTGCAAGCGCAATTTACACGAAGTTTTGCGATTGCGGAAAAAAGCGCCATCCCGGTGATTTTACAGGCGGAAAGCAGCAAACTGACCGCCCGTAACGCGGTTAAACCGCTTTTACCGCATCGGCAATTTTGTGCGCCAGTTCGGTCACCTGCGCCTCATCCTCGCCTTCCACCATCACGCGAATCAGCGGCTCGGTGCCGGATTTACGCAACAGCACACGCCCGCGCCCGGCCAGCGTTTTTTCCACTTCTGCGGCAGCCGCTTTGACGCTGTCGCTCTCCAGCGGATCGTGGCTGCCGCTGAAACGCACATTCACCAGCACCTGTGGCAGCATCTTCATGCCGCTGCACAGATCGTGCAGACTCATGTGGTTGCGCACAATCGCAGTGAGTACTTGCAAACTTGCTACAATGCCGTCACCGGTGCTGATTTTATCCAGCAGAATCACGTGGCCGGAGTTCTCCGCGCCCATGCGCCAGCCCTTCTCCTGCATTTTTTCCAGCACATAGCGGTCGCCCACTTTGGCGCGGGTAAACGGAATCCCCAGCTGTTTCAGCGCCAGCTCCAGCCCCATGTTGCTCATCAGCGTGCCGACCACGCCGCCACGCAGCTGGCCCTGACGCAGCGCTTCACGCGCAATGATGTAGAGAATCTGGTCGCCATCCACCTTCTGTCCAAGGTGATCCACCATCATGATGCGGTCGCCGTCGCCGTCATAGGCCAGGCCGAGATCGGCTTTTTCATCCAGCACGCGCTGCTGCAGCTGACGCAAATCGGTAGCGCCGCACTCTTTGTTGATGTTCATGCCGTCCGGCTGCACGCCAATCGCAATCACCTTCGCACCCAGTTCACGCAGCACATTCGGCGCAATGTGATAGGTCGCGCCGTTGGCACAGTCCACCACGATCTTCAGCCCGTTCAGGCTCAGCTCGCTGGGAAAAGTGCCTTTGCAGAACTCAATGTAACGCCCGGCGGCATCGACGATACGGCTGGCGCGGCCCAGCTCAGCGGACTCGACGCAGGTCAGCGGCTTCTCCAGCTCCAGCTCAATGGCGGCTTCGACGTCGTCCGGCAGTTTGGTGCCTTCGGCAGAGAAGAATTTGATGCCGTTGTCGTCAAACGGGTTGTGCGACGCGGAGATCACGATGCCCGCCTCGGCGCGGAAAGTGCGCGTCAGGTAGGCAATGGCCGGCGTGGGCATCGGGCCGGTGAACGCGGCAGACAGCCCGGCAGCCGCCAGACCGGCTTCCAGCGCCGATTCCAGCATGTAGCCGGAAATACGTGTATCTTTACCAATCAATACCTTGCGCGAGCCGGAACGGGCCAGCACTTTGCCGGCAGCAAAACCCAGCTTCAACACAAAGTCCGGGGTAATGGGCGCTTCACCCACTTTGCCGCGAATCCCATCCGTACCGAAATATTTACGATCGCTCATGCCTTTATCCTTTTGCTCTCCGTGTCGCCTCGACGATGCGCATCGCTTCGACAGTTTCTTTAACGTCATGCACGCGAATAATCTGCGCGCCCTGCATGGCGGCGATCACCGCGCAGCTCAGGCTGCCGGTCAGACGCTGTGCCGGACCGACGTTTAACAGCTGGCCAATCATCGACTTACGCGACATGCCCACCAGCAGCGGCAGACCGTGATGGTGAAAATCACTGAGATGCGCCAGCAGCTCATAATTGTGGCTGAGATTCTTACCGAAACCGAAGCCCGGGTCGAGCAGCAGACGCTCTTTTTTGATGCCGGCCGCTTCACAGCGGGCAATCTGCGCAGCGAAGTAAGCGTCCACTTCGCTTACGATATGCTGATATTCCGGTGCCTGCTGCATGGTGCGCGGTTCGCCCTGCATGTGCATCAGGCATACCGGCAGACCAGTATCTGCGGCGGCCTGTAACGCACCCGGCTCGGACAGCGAGCGGATATCGTTAATGATGTGAGCGCCCACTCGCGCGGCTTCGCGGATCACTTCTGCTTTTGACGTATCAACTGAAATCCACACTTCAAAGCGCTGCGCAATGGCTTCCACCACCGGAATCACCCGCGCCAGTTCCTCTTCAACCGGGACTTCATCAGCACCGGGACGGGTTGATTCGCCGCCCACATCGATAATCGTGGCACCGGCATTCACCATCTCGTTGGTGTGCGTGAGCGCGTCGACCAGCGTGTTGTGCGTTCCGCCATCAGAAAAGGAGTCCGGCGTGACATTTAAAATTCCCATCACATGGGGAAACGACAGATCGAGATGGGTATCACGGGCGTACAACTTCATGGCGAAAATCTCCCTGAGGAATCACTGGATTGTGGAATGTAAAAAACCCCGGACCAGCCGGGGTTTTTGCTTAGGAACAGGCCTGTTACTTGTCGAACTGTTCTGACATGGTGTTGCCTGGGTTTGGCGTACGCGGTTCATCAACCGGACGTGGTGCCTTTGGCGTACCGTTGCTGTCAGAGTTGTTGCTGCCTGGATCTTCCCAGCCTGCTGGCGGACGCACTTCGCGGCGCGCCATCAGGTCGTCGATCTGCGGTGCGTCGATGGTTTCATACTTCATCAGCGCGTCTTTCATCGCGTGAAGGATGTCCATGTTCTCACCCAGAATACGGCGTGCACGCTGGTAGTTGCTGTCGATCAGGTGTTTAACTTCCTGGTCGATGATGCGTGCCGTTTCGTCCGACATGTGTTTGGCTTTCGCCACTGAACGGCCGAGGAACACTTCACCGTCCTCTTCCGCATACAGCAGCGGACCGAGTTTTTCCGAGAAGCCCCACTGCGTCACCATGTTGCGCGCCAGGTTGGTCGCCACTTTGATGTCGTTTGAAGCACCGGTAGAAACGTGTTCCGCCCCGTAGATGATCTCTTCTGCCAGACGACCGCCGTACAGCGTTGAAATCTGGCTCTCCAGCTTCTGACGGCTGGCGCTGATCGCGTCGCCTTCAGGCAGGAAGAAGGTCACACCCAGCGCACGGCCGCGCGGGATAATCGTCACTTTATGCACCGGATCGTGTTCCGGCACCAGGCGACCAATAATCGCATGGCCCGCTTCGTGATACGCGGTGGATTCTTTCTGCGCTTCCGTCATCACCATGGAGCGACGTTCCGCACCCATCATGATTTTGTCTTTCGCTTTCTCGAACTCGACCATCGACACCACGCGCTTGTTGCCACGCGCAGCGAACAGCGCCGCTTCGTTGACCAGGTTCGCCAGGTCCGCACCGGAGAAGCCCGGCGTACCACGTGCGATAATCGCGGCATCAATGTCGGTTGCCAGCGGCACGCGACGCATATGCACTTTCAGAATCTGTTCACGGCCGCGCACGTCTGGCAGACCTACCACCACCTGGCGGTCAAAACGGCCTGGACGCAGCAGCGCCGGGTCCAGTACGTCCGGACGGTTAGTCGCGGCGATGACGATGATGCCTTCATTGCCTTCGAAGCCATCCATCTCAACAAGCATCTGGTTCAGCGTCTGCTCACGTTCGTCGTGACCACCGCCTAAACCGGCGCCACGCTGACGACCCACCGCATCGATCTCATCGATAAAGATGATGCAAGGTGCCGCTTTCTTCGCCTGCTCGAACATGTCGCGCACACGAGATGCACCGACACCGACGAACATTTCTACGAAGTCAGAACCGGAAATCGTGAAGAACGGTACTTTCGCTTCGCCGGCAATCGCTTTCGCCAGCAGCGTTTTACCGGTACCCGGAGGGCCCACCATCAGCACGCCTTTCGGAATTTTACCGCCCAGCTTCTGGAAGCGGCTCGGCTCACGCAGGTATTCCACCAGCTCACCCACCTCTTCTTTTGCTTCGTCGCAACCCGCAACGTCAGCAAAGGTGGTTTTGATCTGGTCTTCGGTCAGCATACGGGCTTTGCTCTTGCCGAAGGACATCGCGCCCTTGCCGCCGCCGCCCTGCATCTGCCGCATAAAGAAGATCCACACGCCAATCAGTAGCAGCATCGGGAACCAGGAGATGAAGATGGAAGCCAGCAGGCTCGGCTCTTCCGGTGGTTCACCCACAACTTTGACGTTTTTGGTCAACAGGTTATCGAGTAACTTGGGATCGTTGACAGGAATGTAGGTCGTGTATTTATTACTGTCTTTTTTGGTTACGTTGATCTCACGCCCGTTAATACGTGCCTCGCGGACCTGATCCTGGTTCACTTCCGACAGGAAGGTTGAATAATCAACCCTACGGCCATTCGACTCGCTGGGCCCAAAGCTCTGGAATACTGACATCAGCACGACCGCGATGACTAACCAGAGAATCAGGTTTTTCGCCATGTCACTCAAGGGATTAACCTCATATTACAACGGTGTTAACAGACAGCGTAGGGTACTATATATCCTTCATACCTGGAATCGCGGCGCTGATGATTTTGCCTGTTTAGCCTGAAACTCAGAATTACGCATCAGAATAAACGCCGTTTCGCCTTGCTTTGATTCCAGTATGGAGGGCTACAGTTTGCGCCCTGTCGCCACAATGTACACTTCGCGCGAACGTGATCGCGAAGCGTCCGGCTTACGAATTTTCACTTTCGTAAACAGGGAGCGAATTTCCCGCAGGTATTCATCGAAGCCATCTCCCTGAAACACTTTCACTACAAAACTGCCGCCAGGTGCCAGTACATCCCGACACATTTCTAACGCCAGTTCAACTAAATACATGGAACGCGGGATATCGACCGCAGGCGTACCGCTCATATTCGGCGCCATGTCCGACATCACCACCTGCACTTTCTGGTCGCCCACGCGCTCCAGTAACGCTTTCAACACCGCTTCGTCGCGAAAATCGCCCTGCAGGAAGTCAACGCCAACGATGGGATCCATCGGCAGCAGATCGCAGGCAATAATACGGCCACCCGAACCAATCTGTTGTACCACATATTGCGACCAGCCGCCGGGCGCAGCGCCCAGGTCAACCACGGTCATACCGGGTTTGAACAGCTTGTCACCCTGCTGAATTTCATCCAGTTTAAACCAGGCGCGCGAGCGCAACCCTTTTTTCTGTGCCTGTTGCACATATTTATCGCTAAAGTGTTCCTGAAGCCAGCGACTGGAACTGGCCGAACGCTTTTTACCCGTCATAATATTTCCAGTTAAATCGTCATCGTAGCGATAAATCAGCACGCAATAGGTCGCGTTGATTTGGCGATATACCCGAGATGGCGGTAGAATGAACCGTTTTCAATCCCTGAGTAAGCAAAAAATACGATGAATCTGAGTACCAAACAAAAACAGCACCTGAAAGGCCTTGCCCATCCACTGAAGCCAGTGGTCATGCTGGGCGGCAATGGCCTGACTGAAGGCGTGCTCGCCGAGATCGAACAGGCGCTCGAACATCACGAATTGATCAAGGTAAAAATTGCCTCGGAAGATCGTGAAACCAAGCAGCTGATCGTGGACGCTATCGTGCGTGAAACTAAGGCAAACAACGTTCAGGTCATCGGCAACGTGCTGGTGCTGTATCGCCCTGCCAAAGAGCGCAAAATTACTCTGCCACGTTAAGCGTACCGTTACGGCTCGTCCGACGGGCAGAGAAAGTGCCATGCTCCTGCATGGGATAAAAGGCCGCAGCGCGGCCTTTTTCCTTTCTTTACAATATGCAGCTGCGCATTTCAAAGCGTAGCAATATCTTAGATGTATTCCACTTTCAGCACTTCATATTCCACATCGCCGCCTGGGGTTTTGACAATAGCCACGTCATCGGCCTCTTTGCCCACCAGACCGCGCGCCATCGGCGAATTCACGGAAATCAGGTTCTGTTTAAAGTCCGCTTCGTCGTCACCGACAATCCGGTAAGTAAACTCTTCATCGGTATCAACATTCAGCACGGTGACGGTGGCGCCAAAAATCACGCGGCCGGTTTTCGGCATGGCGGTCACGTCAATCACCTGTGCATTGGAGAGCTTGGCTTCGATCTCCTGAATACGCCCTTCGCAGAACCCCTGTTCTTCGCGCGCAGCGTGGTATTCGGCATTCTCTTTCAGATCGCCGTGCTCACGGGCTTCGGCGATAGAGGCGATGATGCGCGGACGCTTAACGGTTTTCAGTTCGTTCAGCTCTTCACGCAGCTTCTCAGCGCCTTTCAACGTCATCGGAATCTGATTCATTTTGGCTCCTCGTCATCTATCCTGGTTAACGGCGTCATCCTGACCGGTGACAGCAGAAGACCGGCTTCTGCGGCGCGTAACCTCTTTTCACAAGCAAAAGAATCCTGACCCGGAAAGCTTTCCGGGTCAGGTATCGGTTTTGCATTTTGATACGTATTTTACCCCAGAGTTCCCTGTGGGTCATTGTTTACTTTGCACCGTCCGGGGACATAGTATTGACGCCTTCACCCGTCAGTTACCGCGAGATTATGCGATTTTCACGACTTGTTACCGGATTAACCTGTGCGTTTATGCTGCAGGCACAAGCAGCACCCGTTGAAGAATACATGCAGTATTTGCCAGACGGCGCAAACCTGGCGCTGATGGTACAAAAAGTGGGCGCATCCACCCCGATAATCGACTATCACGGCAAACAGATGGCGTTGCCGGCCAGCACCATGAAAGTGATCACCGCGCTGGCGGCACTGCTGGAGCTGGGCCCGGACTTCCGTTTTCAGACCACGCTGGAGACCAAAGGCGCGGTCAGCGATGGCACCTTAAATGGCGACCTGGTGGCGCGTTTTGCCGGCGATCCGACGCTCAGCCGCCAGGATCTGCGCAATATGGTGGCGGCGCTGAAAAAGCAGGGCATCAACCATATCAAAGGCAATCTGGTGATCGACACCTCGGTGTTCGCCAGTCACGATATGGCGCCAGGCTGGCCGTGGAACGATCTGACACAGTGCTTCAGCGCCCCGCCAGGTGCGGCGATTGTTGATAAAAACTGCTTCTCGGTTTCGCTCTACAGTGCCAATACGCCCGGCGAAAACGCCTTTGTGCGCATCGCCTCTTACTATCCGGCGCACATGTTCAGCCAGGTGCGGACGATCGGACGCAACAGCGGTGATGGGCAGTATTGCGAACTCGATGTGGTGCCCGGCGAGCTCAATCGCTACACGCTGACCGGCTGTATGCGCCAGCGTGCGGAACCGCTGCCCCTGGCATTTGCCGTGCAGGATGGCGCCGCGTGGGCCGGCGAGATCCTTAAAGCGCAGCTGCGCGACGCCGATATTGATTACAGCGGCCATTTAGTGCGCCAGACGCAGGTGACGTCACCGGGCACGGTGCTGGCCTCGACGCAGTCCGCACCGCTGCACAACCTGCTGCACACCATGCTGAAAAAGTCAGACAACATGATCGCTGATACCGTGTTCCGCACCATTGGCCATCACTACTTTAACGTGCCGGGCACCTTCCGCGCCGGTTCGGATGCGGTCAGGCGTGTGCTGCGCGAAAAAGCCGGCGTCGACCTCGGCAACAGTATTCAGGTGGATGGTTCCGGCCTGTCGCGTCACGACCTGATCGCGCCGGATACCATGATGCAGGTGCTGCAGTTCATCGCCAAAAATGACGCCACGCTGAATTATATTTCGATGCTGCCGCTGGCGGGTTATGACGGCACGCTGCAGTATCGCGGCGGTCTGCACGAAGCGGGGCTGGATGGCAAAGTGTCGGCAAAAACCGGTTCGCTGCAGGGCGTCTATAATCTGGCTGGGTTCATCACCACGTCGAGCGGTGCGCGCGTGGCCTTTGTCCAGTTCCTCTCTGGCTATGCGGTACCGCCGGAAGACCAGAAAACGCGGCGGATTCCGCTGGTGCGCTTTGAGAGCCGGCTCTATACCGACATTAACAAGAACAACTAATGAAACTGTTGATCGTTGAAGATGATGCGTTATTACAATCGGGCCTGGCGCAGGCGCTGAGCAGCGAGGGCTACGCCGTGGATTGCGCTGGCAGCGCGGCGGAAAGCAACGCCCTGCTGCGCAGCAGCCAGTACAGCCTGATCGTGCTGGATCTCGGCCTGCCGGATCGCGATGGCGCCACGTTGCTGCGCCAGTGGCGGCGCGACGGCATCGCGGTGCCGGTGCTGATCCTGACCGCGCGCGATGCGCTGGAGGATCGCGTCGACGGGCTGGACGCCGGTGCCGATGATTACCTGGTCAAGCCGTTTGCGCTGGCAGAACTGCAGGCGCGGGTGCGCGCGCTGATCCGCCGCTATCAGGGGCACAGCGACAACCTGCTGCAGCAGGGCGATCTGACGCTCAATCTCAGCTCGCAGCAGGTGCTGCTGGAGAATCTGCCGCTGGAGATCACCCCCAAAGAGTTCGCCCTGCTCACCCGCCTGCTGATGCGCGTGGGGCAGAATGTGCATCGCGAAACGCTGCAGCAGGATCTCTACAGCTGGAACGACGATCCCGGCTCCAACACTTTAGAAGTCCACATTCATAATCTGCGCCGCAAGCTGGGGAAAGATCGCATCAAAACCGTGCGCGGCGTTGGCTACCGGCTGGAACTGCGCGAATGAACAGCATGCGTCAGCGGTTACTGATCATGCTGGCGCTGATTCTCCTCACCTGCCAGGTGATGAGTGCCATCTGGCTGTGGCACGAAAGCCGCGAACAGATCAGTTTCCTCGTCAACGAAACCCTGTCGGCCCAGGCGCGTAACGATCGCGTGGAGAATGAGATCCGTGAGGCCATCGCTTCGCTATTGCTGCCTTCGCTGGTGATGGTAAGCCTGACGCTACTGCTGTCGTTCTGGGCCATCAACTGGATTATCCGTCCGCTCAAATCGCTACAGGACAGCCTTGCCCACCGCTCTGCCGACAACCTGACGCCGCTGCCGATTTACTCCGAGATGGATGAGATCGTTGCGGTCACCTCCTCCATCAATCAACTGTTTTCCCGTCTCGACCACACGCTGCAGCAGGAGCGATTATTCACCGCCGACGCCGCGCACGAGCTGCGTACGCCGCTGGCCGGGCTTCGCCTGCATCTCGAGCTTCTGCATCAGCAGCAGGTGCCGCAAAGCGCCATGCTGATTGAGCGTATCGACCAGTTGATGCACACCGTCGAACAGCTGCTGATGCTGTCGCGCGCCGGTCAGGCGCTGGCGGGCGGCCACTATCAGCAGCTGCAGTGGCAGCGTGACATCATGCAGCCGCTGATGCCGGAGATGGCTGAACTGTATGCCCAGCGTCAGCAGACGCTGCACTGGCCAGACGGCGACGATGTGCCGCAGCAGGGTGAAGCGGTGCTGCTGCGCCTGATGCTGCGCAATTTGCTGGAGAACGCATCGCGCTACAGTCCGGAAGGCAGCAGCGTGCAGGTGAAGCTGCGTCAGATGCAACAGCAGGTCTGGGTTGAAGTGTGGGATCAGGGGCCGGGTATTGATGCCGATGCGGCAGAAGAGCTGACGCAGGCGTTCCGGCGGCGCGATCAACGCTATGGCGGCAGCGGCCTGGGCCTGAACATTGTGCTGCGTATTGTGCAGATGCATCGTGGCAGACTGGAACTGGTCAACCGCGAAGACAGCAGCGGACTGATTGCCCGCTGCTGTTTGCCAACGCAACTGATTGGCTGAACGCCATCAGAAGTGGGTGTTGAGGCTCATATAGTAAGTACGGCCTGATTCGTTATAGGTATTGGCACCGGCACCGTAGAGATAAGCGCCGGTGGTGGCGTTACCGGTGGTTTGCGCATTGCCCTCACGGAAGTGGCGCTTATCGAACAGGTTATCGATGCCCAGCGTCACGCTGGCGTACTTATTGATATCGTAAGTACCGCTCAGGCCGACAATTGAGTACGGGCTCACTTTGTCGGTGGCGCTGCCGGTCACCGGCTGTCCTTTGTAGTCGTACTTCTTCGGCGTCTGGGTGCCGTACCACGTCAGGGTGGTTTGCAGCGACAGATCCTGCGTTGCCTGCCAGCTCAGCGTCGAGTTCAGCGTATACTCCGGAATGATCGACAGACGATCGCCGGTCTCCTTGTTCTTGCTCTGCAGCATGTAGGTGAAGTTGTTATTCCACATCACGCTGTCAGAGAAGGGAACATTGACCGTACCTTCCAGCCCTTCCACCACCGCTTTCGGCACGTTCTCCCAGCGATAGATATCCGTGGTGCCGTTAGAGGCTTTACCTGAAGGCGCATAGCCGGCTTCAATCTTGTTGCGGTAGTCGTTACGGAACCAGGTCAGACCGGCCTGATAACCTTCATGCTTCCACTCCAGCCCAACTTCTTTATTGATGCTGTTTTCCGCTTTCAGATTCGGATTACCCTGCAAATAGCAGGCGCCGGTGCTGGCGGCGCAGCCCTGGCCGTTGCTGTACAGCAGGTAGTTCGGGTTCGTCTGGTACAGACTCGGCGCTTTGTAGGCCCGGCCAATCCCCATCTTCAGCGTGAAGTCATCGCCCAGCCCCTGTGACAGATTAAGCGATGGGCTCCAGTTGTTGCCAACGATGGAGTGATGATCGAAGCGCAGCGCCGGCGTCAGCATGGTGCTGTCGGTCAGCTCCATGTTGTCTTCGGCAAACAGGGAGAAAATCTCCGCCTGGGCATAAGGACTGCGGCCGGTGCTGGCGATGCCTGGCACAGCGCCATTGCTGGCGGCCTGGGTGGTCGACGAAGGATCTTTCATGCGCTGCTGGTTCCACTCGGTGCCCAGCGTTGCGGTCTGATTGACGCCCAGCTCAAACGGCAGGCTGATTTCACTGTGCAGCAGCACATCGTCCAGCTGGATGGTATTGAACCCGCTGTTGGAGAAGATCCCTTCCGTGCCGCCCGCCAGACCTTCATTAATGCGCGTATTGCGGGTTTTCTCGTAGCGCGCCCAGCTGCTGGTGCTGATGCCGTTGTCCCACGCGCCGGTCCATTTCAGTGAAATATTCTGGCGATAAAGACGGTTGGTTTCATCGCCGTACAGGCTTTTCACCAGCGCGTTAGTGTTAGTGTTCTGCGTATCGCCCGCGTACAGGTTGCCCTGACGACTGTAACCGGCCTGCAGCTCCAGCGTCTGCATGGGGGCAAACGCCCAGCTCAGCAACGCATTGATATCTTTGTTAACCGAACCTTCGCGGCCTGCCGGGTAGCTGCCGGCATAGCTGCCGGTGCGCGCTGCCGCGTGCCCTTCATTGATGTCGTACGCGTCGGCCTGGGTTTTGGCTAAGCCGCCATACAGCCGGAAGTTGAAGTCGTCGCCCAGCGGCCCTTCAAGGCTGAAGTTGGTGCGTTTGGTCGCCCCTTCCGATTTGTGTTCCGGCGCGTTGAAGTAGGTATTCCACGAACCGTGCCACTGCTGATCGCTGTACTTTTTGGTGATGATGTTCACTACACCGCCCGCCGCGCCGTTACCGTAGCGCACCGCGGCCGGCCCGCGAATCACGTCGATGTGATCAATCATCTCCGGCGGCACCCAGTTAGTATCGCCGCGCGTATCACGCTCACCGCGCCAGCCTAGACGCACCGAGTTACGGCTGGTAATCGGCATGCCGTCCACCATGATCAGGGTATTTTCCGGTCCCATGCCGCGAATATCGATCTGACGGTTGTTGCCGCGCTGGCCGCTGGTCGAGTTACCGGTCAGGTTAACCCCCGGCATGGTACGGATAATTTCTGAGACATCGCGCGCCGGCGGATGCTTTTTGATCTCATCGGCGGTGATGGTGGAAACCCCCGGTGCCTGCAGCGTCTGCTGCTGGGCCGTCACCATTAAGGTGCCACCGTCCATTGCGCTGGCGTCGGGAGAAGAGGCGTTGCTGGAAGTCGTCTTGCTGGAAGTCTCTGCTGCCCAGGCGCTGCCGGAAAGCAGTGAGGCGCTGAGCCCCAGTTCGATCAAAATAGCGAAGGTTAACCGCGAGTAATGCTTCATTTTTTTTCATTCCTGGAAGGCCAGTTCTGCGCCACAGCGGAGTGACTGGCGAGCCGGTGAGAAGATCCCTGTCTTTATCGCGCAGCCGTTCACACCTGGCAGGGCCATCCTTTGCTGAATCCCATGACTTACCGGGTGCCAGACGGAACGTGCGTGCTCATTTTGAGCGCAGTCACCCTATTGCAAATGCAAATAATTATCAATAGTATTATTTATCAATCCTATGTAAATCTCCCCGTACAGACGGCGACTGGCAGCCCCTATGACCTGGCGAAATGATGGAATTGGTAGCGAAGCCTGGTGGCAGGAGCAACAGACTCAGGGCATTCCGCGCATTGAGCCGCAGCAGGATGGCACCTGTCTGGTGACCTTCTTCTGGCGCGATCCGCAAGGCAGTGAAACCACCTCCCACACCCAGCGCGTGTGGATCAACATCACCGGCGTGACCGATCACCATCAGCGGCGCCCGCCGCAATCGCTGATGCGCGTCGCCAGTAGCGATGTCTGGTACTGGCAAACCGTGCTGCCGTCACACTGGCGCGGCAGCTACTGCCTGATGCCGGATCGGCAGGCCAGCGATTTCAGCGGCGAGCCTGATATGCATGCGCTGCGCCACTGGTGGCGCGAAAAATTCCCTGCCGCGCAGGCCGATGCGCTCAATCCGCTGCGCAGCTGGTCCGGCGGACGCGGCATGGGCGTGTCACCGCTGCACCTGCCTGACGCGCCCGACCAGCAGGTGTGGCGTGCGGTGGATGAGGGCCGCGCCCCGGCGCTGACGCTGCAGGAGCAGCAGTGGGACAGCGCGCTGCTCGGCAATCGTCGCCGGGTGTGGCTGTACGCCACAGGCGAGGCACAGCACGGCCCGCGTCCGCTGGCGATACTGCTCGATGGTCAGTTCTGGGCGCAGCAGATGCCGATCGCCGGCCCGCTGCAGCAGCTGACCGCCGCGGGCAAGCTGCCGCCGGCGGTCTACCTGTTTATCGACATCATCGATCGCGAACACCGCAGCCGCGAGCTGCCATGTAATCCGCAATTCTGGCAGGCAGTGCAGCAGGAGCTGTTGCCGCAGGTGGCACGCTGGATGCCGTACGATGCGCAGCCGGCGCGCACGCTGGTCGCCGGACAAAGCTTCGGCGGTCTGGCCGCGGTGTTTGCCGCACTGCACTTTCCCCACACCTTTGGTAATGCGCTCAGCCTGTCCGGCTCCTTCTGGTGGCCCGAACGCGGTAACCCGCATGGCTGGCTGTTGCAGGCGCTGGACCATGGCCTGGCACCTCGCCAGCCGCTGCGTTTCTGGCTGGAGGCTGGCCAGCGTGAAGGCCTGATTCTGCAAGCCAATCAACAATTACAACAACAACTTACCGCTGCCGGCTATCAGGTGCATTACCAGTCGGTAGAGGGCGGCCATGACGCGCTGTGCTGGCGCGGTGGTCTGCTCGACGGTCTGCAAGCTTTGTGGCGCAATCCAAATTCATTCATCACGCCAGACGTGAACCGGAGCGACAGTAAATTCTCTGATGAACGACACTATGATTGACCAACAAACTCTGCCGCTGGTGGCGGCGCAGCCTGGCATCTGGATCGCCGACCAGCTCAGCCGCCATCACAACGCTTACGCGGTCGCGCACTTTATCGAGCTGCGCGGCGACATCAACAGCGCGCTGCTGGCGCAGGCCATCGTCGACGGCATGCAGGAAGCCGATACCCTGAATATGGCGTTCGGCGAAATCGACGGCGAGCCGCTACAGTGGCCGCAGCCGCAGACCTTCAGCCTGCCAGACATCGTTGATCTGCGCGGCGAAGCGGATGCCGCTGCCGCCGCACGCGCCCTGATGCGTGCCGATATGCAGGGTGACCTGCGTGTGCTGAGTGGCGCACCGCTGTGGCACCATCGTCTGTTCCGCCTCGGCGAGCAGCACTGGTTCTGGTATCAGCGCTATCACCATCTGGTGGTGGATGGCTTCAGCTTTACCGCGCTGACGCGCCGCATCGCCAATCTGTACAGCGCCGCCGTGCAGCAGCAGCCGCCTGAGCCGACACCGTTTATTCCGTTCAGCGCCGTGGTTGACGAGTATCAGCGCTATCAGCAATCGGCGTCTTACACCCGTGACGGCGAATTCTGGCGCGAAAAAGGCCGCGCCCTGCCCGCGCCCGCCTCGCTGTCGCCGCTGCCGCTGGCCGGTCAGAGCGCCAGCACCGATCTGCTGCGCCACAGCGTTACGCTGGATCGTCACCGCTTCCAGACGCTGACCAGCCAGCATCCACAGCACAGCGCCGCCGATCTGGCCTTTGCGCTGGTAGCGCTGTGGCTGGCTCGCCTCAGCGGACAAAATGATTTTGCTGCCGGCTTCATCTTCATGCGCCGCATCGGCTCCGCCGCGCTGTGCGCCACCGGTCCGGTGATCAACGTGCTGCCAATGGCGGTGCATTATCAGCCGGGACAAACGCTCGGCGATCTCGCCGCTCAGCTGGCCGCGGAAGTGAAAAAAATGCGCCGTCATCAGCGCTACGATGCTGAACAGGTGCAGCGCGATCTCGGCCGCCTCGGCGATAGCGATCCGCTGTATGGTCCGGTGATCAACCTGAAGATGTTTGACTACCAGCTTGATTTCGCCGGCATTGAAGGCATCACGCATCAGCTGGCCTCCGGCCCGGTGCGCGATCTGGAAATCGCGATTTACCTCAGCGAGCACGGCGATCTGACGCTGGAGCTGCTGGCGAACGCGCAGCGCTATGCTGCCGAGACGCTGCAGCGCCATGCCAGCCGCTTTGCTCTGCTGCTCAGCCAGCTGGCCGCGCAGCCGCAGCGCGCGCTGGGCGAGCTGGATCTGCTGACGCCAGCGGAGCAGCAGCAGATTGCGGCCATCAATCAGACTGCCCATCCGCTGCCAGCGGAAACCCTGGCGTCGCTGCTGGCGCAGCAGGCGCAGCGCACCCCGGACGCACCGGCGCTGGCCGATGCGCAGCACCAGCTGAACTATCGCCAGATGCAGCAGCAGGTATTCGCGCTGGCAGCCGATCTCAGTGCGGCCGGCGTGCAGCGGGGTGATATCGTCGCCGTGGCGCTGCCGCGTTCGGTGCAGCTGTCGCTGGCGCTGCAGGCGATTGTGACGCTCGGGGCCGCTTATCTACCGCTGGATACCGGCTATCCGGACGAGCGGCTCCAGCTGATGCTGGAAGACGCCGCGCCCAAAACGCTGATTACCGCTGCCGCGCTCAGTGCCCGCTTCCGCGCCATCGCGCCGATCAGTCAGCTGCACTTTGACACCCTGTACAATGCCGAACATGCACCGGCACCGGCCAGCGCGCCGACGCCGCAGGATGGCGCGTACATCATCTATACCTCCGGCTCTACCGGCCGGCCGAAAGGCGTGCTGGTCGGTCATCAGGCGATCGTTAATCGCCTGCTGTGGATGCAGGATCGTTATCCGCTGCAGGCGGATGACGTAGTGCTGCAGAAAACGCCGAGCAGCTTTGATGTCTCGGTGTGGGAGTTCTTCTGGCCGCTGCTGGTCGGCGCGCAGCTGGTGATGGCGCCGCCGGATGCACACCGCGATCCGGAAGCCTTACAGCAACTGTTTGCCCGCTACAAAGTCACCACCACGCATTTCGTACCCTCGATGCTGGCGGCCTTTGTCGCGGCGCTCGACCACCCCGCCGCGATAGCGTGCTGCGCCAGCCTGCGCAACGTGTTCTGCAGCGGTGAAGCATTGCCCACCGATCTGTCGCGCAGCTGGGAAACATTGACCCGCGTGCCGCTGCACAATTTGTATGGGCCGACCGAAGCGGCCGTTGATGTCAGCTGGTATCCGGCGTATGGCGCGGCGCTGGCGGCCGTCGATGGCCCGAGCGTACCGATCGGCTTCCCGGTGTGGAACACCGGCCTGCGCATTCTTGATGCGCAAATGCAGCCGGTGCCGCCGGGCGTGGCCGGCGATCTCTATCTTACCGGCATTCAGCTGGCGCACGGCTATCTCAACCGGCCGGAGCTGACCGCCAGCCGCTTTATCGCCGACCCGTACGCCGCTGGCGAGCGCATGTACCTGACCGGCGACGTAGCGCGCTGGCTGGACAACGGTGCGGTGGAGTATCTCGGGCGCAGCGATGACCAGCTGAAGATCCGCGGTCAGCGCATTGAGCTGAACGAAATCGATCATGCGCTGTGCGCCCAGCCCGGCATTGAGCAGGCGGTGACGCATGCGGTGGTGCTGGGCAGTGCGGCGGCACAGGGCGATGCGCGTCAGCTGGTGGGCTACGTGGTTGCGCCTCAGCCGGTGGATGGCGACGCGCTGCGTCACGTGCTGGCACAGCAGCTACCGGCACACATGGTGCCGGTAGCCATCGTCCAGCTGGAGGCGCTGCCGCTCAGCAGCAACGGCAAACTGGATCGCAAAGCGCTGCCGCTGCCGCAGAGCACCACGCAGCGCCAGGGGCGCGCGCCACTGCCCGGTTTAGAGAGCACGCTGGCCGCAGCGTTCTGCCGCCTGCTGGCCTGCGACACGATCGGTGCGCAGGATGATTTCTTTGCGCTCGGTGGCCATTCGCTGCTGGCGATGCGCCTGGCTGCGCAGCTGCGCCGCGAGCTCCAGCTGCCGGTTTCGGTCGGGCAGATCATGATCGCCCCGACGGTGGAAAAACTGGCGGCGCTGCTGAGCGATGGACAATCCCATCAGCAGGCGGGCTTTGAAGCGGTGCTGCCGCTGCGTAAAGGCAGCGGACCGACGCTGTTCTGCTTCCACCCGGCGTCCGGCTTCGCCTGGCAGTTCAGCGTGCTACAGCGTTATCTTGACCCACGCTGGTCACTGGTCGGCATTCAGTCGCCTGACACGCAGGGACCGCTGAATCAGAGCGCGCACCTCGATGAGGTCTGTGAGGCGCATTTGCGCACGCTGCGCGAGGTACAACCGCACGGGCCATACTATTTCCTCGGCTACTCGCTGGGCGGTACGCTGGCGCAGGGCATTGCTGCCCGGCTGGAAGCAGCGGGTGAAGAGGTCGCCTTCCTTGGCCTGCTCGACACCTGGCCGCCGGAAACGCAGAACTGGGATGAGAAGCGCGGCGAGAATGTGCTGGATCCGGCGGTGCTGGAGGAGGTGAATCGCGAGCGCGAACAGTTTATCGCCGCGCAGCGCCATCAGGCCGGTGAAGAGATGCAGGCCATGTTCGATACCATCGAAGCCAACTACGCCAGCTCGGTGCGTCTGCTGGCCACGGCGCGCAGCGCACGCTTCGGCGGCCGCGCTACGCTGTTCCTCGCCGAACAGACGCAGCAGCCAGGCCAGGATGCGCGCCGCGCCTGGGCGCCCTATGTCGGTGAGCTGACGGTGTGGCCGATGGATTGCGCCCACGTCGAGATTATCTCGCCTCGCATGTTTGAGCAGATCGGGCCACTGTTGCAGCAGTTGCTGGCGTAGCGGTTTTGCCCTCACTCTAACCCTCTCCCGGCGGGAGAGGGAACCGTATGGCAGAAAACGTTTACACCACAGCCCTTTCTTCCGCCTTAGCGCCCGCGCCCCAGCGGCACGATCATTGGCGTATGCGCCACCGGATCTTCAACAATCACACAGCGTAATCCGTACACCTGCTCAATCAGCGCCGGCGTCACAATCTCGCCAGGCTTGCCCTCGGCAATGATCTTCCCGTGACGCATGGCGATCAGATGGGTGGCGTAGCGGCAGGCATGATTAAGGTCGTGCAGCACCACCACCAGCGTGCGGCCATGCTGCTGATTGAGCGTCTGCATCAGCTCAAGCAACTCAATCTGGTGGGTAATATCCAGCCAGGTGGTGGGCTCATCCAGCAGCAGCAGCGGCGTCTGCTGTGCCAGCACCATGGCGATCCATACGCGCTGACGCTGCCCGCCGGACAGGGTATCGACCGCCTGTTGCGCCAGGTCCGCCACGCCGGTGGCCAGCATCGCCTGCTGTACCGCCGCTTCATCCTCCGCGCGCCAGCGGCCAAACAGTGACTGATGCGGATAACGTCCGCGCGCCACCAGCTCGCTCACGCTGATACCCGCCGGGGCGTTTGAACTCTGCGGCAGCAGGCCAAGACGGCGCGCTACCTCTTTGGTGGGATAACGTGCAATCGCCTCGCCGTCCAGCAGTACGTCACCTTTTAGCGGTGCCTGCAGGCGGCTGAGGGTACGCAGCAGGGTGGATTTACCGCAGGCGTTAGGGCCGATAATCACGGTCAGCTCCCCTTGCGGAATCGCCACCGAGAGATTTTCCGCCACCACTTTTTTGTCATAACCCAGCGTCAGGCCTTCGCCATACAGCCGTGAAGGAATATCGATCATTGGCGTCGCGCCTCCCGCACCAGTAACGCAATCAGATAGAGTCCGCCCAGGCTGACGGTGATCACGCCCACCGGCAGTTGATAAGGCAGGAACAGATGCTGCGCGGCATAATCGGCGGCGCACAACAGCAGCGCGCCGCACAGCGCCGCCAGCCATAACGCGCCTTTTTCCCCGCCGCACAGCCGGCGCGCAATCTGCGGTGCCAGCAGCGCCACGAACGAGATCGGCCCCGCCAGCGCGGTGGACGCCGCGGTCAATAGCACGCCCAGCAGCATCAGCCACAGGCGGCTGCGCTCCACCGGCACGCCGAGCGCGCAGGCGGTGTCGTCGCCCATCTCCAGCAGACGCATGCGGCGCGTTAACAGCGCCACCAGCAGCAGCGACAGCAGCAGCACCGTCACCACCGGCGGCGTTTTCGCCCAGGTGATGCCGTTGAGCGAGCCGGCGCTCCACAGCCCGGCGCTGAGCGCCGACTCCAGCGAAGCGCTGATAATCAGCCAGGCATTGAGCGCCATCAGCAGCGCGCGCACGCTAATGCCCACGATGATTAACCGAAACGTTTCCACCCCGTTGCGCCAGGCAAACAGGTACACCAGCGCAGCCGTCGCGATACCGCCGATCAGCGCGGCCCCGGTCATCGCGGTAATACTTTGATTGAACAGCACCAGCGCCACCAGCACACCGCTGTAAGCGCCGGTATTGAAGCCGAGAATATCCGGGCTGCCGAGCGGGTTGCGCAGCAGCGACTGAAAAATCGCCCCGCTGACACCCAGCGCCGCACCGATCAGCAGCGCCATCAGCACGCGCGGCAGCCGCCACTCCACCACAATCAGCTGCATATTAGCGGCCCCCTGCCCGCGCAGCGCCTGCCACACCTGCTCCGCCGTAATCGGCAGCGCACCGCGCGTCAGCGCCAGCCACGTCAGCAGCGCACACGCTAATAGCAGCCAGCCGCCATGCAACCAGGCGCGCCGCGTCATAATCCACCTCGCCCGCGCTGGCGCCGCACCAGCAAAATCAGCATCGGCGCGCCAAGGATGGCGGTCACAATTGAGACACGCAGTTCGCCTGCCACCATCATCCGCCCCAGAATATCCGCCGCCAGCAGCAGCGCCGGGGTGATCAGCGCCGTCGCCGGCAGCAGCCAGCGGTGATCGTTGCCCACCAGCCAGCGGGCAAAATGCGGCGTCATCAGGCCGATAAAAGCGATCGGTCCGACGGCGGCAGTCGCCGCGCCGCTCAGTAAGGCAATCGCCAGCAGGCCCAGCAGTTGGGTGCGCACCACGCGCGTGCCCAGCGCCGCCGCCATATCGCCGCCCATGCTCAGGCTGTTCAGCGATTGCGCCAGCCCCAGCGCCAGCGCCGCACCGGCCAGCACCGCCGGGCTCAGGGTGCGCAACACGCTGAAATCGCGGATATCCAGCGAGCCGCTCTGCCAGAAGCGCAGGTGATCGTAAATGTCCGGATTGAGCAGCGACAGGCCGGAGGTTAAGCCCTCCAGTACCGCCGCCAGCGCCACGCCCGCCAGCGTCAGACGCACCGGATTGACGCGCCCGCCGCCCATCGCGCCAATCACCGTCATCAGCAGCGCCGCCAGCAGTGCGCCGCTGAAGGCCAGCGTCAGCCACTGCAGCGGGGAGTCCGCCCCCAGCAGCGCGATGCCGAGCACGATGGCAAAACCGGCACCGGCGTTCACGCCCAGAATGCCCGGCTCGGCCAGCGGATTACGCGTCAGGCTCTGCATCAGCGCGCCCGCCAGCCCCAGCGCCACACCCGCCAGCAGACCGGCCAGCGTGCGCGGCAGGCGCGCATCGCGCACGATGATGCACTCCGCGCTGGAGCAGGAGGCGGTGAGAGCGTGATACACATCGGAAAGCGGTATTGATTTGGCACCCAGCATCAGACTGAGCGCCATGAGGAGCAAAAGCAGAATCCCTGAGCCTGCTAATGCACGGATCTGGCGCATAGCGTTCTAAACCTTCACTGTTCGACCTCGTTGCGGTGCAACGTAATGTGATAATGATATTTGTTATCGTTATTACTCGCGTTTGCCTATGTTACCATGAGTCGCCTCGCGGATGATGAGGAAAATTGGTGCAAAAAGGCGAAACAATGAACAAACCCTCTCACTTTATCGATCTCTCACTGCTGAAAACCCACGCGGCGTTTCGCGCGGTGTTTATTGCGCGTTTTATCTCGATTGTGGCGCTCGGCATGCTGGCCGTTGCCGTGCCGGTGCAGATTCAGCAGATGACCCATTCACCGCTGCTGGTGGGCCTCGCCGTCACACTGTCCGCTGCCGGCATGTTTACTGGCCTGCTGACCGGCGGCGTGCTGGCCGATCGCTATGAGCGTAAGACGTTGATCCTGTTTGCCCGCACCACCTGCGGGCTGGGCTTTGTCGCGCTGGCGATAAATGCCGCGCTGCCCGCGCCTTCGCTGCTGGCGGTCTATCTGCTGGGCTTGTGGGACGGCTTTTTTGGCGCGATTGGCGTCACGGCGCTGCTGGCCGCTACGCCAGCGCTGGTGGGACGCGAAAACATCATGCAGGCCGGTGCCATTACCATGCTGACGGTGCGCTTCGGCTCGATTTTATCGCCGGCAATTGCTGGTGTGGTGATCGCGCACGGCGGCGTACTGTGGAATTACGGACTGACCGCCTTCGGCACGCTGCTGACGGTGCTGACGCTGCTGAAGCTGCCTGCGCTGCCCCCGCCTCCGCAGCCGCGCGAACATCCGCTGCGGGCGCTGGCAACCGGCGTGCAGTTCCTGTTTGCCAGCCCGCTGGTCGGCATGGTGGCGCTGACCGGTGCGCTGGTGACGCTGGCCAGCGCCATCCGCGTGCTGTACCCGGCGCTGGCACCGCACTGGTCAGTCAGCGCCGACCAGCTCGGTATGCTGTACGCTGCCGTGCCGCTCGGTGCCGCCGTGGGCGCATTTACCAGTGGCAGGCTGAAACAGGCAGCGCGCCCGGGCCGGCTGGTGCTGGGCAGCGCCGTGGCCGGTTTCGTCGCCCTGGGCCTGTTCAGCCTGATGCCGACGCTGTGGCTGGCGCTGCTGTGTCTGGCGGGCTTCGGCTATTTCAGTGCCATCAACAGCCTGGTGCAGTACGCAATGATTCAGTTGCTGACGCCGGATCATCTGCTGGGCCGCATCAACAGCCTGTGGACGGCGCAGAACGTGTGCGGCGATGCCCTCGGCGCCGCGCTGATTGGTGCCCTCGGTTCGTGGCTGCTGCCGGCGCAGGCTGCCGCGGCGTTTGGCTGTGCCGCGACACTGCTTGGCGTCATGATGTGGCTGATGATGAAAGGATTACGGCGCTATCAGGCGCCCGCGCCCGTGCTGGCGCAGCAAACATCATGATTTGACGAACAGCTGATGCAGACGCGTCAGCAGATTGCTGGCGCTGTAGTAATCCAGGCGGAAAGTGTCGATACCCAGCGCATAGACCTGCTTATCGCGCACCGCCGCGTTTTGCGCCAGGAACGGGTTGCTCAGCACTGACTGCGCGGTTTTGTCATCACCGGCAAACAGCAGGAAGCTGTGGCCGGTCAGGCTGGCGGCAAGATTCTCGCCCGAGAGCTGAATAATGTCTTTACGCTGGCCCATGCTGTGCCCCTGTTGCGTGCCGGCCGGCGGCTGCGCCAGGGTAAAACCGAGCTGCTGCAGCAGTTTGCCCTGCGCCGATGCGGCGGTCCACAGATTCACCGCCCGGCCTTCACCGTTCCATACCATCGCAGAGACCGGCTGCGGTGGCAGCGTAATGGCTTGCTTCAGCGCCGCTTCGCGATCGTCGAACTCTTTTACGCGCTGCGCCGCCTGTGCTTCATGGCCGGTGGCCTGCCCCAGCAGCGTAACCACATCCTGCCAGCTCTTATCGTCGTAGTTGACCACCAGCGTGGGGGCAATGGCGGACAGCTGACTGACCAGCTTCAGGGCGGAGTCATTACCGGTGGCGCTGACGATGATCAGATCCGGGGCTTGCGCCGCAATCGCCTCGGCGCTCGGTTCACCAATATACAGCCGCTTAACGTGGCGCTGCTTTGCCACCTCGCCCCACTGACGGAAGAAGCCCTGATCGTCGGCCAGGCGGCTTTTCGGTGCGGTCGCGCCTGAGGCGATGACCGGCGCGTCAATCGCCAGCAGCGAGCCGGTCAGCGTGACGCTGGTGGAGACAATGCGTTGTGGTGCCTGGTGAAGCGTTACCGTTCCGGTCGCGCCCTGTACGCTGCGCGGCCAGCCCTGGTCGGCCCGCGCTGTCCCTGACAGCGACTGGAAAATGAACAACAGGACAGCCATGCCCCATAAACCGCATTTATTCATAAGTTTTGATCCACCTTTTAGCTTAATGCCTGGCCCGGCGTCAGCCGCCGCTTACGTCTGACAGCACGGTAAATCCCGCGAATGGATTGACTCTTTGCCCCTTTCGACGTAGGTTACAGAGCCATAATAAAAATGATAATCATTCTTAATAATCTTATCATTTATAGGTGAAAATTATGGTGGAAAGCTCCACGTTTGAAAATGCCTGGCTGAAGGATTTTTCCGCGCTGTGCCGCGGCTTCCTCTTCACCTCGCCATGGCGCAGCCTGGCCACCCAGGGTTGCTATACCACGATCAACACGCCGGTAGGCGATGCCGCGCTGCTGCAGGGCGACTTTCAACAGCAGTTGCGCCAGCACTTTGCCGCGGCGAAAAAGCAGGGGATCGCCAATCCGCTGCTGGTGGGCGCGATTCCGTTTGACGTCAGCCAGCCAGCATCTCTGTTCATACCCGAATCCTGGCAGAGCTTTAATCGCGCCGACCTGCAACGTGCGCTGCCGGCGCAGCAGAGCGATCTGCCGGCAGTGCGGCGGCGGACGGCAGTGCCGGATCACGCGGTATTTACCCGCATGGTGGCCGACGCCGTTGCCACCATCCAGCGCGGCGATCCGGACAAAGTGGTGCTGTCGCGCCTGATGGATATCGTCACGGAGCAGCCGGTGGATACCGCCGCGCTGATGCAGCGCGTGATCGCGCAAAATCCCAATAGCTACCATTTCCATCTGCCGCTGGCGGAAGGCGGCGCGCTGGTGGGCGCCAGCCCGGAACTGATGCTGCGTAAACAGGGGCGCGATTTCTCCTCCTGCCCGCTGGCCGGCTCGGCACGCCGCCATCATGACGACGCCAGCGCCGATCGCGCGGCAGGTAACACCCTGATGGCGTCAGCCAAAGATCGCCACGAACATCAGCTGGTGACCGACGCGATGCGCAGCACGCTGCAGCCGCGTAGCCGCCTGCTGTCGGTGCCTACCGTGCCGTCGCTGATCACCACCGCCACGCTGTGGCATCTGGCGACGCAAATCGATGGCGAAGTGCAGGATGAGCGCGAAAACGCGCTGTCGCTGGCGGCGCTGCTGCACCCAACCCCGGCCCTGAGCGGCTTCCCGCACGCCCGCGCGCAGCAGCTGATTCAGCAGCTCGAACCCTTTGATCGCCAGCTGTTTGGCGGCATCGTCGGCTGGTGCGACAGCGAAGGCAACGGCGAATGGGTGGTAACCATTCGCTGCGGAACGGTAAACGGCACGCGCGTGCGGCTGTTTGCCGGCGCTGGCATCGTCGCCGACTCGCAACCGGAATCAGAATGGCGCGAAACGGGTGTGAAGCTGGACACCATGTTGCGCGCTTTTGGACTGCAATAAAGGAACAAGCATGAGCATTCCCTTCAGCCGCTGGCCGGCACATCTGGCCGCGCGCTATCGCGAAAAAGGCTACTGGATCGACGTGCCGCTGACCGACATCATCGACCGCCATCGCGAAAACGACGCTATCGCCGTGATCGACGGCCCGCTGCAGCTTAGCTACCGCCAGCTGGCGCAGCGCAGTGATAATCTGGCGGCAGCGCTGCAGCGGCGCGGTTTACAACGCGGTGACACGGCGCTGGTGCAGCTCGGCAACGTGGCGGACTTTTACGTTACGCTGTTTGCCCTGTTTAAGCTGGGCGTGGTCCCGGTGTACGCGCTGTTCAGCCATCAGCGCACTGAACTGCTGGCCTATGCGCAGCAGATTGCACCGAAACTGCTGATCGCCGATCGCCAGCACGCGCTGTTTGCCAGCGACGACTTCATCGCCACGCTGTGCGAGGCGCAGCCCACGCTGCAGCAGGTGATCCTGCGTAACGACGCGCAGGCGGAAAATACGCTGGCGTCGCTGCAGGATGAAGCGGCTGGCGATTTTGTCGCGACACCGACGGCCGCCGATGAAGTGGCGTTTTTCCAGCTCTCCGGCGGCAGCACCGGCACGCCGAAGCTGATTCCGCGCACCCACAACGACTACTACTACAGCATCCGCGCCAGCGACGAGATTTGCCATATCAACGCCGACACGCGCTATCTGATCGCCCTGCCCGCGCCGCATAACTTCGCCATGAGTTCCCCCGGTTCACTCGGGGTGTTCTATGCCGGTGGCCAGGTGATTCTCGCCGCGGATCCCAGCGCCACGCTCTGTTTCCCGCTGATTGAGCAGCACCAGGTGACCGATACCGGACTGGTGCCGCCGGCGGTCAGCCTGTGGTTGCAGGCAATTCAGGAGTGGGGCAGCAACACAGCGCTGGCCTCGCTGCAGCGCATCCAGGTGGGCGGAGCCAAACTGGGAGAAACGCTGGCCGCACGCATTCAGCGTGAAATCGGCTGCCAGCTGCAGCAGGTGTTTGGCATGGCGGAAGGGCTGGTTAACTACACGCGCTTCGGCGATGACGAGCAAACCATTCTGACTACCCAGGGGCGTCCGATTTCGGAAGATGACGAAGTGTGGGTGGCCGACGAGAACGGCAATCCGCTGCCGCCAGGCCAGGTGGGTCGCCTGATGACGCGCGGCCCTTACACCTTCCGGGGCTACTACAACAGCCCGGAGCACAATGCCGCCAGCTTCGACGCTGACGGTTTTTACTGCTCAGGCGATCTGATTGAGATCAACGCTCAGGGTTACATCACCGTACAGGGACGCGAAAAGGATCAGATCAACCGCGGCGGCGAGAAGATCGCCGCAGAAGAGATTGAAAACCTGCTGCTGCGCCATCCGGATGTGATCCACGCTGCGCTGGTGTCCATGCATGACGAGCTGATGGGTGAAAAGAGCTGTGCCTTCATTGTGGCGCGCCAGCCGGTGAAACCGGTCGCGCTGCGCCGCCATCTGCGCGAGCTGGGCATTGCCGAATTCAAACTTCCCGACCGTATTACCTGCGTCGACGCCCTGCCGCTTACCCCGGTGGGCAAAGTGGATAAAAAACGTTTACGCCAACAGCTTGCTGAGCAGACGCAAGCCTGATTTTTTCCGGAGATTGTAATGGCTATTCCAAAACTGACGTCTTATGCGCTGCCCGCCGCCACTGAGCTGCCGGCTAACAAAGTACAATGGGCGCTGGAGCCGCAGCGCGCGGCGCTGCTGATTCACGATATGCAGGCCTATTTCCTCAACTTCTGGGGCGAAGACAGCCCGCTGGTGAATCAGGTGGTGGAGAACATTGCCCGCCTGCGCGCTTACTGCAAAGCGCAGGGCATTCCGGTGTTCTATACCGCCCAGCCCAACCAGCAAAGCGATGAGGATCGCGCGCTGCTGAATGATATGTGGGGACCGGGGCTGAACAAACATCCGGATCAGCAGAAGATCGTCGACGCGCTGGCGCCGGATCAGGACGATCAGGTGCTGACTAAATGGCGTTACAGCGCGTTCGTACGCTCGCCACTGGAATCTATCCTGCAGGAGATGGGCCGCGATCAGCTGATCATTACTGGCGTGTATGCCCACATCGGCTGCCTGACCACCGCCACCGACGCCTTCATGCGTAACATCCAGCCGTTCATGGTGGCCGATGCGCTGGCCGACTTCTCGCGCGACGAGCATATGATGGCGCTGACCTACACCGCAGGCCGCAGTGGCAAGGTGGTGATGACCGCCGACCTGATGCCGCTGCCACAGAGCAAGGACGCGCTGCGCGCGCTGATTCTGCCGCTGCTGGAAGATGATGACGTACCGGAAGATGATGAAAACCTGATCGATTATGGACTGGATTCGGTGCGCGTGATGGCGCTGGCAGCGCGCTGGCGTCAGGTGCACAGCGATATCGACTTCATCAGCCTGGCGAAAAACCCCAGCATTGATGGCTGGTGGGCGCTGCTGTCACGGGTGCCAGCATAATGAGCGCCTGTTTTGATTTCAGCGGAAAAATTGTCTGGGTAACCGGTGCCGGCAAAGGCATCGGCTACCACACCGCACTGGCGTTCCATCAGGCCGGTGCGCAGGTGACCGGTTTTGATTTGCACTTTGGCCAGGATGACTATCCGTTTACCACCTGCCAGCTGGACGTCGCCGACAGCGCTGCGGTGCGCGATTGCTGTCAGTCACTGCTGGCCAGCCAGCCGCGGCTGGATATCCTGGTGAACGGCGCGGGCATTCTGCGCATCGGCAGCACCGATGCGCTGTCGTTTGATGACTGGCAGGCGTGCCTCGCCGTCAACGCCGGCGGCGCGTTTAACCTGTTCCAGCAGACGCTGCCGGTCTTCCGCCAGCAGCGCGCTGGCGCGATTGTCACCATCGCCTCTAACGCCGCGCACGCCCCGCGCCTTGGCATGTCAGCCTATGGCGCGTCCAAAGCAGCACTGCGCAGCCTGTGCCAGACGGTTGGCCTTGAGATGGCACCGTATGGCGTGCGCTGCAATATTGTCTCACCGGGATCAACCGATACCGATATGCAGCGCAGCCTGTGGCATACGCCGGAAGCCGAGCAGGAGATGATCAACGGTTTCCCGGATCAGTACAAACTGGGGATCCCGCTGCGTAAGATCGCCCAGCCGCAGGAGATCGTGAACAACATCCTGTTTTTGGCCTCGGATCTTGCCAGCCACGTGGTGCTGCAGGATATTGTGGTGGACGGTGGCGCAACGCTGGGAGCCTGAGGCATGGCAATCTGGAAACGTACGGTGGATCTCGCCACGCTGAATCAGCTGGGCGATAACTCGCTGGTGGCGCATCTGGGCATCGTGTTTACCGCGATCGGTGACGATTATCTGGAGGCCACCATGCCGGTAGACAACCGCACGCAGCAGCCGTTTGGCCTGCTGCACGGCGGCGCGTCGGTGGTGCTGGCGGAGTCGATGGGGTCCATTGCCGGTTACCTGAGCGTGGAAGAAGGTAAAAGCGTGGTGGGCATTGAGGTGAGCGCCAGCCATCATCGGGCGGTGAGCAGCGGCGAGGTGCGCGGTGTTTGTCGTCCGCTGCATCTGGGGGCGCGCAATCAGAGCTGGCAGATTGAGATACGCAATAGTCGCGATCAGCTGTGTTGCAGTTCGCGGCTGACGGTGGCGGTGCTGGGGTAGGTTTGGTTCCGCTGCGGCCTGATGCCCTCACCCTGCCCTCTCCCACGGGGAGAGGGATGATGGTGCGGCCTGGTGCTTTCTTCTGCGGGGAGAGGGATGATGGTGCGGGCTGGTGCTCGGCGCTAAACAGCAATAAAAAAAGCGGCCATCTGGCCGCTTTTTTCGCTGACATCAACGCTGATAAATGATCTCGACGCCTTCGTCGTCGTCTTCATCCCAGTCATCATCCCAGTCTTCGTCTTCTTCCACTTCCTGAGCATTTTCCAGCGCTTCACGGTGGTAATCATCCCACATGAAGGCCACTTTCTCTGGCTGCTTCGCTTCTTCTTCCGCTTCTTTTGGATTCGCGATGATAAAGCTCATCACATCCCAGCACAGCTCATTGACACCGTCACGGCTGGCGGCGGAGATCAGATAGTATTTCTCATCCCAGCCCAGCGCTTCGGCAATGGCTTTGGCGCGGCTTTCCGCCTCTTCGCGGCTCAGCAGGTCAGTTTTGTTGAACACCAGCCAGCGCGGTTTCTGGTACAGCTTGTCGCTGTATTTTTCCAGCTCGCCGAGAATGATGCGGGCGTTCTCTACCGGATCGGATTCGTCGATTGGCGCGATGTCGATAAGGTGCAGCAGCACACGGCAGCGCTCCAGATGCTTGAGGAAGCGAATTCCGAGGCCTGCGCCTTCCGCTGCGCCTTCAATCAGGCCGGGAATGTCGGCGACCACGAAGCTCTTTTCGCTGTCCATACGTACCACGCCGAGGCTTGGCACTAAGGTAGTGAACGGATAATCCGCCACTTTTGGCTTCGCCGCTGATACTGCGCGGATAAAGGTCGATTTACCGGCGTTTGGCAGACCCAGCATACCCACGTCTGCCAGCAACATCAGTTCCAGCTGCAGGTCGCGCTTCTCGCCCGGCGTGCCCATGGTTTTCTGACGCGGCGTACGGTTCACGGACGATTTGAAGCGGGTGTTGCCCAGACCGTGCCAGCCACCCTTCGCCACCATCAGCTTCTGCTCATGGCGCGTCATGTCGCCCAGCGTTTCGCCCGTGCCCTGATCGATCACGCGCGTACCCACCGGCACTTTAACAATGATGTCTTTACCGCGTTTACCGGTACAGTCACGGCTCTGGCCATTCTGGCCACGTTCGGCGCGGAAAGATTTTTCGAAACGATAATCGATCAGGGTATTGAGGTTTTCATCCGCCAGCAGGTAAACATCACCGCCGTCACCGCCGTCACCGCCGTCCGGTCCCCCTTTGGGAATGTACTTCTCGCGGCGGAAGCTGACGCAACCGTTGCCACCATCACCCGCGACCACCAGGATCGTCGCTTCATCAACAAACTTCATTTTTTATC
The DNA here is from genome assembly GCF_002928355.1 of Pantoea sp. ICBG 828. Lineage (NCBI taxonomy): Bacteria > Pseudomonadati > Pseudomonadota > Gammaproteobacteria > Enterobacterales > Erwiniaceae > Pantoea > Pantoea sp. ICBG 828. The sequence goes on along the minus strand of NZ_POWN01000003.1, from coordinate 298,804 downwards.
TCCGTCACACTGTCGTTTGCGCCACGCTGCGGGCGACAAACGGGTCCGCCAGGGTCTTCTGCGCTGACCGGCGGCGGATAATACAGGATTGGCAAAGCCATGTGTACATAAAGTGTACAGCAAACTGAGGCGCAAGGTCAGCGTGATTGCCGTAACCTGCGGCAGAATGTAAAAAGCCCCGCAAAGCTGCGGGGCCTTCCATTCGTGTGTTCAGACGTTAATCGTCTGCGGCACAACAACCTTACTCAGCAACGATGCTGATGTATTTACGGTTGTTAGGACCTTTAACTTCGAATTTAACTTTGCCGTCTGCGGTAGCAAACAGAGTGTGGTCACGACCACAACCTACGTTGTTACCGGCGTGGAATTTGGTACCACGCTGACGAACGATGATGCTACCTGCCAGAACAGATTCACCACCGAAACGCTTAACACCCAGACGTTTTGCATTGGAGTCGCGACCGTTACGAGTCGAGCCACCAGCCTTTTTATGTGCCATTTGTCAGATCTCCTCTTACGCGCTGATCACAGTGATTTTCACATCAGTGAACCACTGACGGTGACCAGCTTGCTTACGGTAGTGTTTACGACGACGAAACTTAACAATTTTAATTTTCTCGCCACGACCGTGAGCAACAACTTCTGCCTTGATCACACCGCCTGAAACCAGTGGCGCGCCGATTTTCACGTCTTCGCCATTTGCAATCATCAGAACCTGGTCGAACTCGATGGTTTCACCGGTTGCGATGTCCAGCTTTTCCAGGCGAACGGTCTGACCTTCGCTTACTCGGTGTTGTTTACCACCACTTTGGAAAACCGCGTACATATAAAACTCCGCTTCTGCGCATGCCTTTCTGTTCATCAGGCGGCGCGATAAATATTCACAATAGGGCGCGAATTCTACGCAAAACTCCAGCAGAAGACAAGTGCACTTTGCACTCTCTTGCAGAAAAAAAGCGCAGGACGAATGCAAACGTTTCTCAACCCGATTTTTCAAGTACAATCAGTAACAGATTACCTGAACTCACGCTGGGTAAAAGCGCTTACCATGCAGAAAACGAGTCAAAGCTGAACAGACGAATGAACTTAGAACAGATTAACGAATTAACCGCGCAGGACATGGCGGCCGTCAACCAGACCATCCTCGACCAGCTGAATTCAGATGTCTCACTGATTAACCAGTTGGGCTATTACATCATCAGCGGGGGAGGCAAACGCATCCGTCCGATGATCGCGGTGCTGTCAGCACGCGCGCTGAATTATCAGGGATCGCTGCATGTGACCAATGCGGCGCTGATCGAATTTATCCACACGGCGACGCTGCTGCACGATGATGTGGTGGATGAATCCGATATGCGCCGTGGCAAAGCCACCGCTAACGCCGCGTTCGGCAATGCGGCGAGCGTGCTGGTCGGGGATTTTATCTATACCCGCGCCTTCCAGATGATGACCAGCATGGGATCGCTGAAGATCCTCGCACTGATGTCCGAAGCGGTGAACGTGATCGCCGAAGGGGAAGTGCTGCAGCTAATGAACTGCAACGATCCGGATATCACCGAAGAGAGCTACATGCGGGTGATCTACAGCAAAACCGCTCGCCTGTTTGAAGCCGCTTCGCAGGCTTCGGCAATCCTCGCGGAGGCCACGCCAGCGCAGGAGAAAGCGCTGCAGGATTATGGCCGCTATCTCGGTACGGCGTTTCAGCTGATCGACGATCTGCTGGATTACAGCGCCGACGGCGAGACGCTGGGCAAAAATACCGGTGACGATCTGAGCGAAGGTAAGCCGACGCTGCCATTGCTGCACGCCATGCACAACGGCACGCCCGAGCAGGCGCAGATGATCCGCAAGGCGATCGAAGAGGGTAATGGCCGTCATCTGCTGGAGCCGGTGCTGGCGGCAATGCAGCAAACCGGTTCGCTGGAATGGACGCGCAAACGCGCCGAAGAAGAGGCGGATAAAGCCATCGCCGCGCTACAGGCACTGCCAGAAACGCCGTGGCGCAGCGCGCTGGAAGCGCTGGCGCACATGTCGGTGCAGCGCGATTTCTGACCTGCTACGGGGCCGTCCGGCCCCGTTTTTATTTCTCCCCCTGCTCTGCCCGTCTGATTACATTCCCTTGCAGCATTTTTGCGAAAAACTGCGCAGTTTCGTGCACAGGCAAAACAATTACTGGAAACATATGGAAATTATTTGCTATAAAAATCCTGATTTTTCCAGTTATCTCTGCGCAGGAGAGCCACAGCGCTGCAGAGATGGAGCACTAACACGGACACGGAGAAGAGAGTTATGCATGCAAGGAGAGAAGACTGGCATCCGGCAGATATTATTGCGGCCCTGCGCAAGCGCGGTACGTCACTGGCCGCCCTGTCACGTCAATCTGGCCTCAGTTCATCGACGCTGGCCAACGCGTTGTCACGCCCCTGGCCTAAAGGTGAATGGCTGATCGCCACGGCGCTGAAGGTCCATCCTTCCGAGATCTGGCCCAGCCGCTATTTTGATCCGGTCACGCAGCGTCTGCTGGATCGTAAAAAACGCATTCGATCGCCCCAGGATCTGAAAAAGATCGTCTCACGCGGGTAAAGCAAAAAAAAACCAGCCACGCTGTCGTGACTGGTTTTCATCGCTGGCAATCAGGACAAAGGATTACTCGCCGCTGACGCGCTCGATGTTGGCGCCTAACGCTTTCAGCTTGTCTTCAATGTGCTCGTAGCCACGATCGATGTGGTAGATACGATCCACCAGCGTCGCACCTTCTGCAATGCAGCCTGCCAGTACCAGACTGGCTGACGCACGCAGATCGGTCGCCATCACCTGCGCGCCGGACAAGGTTTCAACACCGTGACAGATAGCGGTGTTGCTTTCGATTTCGGCGTGCGCACCCATACGAATCAGCTCCGGAATGTGCATGAAGCGGTTTTCGAAGATGGTCTCGGTAATGACGCCGGTGCCTTCAGCCACCAGGTTGAGCAGCGTAAACTGCGCCTGCATGTCGGTCGGGAAACCCGGGTGCGGTGCGGTACGGATGTTAACCGCTTTCGGACGCTTGCCGTGCATATCCAGGCTCACCCAGTCTTCGCCGACTTCAATCTCCGCACCCGCGTCACGCAGTTTCGCCAGCACGGCGTCCAGCGTGTCTGGCTGCGCATTGCGGCACACCACTTTGCCGCGCGAGATAGCGCCGGCCACGAGGAAGGTGCCGGTTTCGATACGGTCCGGCAGCACGCGATAGACGCCGCCGCCGAGGCGCTCAACGCCCTCGATGGTGATTTTGTCGGTGCCGGCGCCGCTGATTTTCGCGCCCAGCGTGTTAAGGAAGTTTGCCGTGTCGACAATCTCCGGTTCACGCGCCGCGTTTTCAATGATGGTGGTGCCCGTCGCCAGCGTTGCGGCGCTCATGATGGTCACGGTCGCGCCCACGCTGACCTTATCCATCACAATGTGCGCGCCCTTCAGGCGGCCATCCACAGAGGCTTTAACATAGCCCTCTTCCAGTTTGATCTCGGCACCCAGCTGCTCCAGGCCGGTAATGTGCAGATCGACCGGACGCGCACCAATCGCACAGCCGCCCGGCAGAGAAACCTGGCCCTGGCCAAAACGCGCCACCAGCGGCCCCAGCGCCCAGATGGAGGCACGCATGGTTTTCACCAGATCGTACGGCGCACTGAAGACATTAACTTCGCGCGCATCAACGTGGACCGAACCATTGCGTTCCACGCGCGCACCGAGCAGGCTCAGCAGCTTCATGGTGGTATCGATGTCACGCAGCTTCGGCACGTTCTGAATCTCTACCGGCTCTTCAGCCAGCAGCGCAGCAAACAGAATCGGCAGCGCAGCATTCTTCGCCCCGGAAATGGTCACTTCACCGCTTAAACGGGTGGGGCCTTGCACACGAAATTTGTCCATTAACACGGCTCTCAATTATCTATCAACAAAACAGCCAGAGTGGCGCTTAGAAACCGTTGAGTTTACGGTCGCGCGCCCACTCGGCTGGGGTATAAGTCTTGATGGACACCGCATGAATACGGTTATCCGCAATGTATTCCATCAGCGGCGCGTACACAGCCTGCTGTTTCTTTACGCGGCTCAGCTCGCCAAACATTTCGCCCACGGCAATGACCTGGAAATGGCTGCCATCGTTGCTGAGAACATGTACTTCTTCTAACGGCAGCGCCTGCATTAGCACGGCCTGAACTTCACTATTTTCCATCGCTCATTGCTTCACTTGATAATAATAAGGCGGATATCTTAGAGGAAAGCGCCTGACTCTTAAATACGCAAAAGCCCCTGAAAAAATCAGGGGCTTTGTCAGCAGCGCCGTTAATCAGGCGATTTGTTCCGCAGAAACAATAATCTGCTGCAGGTTGTACAGCTTGATTAACGAGTCGAGCTTATCGGTGATACCACTGAAAAGCGGTGTCGTGCCCTGCGCCCGCGCGATTTCGCGCAGATGCACCAGCAGCGCCAGCCCGGCAGAATCAACCCGATCCAGCGCCGCCACGTCAATCGTGGTGATACCGGCCATGGCGCTGTCACGCGCCTGCCACAGCGCCAGCAGCGTATCGCGGTCCAGTTTGCCGCTCAGGGCCAGCGTGCTGGCAGTGCGCTGCCAGCGTAACGGTTCGCTCATTATTGCTGCTTGTCCAGAGTGATAGGCTGCGCGGCATAGGTTTTCAACTGCGCAGTCAGGCCGTCGATGCCTTTGGTGCGCAGCAGATCGCTCCACTCATTCTGTTTGGTGGTGATCATGCTGATGCCTTCGGCAATCATGTCATAAGCCTGCCAGTTACCGGTCTGGCTGTTCTTGCGCCACTGGAAATCAAGGCGCACCGGCGGACGACCGTTGGGATCGATGATGGTGACGCGAATCGCCACGATATTGGCATCGCCAATCGGCTGCTCAGGCTGAATCTGGTAAGTCTGGCCATGGTACAACGCCAGCGCCTGACCATAAGCCTGCGCCAGGTAATCCCCGAACGCGGCAAAGTAGGCGTCGCGCTGCGCCGGCGTGGCTTCGCGGTAGTAACGGCCCAGTACCAGCGCCCCCGCGTATTTAATCTGCACGTACGGCAGCAGCTCCTGGCGCACGATTTCGCGCAGGTAATTCGGATCCTGCTTAATCTTCGGCTGTTCGTTCTTCAGGCGGGTAAAGGTCTTCTCCGCCGCTTCGTTCATCATCTTGTACGGATTGCTCTGGTTGGCGTCCGCTGCGTTTGCCGCCAGCGGCGCGATGGCCAGCAGGGCCACCATCAGGAAACGTTTTAACATCGTGTTGTACCTCTCTGGGTTATTCCGTTGTAGCAGGTGCTGCCGGGGCGCTCGCGCTGGCGGCGCCCGACGATTTCTCATTGTCCTTGTTGTCGCCGCTCTTGTAGAGGAACTGGCCGATCAGGTCTTCCAGCACCAGCGCCGATTTGGTATCCCGCAGCGTGCCGCCATCTTTCAGCATCGCCGAGCCAAGCTCCGGATCGTCAAAACCTAAGTTGAGCGCGAGGAACTGCTCACCCAGCAGACCCTGGGTGCGAATCGCCAGCGAGCTGGTGTCAGGAATTTTATTGGCATACTGCTCGCTGATGTCCATGGTGACGCGCGGCGACAGCGTTTTGTCATCCAGTGAAATGTCGGTGACGCGGCCAATCACCACGCCGCCAATTTTCACCGGCGAGCTGACTTTCAGGCCGCCGATATTATCGAAGGTGGCGTACAGCTTCCACGTTGGCTCGGTGCCCAGCGATTTAAGATCGGCGACGCGCAGGCTGAGGAACAGTAGCGCCAGCAGCGCAGCCAGCATAAACACGCCAACCCAGATTTCGTTTTTTTTGCTTTGCATTGCATTAATTCCCAAACATCAGTGCCGTCAGCACAAAATCCAGTCCAAGCACCGCCAGCGAAGCATGGACTACGGTACGCGTCGTCGCGCGACTGATCCCTTCCGAAGTCGGGATGGCGTCATACCCATTGAACAGCGCGATCCAGGTCACCGTGATGGCAAACACCGCGCTTTTGATCAGGCAGTTGATCACATCGGTACGAAAATCCACCGCGTTCTGCATCGCCGACCAGAAAAAGCCCGGGTCGATGCCTTTCCAGGCCACCCCGACCAGCGCGCCACCGGCAATGCCCACCGCGGTAAAGATCAGCGCCAGCAGCGGCATACTGATAAAGCCGGCCCAGAAGCGCGGCGAGACCACGCGGCGCAGCGGATCAACCGCCATCATCTCCATGCTGGAGAGCTGCTCAGTGGCTTTCATCAGGCCAATTTCCGCAGTGAGCGCCGAACCGGCGCGCCCGGCAAACAGCAGCGCGGTGACTACCGGCCCCAGTTCGCGCAGCAGCGACAGCGCCACCAGCATACCCAGGCTGGTTTCCGCGCTGTAAGTGGTGAGTACCAGATAGCCCTGCAGCCCCAGCACCATGCCAATGAACAGGCCGGAGACCACAATGATCAGCAATGACAGCACGCCCACGCTATACAGCTGCTTCACCAGCAGCGGCGCATGCTTACGAAACGCCGGTTTACCCACCAGCGCATGGAAGAGCATTAAGCCCGCCCGGCCAAAGGCCGCACAGGTGTTAATTCCCTGACGCCCAAATGACGCCAGTGCCTGTAACCACATCAGTTTAGCTTCTCCCTGTGCGGGTCAGATCGCTGAGGTAATCCCCGGCAGCGAAGCGGAACGGTACCGGACCATCCGCATGACCCTCAATAAACTGGCGCACGCGCGGATCGGGATTCTCCCTCAGCTGCGGCGCACTACCCTGAGCAATAATCTTTTGCCCGGCAACAATATAGGCATGGTCGGCAATGCTCAAGACCTCTGGCACGTCGTGTGAAACCACAATGCAGGTGACGCCCAGCGAATGGTTGAGCTCATCGATCAGCTTGACCAGCACGCCCATGGTAATGGGATCCTGGCCGACAAAGGGTTCGTCGAACATGATCAGCTCCGGCTCCAGCGCAATTGCTCGCGCCAGCGCCGCCCGGCGCGCCATGCCGCCGGAGAGTTCGGCCGGCATCAGCTGGGCTGCGCCGCGCAGTCCCACAGCTTCCAGCTTCATCATCACCGTGCTGTGCAGTAATTCCGCTGGCAGCCGGGTGTGTTCGCGCAGCGGCCAGGCAACGTTTTCATAAACGTTAAGGTCGGTGAACAGCGCACCGGACTGGAACAGCATGCTCATTTTTTTACGCACGTCATACAGCTTACGGCGCGACAGCGTCGGAATGTTCTGGTCACGAAACCAGATCTCACCTTTGTCCGGCTGCAGCTGCCCGCCAATCAGGCGCAGCAGGGTGGTTTTACCGATGCCGGAAGGGCCCATAATCGCCGTGACTTTGCCCGCCGGAACGGTCAGCGAAATGTCGTCGAAGATGGTGCGATTGCCGCGCGTAAAACTGACGCCACGAACCTCAACCAGATTCGTTTGCTGCTGGATCATCATTACCTCTTTAAACGGATCGGGCGTAATTAACGTGGTGGATGGTAGCCTGGTAAACCACAATGCACGATAGTTTTACAGAAACTTACCCGTCCGGTGTGGCGAAAACGGCCTTAAAATTTACTTTTGCCTCTCAGACAGTCAAAATCAGCGCCTGATTCCGCACGCGCACTGCTTTTACCTGTCGGACAAGGTTTGCCGGCACCGTTATCCATCAAGGATTTTTCATGTTCGTAGCCACTGCCCTGCTGTTTATCGGATTGATTTTACTGGCTTACGGAGCTGACCGCCTGGTGTTCAGCGCCGCGATCCTGTGTCGATCCCTTGGCATTCCCCCGTTGATCATTGGCATGACGGTGGTGAGCATTGGCACTTCACTGCCGGAACTGATCGTCTCGTTCTCTGCCGCGCAGCATGGTCAGATGGATTTAGCCGTTGGTACCGCGCTGGGCTCGAACATCACCAATATTCTGCTGATTCTGGGTGGCGCTGCGCTGCTGCACCCTTTAACCGTACACTCCAATCTGATTCGCCGCGAACTCCCTCTGCTGCTGCTGGTCTCACTGCTCAGCGGCATCATGCTGTTTGATAACCAGCTCAGCCGGCTGGATGGCGTGGCACTGCTGCTGCTGGCGCTGGGTTATCTGCTGGTGGCGATCCGCATCGCCCGGCGGGCCGAGCGCGATAATAATGACACCCTGACGCGTGAACAACTGGCGGAACTGCCGCGCGACGAAAGCGGCAACACGGTGGCGTTTCTCTGGCTGGCGGTGGCGCTGATTATTCTGCCGATGTCGACGCGCATGGTGATCGACAACGCCACGGTGTTTGCGGATTACTTCGGCGTTAGCGAACTGGTGATGGGACTGACGCTGATTGCTGTCGGTACCAGCCTGCCGGAACTGGCCACGGTGCTGGCCGGCGCGCTGAAAGGCGAGGACGATATCGCCATCGGCAACCTGATTGGCGCCAATATCTTCAATCTGGCGATTGTGCTGGGCCTGCCGGCGCTGGTGCATCCCGGCGCGATCGATGCGCACGCCTTTGCGCGGGATTACTGGATTATGCTGGGCGTCAGCGTGCTGTTCGCCCTGCTGTGCCTGCTGCGCAAGCGCCGCATCGGCCGCGTAGCGGGCACGCTGCTGTTAGGTGGATTTATCGTGTGGGTGCTGTGGCTTTGGCTCAGCCCCACGCTTATCGCAAGCTATTAAGGATGACTGACCATGTCACATCAGCAACCGGATTTCGACTTCCAGCAGGCAGGTAAAGCGGTACTGCGCATCGAACGCGAAGGGCTGGAACAGCTCGATCAGTATATTAACGCCGACTTCAGCCGCGCCTGCGAAATGATCTTTGCCTGCCGTGGCAAAGTGGTGGTGATGGGCATGGGCAAATCCGGCCATATCGGCAAGAAGATGGCCGCCACCTTCGCCAGCACCGGCACGCCAGCGTTCTTCGTCCACCCGGGTGAAGCCAGCCACGGCGATCTCGGCATGGTCAGCACCAACGATGTGGTGATCGCCATCTCGAACAGCGGCGAGTCAGGCGAAATCCTCGCGCTGATCCCGGTGCTCAAACGGCAGAAAGTGCAGCTGATTTGCCTGACCAGCCGTCCGGAGAGCGCCATGGGCCGGGCTGCCGATGTGCATTTATGCGTGAAAGTACCGCAGGAAGCCTGTCCGCTCGGGCTGGCACCGACCTCCAGCACCACCGCCACGCTGGTGATGGGCGATGCGCTGGCGGTGGCGCTGCTGGAAGCGCGCGGCTTCACCCAGGAAGATTTCGCGCTGTCGCACCCGGGCGGCGCGCTGGGGCGCAAACTGCTGCTGCACGTCAGCGACATTATGCACAGCGGCGATGAAATTCCCCACGTCACCCGTGACGCCTCGCTGCGCGACGCGCTGCTGGAAATCACGCGCAAAAACCTCGGCCTGACGGTGATTGTCGACGATCTGATGAAAATCGAAGGGATTTTCACGGACGGTGACCTGCGCCGCATCTTCGATATGGGCATCGATTTCCAGTCGGCCCGCATCCAGGATGTGATGACGCGCGGCGGGATTCGCGTGCGCCCTAACCTGCTGGCGGTGGACGCGCTTAATCTGATGCAAAACAAAAACATCACTGCGCTGCTGGTGGCCGATGACGATCGCCTGCTCGGTGTGGTACATATGCATGACATGCTGCGCGCTGGCGTGGTCTGAACGGGAAACAACAATGAGTGCTGAAACCACGATGGTCGACACCTGCTACGGCCCGGTGAGCGCCGACGTGATGGCGCGGGCGGCCAATATCCGCCTGCTGATTTGCGATGTCGACGGCGTGATGTCCGACGGCCTGATTTACATGGGCAACAGCGGTGAAGAGCTAAAGGCCTTTAACGTGCGCGACGGTTACGGCGTGCGCTGCCTGCTGACCTCGGACATCGAAGTGGCTATTATTACCGGCCGCCGCGCTAAACTGCTGGAAGATCGCTGTAAAACGCTCGGCATTACGCATCTTTACCAGGGACAGTCGGATAAGCTTTTGGCCTGGCGCGAACTCCTGGATAAACTGTCACTATCGGCAGACCAGGTCGCGTATATTGGTGACGACCTGATCGACTGGCCGGTAATGGCACAGGCGGGTCTGAGCGTGGCCGTCGCCGATGCGCATCCGGTGTTACTGCCGCGTGCGCATTACGTGACGCGCATTGCTGGCGGTCGCGGTGCAGTACGTGAGCTATGCGACCTGATTTTGCTGGCGCAGAACAAATTTGAGGATGCCAAAGGGCAATCAGTATGAGTAAAAGCAGGCGTTGGATAACGCTGATTCTGGCGCTGATCGCCCTGGTGCTGATCGGCTGGAATCTTACCAACCAGGACGACAGCGCCACGCCGGTGGCGACCAACGATCAGGCGCCGACCTACACCAGCGCCAACTCCAGCACCGTGGTGTATAACCCGACGGGTGCGCTGGCCTATAAGCTGGTCTCGGATAAAGTGACCTACTTTTCGGCCGAAGAAGTGAGCTGGTTCGATAATCCGGTGATGACCACTTACGACGAAAACAAAGTGCCCACGTGGTCGGTTCGTGCTGACAAGGCAAAGCTGACGAAAGATCGTATGCTGTATCTTTATGGCCACGTTGAAGTACACACATTGACGCAGGATTCCCAGCTTGAGCGCATCATCACGGATAATGCTCAGGTTAATCTGGTCAGCCAGGATGTGACGTCTGACGATCAGGTCACCCTATTTGGCCGCAGTTTTAACTCCACTGGCATGAAGATGCGCGGCAACCTACGGACAAAGAATGCCGAGCTGCTTGAAAAGGTCAAAACCTCCTATGAAATTCAAAATGAACAAAAATAGCCTTAAGTTGCTGCTGGTGAGTGCGCTGCTGGCAACCAGCCTGCCGGCGCTGGCGTTAACGGGCGATTCGGACAAGCCGGTTAACATCGACTCGGTGAACCAGGCGCTCGATTTGCAGGGTAACGTCGCCACCTTTACCGGCAACGTGATCGTGACCCAGGGCACCATCAAAATTACCGCCGATAAAGTGGTGGTAACGCGTCCGGGCGGCGACAGCAACAAAACCATCGTCGATGCCTACGGCAATCCGGCCACCTTTTATCAGATGCAGGACAACGGCAAACCGGTGCAGGGTCACGCCGCCAAACTGCACTATGAGCTGGCCAACGATTTCGTCGAGCTGACCGGCAACGCCTTTATTGAGCAGCAGGACAGCAACATCAAAGGCGATCGCATCACCTATCTGGTGAAAGAGCAGAAAATGCAGGCCTACAGTCAGGGCCAGAGCAAGCGCGTCACCACCGTGCTGGTGCCGTCGCAGTTGCAGGATAAAAACGGTTCGTCTGCGAGCCCCAAAAAGAGTAACTGATCGCTATGGCCACATTAGTCGCTGAAAACCTGGCGAAAGCCTACAAAGGCCGTCGCGTAGTAGAAGATGTCAGCCTGCAGGTGAAATCCGGCGAGATTGTCGGCCTGCTGGGTCCCAACGGGGCCGGTAAAACCACCACCTTCTACATGGTGGTAGGCATCGTGCCGCGTGATGCCGGCCGCATCATCATTGATGAAGAAGATATCAGTATTCTGCCGCTGCATGCGCGCGCGCGCCGCGGCATCGGTTATCTGCCGCAGGAAGCGTCGATCTTTCGCCGTCTGAGCGTCTACGACAACCTGATGGCGGTACTGCAGGTGCGTGATGACCTGACGGAAGAGCAGCGTCAGGACCGCGCCAATGAGCTGATGGACGAGTTCCACATCGGCCATCTGCGCGACAGCATGGGCCAGGCGCTGTCGGGCGGTGAACGTCGCCGCGTCGAGATTGCCCGTGCGCTGGCCGCCAATCCAAAGTTTATCCTGCTGGATGAACCTTTTGCCGGCGTTGACCCCATCTCCGTTATCGATATCAAAAAGATCATCGAACACCTGCGTGACAGCGGCCTCGGCGTGCTGATCACCGACCACAACGTGCGTGAAACGCTCGCGGTGTGTGAGCGCGCATATATCGTCAGCCAGGGCCATCTGATTGCCCACGGCACGCCAGATGAAATTCTTGCAGATGAGCAGGTTAAGCGGGTTTATTTGGGCGAAGAGTTCAGACTCTGATAAGGTGTCGGCATACCCGACATTTGCTTAGGAAATTCTAGCCGGATTATGAAGCAAGGTTTGCAACTCAGGCTCAGCCAACAGCTGGCGATGACCCCCCAGTTGCAGCAGGCAATCCGCTTGCTGCAACTCTCTACGCTTGAACTCCAGCAGGAACTGCAACTGGCGCTGGAAAGCAATCCGCTGCTTGAACAAACCGATCTGCACGATGAAGTCGACGCCCGCGAATTTCAGGAGAACGAGGCGTTAGATACCCGTGAGGCACTCGAGCAGAAAGAGATGCCGGAAGAGCTGCCGCTCGATGCCACCTGGGACGAGATCTACACGGCCGGCACGCCCTCGGGCACCGGCACCGATTACCAGGACGACGAGCTACCGGTGTATCAGGGTGAAACCACGCAGTCGCTGCAGGACTATCTGATGTGGCAGGTGGAACTGACGCCGTTCACCGACACCGACCGCGCCATCGCCACCTCCATCGTCGATGCCATTGACGATACCGGTTATCTCACCGTCAGCTTACAGGACATTTGTGACAGTATTGGTGACGAAGAGCTGACGCTGGAAGAGGTGGAAGCGGTGCTGAAGCGCGTACAGCGTTTCGATCCGGTGGGTGTCGGCGCACGCGATCTGCGTGACTGCCTGCTGGTGCAGCTGTCGCAGTATGCGGCCGATATGCCGATGCTGAACGAAGCACGGCTGATTGTCAGCGAGCACCTCGACCTGCTGGCTAACCACGATTTCCGCAGCCTGATGCGCGTGACGCGGCTGAAGGAAGAGGTGCTGAAGGAAGCGATGCTGCTGATTCAGTCGCTCGATCCGCGCCCCGGGCAGTCCATCAATACCAGCGAGCCCGAGTATGTGATTCCCGATGTGCTGGTGCGCAAGACTGGCACGCGCTGGACGGTGGAGCTGAACGCTGACAGCCTGCCGCGCCTGAAGATTAATCAGCATTACGCCGCGATGGGCGGTTCTGCGCGTAATGACAGTGACAGTCAGTTTATTCGCAGCAACTTACAGGAAGCCCGCTGGCTGATTAAGAGCCTGGAGAGCCGCAACGACACGCTGCTTAAAGTGACGCGCTGTATTGTCGAACAGCAGCAGGCGTTTTTTGAACAGGGTGAAGAGTATATGCGTCCGATGGTGCTGGCGGATATCGCCCAGGCCGTGGATATGCATGAATCCACCATTTCCCGCGTCACCACGCAAAAGTATTTGCACAGCCCGCGTGGCATTTTTGAACTGAAGTATTTTTTCTCCAGTCACGTCAGCACCGAAGGCGGTGGCGAAGCCTCGTCGACGGCGATCCGTGCACTGGTGAAAAAATTAATCTCCGCGGAAAATCCCGCAAAACCCTTGAGCGACAGCAAACTGACCTCCATGTTATCTGAACAGGGCATCATGGTGGCGCGACGTACGGTTGCTAAGTATCGCGAGTCTTTATCTATACCGCCATCAAACCAGCGCAAGCAGCTGGTTTGACCGAAACAAGAAGGAAGACCTATGCAGCTAAACCTTACCGGACTGAATGTTGAGATAACCGACCCACTGCGCGAATTTGTAAATAACAAATTTGCCAAACTGGAACACTATTTTGATCGTATCAATCAGGTTTATATTGTTCTGAAAGTGGAGAAGGTGACGCAGATTGCGGAAGCAACCCTGCACGTCAACGGCGGGGAGCTGCACGCCACATCGGAAGCGGAAGACATGTACGCGGCCATCGACGGGTTGATTGACAAGCTGGCCCGTCAGCTGACCAAACACAAAGACAAACTGAAAAAACACTAACCTTCACGCTTGCAGAGTGCTGACGGGTTCAGCACTCAGAGGAGAAATGGGGCGGGTCACCGCCCCGTTTTGTCATCTGCGCAAGCGCCTGCAGTCACCTGCCCTGCCCGTTCGCGGTGTCCCGGTACGTGCCTTACGGCTATGTGAACACGCAAGTGAAACGATGATGAACAACGATCTGACACTGGAATTGAGCGCGGTCCTTTCGCTGGACTGCACCCGCAGCGGCGTACACTGCCAGAGTAAAAAGCGCGCGCTGGAAATTATCAGCGAGCTGGCCGCTAAGCAGCTCAATCTGCCGCACCAGACGCTTTTTGAAGCCATCCTGACCCGTGAACGCATGGGCAGTACCGGCATTGGCAACGGCATCGCCATCCCGCACGGCAAGCTGGAGGAGGATACGCTGCGCGCCGTTGGCGTGTTTATCAGCCTCGACCAGCCTATCGCCTTTGACGCCGTCGACAACCAGCCGGTTGACCTGCTGTTTGCCCTGCTGGTGCCCGCAGACCAGTGCAAAACCCATCTGCACACCCTGTCGCTGGTGGCGAAACGCCTGGCGGATAAAACCGTCTGCCGCCGTTTGCGCGCGGCACAGAGCGATGAAGAGCTCTACGCCATCATTACAGAAGCTCAGGAAGATCACGCTTAAGCGACAGACACTTTTACCGGCCTGCGTGCCGGTTTAACACGGGAGAAATGTGATGGTGCTGATGATCGTTAGCGGTCGGTCAGGCTCAGGAAAATCAGTCGCGCTGCGCGCCCTTGAGGATATGGGCTTCTACTGTGTCGATAACCTGCCGGTGGTGCTGCTGCCGGAGCTGGCGAACACCTTAACCGAGCGCAATATCTCAGCGGCGGTCAGCATTGACGTGCGCAACATGCCGGAATCACCGGAGGTGTTTGAGCAGGCACTGAACAATCTGCCGGAAGCGTTCTCGCCACAGCTGCTGTTTCTGGACGCCGATCGCAACACGCTGATCCGCCGCTACAGCGACACGCGCCGCCTGCATCCGCTCTCCAGCAAAAATCTGTCGCTGGAAAGCGCCATTGATGAGGAAAACGATCTGCTGGAGCCGCTGCGCTCGCGTGCCGATCTGATCATCGATACCTCAGAGATGTCGGTGCATGAGCTGGCAGAAATGCTGCGCACGCGCCTGCTGGGCAAGCGTGAGCGTGAACTCACCATGGTGTTTGAATCCTTCGGCTTCAAGCACGGCATCCCGATCGACGCCGATTACGTGTTTGACGTGCGGTTCCTGCCTAACCCGCACTGGGATCCGAAGCTGCGTCCGATGACCGGGCTCGATCGTCCGGTGGCGGCCTTCCTCGATCGTCACACCGAAGTGCACAACTTTATCTACCAGACGCGCAGCTATCTCGAGCTGTGGCTGCCGATGCTGGAAACCAATAACCGCAGCTATCTGACGGTGGCGATTGGCTGTACCGGCGGTAAGCACCGTTCGGTCTACATTGCCGAACAGCTGGCAGACTATTTCCGTTCGCGCGGTAAAAATGTGCAGTCCCGTCATCGCACCCTGGAAAAACGCAAATCATGACCGTGAAGCAAACCGTTGAGATTCGAAATAAGCTGGGTATGCATGCGCGCCCGGCGATGAAGCTATTTGAGCTGGTGCAGAGTTTTGATGCGGAAGTGCTGCTGCGTAACGAGGCCGGTACCGAAGCCGAAGCCAGCAGCGTGATTGCGCTACTGATGCTCGACTCCGCTAAAGGCGGTCATATCGAAATCGAGGCCAGCGGCCCGCAGGAAACCCAGGCGCTGGCCGCGGTCATTGAGCTGTTTGAAGCCGGTTTTGACGAAGACTAACCGCGTCAGTGCAGCTGGTAACGGTTGAGAAAACCCTCGCCGCCCAGCTGGCGCATCTGGCGCATAATCCACTGCTGGCGCTGACGAATGTAGCCGGACGGTGCATCCGCGCGGAAGCGAATCGGATTCGGCAGCACCGCCGCCAGCAAAGCGGCTTCCGCCATGCTCAGCCGGCTGGCAGGCTTGTGGAAATAGCGCTGCGATGCCTCTTCCACACCAAACACTCCATTACCGAATTCCGCAATATTCAGGTACACCGTCAGAATGCGGCGTTTGGTCCATACCGTTTCCAGTCCCACCGTCAGCCCGGCCTCCAGCCCTTTGCGCACCCAACTGCGGCCATCCCACAAGAACAGGTTCTTCGCCGTCTGCTGAGACAGCGTTGATGCGCCGCGCATCCGTTCGCTGCCGTCATTGTCCAGCACCTGCTGAATGGCATGCACGTCAAAGCCCCAGTGCTCGGGGAATTTCTGATCTTCCGAGGCGATCACCGCCAGCGCCATCCACGGTGAAATCTCATCCATTCCCACCCAGTCTGAATGCGCGACATAATCGAAGCGTCCGCTGAACCACGCGCCAAGCTGCCGCTCCACCATTACCGCCGAAAACGGCACCGGCAAAAATGCGAACAGCACAATACCGGCCAGCCACAGACCCAGCCATGCCAGAAGCACCCTGCCAGCCAGCCGCTTCAGGCGCTGGACCATCTTCCCTTTACTCTTACTCATGCAATCGTCTCTTACCGGTTCCCTGGATTAATCAATTACTCAGGTCATGATTTCAAATAGCGGTGATGCAAGCCGGAATTTTATCTCTGCGGCATCGCGACCACCAGCCAAACTCATTGCGCGGGCAACCATCGTTCCTCTATTAGAGCCAGTCGCATCAAGCACTTCCGGCAAAAAGGAATCGGTTCCATGCAGAAAAATCGCGCAGCGCCCACGGGCATAAATACTTAACCGATTGTGATACTGCTCACGTTAAACCTTTCACGATGTTTAACTATCATCTTTAGTAGTCAGTGAAGATGTTCATTGACAACCGAGACCATTCTGAAAAACACGGCGCAAATAGCGACAATTACGCTTCAGGCCAGGGCTCAACCTGTAAAACGTTTTACCGCCCATCCGGTTTACGCTAACCGTTCAATGCCCGAACTGGAACTTTCAGCCGGGGGTTTCCAAAACGTTTTGGATAACCGCGGCAAAATCTGGTTATTCATTATTAGAATCAATAACATGAGCATAAAAACGGCCGTTGCGCTGCGCTTTTTGCCGTTTCCCTTCGCTGCGCAGCGCTTTCCGGACCGCGACTGTGGGAAAACCAGGCAAAAAACCGAACATTTGCTCAAAAATAGTGCAATACGCTAAAGAAATTGATTCCTTGCTTGACTGTGTCAGCAAATTAATGTTTTCTGTATTTAAACGCTGCTCAACATCACACAATTTAATGAATCTTGTCACAAGCTGTGGCGAATTTGCTAAGGTGATTTTGAAGCGTTAACCAATACCACGCTGTTGCTTTTGTATTCGATTTCTAATAATAGCAGCAGCGCCCATTTCCCTGGTGTTGGCGCAGTATTCGCGCACCCCGGTTTCGACTGGGGTCATTTTTTTTCTGGCCCGCGCTATTTTTCCCGCTCTGCAACCCAGTTCCGTAATACTTCAACGTCGTGCCGCCACTCGTGCTTCAGCTCGTCAACCCACTCCTGCACGTTATCCCACCAGGCCGGCAATTCCGGTGACTGAATCTGTTTCGCCAGTTTCTGCAGATGCAGCAGGCCGACGGAGCCCGCCGCGCCTTTGATCTTGTGCCCCTCTTCGGCGATGCCCTTCTGGTCACGCGCCATCATGTTGGAGTCCAGCACCTCAAGATAACCCGGCATCATCTGCTCGAACATCGTCAGGCTTTGGATGATCAGCCCCGGACCAACCAGCTCGATATACTGCTCCAGCATGTCGACATCCAGCAGCGTGCGTGACTGTTCCGCGTCGGCGTCACTCACCACCGCTTCCGCTTCGGCCTGGTAATCCCAGAATTTCTTGATCATCGCGGTCAGGGCCGGCACCGCCAGCGGTTTGCTCAGCACATCGTCCATGCCGGCATCGAGATACTCTTTTTTATCCTTCAGCACGTTGGCAGTCAGCGCCACCAGCGGCGGCAGCGTCACGCCGGCGTGCTGCTGATGAATGGCGCGCGACACATCGAGGCCGGTCATGTCCGGCAGCTGGATATCCAGTAGCACCAGGTCGAACTCCTGCGGATCGAACATCGCCAGCGCCTCACCGCCGGTCATCGCCACCTCCACGCTGCAACCCAGCTTCTCCAGTACCGAGCGCGCCACAATCACGTTGAGCTCGATATCTTCTACCAGTAGCACGTGCAGCGCCGGCAACGGCATGCTGTCGTCCTGATCCTCATCTTCCACTTCATCCGCCACGCGCGGCGCGTGGATTTCCACGGTAAAGCACGAGCCCTGACCCGGTGCGCTGCTAACAGTGATATCGCCGCCCATCGCCTGCGCCAGCCGGCGTGACACCGCCAGGCCAATCCCGGTGCCGGTGGCCGGTTTACCGCCGTGCTGATCTTTCACCTGGTAATACATGGCGAAGATTTTATCCTGCTCTTCCTGCGGAATGCCCATCCCGGAGTCCTGCACCTCAAAGTGCAGCGTTTCGTCCTGGCGATAGGCGACGCGCACCACGATTTCGCCCTGCCGGGTAAACTTCACGGCATTGCCGATCAGGTTCCACAGAATCTGGCGCAGGCGCGTGCCATCGGCGGAGATCTTGTGCGGCAGCGGCAACTCCGGTGCCATGACGAACTTCAGCCCTTTCGGCTGCGCCAGCAGGCCGGAGAGGTTTTCCAGGTCGGCCAGGAAGCCGGTGAAATCCAGCGGCTGGTTATCCAGCTGCACTTTGCGCCGTTCAATCTTGTCGACTTCAATCACATCATTAAAGATGTTGCCAAGGGTGATGGCCGAGACGTGAATGGTTTTCAGGTACTTCAGCTGCTCCTGATTGAGATCGGTATCCAGCAGGATGCGGCTTAACCCGACGATGCCATTAAGCGGCGTACGCAGCTCGTGGCTGATGGTGGAGATAAAGGTGGTCTTTTCACGGCTGGCGTTCTCCAGCGCGTCCTGATAGCGCTTACGCTCGGTAATATCGCGTCCGAAGCCCATCAGGCCGCTGCGCTTACCGACGCGGTCGTAATACGGCACTTTGCGGATTTCAAAGCAGGCTTTGCGCCCGTCCGGATACTGCAGCCACTGTTCATAGGTAAGCGACACATTGTGGCGAAACACCTTCTCATCGGTCTCCAGCACTTTGGTGGCGGCATCTTCGTCATAAATGTCGCGCGGCGTCAGGCCAATCAGCTGCTTCTCGCTCAGGCCGGTGAGCAGTTCCATGGCGCGGTTACAGCCGGAGAACTGTTTGTCGATGTTGCGATAGAACACCAGGTCGGGCGAGGCATCGAGGAACGAACGCAGGAAGGAAGATTGCTGCTCCAGCTCAATCTGCGCCTGCTCACGCCGCGTCATCTCTTCGCGCAGCTTATCCATCACCTGCTCGCGCGCCTGCTCTGCTTTAATACGGTCGCTGATTTCCTGGTTCAGCTGGCTGATGGTCTCTTTCATCTGCTGATTCAGTTCAAGGTCGCGCGTGCGCATCTCCTCCAGCTTGTCCACCAGCTTCGACAGCCGCTGGCGCGACTCCTCCAGCTGATCGACCACCACGGAGAGAAAGTAGACCGCCCACGGAGTAATCAGCAGGCCAAAAAACACCGAACGCACCACGTCGATACTTTCAACGTGGCCACGCAGCACCATGGTGACCGCCATCTGCACCACCATTGCCAGCACCACCAGCGCCGAAGCCAGCAGCAGCGAAAACCGCACCAGCCCGAGCTTGACCATTAAATCCACGTAGTACTGTGCTAAAAGACGAATCTGTTTCATTACGCGCTCCCTGAACGAATCTGGCTCATCATAGCGTAATTATCTGCGCGCTGCGCCGCCGCACGCGCCGTGCGGACTGACTTTACGCCCTGTTATGGTGCAGCAGCGCGGCGTTTCGCCGACGTTCCCGCCTTTATGCCTAAAGCGCTTGACTAATTCTGCCAACTGAATAATCTGGAGGGCCGCGCTTTTGCGGGTCCCGGTGCCGCGTGCCCGGCGCATCCGCTTTCTGCAGCCATCCCTCCTGATGGTTGCCTTCCGTTATTGCATATCCATTCAGCTTAAGTGCTGTTTTAATCACACCCCGGTTAATTAATTTTACTAATGGCAACCGCGTTTTGATTCAAATGTTCCGCCATAAGAAAAACAGATACATGCTGTGCACGAAACGGTCCAAACAGAATTTTGTACTGGCATCCCCACATTCAACAGCATGGTCTGGAAATATGAGGCCGATCACACAGTGAGACGGCTCACACTTCATAAGGGAATCAGAAAGGTCAGATTGACATATATTTACGTAATAAAAATATAATAATCATACAGTTAAATCGCAAAAAGGCTGATTAACCGTAATAAAGCTGGCTATTTGACCTGAGTTCGCTTTCCCGATAAGTTGGAATTCCGCTGGATGCTTTCCAGTCGGGACTGTGTCTCGGCATATCTATGCAGCAAGAAGACTCCCTCTGGATGCAAGTTATCTCCCTTAGAGACCGGATTTTATGGACAGCCAATCA
Source organism: Pantoea sp. ICBG 828 (assembly GCF_002928355.1). Classification (NCBI taxonomy): domain Bacteria; kingdom Pseudomonadati; phylum Pseudomonadota; class Gammaproteobacteria; order Enterobacterales; family Erwiniaceae; genus Pantoea; species Pantoea sp. ICBG 828. The sequence continues at coordinate 278,440 of NZ_POWN01000003.1, read as the reverse complement.
AGGACGTGAATCAGTGCCTTGATTGTCGTTGTCCGGTGTTGCGACGTCCGCGTAAAAGCGCGCGAAAACAAATTGATACAGCACGCAGCAGCGCTCTGTGCCTGAAATAATGCAGGTAATGTCTAAAGCAGTTTAAGGAGACCCTCAATGTCCACTCAACAACCTAACCCCTGGGGTTTGTATGATCCATCAGCAGGAAGCGACAGCTGTGGTGTAGGTTTCATTACCCGCAAGGACGGCGAGCAGACCCATGAAATCCTGCAGATGGCGCACAGCGCCCTGTGCACGGTACCGCACCGTGGCGGGATGTCTGCAGAGGGTGTGGGCGATGGCGCGGGCGTTAACGTTGACCTCTCCCTGAACTTCTTCCGTAAGCTGACCGGTCAGGCGCTGGAAGCGGGCCGCTTTGGCGTGGGCAACTTCTTTGTGCCAAAAGATGCGGCGCTGCGCGCGAACGCAGAGCGTCTGGTTGAAGAGACGCTGGCCGCTTACAACTTCCCGGTGCTGCTGAAGCGTGATATGCCGCTGGACAACAGCGTCACGCGCCCGGCCGCACAGCAGTTCCAGCTGCCGATCGTGCAGTGGGTGTTTGCCGCACCGCAGGACGTTACCGAGCAGAGCGACTTCGAGCGCCACATTTACCGTGCGCTGCTGGACATCGAAGCACGCGCCTTTACCGAAAGCGAATTCGGCGGTCTTTATCCGCTGTCGCTGTCGTCGCGCACTCAGGTGTTCAAAGCCCGCCTGAACTCCAACGAAGTGATCCCTTACTTCAAAGATCTGACCGATCCCGATCATCAGGTGCGCGGACTGTTTTTCCATACCCGCTTCTCCACCAATACCGATCCGCATACCACGATGGCGCAGCCGTTCCGCCTGATGGCGCACAACGGTGAGCTGAACACGGACCGTAAAAACCGCATCGCGGAAGCGGCACTGATGCTGGCGCGCGGCAAAAAGATCGTGCGGCCAAAAGGCCAGTCTGACAGTTCGCGTCTCGATCAGAGCATCCACAGCCGTCTGATGGAAGATAACCTCGATCTGATCAACGCCGTGGTTTCAATGATGCCGCCGGCGTGGGAAAACGACACCTCGCTGTCAGCTGAAGTGCGCGCCATGCTGGAATACTTCTCGCTGTATGAAGAGAAGAACGACGGCCCCGCCGCGCTGATCTTCGGTAACGGCGAAGTGATTGGCGCACGGCTGGACCGTCTTGGTCTGCGTCCGCTGCGCTCCGTAGAAACCGCTGAATACATCGGTGCGATGTCAGAAGCCGGCCAGATCGCCTTCCCACCGGAGAGCGTGCTGCGCCGTGGCCGTATCGAAGCTGGCGGCATGCTCTATTACGATCACAAAGAGAAACGCTCTTACACCACCGTGCAGGCGCTGGAAAAGCTGGCGGCAGAAAAAGATTATCTCTCCCTGGTGCAGGCGGCACGCGTTGAACTGCAGCAGCTGCCGGAAGTGCCGGCAGAGAAACTCGGCTCACCGCTGCGCTATCGCGGCGACCTGAAAACCTATCAGCGCTTTGTGGCTTACTACTACAACCAGGAAAGCTTCAAATTCATGATGGACCCGATGCTGCAAACCGGCGCTGAGAAGATCTCCGCGATGGGTTACGGCAACGCCATCAATGGCCTGTCCGATCATGAAGGCGGCATGGCGCACTACTTCTCGCAGCGCTTTGCACAGGTCACCAACCCGCCGCTCGACTCCATCCGTGAAGCGGACGGCATGACGCTGCGCGTGGCCCTCGGCGCTAAACCGCACCTCGGCCGCAGTAAAGGCCAGCAGATCATCGTGCCAAGCCCGATCCTGACGCACCTTGACATGCTGCGTCTGCGCGAGCAGAAAGTGGCGCCGTATGCGCGCTTCGAGATGCTGTATGAGCCGGTCATCGGTAAAGACATCGTCAGCCGCGCCGCCAACGCCAAAGCGCTGGAAAACGCTATCGATAACCTGGCGCAGCAGGTGGTGGATTTTGCCCGTCAGCAGGGCGGCATCGCGGTGATTACCGATCGCCATATCTCTTCAACTCATGCTGCCATTCCGATGCTGCTGATGGTGTCGGCCATCAACCAGCGTCTGGTGCAGGAAGGCCTGCGTCTGGATGTGTCACTGGTGGTCGAGAGCGGCCAGAGCATCTCCTCGCACCATATCGCCGCCACGCTCGGCTTTGGCGCCTCTGCCGTGTATCCGCTGGGCGTACAGATGCGTGCAGAAGAGAAGTTTGGCGAAGGTGAAGAAGGCAACAAAGCGTTCAAACGCTATGCCAAAGCGGCAGAAAAAGCGCTGATGAAAACCATGGGCAAAGTGGGCCTGTGTACCGTTGAGAGCTACAGCTGCGGTGAGTTCTTCGAGCCGAACTTCCTCGATACCGAAGATCCGGTGCTTAAGAAATATTTCCCGAATATCAAAACTCCGGTGGGCGGCGCGGGCTTCCCGGCCATCGCGCAGATGGCGGTGGACTGGCACCAGAGCGCACTGAAAATTCAGGGCGAAGCCGAAGTGCCACTGCTGGGTCTGTTCAAAGAACGTTCTGAGGGTGCGGGCCACTCGTATGGCACCATCGCGGTACGTACCTTTATTGATATGACAGAGCAGCCGATTCGTTTCGCCGACAAAGCGCGCGAAGAGGACAACTTTATCCGTCTGATGACGCTGGCCAGGCTGGACAACGCGTTTAGCATCAAAGCCGAGTCGTTTAAAGACAGCAGCTTCGAGCGCATCCCGAATGCGGTGATCGACAGCTTTGCTATCACGCCGGATTACCGTCAGTTCTCCAGCCTGATGCACGCCGAGCGTAAGCGTCGGCCGGCGGCGCTGCGCGACATCCTCGCGCTGCCGTGCGATCTGACCCACGTGGACAGCGAAGCCGAATTTGGCCGCAAGCTGGGCCGCTACTCGCTGGTCAACAACGGCTTCGCCATTCGCGGCCTGCGCTGCGAAGCGGTGAACGGCAGCCTCAACCAGTTTGAGCTGCGTCTGATTGATGCCATTGCCGGCCTGAAACCGGAGAGCGAGCGTCTGGCCGCGCTGTCACGCGCGCTGAAAACCCGCTTTAACGATGAGATCGAAAGCAGCAGCATCACTGAAGGCGTGTTGTACATTACCGCTTACGGTCAGGCAGCAGACTATCTGGCAAAAATCTTTACCGCGCTGCCCTCGCTGCCGCTGGAAGAGGTCCAGCCGGCGCACGAAATCACCCGTACCTTCGCCTCAGGCGCCATGAGCCACGGCGCGCTGGTCGCGCCGGCGCACGAAGCGGTGGCGCACGGCACCAATATGGTGGGCGGAATGAGTAACTGTGGTGAAGGTGGCGAACACTATTCACGTCACGGCACCATTCGCGCATCGCGCATCAAACAGCTGGCGTCCGGTCGTTTCGGCGTGTGGGCGGCTTATCTGGCCGACCCGATGCTGGAAGAGCTGGAGATCAAAATCGGCCAGGGCGCTAAACCGGGCGAAGGCGGTCAGCTGCCAGCACCGAAAGTGACGGTGGAGATTGCGGCCGCGCGTGGCGGTACGCCGGGCGTTGAGCTGGTATCACCGCCGCCGCATCACGATACTTATTCTATCGAGGATTTGGCGCAGCTGATCCACGACTGTAAAGCGGCGCGCGTGCGCGTTATCGTCAAACTGGTGTCGTCTGAAGGCATCGGTACTATCGCAGTCGGCGTGGCAAAAGCCGGCGCAGACGTCATCAACGTCGCCGGTAACACCGGCGGCACCGGCGCGGCGTCGGTCACCAGCCTGAAATACACCGGGCGCGTGGCGGAAATCGGTATCGCCGAAGTACACCAGGCGCTGTGCGCTAACGGGCTGCGTGACAAAGTGCAGCTGCGCTGCTCCGGCGCACAGCAGACCGGCAGCGACGTGATCAAATCAGCGCTGCTCGGCGGCGACAGCTTCGAGTTCGGCACCACCGCGCTGATGATGCTGAAATGCGTGATGGCGAAAAACTGTAACGTCAAATGCCCGGCTGGCCTCACCACTAACGCTGAAGCCTTCGATGGCGATCCGCGTCAGCTGGCGCAGTACTTCATCAACGTGGCGCAGGAAGTGCGTGAGTTCCTCGCACGCCTCGGTCTGCGTTCGCTGCGTGAAGCGCGCGGCCGCTCTGACCTGCTGCACCTGATGGATCATCCGCTGGAAGTGGGCAAACTCGATCTGCGCGCCATGCTGACTGTGGTGCCGGAGCAGAAGATCGCTCAGCCGGTGTATCTGGAAAAAGATTTCGAGCTGGACGATGGCTGGGCAGACGAGCTGAAAGCGCAGCTGGTTGATGCTGCCCGCCGCGAGATTACGCTGGGTAACGGCGTAACGCTGAACAACCGTAACAAGAGCGTTGGCGGTCAGCTGGCGATCGATATTGAGCGCATGCTGAACCACGAGCTGTCGGCGCAGCAGCTGGCCGCGCTGCCGGCGGTACTGCAGGATGACCGTGGCCGGAAATATCTGGCACCGCGCACAGTGCAGATTGATACCCGCGGGTCAGCCGGTCAGTCATTTGGCGCGTTCTGCAACGACGGCATGCAGATGAAGCATTACGGCACCTGTAACGATGGCGTCGGTAAAGGTCAGTGTGGCGGCGAACTGGTGGTGATGTCACCGGGCGGCGGCGCACAGGACAGCGACGGCAACGTGCTAATTGGTAACTTTGCGCTGTTCGGCGCGACCGGCGGTCGTCTGTTTGTTCAGGGCCAGGCCGGTGACCGTTTCGCCGTGCGTAACTCAGGCGCCACCGCGGTGGTGGAAGGCGTCGGCGACTTCTGCTGTGAATACATGACCAACGGCGCGATTCTTAACCTCGGCACCTTTGGTAAAGGTTTCGGTAACGGCATGAGCGGCGGCTTCGCCTATCAGTACGATCCGTACCGTTCCCTGGCCGCGCACGCCGCCGGTGATTCGGTGCTGTTCGGCTCCATCGCTGACGAAGACGAAATGGCGCAGGTGCACAAGCAGGCAGTGCTGACCATGCTGCACTGGCACCTCGAAGCCACCCAGTCGCCGCGCGCGGCGTGGCTGCTGGAGAACTGGGAAACCGAGTGTCAGCACTTCGTTTACGTCATGCCGCGCTCGCTGCTGCTGTATCAGGACGGCGGCGAAATCCTGAAAGCGAAAACGCGTAAGGATTTGCTGGAAGAGCTGTCCACGTCGCTGGCCGCGCATCAGGTTGCCAAGTTCAAATCAGCCTGGCGTGCGGGCAAAACCATCGCCGACGGTGCGGTACCGGCCTACGGCGCGACCGATACGCAGGAGATGTTTGTTCTGCTGAATAATTACACCGTTCTGAGCTTCGCGCAGCAGCTGGCGCTGGGCAAACTGCCGAAAGGCACAGCGGTGGAAGATGCGGCAGTCGAGAAAGCGGTTCGCAACCTGCTGATGACCGAAGATTTCGCGCTGGTCAGCAAGCTGCAGCGTCATGCCCGTGCGGCCATTGAGAACTACAGCGATGATGAGCTGGCAAGCCTGATCGCCGCCAAGCGTATGTCGGATTACAAAGCCGCGCTGACGCAGCGCAACATTCGCTCCATGGACAGCCTGGCAACCTATGGCTGGATCATTTATCAGGACGCCTGCAACCGTGAGGTGCTGGGCCATCTGCCTGATTTTGAAGAGCTGTTTGCACGCGCCGCACTGCCAGAGATTGCCGCCGCGGTCGGGAAACTCTCCTGATTGCGCTGCGAAAGAAGATTGATGACGATAAAACGGTTTGAGTACTGATATCCATGAAGATTCCTTACATTCCTGAAGACGCGCCGTTTAACGGCGAACAGAAATACTGGCTGGCGGGGTTTCTCGCCGGTCTCCACTCGCGCCTGCTGGTATTAGAAGACAAGCAGACCGCACCGGCAGCGGGCGCCAGTGCCACCACCCAGCTGCATATTCTGTTTGGCTCCCAGACCGGTAACGCCGAAGCGCTGGCGCAGACCGCAGCCAAAGCGGCGCGCGCTAAAGGCCTGGTGCCGGTAGTGCAGGCGCTGGGTGAAGTGGATCTGGATGTGTTCGCCACCATGCGTCATGTACTGATCGTCACCTCCACCTACGGCGAAGGCGAAATGCCAGACAACGCACAGCTGTTCTGGCAGGCCATCTCAGCCAGCACCGCGCCGCGTCTGGAGCAGATGCACTTTGCCGTGCTGGCAATCGGCGATACCGGCTACGACGGTTTCTGCCAGGCCGGTAAGTTCATTGATATGCGCCTGGAGCAGTTGGGGGCGAAACGCGTAGTGGATCGCATCGACTGCGACATCGATTACGAAGAGCCTTCCAGCGAGTGGATTGGCAGCGCCATGCCACAGTTTGCCGCCAGCGCGGGCAGCAGCGGCACGGTGCTGGAGAGCGCGCCGGAAGCGCCGGTAATCCCAGGCAGCAACAAGCAAAACCCATACGCGGCGGCGCTGGTGACCAATAAGCGTCTGTCAGGCGAGCAGTCCGCCAAAGATATCCGTCACTTCGAATTTGACCTGAGCGACAGCGGCCTGAAATACGAAGCCGGTGATGCGCTGGGCGTGATCCCGGTGAACGATGCCGGGCTGGTGAGCCTGCTGCTGAGCGAACTGAAAGCCGACTACGAAACCCCGGTGCCGGGCTTTGACCGTAACCTCGGCGATCTGCTGACCTATCAGTTCGAGATTTCTGAGCCGTCGCGCAAGCTGATTGAGTGGGTCGGACAGCACACAACCAACCAGGAGCTGCTGCACGTGCTGCAGCACGACGATAAAGACACTCTGGCCAACTGGCTGTGGGGCAAAGATACGCTGGATCTGCTGCAGCTCGAGCTGAAGCGCAGCCTGTCGGTGCCGGAGCTGGTGGCGATGCTGCGTCCGCTGCAGCACCGTGCTTACTCCATTTCGTCCAGCTCGAAGGCGCACCCTAACCAGGTGCATCTGACCATCGCTTCCGTGCGCTATCACAGCGGTGGCCGCGAGCGTAAAGGCGTGTGCTCAACCTATCTGGCTGAACGCGTGCGTCGCGGAGAGAAGCCGGCGATCTTTATTTCGCCGAACAAAGCGTTCCGCGTGCCGGCGAACAATAACGCCCCGCTGATCATGGTCGGTCCGGGTACCGGCATCGCGCCGTTCCGCGCCTTCCTGCAGGAGCGTCAGGCGACCGGTGCTGAAGGTAAAAACTGGCTGTTCTTCGGCGACCAGCATCAGGAACATGATTACATTTACGCGGATGAGCTGGCGGGCTGGCAGCAGAGCGGTCTGCTGACGCATCTCGACCTGGCCTTCTCCCGCGATCAGGAAGAGAAGATTTACGTGCAGAACCGCATGCTGGAGAAAGGCGCTGAGCTGTACGCCTGGCTGCAGGAAGGCGCCTACTTCTATGTCTGTGGCGATGCCTCACGCATGGCGAAGGATGTCGATGCCGCGCTGTATGAAGTGGTGCGTCAGTTCGGTGGTCTTTCCAGCGAACGTGCCGCAGCCTATATCGATCAGCTGAAGAAAGATAAGCGTTATCTGCGCGACGTTTATTAAGATCGGTACAAAGGGAGCGCTACGCTCCCTTTGGTCTGCCGCGCGCTAAGCCGCGCTGCGACACAGGCATAAAAAAACGGGCTAATCAGCCCGTTTTTTATTTTCCGCGATTTACTTCACTACGCGCAGTGAAGGACGTCCACCGCGCGGCGGCGGTTCGTCATCCGGTGAAGAGTCGTCATCCGTCGCATCGTCCGGACGGTCACCATCAATCACCGACATCAGCGTCTCTTCCTGGCCGCCTTCCTGCTCGTCGCCGGACAGCTCATAAGCCGGCTCCGGTTCGAACATGGTGCCGGCGCCGTTTTCGCGCGCGTAAATCGCCAGCACCGCAGCCATCGGCACGGATACCTGGCGCGGCACGCCGCCGAAACGCGCATTGAAGCGCACCTGATCGTTGGCAAGCTCAAGGTTACCCACCGCGCGCGGTGCGATGTTCAGGACAATCTGTCCGTCACGAGCGTACTCCAGCGGCACCTGTACGCCAGGCAGATTGATATCCACCACCAGATGCGGCGTCAGCTGGTTGTCGAGCAGCCATTCATAAAAGGCCCGCAGCAGATAGGGACGGCGGGCAGTAAGTTGCGACATTTCCATAGATTAGCCCCGGGCTTGCAGGCGCATTTCACGTTCGGCTTCCGTCAAAGAAGCGAGGAAGGAGTCACGTTCAAATACGCGCGTCATGTAGCCTTTCAGCTCTTTCGAACCTGCGCCAGCCAGATCCACACCCAGCTGCGGCAGACGCCACAACAGCGGCGCCAGATAGCAGTCAACCAGGCTGAACTCTTCGCTCATAAAGAACGGCGTACGTGAGAACAGCGGCGCAATGGCCAGCAGCTCTTCGCGCAGTTGCTTGCGCGCGGCATCGGCTTCGGCACCGCTGCTGGTTTCAATGGTACGCATCAGGCTGTACCAGTCCTGCTCAATGCGGTGCATCATCAGACGGCTTTCACCGCGCGCGACCGGATAAACCGGCATCAGTGGCGGATGCGGGAAACGCTCATCGAGGTATTCCATGATGATGCGGGATTCATACAGCGTCAGTTCACGGTCGACCAGCGTTGGCACAGTGCGATACGGGTTGAGGTCAATCAGATCCTGCGGCAGATTATCCGTTTCAACCTGCTCGATCTCCACGCTGACGCCCTTCTCAGCCAGCACGATACGTACCTGATGGCTGAAAATGTCAGTCGGACCAGAAAACAGCGTCATTACCGAACGTTTGTTGGCAGCGACAGCCATGAAAACCTCCAAGTTTGTTCACAAAAAAATACTGCGAATAGCCAACCACGCGGCGACTCACCTGCTCATCAGATTCGCACACAGCCGGGCGTTACGGGCATTGTCCGGTCGTCCCGACAGGAGCAGTATGCACAACGCCGCGACTCGCGGGCGCAAAGTGTCAGTCAGTTTACCAGATTTTAAGCAGCTTGTGGGGCGGGGATAATCATTTGCGGGCAAAATGCGGGGAAAGCTCGCGTTTTTGCGCTGAAAAAGCCGCGATTCAGGCAATAAAAAACCCGCCGAAGCGGGTTTTTTGAGCCAATTGTAACTGCCGAAGCAGCCAGCAATTAACGCTTGGAGAACTGTGGACGACGGCGTGCTTTACGCAGACCGACTTTCTTACGTTCAACCTGACGCGCGTCACGGGTAACGAAGCCCGCTTTACGCAGTTCAGAACGCAGAGACTCGTCGTATTCCATCAGAGCGCGGGTGATACCGTGACGGATCGCACCAGCCTGACCAGAAATACCACCACCTTTAACGGTGATGTACAGGTCCAGTTTACCAACCATATCAACCAGCTCCAGCGGCTGACGCACGACCATGCGTGCAGTCTCACGACCGAAGTACTGCTCCAGAGAGCGCTGGTTAATTACGATGTTACCGCTACCCGGCTTGATAAAGACGCGAGCGGCAGAGCTTTTGCGGCGACCAGTGCCGTAGTTTTGAGTTTCAGCCATTGCCTATAATCCCGATTAAATGTCAAGAACTTGCGGTTGCTGCGCCGCGTGGTTGTGCTCGTTACCTGCGTAAACTTTCAGTTTACGGTACATAGCACGACCCAGTGGGCCTTTTGGCAGCATGCCTTTAACCGCGATTTCAATCACACGCTCAGGACGGCGTTCGATCATCTCTGCAAAGGTCGCTTGCTTGATACCACCGATGTGGCCAGTGTGGTGATAGTAAATCTTGTCGTTACGCTTGTTGCCGGTTACAGCAACTTTGTCAGCGTTCAGAACGATGATGTAATCACCGGTATCAACGTGCGGAGTGTATTCCGCTTTGTGCTTACCACGCAGACGGCGCGCCAGTTCAGTCGCCAGGCGACCCAGGGTTTTGCCAGTTGCGTCAACAACATACCAGTCACGCTGTACGGTTTCTGGTTTAGCTGTAAAAGTTTTCATTGAAAAGCTTACCCAAATAAAAGTTACACGTTGGTGAAATCCCAAACGCTAAGTTAACGATTGAGGCTCACACGACCAATTCGCCCAGCAAGCCCACCCCCTCAGGTAGAGTTACCGGATCACACAGTTTTCCGGGAAAAGAAAGCCTGTGCTGTAACGTGGGGTCGCAAGATTATAGAGAAGTCGAATCTAAAGATCGACTCTTTTTGCGCCCGAAGCGGTGATTTCTGTTTGCCCCTCAGGGCAGGTGCGGCAGGCGAAGATACTCCTCGCTCTGCATCTCCTGCAGGCGCGACAGACAGCGCTGATATTCGAATTTCAGCCGCGTGCCCTGATAGATTTCAAACAGCGAGGTTTCTGCCGCCACCACCAGCTTGACGTGGCGCTCATAGAACTCATCCACCAGCGCGAGGAACCGCCGCGCCTGGTCTTCCGTTTTGTAAATCATCACTGGCACATCGTACAGCAGCACGCTGTGGAAGCGGCGCGACAGCTCAATGTAATCGTGCTGGCTGCGCCCTTCACCGCACAACGCGAGGAAGTTGATGGCCAGTACGCCTTCGTGAACGCCGAGCGTCGGCAGCTGGCGATGGTTAATCTCCAGCACCGGCGCGTCGCCGCGCGGTTTACCGGACAGCGCGCTGAACATGCGCTCCATCTCCGCGTGCGTCGCGTCGTTAAGCGGGAAATTCCACAGATGGGCCGATGTCAGGGTGCGCAGGCGATAATCAATGCCGGCATCGACATTCATCACATCGCAGTGGCGCTTGATCTGCTCGATAGCCGGCAGAAAACGCGCCCGCTGCAGGCCGTTGCGGTACAGCTCATCCGGCGGAATGTTGGAGGTCGCCACCAGCGTGATGCCGCGGGCAAACAGCGCTTCCATCAGCGTACCAAGCAGCATTGCGTCGGTGATGTCGGAGACGAAAAACTCGTCGAAACAGAGAATATCGGTTTCCGCTTTGAAACGGTCAGCGACAATCAGCAGCGGGTCGCTGTGGCCCTGCAGCTGCGTTAACTCTTCGTGCACGCGCAGCATGAAGCGATGGAAATGCAGACGCAGTTTGCGATCGCCAGGAATAGACTGAAAAAACAGATCCATTACCCAGGTTTTACCGCGTCCGACGCCGCCCCACATATACAGGCCACGCACCGGCGCTTCATGGCTCTCCGGCGCTTTATTCATCAGCTTTGATAAGCGGCCAAACAGCCCTTTAGCTGCCGGCTGCGGCTGCTGCTGGCGGGCAATCAGGCCTTGCTGAATGCGATCTAAACGGGTGATGGCGTCACGTTGTACATCGTCCGGACGAAACTCGCCCTGCGACAGCGCCTGCTCATAGCGCGCAAGCGGAGATGAGGTTTGCATGGTTCTCTCAGAATCCCTGAAAAAGTCCGATTCACGTGTCGGTTGTCGAAAATTAGGCCGCTCTACACTAAGCGATACAGCCCGAGGATTCCACTTCCGATGGATTAACGGGTATAGTGGCTACTATTGAAGTTGAAACAGAAGCAATGCCCTACGAAGCAACGGAAATTACACGGGAGTCATTATGACCTGGGAATACGGGCTGATTGGTTTAGTGATTGGCATTATTGTCGGCGCGGTAGCGATGCGTTTTGGCAACAAAAAGCTGCGTGAGCAGCGCAGCATGCAGTACGAACTGGAAAAATCCAAAGCGGAGCTGGCGGATTACCGCGAAGAGCTCACCAACCACTTTGCGCGCAGCGCAGAGTTGCTGGACAACATGGCGCGCGACTATCGGCAGTTGTATCAGCACATGGCGAAAGGGTCGAATGACCTACTGCCAAATCTGCCGGGCGAGAAAAACCCGTTTGCTTACCAGCTGACGGAAGCCGAGGCCGATAACGACCAGGCGCCGGTGCAGATCCCGCGCGACTACTCTGAAGGCGCATCGGGCCTGCTGCGCAGCGGCGAACGCACCACCCGCAGTTAATCCTTTTGGGGCACAGCATGGCTGTGCCCTTTTTGTTTTCCGAACGCTTATTACCAATAACTGTCACACTTCTTTTATCCCCCTTATCGCAGCGAGAGCGTCATAGCAATGAAAAAACCAGCACGACTGTTAAGCGCATTAGCCTTGAGCATTGGGATGAGTCTGGCGGCGACGCCGGGTGCCATGGCCACGTTGCCGGCACAGATTCAGGGACAAGCACTGCCAAGCCTGGCACCGATGCTGGAAAAAGTGCTGCCGGCGGTGGTCAGCGTGCATGTCGAGGGCACCGACAGCGGTCAGCAGGGCCAGGATATTCCCGAGCCGCTGAAGCGCTTCTTTGGCCAGGCGCCCGGGCAGTCTCAGCCACAGCCGTTTGAAGGACTGGGTTCCGGCGTCATCATTGACGCAGCTAAAGGCTACATTCTGACCAACAATCACGTGGTAAACGGTGCGGATAAAATCAGCGTGCAGCTGAGTGATGGCAACGAATATGACGCAAAGCTGATTGGTCATGACGAGCAAACCGACATCGCGCTGATTCAGGTAGAAGGCGCAAAAAACCTCACGCAGGTGAAAATTGCTGATTCTGACGCGCTGAAAGTGGGTGATTTCGCCGTGGCGATCGGCAACCCATTCGGCCTCGGCCAGACGGCGACGTCCGGCATTATCTCGGCGCTGGGCCGCAGCGGGCTGAATCTGGAAGGGCTGGAGAACTTTATTCAGACCGATGCCGCCATCAACCGTGGTAACTCTGGCGGCGCGCTGGTGAACCTCAACGGCGAGCTGATCGGCATTAACACTGCCATTCTGGCGTCGAGCGGCGGCAACATTGGTATTGGCTTTGCTATCCCCAGCAACATGGCGATGAACCTGGCGCAGCAGCTGATTCAGTTCGGCGAAGTGAAGCGCGGTCAGCTCGGGATCAAAGGGACAGAAATGACCGCCGATATCGCGAAAGCGTTTAACGTCGATGCGCAGCGCGGAGCATTTGTCTCTGAAGTGCTGCCGAAGTCGGCGGCGGAACAGGCGGGCATCAAAGCGGGCGACATCATTACCGCCATTAACGATAAGCCAATTACCAGCTTTGCCGAGCTGCGGGTGAAAGTCGGCACCACGCCGCCAGGCCAGCAGGTGAAAATCGGTCTGCTGCGCGATGGCAAACCGCTGACGGTGACCGTAACGCTGGAACAGAGCGCGCAGAGCACCGCCAGCGCCCAGCTGATGTCGCCGGCGCTGCAGGGCGCCACGCTCAGTGACGGCAATACCAAAGCCGGCGATAAAGGAGTCAAAGTCGATACCATCGAAAAAGGCACGCCGGCAGAACAGGTTGGCCTGCAGAAAGACGATGTGATTGTCGGCGTTAACCGTACGCGGGTGCAGAGCCTCGCCGAGATGCGCAAAGTGCTGGAGGGCAAACCGCCGGTACTGGCGCTGAACGTGGTGCGCGGCGACGAGAGTATTTACCTGCTTCTGCGATAATCCTCGCAACGGGCGGACAAGCAGGTGTTTGTCCGCCCTTCTCGTGCTATTCTGCCCTGCGATCAACTCTTGCCTGAAATAACACCATGTTTCTTAAACTTTTACGTTCTGTGGTGATGGGCCTGATCGTGGCAGGTTTACTGCTTGTCGCGATCCCGGCGCTGCGAATGGGCAGCAACGTCACCTTTGATCACGACAGCAGCGCCGATGAAGCGCCCTTCAGTTTCAATCAGGGCGTGCGCCGTGCTGTGCCGGCGGTGGTCAACGTCTATAACCGCAGCGCGCACGGTAACAATAATCGCGGCATTACCACGCTCGGTTCCGGCGTCATCATGAACGCGAAAGGCTACATCCTCACCAACAAACATGTCATCAATAACGCTGACCAGATTATCGTCGCGCTGCAGGACGGACGCTTTTTTGAAGCGACGCTGGTGGGCTCCGACGCCATGACCGATCTGGCGGTGTTAAAAATCAGCGCCTCCAATCTGCCGGTAATTCCGATTAACGCCAAACGTGTCGCGCATATTGGTGATGTGGTGATGGCGATTGGCAACCCGTATAACCTCGGCCAGACGGTCACCCAGGGCATCATCAGCGCCACCGGCCGCATCGGTCTGAGCTCCTCAGGTCGGCAGAACTTCCTGCAAACCGATGCCTCGATCAACCAGGGGAACTCCGGCGGCGCGCTGATTAATTCGCTGGGCGAGCTGATGGGCATCAACACGCTGACCTTCGACAAAAGCAACGACGGCGAAACCCCGGAAGGCATTGGTTTTGCTATTCCGACCGCGCTGGCGACCAAAATCATGGATAAGCTGATTCGCGATGGCCGGGTGATCCGCGGTTATATCGGTATTACCGGGCGCGAGCTGCCGCCGCTGCACGGTCAGGGCAGCAACCTCGATCGCGTACAGGGCATTATTGTCAGTGAAGTGACGCCGGGCGGTCCGGCGGATCGCGCCGGCATTCAGGCCAACGATGTCCTGCTGCAGGTGAACGGTAAGCCGGCGCTGTCCGCCCAGGAGACCATGGACCAGGTGGCGGAAATTCGCCCGGGATCGGTGATTGATGTGCAGGTGCTGCGCAATGAGCAGAAGATGACGCTGCCGGTTACCATCCAGGAGTTTCCGGAAGCGGCCAATAATACCTCGCCGTAAACGCATCCGGCCGCGGATAGCGCTGTTGCTGAGCTGCGGCCGGGTGTGCAGAACTGCGGCGTAACTAGCTGCGATCCACCGGGAAAGCGATCACCTCACTGAGCGCATCGGCCTTCAGCGCCAGCATAATCAGGCGATCGACGCCCAGCGCCACGCCGGAACAGGCCGGCATGCCGTGCGCCAGCGCATCCAGCAGGTAAGTATCAATCGGATGCTGTGGCAAACCGCGCGCAGCGCGACGGCGATTATCCTGCTCAAAGCGCTGACGCTGTTCGCGGCTATCGGTCAGTTCGCGGAAACCGTTGGCCAGCTCCACGCCTTTGTAATAGACCTCAAAACGCTCTGCCACGCGGTGATCTTCGGTACTGATCTCCGCCAGCGCCGCCTGACTGGCCGGGAAGTGATAGACGAAGCACGGCTTATCGAGACCAATTTTCGGTTCCACGCCCAGCATAAACAGCAGCTGCAGCAGCGTGTCGCGATCGTCTTCGCGATTCGCCAGCTCGCCCTCACCCAGCTTTTCCGCCGCTTCGCGCAGCTGCGCCTTGTCCGCCGACAGCGGATCGATCTCCAGATGACGGATAAACGCCTGCTGATACGATAGCGATTCGGCGCTGTCGCACTCCAGCACCTGCTGCAGCAGGTCGTCGACTTCGTTCATCAGCCGATACATGTCGTAGTGCGGCCGATACCACTCCAGCATGGTGAATTCCGGATTATGGTGGCGCCCGGCCTCTTCATTACGGAAGCAGCGCCCCATCTGATAAATCGGGCCGCTGCCCGCCGCCAGCAGGCGCTTCATGTGATATTCCGGACTGGTCATCAGCCACAGATCGCGCCCGTCTGCCGCCCCAGGTCCGACGAAGCGCGTCTGGAATGGCACCAGATGGATGTCGGTGATCGTCGCCTGGCTCATGGCAGGCGTATCCACTTCCAGTACGCCGCGATCGGCAAAGAAACGCCGGATTTCCGCCAGGATGGCGGCGCGTTTCAACAAATTGGCAATGGGTGCGCTCGGCTGCCAGCTTGCCGTTTCGCTCATGGTGATGACTCCTTATACAGACAAGGGGAGGAAGTCTACCCGTATTGCTGACGGCAAACAACGGCACCGCCGTCGCGGCAGGCAGTTTCAGAAATCACAGGTGCTGGCAGGACAACAGGAGGAAGAGAAAGCCGGTACGAAAGCAGGTTTCGCACCGGTTTTAGTTACTGCGCGCTGCGCTGAATTGCCTGACCGCCCGCTTCAACATCTTCGCCTACGCCACGCGTGGTGTTACAGGCTGAAAGCAGCGAGGAAAGCACCAGTACCGAGAAAATCGCGACAATACTTTTCTTTAACATAGCCATATCCTTGTTGGTTGCAGTAAAAGTACAGCTTTTAAAGCATAGACCGGATACGCCATGATGGCGGTTAAGCTGCTGAAAAAAGACGCGGTGCGGGGAAGAGCGCGGAAATAAAAAAGGCGCATCGATGATGCGCCTGATTTGACGATTATTTTACGCGGGAAACGTATTCGCCAGAGCGGGTGTCCACTTTTACCACTTCGCCAATCTGTACGAACAGTGGCACTTTGATCACGGCGCCGGTAGACAGCGTCGCTGGCTTGCCGCCGGTACCGGCAGTATCACCTTTCAGACCTGGGTCAGTTTCGGTGATTTCAGCTTCGATGAAGTTCGGTGGCTGAACGGCGATCGGTTTATCGTTCCACAGGGTTACGATACACTCGGCGTTGTCCTGCAGCCATTTGGTCACGTCGTCCAGTACCTTGGCTTCAACCTGATACTGTTCGAAGGTTTCCGGGTGCATGAAGTAGAAGAAGTCACCGTCGTTGTAGGAGTACTGCAGCGTCATGTCACGCACGTCTGCGCCTTCGGCGGAGTCGGTAGACTTGAAGGTTTTCTCAACGCGTGAACCGGTCAGCAGACGACGCATTTTAACACGTGCAAACGCCTGGCCTTTACCCGGCTTAACGAATTCACTGGATTCGATGGCATACGGTTCGCCTTCGAACATGATTTTAAGACCGGCACGAAAATCGTTGCTAAGATAAGTCGCCATAAAGGCCCTCTGTAGATATTAACTGGTAATAGCCAAAAAAATGGCACACATTGTAACCCTAAATCCCCCCGTCAGAGAAGATTGGTTGCAGCAACTTGCTGATGTTGTCACCGATCCTGCTGAATTACTGCAACTTTTAGCCCTCGAAAACCACGCGGATCTGGCAGCTGGGAGCGAGGCGCGCCGTCTGTTCGCCCTGCGCGTACCGCGCGCCTTTATTCAGCGCATGCAGCGCGGCAATGCGCAGGACCCGCTGCTGCTGCAGGTGCTGACCAGCCGTCAGGAGTTTACCGATGCGCCGGGCTACAGCACCGATCCGCTCGATGAGCAGAGCAGCGTGGTGCCGGGCTTACTGCATAAGTATAGAAACCGCGCGCTGCTGCTGGTCAAGGGCGGCTGCGCGGTGAACTGCCGCTACTGCTTCCGCCGGCATTTCCCCTATCAGGATAATCAGGGCAACAAGCGCAACTGGCAGGCGGCGATTGATTACATTGCCGCCCATCCCGAGCTCGACGAGATCATCTTCTCCGGCGGCGATCCGCTGATGGCGAAAGATCAGGAACTGGCGTGGCTGATTGGCGCGCTGGAAAACATTCCGCACCTGAAACGCCTGCGCATTCACAGCCGGCTGCCGGTAGTGATCCCGGCGCGCATTACCGAAGGGCTATGCCAGCTGCTGGCGGATACGCGTCTGCAGGTGCTGCTGGTCAGCCACATCAACCACGCGCAGGAGATTGACGAGGCGCTGCGCGAACGCATGCAGAGGCTGAAGCGCGCCGGCGTCACCCTGCTGAACCAGAGCGTGCTGCTGCGCGGCGTTAATGACGATGCGCAGACTCTGGCACAGCTCAGCAATGCGCTGTTTGATGCCGGCATCCTGCCCTACTATTTACATGTGCTGGATAAGGTGCAGGGTGCGGCGCACTTCTTTGTGCCGGATGAGCAGGCGCGCGCGCTGGTGCGGCAACTGCTGACCATGGTGTCGGGCTATATGGTGCCGAAGCTGGCGCGGGAAATTGGTGGTGAGCCGAGCAAAACGCCGCTGGATCTGCAGCTGCGTCAGGAGTGACGTTCCCTGCCAGCTGCCCGGTGCGCATGAATGCGCACCCTACAGTATTCCTGTGGCGGCACCATCACCGCAGGAGCCATTGATGGCGACCGCGCAGGGACTGAACTCAAAAACAAAAAAGCCGCTCTCGCGGCTTTTTTATTGCTGCTCTGCCATTACGGGCACTTATACACCTGACCCGACATTTTGCTGTCGAGCGGGGCAAAGGCAGACAGCAGGTTCTGCGTCGGGCTGGTGGCACCATAAATCACGTTGCCGCCCATCTCCGCTGCGCGGTTACGCAGGTCGTTGGCCGCACCGCGCAGTGAACTGCCTTCACCGCCTGAGCCGGTCAGCCAGTTGCTCTGCGAGCCGGTAACATTGCCCAGCAGCTGACATTGGCTGCCTGGCTGTTGATCAACAAAGGTGACACGTTCGCCGGCGGCACTCAGTTGGTTGGAGGTGCTACAGCCCGCCAGCAGTAAGGTACCGACTGCCAGTCCGAGCGAGAGGTTAATCCGCATTATAATCCCCATTTATTATCATCAGTGTCGGGCGGCAGCGTAGCAGAAAAGCGCACATTTTTTCTGAACATTCATTGCCCTAAACCCGCAAAGCCGAAGTATTGCGCCCTTACTTATACCTTGTTCGCCGGCAAAAGAAAAACCCCCGACCGTTTCCGATCGGGGGTTTCTCAACAGCTCAGACGTTCAGGGCAATTACATCATGCCGCCCATACCGCCCATGCCACCCATGCCGCCAGCGCCAGCACCTAAGTCAGGTGCGTCGCCTTTCGGCAGGTCGGTGACCATCGCTTCGGTGGTGATCATCAGACCGGCCACGGAAGATGCGTACTGCAGCGCAGAACGGGTCACTTTGGTTGGATCCAGGATACCGAAGTCGATCATGTTGCCGTACTCTTCGGTCTGCGCGTTATAACCGTAGTTACCGTCGCCGGCTTTCACGTTATTAGCAACCACAGATGGCTCTTCACCGGCGTTAGAAACGATCTGACGCAGTGGCGCTTCCATCGCACGCAGAGCAACCTTGATACCGACGTTCTGGTCTTCGTTCTGACCTTTCAGGCCAGATGCTGCGATTTTCGCCGCAACACGCACCAGCGCGACACCACCACCGGCAACCACGCCTTCTTCAACCGCAGCACGGGTAGCGTGCAGGGCATCTTCAACGCGTGCTTTCTTCTCTTTCATCTCAACTTCAGTCGCTGCGCCTACTTTCAGTACGGCTACACCGCCTGCCAGTTTTGCAACGCGCTCCTGCAGTTTCTCTTTGTCGTAGTCAGACGTCGCTTCTTCGATCTGCTGACGGATCTGCGTCACGCGGCCAGAGATGGCGCCCTGATCGCCCACACCATCGATGATGGTGGTGGTGTCTTTGTTGATCACCACGCGTTTTGCCTGACCCAGGTCTTCCAGCGTCGCTTTTTCCAGCTCCATACCGATCTCTTCAGAGATCACGGTACCGCCGGTCAGGATAGCAATGTCCTGCAGCATCGCTTTACGACGGTCGCCGAAGCCCGGTGCTTTCACCGCAGCCACTTTCACGATACCGCGCATGGTGTTGACCACCAGCGTAGCCAGCGCTTCGCCTTCCACGTCTTCTGCGATGATCAGCAGTGGTTTGCCGGCTTTCGCCACAGCTTCCAGCACTGGCAGCATTTCGCGGATGTTAGAGATTTTCTTGTCAGCCAGCAGGATGAATGGGCTTTCCAGCTCCACTGCACCGGTTTCTGGCTTGTTGATGAAGTACGGAGACAGGTAGCCACGGTCGAACTGCATACCTTCAACCACGTCCAGCTCGTCCTGCAGACCGGTGCCTTCTTCAACGGTGATCACGCCTTCTTTACCCACTTTGTCCATCGCCTGAGCGATCAGGGTACCGACGCTTTCATCGGAGTTGGCAGAAATGGTACCTACCTGCGCGATAGCGCGGGAATCCTGGCATGGTACAGACAGGGTTTTCAGCTCTTCAACGGCTGCGGCAACGGCTTTATCGATACCGCGCTTCAGATCCATAGGGTTCATGCCCGCCGCGACGGCTTTCAGGCCTTCGTTGACGATAGCCTGTGCCAGAACGGTAGCGGTGGTGGTGCCGTCGCCTGCTGCGTCGTTGGCTTTAGAAGCGACTTCTTTCACCATCTGCGCACCCATGTTCTCGAACTTGTCTTCCAGCTCGATTTCACGTGCCACAGAAACACCATCTTTAGTGATGGTCGGTGCACCAAAAGATTTATCCAGAACCACGTTACGGCCTTTCGGGCCCAGGGTAACTTTTACTGCATCTGCCAGTACGTTCACGCCACGCAGCATTTTTACGCGTGCGTCATTACCGAATTTTACGTCTTTAGCTGCCATTTCAAATATCCCTTAAATTCGTTTCGTTCAGTGAATTACGCGTAAATTACGCTTCAACAATCGCCAGAATGTCGCTTTCAGAGATGATCAGAACTTCTTCGTTGTCGATTTTCTCAGTCTTGGCACCGTAGCCTTCGCTGAAAATCACCAGATCACCCACTTTCACGTCCAGCGGCTTCACGTCGCCGTTTTCCAGGATGCGGCCATTGCCAACAGCCAGTACTTCACCGCGGGTTGATTTGCCTGCTGCAGAGCCGGTCAGAACGATACCGCCAGCAGATTTGGCTTCAACTTCTTTACGCTTGACGATAACGCGATCGTGCAACGGACGAATTTTCATTTGATAGCTCTCCTTTGAGAAGTCCAATCATTCATTTTTGGGTTGAACGCCGGGCTTGAGGGTTCCGGCCTCGTGGAGAGAGAGATAGGGGCAGAAAAGGGGCTTTCAAGGGCAAAA
The DNA here is from genome assembly GCF_002928355.1 of Pantoea sp. ICBG 828. NCBI lineage: Bacteria > Pseudomonadati > Pseudomonadota > Gammaproteobacteria > Enterobacterales > Erwiniaceae > Pantoea > Pantoea sp. ICBG 828. The sequence continues at coordinate 258,012 of NZ_POWN01000003.1, read as the reverse complement.
AAATAAAAAATTTTCGTTTGCGTAACAGATGACGAAAAAGACAGCAAAAAGGGCGGCTTACGCCGCCCCGCTTACATTCAGCGATCTTTATCGTGACCGATACGATCCTGATCTTTGCGCTCAAACTCGCCGTCCATGGTGACGCCGCTATCCGGGCCCTGCCCCGGGCCACGCCATACGCGCAGGTGCGGCATCAGCTTCAGCGTCAGGTGCTTCTGCACCGGCGGCAGCAACAGCAGCAGGCCGAGGAAATCGGTGAAGAAGCCCGGCAGCAGCAGCAGAAAACCGGCGATGATCAGCGACACGCTTTTGATCATCTCCGCCGCCGGGCTCTCGTTACGCGCCAGCTTCTCCTGCATCAGCATAAAGTTCTTCATGCCCTGATTTTTCACCAGCGACACACCAATGCACGAGGTAAAAATCACCAGCAGCATGGTCAGCAGCACGCCGAGCGCGTGCGCCACCTGGATGAAAATTGAGATCTCAATCCAGGCCAGAACAAAAAAAATCACTAACGGTAACCAGCGCACCGATATCTCCTGTGAGTCGTGCCGCCACGCAGCGTGCGGAGCAGCAAAATTGAAGGGTCAGCATGACCATAACGTATGAGATGGGCACGCGGCCGGGGAAATTCAACCGCCACTGTTAAATTTATGCCACTGACTTAAAATTGCGAAGTACATCACATATCGTTATTACCGCTGGGCCAGCAAATGTCCGTAAAGTGATCTGTGCACAAGCATTTCTGCAGTGACAGAATATGATCGTGCTCGCCAGCCCGAAGATGGATAAAATGTCGGCACTGGTATTCCACGACAATATAATTGCTTCACCTGCACGTTATTCGCCGCCCATCCATTCCGGATGCCCGGCAGTAACACAGCAGCAATAATAAGAAGGTAATCATGGCGAACAACATTCGTATCGAAGAAGACCTGTTAGGCATGCGTGAAGTTCCGGCAGATGCCTATTACGGTGTTCATACTCTGCGTGCGATTGAGAACTTCTATATCAGTAACAGTAAAATCAGTGACATCCCTGAGTTTGTTCGCGGCATGGTGATGGTGAAAAAAGCCGCCGCGCTCGCCAACAAAGAGCTGCAAACCATCCCCCGCCACATCGCCAACACCATCATTCAGGCCTGTGATGAAGTGCTGAACAACGGTAAGTGCATGGACCAGTTCCCGGTTGATGTCTATCAGGGCGGCGCGGGCACCTCGGTCAATATGAACACCAACGAGGTGCTGGCTAACATCGGTCTGGAACTGATGGGTCACCAGAAAGGTGAATATCAGTACCTCAACCCAAATGATCACGTGAATAAGTGTCAGTCCACTAACGACGCTTATCCTACCGGTTTCCGCATTGCGGTTTACGCCTCGATCCTCAAACTGCTCGACGCGATTGGCCAGCTGAGCGAAGGTTTTCAGCGCAAAGCGGTGGAGTTTGAAAACATCCTGAAGATGGGCCGCACCCAGCTGCAGGACGCGGTGCCGATGTCGCTCGGTCAGGAGTTCCACGCGTTTAACGTACTGCTGAACGAAGAGACGCGCAGCATTCTGCGCACCGCCGAACTGCTGCTGGAGGTTAACCTCGGCGCCACGGCGATAGGCACCCGCCTCAACACACCGGACGGCTACCAGCAGCTGGCGGTACAGCGCCTGGCGGAAGTCAGCAACCTGCCGGTGGTGCCCGCCGAAGATCTGATTGAAGCCACCTCAGACTGCGGCGCTTATGTCATGGTGCACTCAGCGCTGAAGCGCCTGGCGGTGAAACTGTCGAAAATCTGTAACGACCTGCGCCTGCTGTCATCCGGTCCGCGCGCCGGCCTGAACGAAATCAACCTGCCGGAACTGCAGGCCGGTTCTTCGATCATGCCTGCGAAAGTTAACCCGGTGGTACCGGAAGTGGTCAATCAGGTGTGCTTTAAAGTGATTGGTAACGACACCACGGTGACCATGGCTTCCGAAGCCGGTCAGCTGCAGCTCAACGTGATGGAACCGGTGATTGGCCAGGCGCTGTTTGAGTCGATCAGCATCCTGACCAACGCCTGCTACAACCTGCTGGAAAAATGCGTTAACGGCATCACCGCCAACAAAGCGGTCTGTGAAGCCTACGTGTTCAACTCCATCGGTATCGTCACTTACCTCAACCCGTACATCGGCCATCACAACGGCGATATCGTCGGGAAAATCTGTGCTGAAACCGGTAAGAGCGTACGCGAAGTGGTGCTGGAGCGCGGCCTGCTGACCGAAGCCGAGCTGGACGATATTTTCTCCATCCAGAACCTGATGCACCCGGAATACAAAGCCAAACGCTACACCGACGAAAACGAACAGTAATCCGTTCCGGATCAAGTCGTCTGAAGCACGCCTGTATACAATACGGCGTGCTTTTTTATTTTGACGTCTATAACTAAAGTGGCTGCGTGTGGCGGCACTTCAGGGAGTGAAACTATGGTAGTGGTGGAATTGCTCATTGTCCTGCTGGCGATCTGGCTGGGTGCGCGCCTTGGCGGCATCGGCATTGGCTTTGCCGGCGGTTTAGGCGTGCTGGTGCTGACGCTGGTTTGCGGCATGAAACCCGGCGCGATCCCGTTTGATGTCATCGAGATCATTATGGCGGTGATTGCGGCCATCGCCGCGATGCAGGTGGCTGGCGGCATGGATTATCTGGTCGGGCTGGCGGAACGCCTGCTGCGCCGCCATCCGCGCTATGTCACGTTCCTTGCGCCGCTGGTGACCTATGTGATGACGCTGCTGGCGGGCACCGGTCATACCGCTTTTTCTACCCTGCCGGTGATTGCGGAAGTGGCTAAGGAGCAAGGCGTACGCCCTTCGCGCCCGCTGTCGATAGCCGTAGTGGCGTCGCAAATCGCCATCACCGCCTCGCCGCTTTCGGCCGCGGTGGTATTTTTTGCCTCGATTCTTGAACCGCGCGGCGTCAGTTATCTGGCGCTGCTCGGCGTCGCGCTGCCTGCCACCATGCTGGCCATTTTCTGTGCCGCCGTGATCACCAACTTCCTCGGCAAAGAACTCAAAGAAGATGACGTCTATCAGGCGCGCCTGGCGAAAGGTGAAGTAACGCTGCGCGGTGAGCAGGTTTATCACATCAAGCCGGGAGCCAGACGCGCGGTGCTGCTGTTCCTGATCGGTATTGCGGCGGTGGTGCTGTACGCGACGGCAATCAGCGACAGCGTGGGCCTGATCAGCAATCCGGTGCTGCCGCGTAACGAAGCCATTGTGGTGTTTATGCTGACGGTTGCTACGCTGATTTGCCTGACCTGCAAAGTGGAAACCGGTGAAATCCTCAGTGCCAGCACGTTTAAATCCGGCATGAGCGCCTGTATCTGCGTGATGGGCGTCGCCTGGCTGGGCGATACCTTTGTCAAGGCGCACCTGAGCGACATCCAGACGCTGGCCGGCGACATGCTGCAGAGCTATCCGTGGATGCTGGCGCTGGTGCTGTTCTTTGCTGCCACGCTGCTCTACTCGCAGGCGGCCACCACCAAAGCGCTGATGCCAGCGGCACTGATGCTCGGCGTATCGCCGCTGGCGGCGGTCGCCTCCTTCGCCGCGGTGTCCGCGCTGTTCGTGCTGCCCACCTACCCGACGCTGCTGGCCGCGGTGGAGATGGACGACACCGGCTCGACCCGCATTGGGAAATACGTGTTCAACCACTCGTTTATCATTCCCGGCGTGCTGGCGATTACCTTCTCGGTGGCGTTTGGCTTCCTGTTCGGCAGCCTGATTCTGTAGCGTCGTGGTTACATCCTGAAAACCTCGTGGCGAATGAGCCGTGTTATTATCGCGGCTCATTCGCCACCGGAGCTGATTAATTCGTCATGGCTGCTCGATTTTCCCGCCTGCTAAGCCTGTGCCTGGCGCTGCTGTTTTGCCTGTCGGCACAGGCCAGCCTGTTCTCGCCCACTACCAACAACCGCTTTGTGCCGGTCGATCAGGCCTTTGGCTTTGATTTCAGCCAGCAGGGCCATCAGCTGACGCTGAGCTGGAAAGTGAAGGACGGCTATTACCTCTATCGCCAGCAATTCCACATCAGCGCGCAACATGCGCAGCTGGTGCCGGTCACGCTGCCGCCGGGCCAGCCACACGAAGATGAGTTTTACGGCAAGAGCGAAATCTATCCGCAGGACGTACAGCTGCCGATCACCCTGCGCCAGGCCGATGCCGGTGCAACGCTCAGCGTGACCTATCAGGGCTGCGCCGCGGCCGGTTTCTGCTATCCGCCGGAGACCCGCTCGGTGCCGCTGACGGCGATGGCTGCCGATAGCGCCGCGCCGGCAATCGCGGCATCACCGGCCGCTGACCGCACGCCGCTGCCGTTTTCGCCGCTGTGGGCGCTGCTGATTGGCATTGGCGTGGCCTTTACGCCGTGCGTGCTGCCGATGTATCCGCTGATCTCCGGCATCATTCTTGGTGGCCAGCGCCGCTACTCGCTGGGCCGGCTGTTCGCCCTCGCACTGGTTTACGTGCAGGGCATGGCGCTGACTTACACCCTGCTCGGTATGGTGGTGGCAGCGGCGGGGCTGCGTTTCCAGGCTGCGCTGCAGCATCCTTACGTGTTGATCGGCCTCTCCGTGCTGTTTGTGCTGCTGGCGCTGTCGATGTTTGGCCTGTTCACGCTACAGCTGCCTGCCAGCCTCCAGACGCGTCTGACGCTGTGGAGCAACCGTCAGCAAGGCGGGTCGCTGGCGGGCGTGTTTATGATGGGCGCGCTGGCTGGGCTAATCTGCTCACCCTGCACCACCGCGCCGCTCAGCGCCATCCTGCTGTATATCGCGCAGAGCGGTAATCTGTGGGCCGGTGCCGGCACGCTGTGGCTGTACGCCTTCGGCATGGGACTGCCGCTGATTGCTGTAACGATGTTCGGCAACCGGCTGCTGCCGAAAAGCGGTCCGTGGATGCAGAGCGTGAAAGAGGGTTTTGGCTTTGTAATTCTGGCGCTGCCGGTGTTTCTGCTGGAGCGCGTGCTGGGTGATATCTGGGGACTGCGACTGTGGAGTCTGCTCGGCGTGGCGTTTTTTGCCTGGGCGTTCAGCCTGAGTCTCAGCGCGCGCGGCACAGCGCGCGTGCTGCCGATCATCATGCTGGCGGCCGCGCTGGTGGTGGCGCGCCCGCTGCAGGACTGGGCATTTGGCAGCAGCAGTACGCAAAGCGTCGCCCACCTGCCGTTTCAGCGCATCAGCAACAGCCAGCAGCTGGATAGCGCATTACAGCAGGCGCAGGGCCGTATCACCATGGTCGATCTCTATGCCGACTGGTGCGTGGCCTGCAAAGAGTTTGAAAAATACACCTTCAGCGATGACGGCGTGCGCAGTGCCCTGAGCAACGTGCAGCTGCTACAGGCTAACGTGACAGCCAATAACGCGCAGGATAACGCGCTGCTGCAGCATCTGCAGGTGCTCGGCCTGCCGACCATCCTGTTCTTTGATGCGCAGGGCAAAGAGATTGCCGATTCACGCGTCACCGGGTTCCTTAACGCCGCGGATTTCCGCGCCCATTTGCACAATCTGCCGCGTTAAACGAAACTGGTTGCACGACACTGCCCGGGCGTACGCGCCCGGGCCCGCATTCCGGAGGAGAGTCTTTTGCAACGCGAACAGATCCTTGAGCATGCGCTGAATGTGCTCGAACAGAGCGGCCTGGCCGCGACCACCTCGCTGCAGCAGCTGGCTGGCGAAAGCGGCCTCGCCAGCGATCAGCTGGAGCGCTACTGGCCCGATCGCGATGCCCTGCTGTATGACGCGCTGCGCTTTCACGGCCAGCAGATCGACAGCTGGCGCCGCCAGGTGCAACTGGATGAGCGACTCAGTGCAGCACAAAAGCTGCTGGCGCGTTACGATGTGCTGGCAGAGCACGTCAGTAAAGGCCGCTTTCCTGGCTGCCTGTTTATTGCCGCCTGCAGTTTCTATCCCCAGCCGGATCAGCCGGTGCATCAGCTCGCCGAACAGCAGAAGCGCAGTTCCTGGCAGTTCACCCATGAAATCCTCGTCGACCTGGCGCTGGACAACCCCAGCATGGTGGCCGATCAGATGGAGCTGATCCTCGAAGGCTGTCTGAGTAAGCTGCTGGTGAAGCGCAACGTGCAGGATGTCGCTACCGCACGGCGTCTGGCTGAAGATGTGCTGAGTATCGCACTGTGCCGGCAAAACGGCGCGCTGGCGTAGGCTTTTTGCCCACCCTGCCTGAAAAGCAGGCAATCAGTCACGATTGCTACGCTTTTTTTAAGAAACCCGTTGACGGCTGTGAGCCATTAGGGTTTAATGCGCCCCGTTGCCCGGATAGCTCAGTCGGTAGAGCAGGGGATTGAAAATCCCCGTGTCCTTGGTTCGATTCCGAGTCCGGGCACCACTCTTCAGAGCCTGTTCGTTAGGGGTTGAGATCCTTAACGGGCATGACAGTGGTCCCCTGCATGATGTTGGTAGTTTGCTTACCGCACCATTGTTGAACACGGGACTTAAAGTCCGGAGGATGTTGCTGCATCCTCTGGACTTCTCTCATCCTTAAAAAATACTTCAGCATCGTATTTACCTTTAGAAATGTTTTCTGTCAATCTTTTGTAAAGGTTTGCCTTCCTTTTTTTCCTCTTTTAGAATCATATCGTTAAGATTTGACTTAAGATTACTCTTAGGCCACCTCCAGCTGTTCGAGAACGCTCCTGACCTTATTGATGTCGCTCTCAACGTATTGCAGAGTAACTGCAGGCGTTGAATGGCCCAGAAGATCCTGAGCCATTTTCAGGTTTCGGTCAGGCATACTCATCAGATTTGTAGCTATGGTGTGCCGGAATCGATGAGGACTCACAACAAAACCACATTCATTTGAAAGCCGGCGAAAAAATGCACGCAATGGTGGATTATCCATGTTTTCGCTTGTCTCATTTCTGCGACCATCAAATCGGGATAAATTGAAAAGCTGATCCTCCATCTTTGCTCCTCTTTCCAGAGAACGGTTATAAAGCATTTCTAATCTTGGTCTCAGATGACGCGTGATCGGAACAAGATGCTCGCGATGGTTTTTTGCTCCTTCCGGTCGAAGGCTTATCCAGTTATGCATAAAATTAACGTCACATAATCGTATATGCAGAAGCTGATTCTGCCTCATCCCTGTCCTTCGTAAAGCATCCAGCACGGTAAGCCAGAACCATGCAGGCCTTAATGCCGACCTGTAGTTATAGTTTTTACCATACTGTTCATCCGCCTCCCTGGCCTCCATTAAAAGATATATTTTATTAATCTGGATATCAGTCAGGGTTTTCTTTCGTTTTACGTCTGGCCGTGCAATCTTGCCATTAAAGGGATTTTTGGTTGCCGAAATATAACCTTCTTCAATCGCAAAGTTGAATAATGCTCTCATGTGTGTGAGCTTATTGTTCCAAGTGGTTTTTGTCAGACCCTCCACATTAATCACATGTCTGCGCCAGTTTAAAACCAACCTGTCATCAACATCAGCAGGAGATATGGCTGCTCCAGCAAAGTTAAGGAAAGTCTTTAATACTTTTCTGTAACTCCATTCTGTTGCAACCCGAAGAGTTTTGCTAAAAAAATATCCTTCAATAAGTTCATCAAATGAACATGAATCTTTCATTTTGACCTCAGTTTTATAAATGCTCCCCAGCCAGTCATTTCCTGGCTGAAAGCCATGTGCTGTCCGAAGGACAGCTCCCTTTTTTAAATAAAATGTCGGCATTAATCATATAGCCTGACACTTTTGTAAAACGACCGCTCTTATCCGGCGTATCGTATTGATGGTAATGGAATAACCCCTTACCATTTCGTGAATGGTGTACGTTCAGTGCCTCAAAACTTTTTTGTAGTCTGGCCTTATCCGTATCACTGCCTCCTGCAGTCGTGGTGTAACGGTAAAAACAGGCCGGTGAGACCACAAAAACAAACTGCGCCAGAACGTGAAGCAGACTGTCCTTTTGATTTACGCTCAGCGTGCCGTCCTCAATGCTGTCCCTGATCCATTCAAGAAAGAGCACACCGGATTCTTCTCCCTTATCTTTCCTGTTTTCATCAGAATGAAACACATCAGTTGTAATTGGCGTGGCTGGACGATTATCCGCAGAAGAATTATCCATTGCCATAGCGGTTTTCCCTTCAGCCATTAAATCAAGCAATGACAGGAGATTCTTCGTAGATCCCTGCATCTGCACTTCTTCTCCCGTACTGATGGCGTTTTCTGCAGAAAGCAGCGGTTCCTCAGCTGTGAGTGCGGATTCCAGCTCCAGTAAAGGCGCAGGTGGGATAATCTTCTCAGGCGACAACTCGCTATCCTGAGCAGAACTGTAGTCTGAAACTCCAGTTTTAATTGGCACTAAAGGGGCTTCAGCATTATCGAGACTGGACAATGAGTTAGGTTTTACTTCATATAATTTCGGGGGGGTATGGTCTGTTACTGATGTGATATTAACCAGAGAAACCTGCTGAGGTTTTTGCCCGGACATTACGGTCTCATTTGAAAGGCCGCAGCTGCTCAGGGCATCGTTAACAATACTGGTTAATATCCCGGCTTCAGCACGGCGTCCCGACAGAAAGAGCAGGAGCGTATCAGAAAGAGCGGGCCAGCGCTGAAGCCACAGCAGGGCCGCCTCAGGCAATAGTCTTAGCGCCACAAATACGCAGTTCATCTCGCCTGATGGTTCGATGGTCTGCCTGACCCGCCATTGCTCTCCAGGCACACTAAGACCGGGATACCATACCCGACCGTTTTTCAGAGCCCCTTCCATTTGCATCAGCCAGGGCAGATGATGGAACAGCCCTGCCCAGTAAGCAGCACAGACCCAGCCGGGAGTTTGCTCAGCCTGTTCTTCAGGCGTGGCGCCCGGTGGAAGCATCATGCCACGGACCAGCCTGACCGCACGCGCGGCTACGTTCAGGCTGAGTTCATTAAATCCTCCGGGACCAGAGTACGGGCCGGACCAGGCTGCCGGGCAGGTCTGCACCCTTGCCGCCATCTCCTCCAGAGGCCTGAACCACCAGACTTCAGTGACTTCTTTTGAAAGCGGGCTGTTTTCTGTCAGCACCTTGATGAGGCGACGGTTTTCGTTTGTCTGCAGTAGCACTCTTCCCGTCTGAGCAGGGTGCCAGCTACCGTCAGCAACAGGCCGGGATGATGTGTCTCCCTTAGAGAGTCTCTCTCCGGGCTGGCTTTCCTGTCTGCCTCTGCCTGTTAGCCAGTTAAGTCCAATCACCGTCACCTCCGCCGGAATATGCCTGCTGAATATGACGCTAACCTAAAAGCACTCCGGACAATTTCAACAGAAAACCCGGAACCGTCTCTGACAGAAATCCTGCTTGTTAAAATATTAAAAAGTGGTTTCAGAGTTTCAGGGTGCTCTGGTAACCCCGTAATGGTTTCCTGCATGCCTCTGTTTACACCGGTATCGGGAGCCATCGCATGCAGCAATTCTTTGTTTTGTTTTTTTTTATGATCTGGCTGGCCCTGTGCGGGACGATGAGCCTGAGTTTCACCCTCCAGGGCACATCCACCGGGTTTTATCTGGTATGGGTGCTGCTGTTCTGTCTCCCCTTCCTGCTCCGCCCGCTCGCATGGGCCGAGAGGCAGTTAAGACCGGCGATGACGCTGATCCGTCATCGTCGCAGCCGGGCGTGGGTGCATCTTGCCCCTTGGCAGCCCACCACAAATCTGACGCCAGAGCGGGTTAATCAGTTCTGGCAAAGCGTAAAGGCGTCAACCAGACAGGCTCTGGAAAAGCACCATATCGTTATCATCTCCTCGCACCTTCTGACCGACATTCGTGCCCGCAGTGTGCTGGCCTGTATCGCTGAAGGTGGACTCATCGTCCACCACCGCACTTACCGCATCCCTTTTACACCGGCCATGAAGGCGCTGATGCAGCTGGAGATCCTCTTCCGACAGTGGCGCTGGCGCACAGACTTCCGCAGTGACTGGCCCGTGCTGGTTCTGCGGCGTAAATCTTCATAATCGGAAAAATAATTTCGGGTATTGGGGCGTAGCTGGGATGTTCACACTGATTAAATTCTTGTATTCGAATTGAACGATCATGTGCTGCCCTTCATTCCATAGGCTATTAGTATGAAAAAATTATCTCCATTACGACTCTTGTAATAATGCTAACCGGCTGCAGCGGCAATACTCTCGCAGACTATCTCAACCCGGATAATCTGTCTTCTCTCATTAAACCCGCCGCTAAGCAGCCTCGGATATCACATCTACTATGTTATCAGGCGGATGTCTGCCAGTGATAACGTCGCTGGCTTTATAATGGATGTCTATCTGAATTTACCCATGGCTTTATTTATTCGCCTTAATGTTGCCCCGGGTATTTCTGGGACTGGGCTTAATATGATATTTGTGCTTACAGGATTGGGTATTATCAGCACCCTGGCTTTATTATTAATGATTATGGCAAGTCAAAAACTGGATCTGATTGTTTTTGGTCTTATGAATTACATAGAACCGGTCTTACTTGTTGCTGTCGCCATGTTGGTTGGCCAGATGCCATCAAAAGAAAACACGGTAATCTACCTTTGCGTAGCGTTATCTGTATTCATTCTAATTATTGAAGGGGTGATAACCATTTTAAAGAGCAGAAAATTATCTCACGCTATTTAATCCATATTGACAGTAACATTATTCTGTCCTAAAAAGGTCCGCTTTTGGCACGAAGCGGAAGTTAGGGGAGCTTACCGAGGCTGAGATGACTTTAGTTATTGGGTGCTGGTCAATTATCAAATGCAGCATAAAAAAATAAAATATTCCTCGCTGATTTATTTCATCGCATACAGTGGAGCGATGCATGGCTTCTCACTATTTTCATGGTTGAAAGGCTGCCTAATAAACAGCCATTTGTTATTAATGTGTTTATTGCTAAGTGCTTTCTAATTTACCTTCCAAACATGCACCGCTTGTTTAGATAACCATTTTTGAAAGTCATTGACAGATTCTAAGTTCCAACTTTGATACTCTGCCACCTTAGATGCTAATTTATAATTAGATTTTAAGTATTCGTTTTTCTTTTCCTCAAAGGAGGCTCGCTTTAAATTGTCCTTATCCATTAAAATCATATTTCCAAGCCTATCCTTAACATCATTTATTCCTTCTCCAAAAGAGTCAAACCAATTCCCTTCAGGATTATAAGGGCAAATATGTTCTAAGGTGGTTTTTTCATCATCACATTGATTGCCTAAGTACCTCTCAACTTCAGCTAAGAGAAATCTAATTTTTTTTGGTGTTTGTCTACTTGGCATCCTGTGAAACTCAAAGGCATTAAAGAAAATATCGTCACCCGGATACAATCGTTTGAATTCGTCACTGTTTTTCACATGGCTAGCTCTTAGATACTCTCCACTAGAAACTTTGATTGCGATTTGATTATAAACCGACTCTTGCTCGCTAGGTGATAAGTGGCAAATGACATTATATCTAATTGATAACACATACATATATCGTGTAAGTTTAACAAATTCTTCTGGCGAGAACTTATTAAAAGCCGCGAGCAGTATAGTTAGGGGCTGTTTTATGTTGAACAGTCTTATGCCACCTAAATAATGTAATGCTTCTTTATATTTTACATCTTGCTCACCCCACCATGAATCATTAGGGTTTATCAATGAAGCATAGATAGGCGAGAAGTTAATTAGTGACTTTAAGTACTTGTAAGCTTCTTCTGGTGTTATTAATGCTTTCCTCATAGATGAAAAGAGATTATTCTTGGTAACTATTTTCCTGTGTGAGTTATGATGATATCTGATGTAATCCGAAACATTACTTTCGCCAAGTTGTGCAATAATTTCCGACCACTGCTCATCTAAATCATCAAGTTCTTCATCCTCAATTTGTTCATCTTTGGTTACAATTGAGAATAAATAGTTCTTAAGTAGATCCGGAGTTGATAATTGAACGCCTCTTGCATTCAGAGTCTCAAAAACTTTGTAGGCATTCAGGTCATCTTGGACAATTATTTTTGTAAATATCATGCTTGATGAAAAGTTAGCTATAAACTGAGCGATTTCTGCGCCTGTGTTACCGAAGTTTTTCTTAGTGAAAAATTCAAAGCACTTACGTAATAGTTTGTTAGTGGCCGTTATCCCACGACTGTTATGAGCCTCTAAATCTGAACATATTCTTTGGAAGTATCTTTTATTATTCCTGTTTAACTCGAGTTTATTAATAACTTTCAATGAAACGAAGTTTTTACTACCTACAAAATTCTTAGTTATACCATCAAGCCGTTCAGTGTTTTCTTCTACATCTTCGCCTCTATCAATTAAGGATTTTATGGCTTTCATGGCTGCCAATACTATTATAGATAAAGTGACCAATCGTTGCTGACCATCAATAACCTCATGCTGGTATTGCTCTTTTTGTTGAAGAACAATATAACCCATATAATGAAAACCTTCATCATCTAGCGCATTGATATCACTCCATAAATCCTCCCATTGACCTATATCCCATGCGTAGTCTCGCTGAAATCTTGGAACTATATATTTGTTTGGCCCACCAATTAGCTCATTAAAATTTTCATTTTTTGGTTCCATTAACATGAATTGCTTAGCCATGTAATTATAATCCTTTTATTAATTGATATTAATATCTTAATGGTTTCGGATGTTTTCTTCCATAATGTGATAATAATTTTGCTTGTTTCTGAAGTGATTAGGATAACCTATCATATTTTGCTGTGTTACTGGACTACAAAGACCATGCGTAATGTCCGCTTTTGGCACAAAGCGGACATGCACTGTAGCTAGTCAAACGTAAGTAGCCAATGTGATCGGTTCGAAACGGTGACTTCCGGCTGGAATGAAGCATGCTTGCGCCCGCAGTTCACCGTTCTGGCCTTCGCCATGTGAGTTTATTCAACGGTGCCGGAAGGGCGAATACAGCGGGGCCGGGCTGCAGGACAAAGACGAGCTGTACGACAACCGAACGGACCGGACGGCGCGGGTGCAGAACAACGCCCTGGGGAAGATGTATCGCACCGTCCGGCGATACATATAGTAGCATCATTTGAAATCATCACAAAATGTAGTATCTGGTCCGCTGCGGGTTCGGCAGAATTGGCGTTTTACCGAATCTGGACAAAAAAATCGGTAATATCGATCGCGCCGCTGGCATCAAAAAAGCCCGGTACAGAACCGGGCAACCAGCTGCGCCGGCATTATCAGAATGGTTTCACTGCCGGCGATTGAGGAAATATCGGCTATCCCGCCAAAACCTTTATCCATATCATCCAGGCTGTTCGTCCCAGGGCTCATGCGGCCATCCTTTTACATTGTTCAGCGCAATGGTGGCAGGCTCTGGAGCAATCCTGGCAATGGTCATGTTCATGCTTCCCACATTCATCACCACATTTCTGACAAACATCAGCGCAAATCCGACAGAGTTCTTTAGCCGTCTCGCTATTAAGTGCCATGAACTGGGCTGCAAGACGACAGATATTTGCACACTGCATATCCAGTTTGATGCACATGCGCATCATCTCCAGGTTCTCTTCCTGAAGGCACGAAGCCGCACAATTATCACATGCCGCTGCACACAGATAGCAGGCCTCAATGCATTTTTTGTATTCGTCTAACATGATTTCCCCTTAGCTAAGGTTACGTATTAATCATGGAAGAGATTGCTGATTATGCAACTGAATGCCCTGTGCGACGTTAACCGCTACCGAGCGGATAATGTCAGGATGACGCCACGTTTTCAGTCTTTCCTCTTCGGCTAACCTTGCCGCCCTTGCGGCCCGCTTCTACAGCGCGCGCCGGATCGTTCCTGAAATTGCCGCCGCTTATCTGACCACCTTTTCTGCCGGCCTGGCCGCCCGCTGCGGATCTTCTGCAAAATTGCCTTTTCCGCTTCTTTGTACTGACATAACGCCTCCGGTTTAAGTTAAGTTAAGCCAGATAAAGCGTAGCCCATATTTTGTACCGCACCGGATAGGTAGCACACAACGTTCATTCTAATGCAGCAACTGCGATACCGCTTTACGTCAAAAAAAATCCCGCACAGGGCGGGAGAAAATTCGTTACAGGGGTCTATCTCTGTACCATTCTGACAGCGAAAAATGAGTTGAGTTCCCGCAGCGGCGCGAGCAGTATCAGCGTATCGTCCGCTTGCAGTAACCGGCTGGAAGATTCATACGTCAGGCATAACGGAGATTTCATGAAAAGTAAAAAAGTGAAAGTCAGCGTGACGTTATTCTCGGGGAGGCCATCGTTGCGCTGCTTGCTGAACAGGTGTCCGTCACGAACGCCGTGCTGCTAGTTAAGCTGAATGAGTTACTGAAAGCTGAAGGAGTAACGTGGCGAAAGGCTGCGATACAGCGTGTCATCAGGGATATCACCAGCGCTATTGCGCCGCGTACAACGAATAACGGCAGCTGAAGAGACCTTCTGCGGGCCAGATGCCCGCATGGCTGCTTAAGCGCAGTATAAGTCTGGAATAAGAATTTGCAGAGGTCATGCTTACAGCTTCCTCAGGAGTCTGGCGGGATTGCCAGCATACACTCCCTTTACCAGCACTGGCTTTGTGACCACGCTTCCTGCTCCAATTACCGCTCCGCTGCAAATCTGCGTTGTTAAAATGGTTGCCCCGCTTCCCACTGCTACTGCGTTGCCTAATACAATATGTATCCAGCTTGCTGCAGAAGCGTCAGGACCACCACTCCTGAAAAGGTCGTTAGCAAAGGTAACACCATGTCCTATAAAGCAGTCCTCGCCTATTGTAACGTTCTCACAGATGAAGGTGTGGGACTGAACTCTGGTCCTGTCGCCTATAACACATCCTTTTTGTATCTCGACAAAGGGTCCGACAAAAACATCATCGCCCAGCTCACATTCATAAATGTTTACCGGCATGACTACTTTCACATTTTTACCTTGTTCTACGTCACGAATACCGCTTTCAATAACCTTCATATCAACTGTGTCCCAACCCGAGATAATTCGGCTCAGAGTAGATCATAAAGTTCCGGACGCCATGCTGTCTTTAACCGAGGCTGGGTCAGGTAAACCACTGCAGGTGATTATGTGCATGTAATTAAAACAGAAAATATTCCGGAGTACAAAAAGAAAGCAGACCTTTATTCAGGTCTGCCTGCTGAGTTTTAAGCTACGTGAAAAAGTTGTTTCTGCCCCTCAGCGACATTCCGCAACCTTTCCGGCCAGCGTTCCCAGTAATGAACCGGCGTTCGTAAAACCCTTCGCCGCTCATCGCTCAGAGCATTTCCGATTACGACTTCTCCGGCTACGCCACTCAGTGAGAGCTGAATGTACGCCATACCTGCGGCCAGCGGATCGATGTCCGTTGCTGAAAACCACAGATGACGGTGTGGTGGATAACCGGCCTCCATCATCACGCTGGCGTACGCCAGCACCATACAACCGGCACCGCAGGCTGGTTCCCAGAGGGTAATGAACGGCTTAACCTTCAGCTGTTCTTCAATATTCCCAAGCTGAAGCTTAGCCATCATACGGGCAATGCTCCACGGGGTAAAAAACTGTCCCCGGTATTTATCACCCATCTCGAGCTGCATAAAAACCCGCCCCAGAAAATCACCTGGCCCCTCTTCCAGCCCGTTCACCACATGGGCAAACAGTTGCGCCAAATTTTTGACGTCAGGCTTTTCATAACGGGACACGATGCGCAGGTACTTCTGTTCACGCTTTTCACAGAACTGCAGGCGATTTTCCAGTGCGATGACGCTGCAGCTGATGAAATCCTCAAACACCTGATGCCGGCGGTGATCACGGGCGGTCTGATTAAAGAGTTTAAGAAAGGCTTTTTCGTGATTAATGACTTGTTTCATGCGTGCTTCCTCAGAAAAGGGAACACGCTTCCTGAAGGGAAACGGTGTTCCCTTCGGGGTGAAAAAACGGCCACAGGTTTCGCTGTGGCCTGACGACAGAGCCGAATTACCGGTTCTGGATTGTCGCTATGCGCGGATACTGCCGTAGTGCGCTGTGGTTACAGCGGGCACTAAAGCAGGTTCTGGCGTAACCAGGTACATACGGGCACCATCACCCGATGCAGACTGGCGTAGCTCCTCAGCCGGGTACGGACCGCTGTCAACATGATCGCCCCGGTCAAAGCAGTTGTAACCTGACGTGCCGGCATCCGGTGAAATCCAGTAGTGCCGGATCTCGCAGTCAAACAACTGTGACATTTCTCCCATGATCTCACCTGACGGCGGATACCAGGGAGACGCAAAGTGCAGCGTGAGCGAACCCACATCATCACGGCTCCAGCTGGCCTGATGGCCTGCCGGGAACTCCATGCCAAAAAGCTGCATGTAAAGTTCTGACGATGTATTGAGCCCCCTGAACAGACCCGTATCGCCGTTGAGTTCGGTTGCCAGACGTGACGGCATCACCATCAGCATGTCACAGGGGCAGGTTGTCTCCGGCATACTGCTGAGCCATTCCCAGCGCTCCTGCGGATCGAACTGGCCACCGGCACCGGCTACACCAAACCAATCGGCATAATGCACGGCCATCAGCTGCGCCATTATCTGCCGGGCTGAAAACGGAATGGCTTCCCATTTCAGCGCATCGATGCCGGACTGCAGCGTGATTTTCTCCATGCGGGAGAGTGTCTTCGTGTCCAGCCACGCATCCTGCTCCAGCAGCTCGATAAAGTGCTGGAATGCCTGGTTAGGTGAAGTCTGCGCTCCCGTACCTGAAGCGGTCAGCATCGGATACGGCGCATAGTCCATGGCCCTGACAGGCTTAAGTATGCCGGCACAGCCAGCGAGAAACAGTTTTATCGCCTGCCGGACGGCATGGCGGTATAGCGGTTTTTCCGTGCCGGCAATCCAGGGCTGCATAACATCAAGGCAGACTGACTTACCGGTGATTTCCAGGCGGTTCTGGCACCATGAAAACATTGTGAAACTCCTCTTGTCGGTTGAAACGAAAAGAGGGCATCTCCCTGAGGAAGATGCCCTCAGGGGGATGATGGCGGCCGCAGCCGCCGGGTCAGATTATGCCGCCTGTTCCGTATTACGGTTCAGGGGCGCAAGTAAATATTCCGAGGCTTCACGTGCGAACCGGCAGGCACGGAAAATTGCCCGTTTGTCTTCCCGAAGTGCTCTCAGCCAGCCGGCAAGATAGCTTTCGTGCTGCACGTCGCCGGTAATACCGAGCTCCGCACAGAGAAAGGCGCTGCCGGTTTCCGCTATCAGCTCTTCGAACGCATAAACCGGGTCACCAAACTGCCGTGACGATGAGGTAATGCCTTCCCGGTTCAGGCGACTGCCGTGCCCGGTGGCATGCACCAGTTCATGCAGCAGGGTGGACCAGTAGTCCGCCTCCGTCCGGAACTGCGATACCGTCGGCATGACTATGCGGTCAGCGCCCGGCCGGTAATAAGCGCGGTCCTGCCGGCGGTGATCGCACCCGACTCCCGTGGAGCTGAATATTTGCTGTACCTGATTCAGCTGTACCGCGCTGAGTTCAGACGGGGATTCTGCCGGAACAGAAACCACACCTTCACCGCTGACGAATTCAGGCAGGCCCTCACACTGTTCAACGTTGAACAGCTGCAGTTGCTTCAGCATGGTCAGTTGCTCCATAACCGGCTCTCCGTCCCGGAACAGCAGATTATCACTGCTGTCCCTGGCCTGTTTCTCAAACGGTTTGTAGATAATGGCCAGCGCGCTGGTTTCATTCTTCCTGACGTGACCTCCCGCAGTTTTAGCCTGCAGGAAAGTCAGCCAGCGATCGGACGTATAACCGTGTTCTTCTGCGGCCATCCAGAGCAGGGGAACGTTAACCCCGCTGTAGGCACGGCCGGTTACGGCATTGACCGGCAGGCAGCTGCCGTGCACGTTCTGAGCCGAACGCCACGGGCGCCGCCAAGGCGGCACGCCATTTTCCAGCGCCACAATGATTTTATCGGTGACCTGCTGATACAGGTCGGTAGTCTGTACTGCTGACGCTTTGGATCGGGCTGTTGTCTTTTTCATGGGATGCATCCTTTGAAAACGGGGCGCATCCCGGCCGGTGGCGGACGATGCGCCACCGGTGAGTGGAAAAATCAGTAAAAACGTAAGGAGCCGTCGGCCATAACCGAACGAATACGGTCACGTACGCTCGCGACCGCACTGTCAAACATCTCCCGATCGGCGGGTTTCGCCCGCTTTGAATCAAGGCGAATGACCTGGTCGAGAACATGTAATGCCTGCGAACGCCAGCTGAGACGTTCAGCATTACCTACACAGGCATGAAAATGGCGCAGCGACTGATCGTAAAGCCAGCGGGTCCGGTCACGATATTCGCTCACCGGTACATACACCTTCAGCGGTGGATGCGTTTCCACATGAAGCGTCAGCGCATTGTTCAGGTTACTGATAACGGGTTTGATGAGCAGATCATGTTGGTCATTCAGCACAGCATCAGACATGCTCTGCGCAATAAAGGTCTGAAAGGAGAATTCCCGTTCGGGTATCAGTGAGTCAGCAAGTTCTGACCAGTCTGCATCCTCCGACGGATTACACCCTGCAGCCCAGGCTTTCAGCCACTCTCCGGGATGATTGTCATCAGGTACACGAAGATAAATCCCCAGGTTCTTTTCAAGTATCAGCGGGCGCTGCATACCCAGGTTCTGTGTGAAAAGCGGACGAAGTTCAGCAGAAGTAAAACGGATCATATTTCCTCCGGATAAAAGAAGGAGGAAACCTCCCCGGGAGGGAAGGTCCCTCCGGGAAGTGTTAATCAGTAAAAACAGATTCAGTCGAAACGGTAACGCAATCCGGCCATTTGCTGCGCCATCTGCCGGCCCGCCCGTAAAGCCTTACGTGCGGAGGCAAACTTACCTGCGCTGCCAAGTTGCTGATACTGCCAGTCACGCGAACTGTAGCCTGTTCTGCGTGAAATGATGGCGGTAAACCCCCCTTCAGACTGAACGACCTCGGCGCGGAAACTACTGTGTCCGCTGCGGTTGGTGAACCATTCAGCCTGCTGCTGACGCATTGCCTCTGCAAGGCAGCTGAGGGCGCGCGATGTGCGGGTGATAAGTAACAGCATTATACTGCTCATGGTTTTCTCCTTAAAGAATGCGGAGAAAACCATCACCGCAGATGCAGGGAGGTTGTCCCCGCATGGGTTAACGCCTTTGTCATAAATGACGCTGGCGTCTGGTTAATGACTAACCGAAGTGATGATATAAAGCGTTATCCGGATCGTCCGGATTAAAGGTTCGGCTGGCAGGAATGTTAACTGTCATGGCGCAACCGCAGGCTGGGTGATAACGATGACGGAAACGATGGATGTAGCGTTTTCCAAACCACAGAACGCGTTTTTCCACTGTCTCCATGTACTGCCAGACTTCACCGTCATTATCAGCAACAGCCGGTTCCTGAAGGGCGCGGTTGGACCTGTGCTTTGCCAGCCTGCTCCACATCCGGTGCCATTCGCTGCTGTTATGTTTAACGAGTAATAACGTATTAAATGCCAGTGTATTCACAGGTAAATCCTCTTCAGTAAAAATAAGAGGATTTATCTCCGTATGGAGAAAATCCCCATACGGGTTAAGTGCATCACCTCAGAAATTTGCTTCGCTATTTTCCATAGACAGAAAGCATTTTTCGTCTTTGACTGCGCTTTTGTAGAAATATGTCCAGGCCTCTTTATCAATACCTTCTGCCATGCGGCAAAGACCGTTAAAGAATGCCTCCCATGATTCAGGTATAAGCTTCCGGACATGCAGTTCAGCCAGGTCCCTGGCGACCGCAGCCATTTCCCAGACGTAAAACGGAAAGCCGTCGTCATCTGTCCCGGTATTCAGGCCAAGACGACGAAGCGCTGCGATACTCAGCAGCTCGCCCTCTGCTTTGGCCAGTGCGACTTTGTGAGCGGTACGCTCGCTGGCACGATGATAAAAATCTGCAGTGAGAATTAAATCGTTCATTGAGGATTCCCTGAAGCGTCGGGGAAATCTGTCCCTGACGGGGACAGAAGTCCCGTGAGGGTGAAAGACTGTTCGTTTAATAAGGCAGTCAGGCGATGTCAGAAAAACCGGCGCTCTGATAAAACATTTTGCGCGCTTCTTCTGTAGCGTCGTCCAGTTCTTTTTCCTGGCGAGACAGGGTAACGCCCTGGTGAAAAGCGGTATTCCAGTGACGACTGTGAACATTTACCCCCAGGAGCGTAAGCTCGGTCACGGCCTCTTCGACAAAGGTGTGTCTTATGAAGCAATGCTCAGTTGCAAAACCAACGGTATGTGCAACATATCTGAGAAAAGTCAGGTAGTCAGGAAGGCCGTCAGCAGGAACCTGAGGATCGGCGTCAACCATGAGTTTGTAACCAAGACGTACGTTAAGCTGAGTTTTAACGTAATCCACCATGATTCTTGCAGAAGCGGGGGAATCACAATTCAGTAACGTGAGCGGATTGATCATTTTGGTATAATGCATGGGTACGATTCCTTATGAAAAAAGGGAACCGTCCCAAAGGGAAAGTATCCCTCAGGGTGAGAATCAGGCCAAAAATGGCTGATGAGTAAATAAGATGTTCAGGAGAGTGAAGCGAAGTAGAGAAGGACCTTAACCACAGGGGTCTCTGTTTTCAAAGGTTAAACAGATTTGTAACCGCCCGAAAGCGCCATCTCTCAGGTTGTGATGGCATTGGCATGTGATTACCCGAAGGCGTTCCTCTCAAATCACCGGAACATTGGCAGTTGTCAGAGACAACGTTAGCAAAATAAGCGTACACAATTCCCGCACCTCAGGCAAGAGTGTCAACGCAAAGATCTCCCCGCATTATTTTTCTCTCAGCACAATCCTGAAAGTTTCAAACAGTGCGCCCTGAGTGAAGTACAGACAGGCATCAGTACGGGTGAACCTGTCACCATAATGGGCATAAGCCTCCTGTAAACAGGCTACCTCGCAATGTCCCCTGTCGATAATGCGTGAAATGTTTACTTTAAACCCTAAAAGCACGCGACAAATAATCGAAACATCACCAGAAATAAAACCATGCTTAATCATGAAGCTCAACCTTGTTATAAATACGCGCCACATAATGCCCCCTGCCATCGCCATGTCCCAGATCCATTGATGCAAGAGCCTGTGCCTCTTCTTTAGTAAAACCTTTTTTCATATGGAGATTCATAACATCAACAGAGTACGCATAACGTAAACTATGGGGTGCATATTTACCGGTTAATCCTGATTCACGGACGACATTGCGATAGCGTTCAATGGCCGTGTGTAATGATGGTTTATCGATTAACTTGCCATTATTTTCACTCAGATGTTTAAGAGACGCATTGATTGCAGCCAGAGTCGCATCACGATCTAATACCGTGGTATCTCTTGGGCGCCCTCCTTTTGTACCGAATACAATGCGTATTTTTTCGTCCCCATTCAGTAACGCTTTTTGCCAGGTACGCAATGATTTAGCAGACTGAACTGTTTCTTCCGTTCTTAAACCGAGTAATCGGGATAGCTTCATTGCGCAGGCAATGCCCTCATCCTTTTGCTCTACACTCGTTAATACCTGACGAAAATAAGTATCGGGAATGGCAACCTTCGTTCCGTCCCGGCTCGTTTCCGAAATCCCCAGGGCCTGGTTGCTCAGTTTTTCATGAGAAGGATTAGCCATGAGTGTCTTTCCTGCAACCCGCAGTAAAGCGCGGATCGCCGCCATTTCATTTTGAAGAGTGCGCCTGGAAATTTCTTCTGAAAGGCGACTTTTCATATACAGTTCGATATGCGACGTTTTAATGTTCTTGATATCTCTGATTTGAACATTAAGCCTTAATAAACGTTCGGCAAACCTGTCAGCAATTTTCATTCGGTCAGAAACAGTTTTAAAACTTCCCCCCGCCTGTCTGGCAAGCGTTTTAAGATTTTTATTCAGTTTTGCCATAATCCCCCCTCCACTTAAACAGGTGTCAGTGCTTTTCCGTCTGTGTGAACGGAAAAGCACTGACACCGACTGCACCACAGCTACAGACGATGAATTTCACCCCGACGGCACGGTTTATTGTTGCGCTTCCTGCGTCTCGACAGATATCTGTGCATCGGGGCGGCGAAATGTTGAGTTATTGCGAAGCTCCCCAGGTCTCTGACCTGTTCGCGGTTTGCACCGGGCTGAAATGAATCAGTCTGCTTCCACGCACCAGTGTGTTGACTGGTGTCGCCATCGATATCGTGTCGATTTTCTCCTCTTTTAATGAAGTCCCTGGCCGTTTTTACGGTTAAGACGTTTGATTGATAAGTGAACAAACAGTGAATGAAGCACGTCTTTAAGGCGCTTAAAACCTTTGAGTACGTGTTGGTCAGTTGGTAAAGAAGTTGTTTAAACGGCAGTGCGTCAGCGCTGCCAGTTATGCGCTGCGCGCGTCACTTGGTACTCGTTTCACTCGAACGCAAGTGACGCCGCGCTCCTCTGCTCTCAATGCAGTCGTGGAAGATGCCCAAATGTTCAAATGGTCATACCCACGTCGCAAAGTTTGCAACCGGAATTCAGCGTCAGCACGAAAGAGTAAACGTTGGCGAAAAACGCCGTGGAGATGAAAAAGCCCTGAACAGGCATTGAAAGAAAAGGACCTTCGTCGTTGTGCGACCTCCGTTTTCAAAGGTTAAACGGAGTTACCGCCCTAAGGCACCGTCTCTCAGGTCATGACGGTTTTGGCATGCAATCACCCGAAGGCGTCCCTCTCAGATTGCCGGGACATTGGCATGTTGCTTTACGCAACGGTACAACGAGGGAGATGTTAGATCGAAGCATGATCCTTTTACAAGTTAAATGTCATAGCCTCATGTGAATCATATAAGATAACGAGTCTGAAGCAGGTAGCGAATAAAGGTTCAATAAATTATTAGAACTCTACGCCATTTCGAAACTAGTTAGAAGGAACGGAACAGTGGTAACCTCCCCCATGTTCTAGAATACTCCATGCTGAATAATTGCTGTGCAAAATCCAAAGTTAAATCCCTATAGCTTTCCTTATAAAAGTCTCTTATTTTAGTATTTTCAATGATAATGCTAGAAGCAGGGATTTCAACTACGCCTGTTGAGGACCTGTTCATTATTACCCACTCTTCTCCTTCCATTTGATCCGAAGGGAACATTAAGTATGAGTACAGGACATCCTCTGCAGGTATGCTTAACTCAATCGATATAGATCCATAGCCACCTTTATCATTGGTGTCAGTAAAAGAGTTAAGCACGTCCATATGAACAGGTATTTTTTCTTTACCTAATAAATCAGCTGCAGATTTATACAGCATGAGTAAGTCACTATAATTAAGATGTCCAGAAAAATGAGATGATACTGTTACTTCATTAATTTTTTGTCGAGGCAATTCTTTGGGGCCGATTTCTCGCCTTAATTTTATATGAGTAACTCCCGCATCATTTAAAATCCCTTGCAGGTGAAGATAAATATGTTTCAACTCACCGGCGATTTCATTTAACTGTGGTTTACTCAGGGAAGCAATAAATGCATCAACCTCCTTGCTATACCTGGTGTATATTCTGTCATCATCAATTGGCACGTCATTTACATCAAAAGTCCTTGACATTAGCCGCAGTAAAATTGCATATCCATCTCTTTTTTTACCACTAAACCCAGTAACAAATCCGTATGGTTCAATATGGCTTCCATAACCAATGCATGCTGATAAGAGCTCACTTGTTAATTGAAACTTAGAATCACTGAAAAGCGAATTAATTCTATGCGTTTTGGATGAGACCATTTTTTCACCAGTATGTTTTAAAGATGAACTTCATTTTTCGCACCTTACTATAACATCTCTGTGAGAAGTGGGTTTTGTAATAAATTCAAAATTCATCCGATGGACAACTTGATAGAACCCTAATGTGGTACCTGATGAAACGAGCCGTCTTACTGTTCAAAAATTTGCCAGTAGTGCTGTTTTTTAGTAATGTGATTCGACATGACAATCTTTGCTTTGTGTTGTGAACGAGGAAGATCTTATGGCAAGTGACTGGAATGAAGAGTTAGAGAAATACGAGAGTGGTCGTAGTTTTGGGGACGACGTGAGAGACTCTGTAAAGACAGCTTGCACAGCAGCTTCTTTGATTGTTTCAAAACTACCTGCTTCGACTAATAAGACCAAAAAACCTAAAGACGGGTTTCGTGATGGTGCTGAAGGTTATGGGTGGTATGTAGGCAATTTCAGGATAGATCGTGATTAGAGGCTGTCAGCGATGAAACTGCCAGCCTCAGCACTAGTTATAATGAGTATTAGACGAGTTTCTTCACCCCAGCTTTAACAGCCTCTCCTGCCATCGCCCCCCCTTCTTGTCCAGCCTGTTGAGCTTGAGCGCCACCCTTAATGAATCCCTCAGCAATGCCACCAATTTTTACCCCTATCCAGCCAAGCATGCCCACCCAGAATGCCGGAAAAACTACGTACATCATTCCCAGCACAAGATTCATTATCCATCCATCACGAGGTGAACTAAGGAAATCCGCTATAGGTTGACCTGAAGCAAGCCCATTAGCCGCAAGACTTGAGTACAAAATAGTGATCAATCTGTCATCAAGCCATCCTGCCAGCTCCCACCAGAAGGTGATGAACTGCAATGCAAACAGTGCAAATGATATGGTAACCACTGTTTTGGGCTCGTAAGCACTGAACATCATCAGCACCGGTATCACAGTGATAATCATCATCTGCAGAAGCGCCTGAATCATCGGAAGCGCCTGTTTCAGCGCATCGAAGCCAGGAAGTGCTTCTACCTGCTTCATACCTAAACCTACAGTAGATGCCAGCCGTGACAGATTTCCGCCAATACCGGAGGCGGTGTCATCTGCACCGGCCATGTAAGTAACACCGCCTCCCGAAAGTCCGGCATTTCGCGGGCTTACTATCCACCGCAGCACGACCTCTTCCCATTGCTGACCGGGAAATTGCCTCTGCACTTCTTTACGTGTGTAATCACTAAAGGTGGCCAGCACGCGAGTACGAAGCCCCGAAGAGCCATCGGACCACCACGTTTTACAGGTGGGATAGCCGCCCTGACCGGTGTCCGGATATCCGCTGTCGCGGGAGCTGTTATAGGGCCACTGGCTCCTCGGGGTGGTGGCGGTGTAGTAGTCGTAATAGCCCGACGTGTTCAGGAAGTAGTCGCTGCCAATCCAGCCTACCGAGTTAATGGTGGCATCGCTGAGCTGACTGTTGCTGTTCTTGAGCCGGAAATAGGCCCTTGAATAACACTGATCTGCAAAGTCCTGGACCTCCTGCAGCAATACCGGGTCACGCAGCTTCGTGTTCTGCACGTCAAAGCGCATCTGGCGCAGTTGCGTGCCGCAGGGAATGGACGCAATCATGGCTTGGGTGGTGCCCTTAGAAATCATATGCAGCAGATACCACCAGATGGGCACCTGGGCGGTACGACCGTCAAAGTCATTGACTAAACCGCTGTAGCCCGAGTTCTGCGGCGTGGGTACGCTGATGCCACACTGCTTTGCCCGGGAACTGTCGAATTTGATGGTGCTGATATCTACTGGCAGCAGCGGGATGCAGCAAAAAAGCATCACCACAAATGAAACATAAATGGCATGCTCAATGCGCGGGAGCGCCAGTAATCCTTTATTCCCTTCGTCTGCACCTTCCTCACGCACCTTGAGCCACACGCCCATGACCTTAAAAACCAGCGGCAGCGCGAAGAGCCCTGTGCTGCTGAGAATGGTCCACATGGCATTGTTCATCACCCAGCCAAAGAGGACCAGAAAATATTCCAGGTAACTGTTTGCTGTCATGATCTTCTCCTTATGCCGTGCCGGTCCAGGCCACGCATTCCGTGGCCAGAATAAACAGAACCCCGAGCAGCTCGGTGCGCGGCAGGCGGGCACGAGCCTCCGGCCACCGCTTCAGAAGCTGCGGGCGGATCTTCAGGCCCCAGGCTGCAGCGATGCCGGCATACATCACAAGTCGCCAGGCAAACAGCCCCCACCGGCTCTCATGCAGCCAAAGGCGTGTCAGCTGGCCGTCCGGGTCATACGCCATAAAGACCGAAGCCAGCGCAAACATGGCCACGGTTACCAGCAGTAAGGGGAGAAGCATGAGTAATATGCGGCCCGCACGGCCGCGAACAGAGGAGAGTGTCATATCAGTTTGCTCCGGAAGACTGCGTCTGGTTCATCTGGCTGAAGCCCTGATCCTGATTGCCGGCTTTCTGCTGCAGCTGGTTATCCTGGTTACGCTCTCCCTGACGCGCCAGCGTGGTCAGCAGGCTGTTGTTGCTGATGGATTTGCGCAACTCCATCTCGTTACGCAGGGCGCTGAGCTCGCGGTCAAGAGCATCAATGCGGCGGTCGCCTTCAGCAAGCGCCTCGGGTTGCTCAGCGGCGTTTGGCTCGGATTCGCCGGTGGTCAGCATGCGCCGCATGGTCAGTGCTGTTTCCACTGTGTCAGCCATCGCCAGCTCGCCGGCCAGGCGCTGAACCAACGCGACCTTGTCCGGGTCATCGCGCAGTGACTGAATAACGCCGCGCGTTACAACAAGGCTGCCGGTTTTAAGCGCCGCCAGGTTATCGGCCGTTGGCTGCAGTTCACCGCCGACCAGTTTACCCAGCTGTTCCAGATTGGCTTTGGTAGCATCTTCAAGCACGGGTGAGAATCCCGTGCCGGCGACAGAACTGCCGGGCTGGTTTTCAGCCCCGCCGCTTGTGCATTCGCTGGTTTCTCTGCAGGTCCGGATCGAACGATCGCCAAGCACCTTAACCACCGCCGCTGCCGCATCATCCGAGGTTTTCCAGCGCTGGCAGACCGTGCCGTTGCAGCTGGCGGAGCCCACGCTGCTGTTGCTGGTCACCGGCAGGCTGTTCATCATGTTATAACCGGCTTTAGCCAGGTCACGGGTCGGCTGAATGGCCTGCTGGCCTTTGCCTCCGCGCTTCTGACCGCCAACCCAGGTTACGCCTTCTTCACCGGTGGCCTTCTGCAGCTGCTGGTCGCTGGAGACGGCGTCTCCGCCGCTGGACGCCACAATATCCTTATATTCTTCAGATACAGCAGCCTGCTGCCACTTGCTGCCCAGGGTATAGTCAGCAAGCTTTTTCGACATATTCTGGCAATTGAGTTGCGCTTTATCGAAGTTGAGCCCTGCCTGCAGCACCCCGTTGGTGAGCATTTCATACAGCCCGGGATTAGCACGCTGAATGGCCATTGCCGGCATGCTCATAACCGCGCCGGTCGCGCCCTGAATCACGTTGCCCATAAGGTCCTTGAATCCGCTGGTGATGCCGTTGAGCTGATTGCCTACGGTCGTTTTCAGGTCAAAGTTGCCGCACATGAGGTCACTGCTCCACCCACCGTTCAGCCCCAGTCTGGACATATTGCTGCGGCTCGGTGGCGGTGAGATCACTGAGCCGCCACCAATAGAGTAAAAAAGTCCGTCATTAATCGCGCCGCTTACTGACGCACCGCCGGACGAAAGTGACGTGTCCACAGCCAGTGCCGGCAGGGAGAGAAAGGCGGAGAAGGCTAATGCCGCCAGAGGGCGGTAGAGCCGCTGCGAATACTGCTGTTTCATCTGCTTAGTCCTCAGGAGAAATCGGTGCTGTAAAGGAAGGTCTGGCCACGTCGTTTGCAGCAGCTGTAGGGCTGCCACAACGCCCAGGCATAGTTGCCGTTTTCAGCTATCTGCCCGCCAGTGTCGGGGAACACCGCGCAGCTCTGCGAGAGCTGGGGAGAGAGACGCTGCCATTTGTGATTATTTGTGCCGGTATTTTCCTGGACGGGGTCGGGTGGCCAGTAGCCCGGCGAACGCTGCCCGGTGAGCGGGCTGTAGACATGCAGCTGTCCCTGGCGGGTGATAATGTCGGCCACGCGCTGCACCACAACGGCCGCCGACTTGTAGCTGTCGGTCTGCGTGACAAAGCCGCTGCGGGGATAGACATTCCCCCACATGTTGCCGCTGGCCGTGCTGCCAATCTCACGCTGTCCCGGGATTAACGCCTCCGGGTAGAGCGATTCCGGTACGCCGGTGCGCCAGGCAAGCGCATCGAGGCTGCTTGTGAAGTACGGCATAAAAGGCGCGGCGGCACTGTCACAGGAATACCCAGGCACCATTCCGCCGATGAGTCTGGTAGCTGGATGGCCGTACGCATCGCCGTAGTAAAAGTGCAGGTTCTGCTTGCGATTGCCGGGCGCCTTCATTTCCTGCCGTCCGCCACCGGTCGCCACACCTGCAGCG
This sequence comes from Pantoea sp. ICBG 828, assembly GCF_002928355.1. Lineage (NCBI taxonomy): Bacteria > Pseudomonadati > Pseudomonadota > Gammaproteobacteria > Enterobacterales > Erwiniaceae > Pantoea > Pantoea sp. ICBG 828. The sequence goes on along the minus strand of NZ_POWN01000003.1, from coordinate 229,829 downwards.
CCTCCCAGGAGCGCACTCTCGGCGCCATCAGCCAGGCTGCTGACGGCCGACATCTCCGTCCAGGGATTGGCTCCAGGGCTCAGGTAGGCTGAAACCACGGCTTCCGGAATGAAATGAGTGACCTTCACGGAGGTTTTAACGGAGCAGCCGAAAGGCGTGCAGAAAAGCCAGTAACAGATACCGCTGATGCGCCAGCTGATACAGTCAGGACTGGCGGCGCTTGAGAGCAGACTCGCGGTATTGACGCTGGCCATCGTGCCGGTGCAGGCCATTAACGTGGCGAGTGCCAGCCGGCGCGGGCGGGAGAAAGACATTTTCACTGTGCAGACTCCTTCCGGGCGTTCAGCTGCTGCGTGGCCACGCCGACGTCCGTGGTGCCGTAGACCACCCACTTGTCGTCAAACACCACCGCGGGGTATTTCTCAAGACCCAGCGACCAGGCGTGCATGAGACCAGCATAGGTTCCGGCAAGGTCCTGCTGACGCTGCTTAAACGCAGGCGAATTGATGACAGCCCGCGCCTGCTGTTCAGCCTGTGCCGGGTCTGCCGGCAGCGGGCCGAAGAGATCCGCCTGCAGCCGGTCAGGCGCATCCAGCATAATGACAGTCACGTCAGGCCCGGGGTTACCCGTTACGGGGTGGGCGCTGTCGGTATAAATGACGGTGCCGGCATGGGCGCCGGCGGTTAGTAACAGTGCTGCGAGGCAGCAAAATGAAAATTTCATGGAGAACACTCCCTGAGTGAGTAACCTGCTCAGGGTGCGTTCAATAACAGGGCCGGTCAGTAATTAACTCTGAGCCCGGCGCTGATAATTTCTCAGCGCGCAGGCTGGTTGAGAAAACCGTGATTCCGCATGATCAGGATGCCCCCCCGATGGTGCTGTCGCGGCGCCACTCCAGATAATCCATTTCACGGACAAAACCTGCTGCAGCTGCGTTACGCTCTATGCTCCATCGGGTTTCGCCCTCCACGATAAATGGAAGCCACTCTGCAGGAAGGCTTTGTTCAGGCGGGTGTTCAGCGTCCTGTTCATGGAGGTCTTCCGCCTCAATGCCGGCTGGAGTATTTCTGGCAAACCAGAGGTCGCTATTTTCCCATGCACGCATGGCCCACGCAGCACGTGCTTCCTCATCTGAATCGGTCGCAATGGCAAGGAACTCAACCACCCAGTCGTTTAAAGCCTCCTCAGTAGCGTCGGGTAAAAGGGACAGGTAATGTGTTTTACGGGAAGCCAGCCACATCTGCTCTTCAGCTTCAGCTGCCCGTTGCTCATCGATCAGAATGTCGGATGCATCATCCTCTGCAGCGTACCAGTCATCCAGAGCCTGCTGTTCCCGTAACCGTTCTGACTGATTCTTACGGGCCTGCTCAATGCCGGCAGCCACTGCACTATCCCAGTCAGACCTTACAGGCGCCGTTGCAGCGGCGCCCGTCAGTTGCTGGTTAAGAAAATCAAGCCGTGACATATCTTCAGGGGCCGGCTGTGCGCTTACAGCATCACGAATGCCGGCATCACTGATAACGCCGGGGAGTCCTTTTTTCTCCCGGCCGGTGCTGGCACGCTCAGTCAGATAACGCTCTCTCCAGGCTGTTCCGGTTGCGCGTTTACCCTCTGCCTCCAGGCTGGTCGTGTACTTCATCAGCCAGACGTGCATGTAACGCTGGCGATCGGGTGCGCACAGGGTGCTGATATCATGGAAACGCTGATAAAAAGTTTCGTCGTGGCCACAGTCCAGGCTGTCGCCCTGGTGTGCCACCTCGTGCTCCGTCAGGCTGAACAGCTGACTGGCAGTCTGCAGCGCATCGGACTTCAGCCGGCGGACGATATCAATGTTGTAGGCAATGTAGGTCTCTCCGTCCGTCCAGGCATCAGCAGACGTGGACTCACCCAGCAGAATTTGAAAGCGTTTACCCCCGTAAGAACGTGACTGATAACCCGCTTCGCCTCCCGAGCAGACAGCAGCATACTGGGTAAGGCACCAGCGCAGCGCTGTCCATGCACGTCGGGTTTCCTTATCAAGCTGTTTCTCGCTGATCATCTGCGTGCGGTCTATAAAGTTTGCGCTGAGGGTGTCGAAATCAATAAGTACCAGCTCAGACTGCCAGCCGGAGCCCCATCGCCGGTGCCGGGGTAGCTGTTCACGGTACGCCATCAGGTTTGCGCGTACGCGGCTCAGACTTTCCATAAACTCTTCCGGCTCGTAACAGCCGAAGCGGGACAGCGTGACAGGATGCACCACTGGCGCGATACCGGCCCGGGCAATGATTTCCCCGCGCGGAACATCACGAGCATACCGCGCGAGGGTGAAGCAGTTTTTGTCGGTTGCCGCCGGGTAATAGCGGCACTTACGAATGAAGTGCTCAAGCGTGACGTGACGTTTGCCGGGCAGGAGCGTGATGACCTCTTCATCGTTCATCAGCTTCTGCAGGTCGCCCTCTCCGGAAAGCAAAGCGCGGGCGGTTTTCTCCCGACGCGCTTCCGTTTTACGATATTTCCCCTGATTGTCAGAGAAGGCGGTGGCAAGCTGGCCAAACCGGGCGGCAATTGTTTTCCAGACAGGGCAGCTTTTGCGAAGAATTTCAGTACGCGAGACGTTAAGCGCGATGGGTTTTTTACTGACGATAAGGCCACCAACGCCCCAGATGTGTCCTGGATCATGACGCACCAGGACGCCCTGATTGTATACCGACACCGCACCGTCTTCCCGGAGGCGATACCAGGCCTGATCGTCCTCCGCATCCCACTTCTCCAGTGCCGGCTGGCGGGTAATGATGGTGCCGTTGAGGTGCACCGTGACGGGTGTATAGCGCACCAGATCGCGGATTTCCTGAATGCATGACATGCGCTCCTGACTGGTCAGCGGTTCATACCACTCACCAGTGATATGGCAGCCTGGCTCAGCCTCCGCAATTTTTTCCAGGTCATAGTGATAACCCATTTCACGCGTATCAACCGACATCTGCCAGCGCTGCGAACGCCAGAGTGTTCGGGCGTGCGCCATGATCTGGCCACGCCCCAGACGAAAGCGCCCGTAGGTCGCATCACCTTCCTGATGTGGCGTGCCGAAACGCCCGAAATAGCGCTTTACGTCATCATATGACGTAAAACCGCGTCCATCATCCCGACAGGAGAAGCCCTCCGGGGTAATGTCGATGATCACCGCGCCGGCACCGGCGTCGACGCTGTTCATGATGAGTTCTATGACGGCCTTGCCGACAGAGCCGGCCTGACTGTAAATAATGTGGTGAATAATCTGCGGATCGAGTTCAAAGGGATAGCGCATCAACAGGCTCCTGTTTGTAGACGGAAGTCCATTTTCTGTGAATGCGCTCTGGGTGAAATAAACAACTGTGATTACCATTATGAAAGAATAGATGGCACTGATGAGGCAAGAGTGACCCCGGTGGAGGCATATGGAACTGAAAGACACTGTAGCAGAATCACTGGAAAGAAGGGGCTTATGGCGACGCGCTGCACGCCGCTGGCTGACCGTGATGGATCAGATTACGGAAGATGCCGAACGCGAGGCCATAGCCCGCCGCAGAGAGCGATGTCTGGATATGGCGGCCAATCTCACGCCTGATGGTCGCAGAAGCGAAACACGGCGTCTGTATAAGATTCAGAGCCGTTTCAGTGATGGATATTGATGCAGGAAAAGTGGAGCTGCCGTAACGACAAAACAAAAGCCTCATCCGTTTGGATAAGGCTTTGACCCGGTGTGAGAGGAATGATTGGACGGGTATATAGATCACACCAGGCAAGTATTTAAATACAAAAACACGTTTGTTTTGTCAATTGTTTTTTTGCATTCACTTGACAACTCGTTTGCATTTTACTTGACCGCGTATTTGCATTTCACTTGGTCATCTCAAACAAAAAAGCAGTCAAAACCCGGCCAGATTAACTGGCAGCTAAGAGCGAGGATCGGACGTAAAACAACTGTAAAAAAAACTATTTAACTCAGGAAGATATGTCAAGATTCAGTGAAAATGTCTAATCACTGGCTCGTTAGATATGCCCATATGTTGAAAAGGCTGCTGCAAAAAAGTCTCTCGCAGCGGCCTCTTTAATATAACGTCATTGTGTGCATTATCTTTAATTATGGGTTTAACTCAAATTGTTCCCCGTTTATTAACTTTCGCAATAAGTCAAGTGCCTCAGGTGAGTATTTTCCGACACCACTTTTCCCAGATTTAATGAAAACATGATAATTGTTGTCTGATGCTTTAATGTTGAAGTCGGTTAGTTTTCTTAATTTTTCGAATTCTTGATTAACATAGTGCCACGATCCCATATCGAGAATCCTTGCCAGATCAGACATTGTATATGGGAAACTAGCATTTAGTGCCTGCCCATTATTGAGTTCAGCGATTCCATACATTTTAGCTAATGCATCATCATGCTCTGCAATATTGCGGAACATCTCAAAATCGTATGGAAGCTCTTGTTTAACTAGGGATTCTGATGCGAATGTGTACGTTCTGGCTAGAAATGCACGCACAAGTTTTGGATTAACGCTAATTTCCGGTGTATTAGATGATAACGCATCAAAAATCCAACCGAAATCATTTGCGTATATCACCTTGATTCGAACGCTTTTATTCTCACCAACACCGATTAGCAATTCCTTCTGATGAGAACCCGTGGCCTCGCAGTCCTTACTGAAGGAGACAAGATAAATATTTGGAATCAATGCATTATTGGGAGCGATGATTTCATCAATATCAGAGAGAATTGCCTTAATGTTTTCATCATTGATACTGTATCCAAAGAAAAACAAGGGGTGTTCAGCAAAATATGTTAGCAATTTTGCACTGATATATTTCTTGCGTTTATAGAAATCAACATAATCTTCATTTGTAATAACAATACTTTCAACTTCATGACTGCTACCATGAATTTTCATGATTTCGCCATAAGATGAATAATTCACTTTAACAACGTTATGACCAACTATGGCCTGATAATTGTCAAATATTTTTTCTAATGTGTCGTCATAATTTGTTGTGATTATGGCATGAGGTTTTACTTTCCTTAATTTCTGAACTTCCTCTGTATATTCCATGTTCGAGAAATCAACGGAGTTTGATAATTCATTCAGAATGGATGCAATTTCATGCTTAATATAAATATCTTTTGGAGTCGTTCCTTCAAAGTATGTTTCTGGATAGCGCTCCTTGCCATCATCCCAAGCCCATTCAGCATAGAAGTCACAAAAATCGCTAGCAATCAATGGTTTGTTATCACCCCTTGTTTGGCTGTAGTAACCATAAGGGCGTTTGATCAAGGGGCATATTTCCGCTAGTTGCTTTAACAGACCTTCCCAGTCAGGCGCTTTTATATATCGTTGTGAAATACCTGCACCCATGAATAAAATGGGTTGGACTTGTAAGTTTTCAAGGCAAGATTTAACATCTTCGATTATTTCTTCTTGATATTCTGTAAAGTCCATATAGTTACCTCAGGGATAGGTGATTGCTATGTGATGCACCGCGGAACGGTTCGGGGCTTTGTGACACGCAAACTTTACCCCGGTTTCCCAGCGTTTCCTTTGTATATATACCCATGATACTTCAAGTTGCAGGAGCCGGAGACCAAGGCAACAGTAGCGGTAACTTGTTTAAGTACTACCATCCTACATCTTGAGGTTCTTGGGTATAATATCATTGAAGTTAATTGCGTTTCTCAGAAATCTTCTTAGGATGTGATTGCAATAACGGCAACACAGCGCACACATCGCGGCTGAACAGTGAGTATGAAGTGGTTTATTGAATTTGGCCGCCTGAATCGAGAGACACAATGTCCGCTCTTGGCACATTGCTGCCGTTTAGTTCGGGCTTCGTCATAAGATGTGAGCCATACGCCAATTTTAGTTGGCGATGGTCAGGTAATCTGCAAACGGTCGCCAAGTAAAATGCAAATGGGTAGTCAAGTCAGGTGTAATTACGCAGTCAATAAAGTAAATTTGAAAAGGCTCAACCCGAATGAGTCAAAATAAACGCGGGCTCTATGCCGCCCGCACCCGCAGCCTCCCTGTTTGTCAGACAGCCTGAAACCGCTGCCTGACAAACAGGCAGGGCCGATTTAACTGAACACCTCGCCGTCTGTAACTCTGTCGATCTCCTTCAGCACCCATAACATATCGGTGGCATCCGGCACGCAGATATTCCAGCGCAGACTGCTTTCGAACTCAGCTTCACCAGGCCACAGCGTGTTACCGGTTACTGTGATGAGAATATCCAGTTTTTTCCCGCCGGCATCCGTCAAATGTACCGCCACGCAACTGCGGCGCCCAACGCGGTGAGGGAAGACTGAAATCAGAACCGGCTTATCAAGCCGACTTGTGATCTCGCGCTGCAGTATTTCCAGTGAGACACTGTCGGACTGACCAATTGATGCCGTCCCTTGCGGTGGCACGGTAAAAATGACAGACGCAATCAGCGCCTTATCCGCTACGACCACTGGCGGTGCCATAGTCAGTTTCTTCATGGGTTCCCCTGTCAGATACTCAGTCCGCGATTTTCATCAAGCCGGCGCGCAACGTGAAACGCAGCCTCAAGTTCACTGCAATTTAATTCGTTCATGATTTGTCGTCTCTCGGCTTTCTCTGGTTTTTCAGTCATCCCCAGCGCCAGATAGAGACTGGGGGGAACCGCACGAAAGAGCGCCTGCACCTTCTCTGAAATAATGACGCCTTCAGTATATTTCCGGGGGACCTTCGTCGCTGAAAGCAGCATTTCACGTTGTTCTGCTGTCAGCGTCTTGAAACGGGCAATCTGCTCGACCTCCTGCGGAGGCATTACCAGACAGATCCACCACTCCGCCATGTTCAGCATTTTTTTAGCGGTATCAGGGAAATCCTCGAGGTTCTGGGTGAAAATCCAGAGCCAGGTGCCCAGCTTACGCCACATTTTGGCAATTTTTGTCGCGTAAGGTCCGAGCAGCGGGTTAGTCGTTACGATATGTCCTTCATCAATGGGCACAATAATATCCCTGTCGCTGTACTGATCGCGCTCAGCGATATTGTTGATTGAGTTAAGCAGAGAAATGACCGCAACGGCCATCTGCGCCTCATAGCCCTCACGGGCCAGCGTACCCAGGTCAACGATCGTGACATCAGCCTCTGGCCAAGGGGTGCCTGGACGGTTGAAGAGTTCGCCTTCGAAGCCTTCAGTGAACATCCGGAGCGCCTCGGACATTTCTTCCGCGCGTGAACGACGTGCCGCAGTTCGCTTTTCCCGGCCGTATTCTCCCTGGCTGCTATCCCGGGCAATATTCTGCAACGCAAACATCAGGTCTTCAGGCAACATCTGCCGGCTTTCCTCAAAAGCCGTGCGGGCGGCGATCATGATGGCCTCACGGATCATGCCACGGTCTGCGCGTGTTAATCGTGATTCTTCTGCAGCTTCTCCGCCGGTGATCATCAGGCGGGCGGCAATTTCCATTTCACCGAGTACGTCACGCTCTTCATCCTTATCTTCATCGTCATCAATATCCGGAAGAGCGTCTTCACTGATGATCAGTTCATCCGGTTTTGCCTGCATCAGCAGATGTGAGTCACCGAACGGTGCGAGAGAAATAACTTTACCGGGCTTGATACTGACCCGATGTACGCTCAGTCCCAGGGAGGCGCAGTAATCACCAAACAGGCCGAAGCTGTTGCCTGCTTCTATCAGGAAAATACGTGGGCGATAGATGGCCATCATCTGGGCAAGCTTGACCAGCGCGGTTGCGGACTTGCCGGCACCGGTTGGCCCAAACAGCATCAGATGCGCGTTCTGCGTGCGGTCATTTCTGTTAAGCGGATCGACCGAGAGCGGGCCACCGCCCCGGTTAAAGAAGGTGAAGCCCGGGTTGCCGGTGCCGGTATCACGACCATAGACCGGTGCCAGGCAGGCAAAATGCTGCACGAACATCAGGCGCGTATACCAGTTATGCCGGTCCTGTGCCGGATTAAAGCACATGGGTAATGCGCGCATATAGGTGCTGAGCGGACCGATATCATGCTCCGGGTTAACCGGCTCAAGGCCGCAGTTGAGCAGCTTGCTGCTGAGATCAAGATAGCGCTTATCCAGCGATGGAAGGTCCCGGGCTTTAATCAGCAGGGTAATGGCAGCCCGATACAGTTTATGTTTATTACCCAGGTAAGTGCGGGCTGTGGCGGCATCCTCGCGCGCGCGTAGGGAGTCCACGTTTTCACCCATTGAATCGCGGCTCAGGCGGGCAAAGTTTTCCTCCAGCTTATCCTGAGGGTGAATGACCAGCGTCAGGGCAAGCACGGTGCCCTCAGGCAGCAGGTCCATAATGGCATTGATATGTTCACCGCGTTTGACCTCTCCCGTCAGGTGACCTGTTGAGGGCGCATTACGCAGACGCGCCACGGGAACAGCTTTATGCGCCACATCATCAAACCACCAGACACCTTTCTCCCCGTCGCTGCGCGGGCGGGTGAACCACAGGCTTTCACTGAAATCGTTCAGCAGAGGTAATTCACCCGGCGCATCGTCAGTGTGTTTTGCACAACGATAAAGTGTCGCTTTATCCACCCATTTCGGATCGGGATTGAACCAGCGCAGCAGCCAGCTGTGGATCTGCTCTCCGTTCTGAAGCCGGCACTGGATACCCGCACCACTCATTGCTGAGGTCAGACGATCGCAAACCTGTTTCAGCAACACCTCGGGTGCCATCGGGTCGCGATACGGTGATTCAACCCAGCGGTAAATCACCATACGTGTACGTCTGATCTGGCCGCGCCAGGGCGCACCGGTGACGGCCTCATCCAGAAACAGGCCCTTTTCGCTGGCCACGTTCTGCAGATGCCGCTCCTGCTCTGTCAGCCAGGCTTCCGTAAAAGCCGTTCCCTGAGCATTGGGCTTCACATACCCCCTGATTCCGTCCATGTAGACGGTCAGATCTGACTCGTCCTGGCAGTAAAACTGCACCACCCACTGGTGAGCATCCAGCTCCGGAAGGCTGTCCTGCAGGGCGTTTTCCACCACGTCACGAATTTCATCAAGCCGTGAGTCTGGTCGTCCCTCGGTCCCAACCGGGATCACTTCGTAAACAGCGCCGACCGATACGCCATCATCAAGCAGGATGCACTGGTGCTCAGGAAGATACTCGCCCCACGGGATGTGGTCGATAATGGAAGGCGCAGTATCATACAGCTTAGCTTCATCACGGCGGGTAAGCCGCCCCTCCCGCGTCAGCGGTTCATGCCCGTTAATGGAAAACGGACCATCTCCATACTGATGCGGCGCCTGCGCGTCGGCCCGACGGCGAAAAAGAGAAAAAGCCATTAAAGATCCTCCGTGCGCTCACCAGGCAGCGCATACTGTACCTGGCTGTAAAACGGGAAAACGGTGCTGTAGCCGGGAACCGGCGTATTGCCGTCGGCCAGGTGCGGGAACACGTACATGACCATGTCGGGATTAGGCAGGCGCGGAAACGTCTGCTGAATTTCGTTTTCCTGCGTGCGGCTGTAGCTTTCGCGCGTCTGCTGAGAAATAACGCGTTCGCTGTCCGTAACCGGACGGCGCAGTGTGGTGCGGCTTTCGCCGGTTGCATGTGTCGCAGAGGCGCCATCATTCCAGAGCTCAAGCATGCTGCTGTCTCCGGGCGGCAGCATCTCGTCTTTGGACGTGCTGCAGCCGGCCAGTAATAACGACAGCATCAGTGTCAGAGGCAACACCAGGCGGGGTTTAGCGCTGTGCATTCGCATCCTCCGTCGTTTCAGGGTCCGTAATGACTGCAGACACTCGCATCACCCGACCGTCAGGCAGGGGAAACAGCATATCCGTCTCTTCCCGGGCCAGTTTCTGGCCAACCGCAAACATGGCCCAGTCGGTCACCTCATGGGGAGAACCCCCCCACTTTCCATTATCTTTCCGGACATAACCGGCATACAGCCGTCCACTGAGTGGGGTATACCCCACTCGATACTCAAGGTTGGTGTTTTGCATTGGAATCCCCGTCAGTCCATGCCTGTGCCATTGCCGGCCAGGCTGAAGTCATATTTAACCTTGCGGCCTTTTTCTTCGTAATCGATGGCGAGCTGTCGCGTGATATGCAGCGCCACCTTCTGACCCGGCGGTACATAAATGGCGTCAAATGTCTGTCCGTAGCGGGCTTTCACCCAGTCGATCGTTTCCCGCATGCCGCCGGAAAGCGCCTTGCCCAGCACGGCCTGACCGGCATCACCCGTGAGAGTTGAAGTCACGCCACCGTAGGCGTTGGTCTGTCCGGTATTCTGATTTTCCGCCACGGCATCACCCGCCGCACCGGCGGCCGCAAGTGTGGTGATGGTTGGCAGGTAGGTTGAGGCGTTGCTTTTACGCGTGCCTGAAATGCAGGGAATGCCGTTGTCGTCTGACAGCCAGCCAATGCTGCTGTTATTACCGTTCGCGTTGCCGCTGTTCTGGCTGCCGCCACTGTTCTGGCCATCCGGAGAGGGCAGCGTCCTGACGGTGCCGTCGGTAAAGACAAACGTGATGCTGGTAATAGACCCGCGCACGCACGACAGCGTCCAGTCCCCCGTCGCGGTACCGGACACGATTGCCCCCTGAACATCGGGAAGCTCGATGCCGTTCGCCGTCAGGTTATCCCTGCCAATCATGACCTTGAAAGGATAGGGATCAGTGACTTTACCATCTACGGGAATACGCCCCAGTAAGGCGGTCATCGCCTGACTGCCTACGAGCGTGGAGTTTTCCGGAAGCGTAAATACCGGAACGGTCGCCTTCTGCGCATCCGTAAGCTGAGTCTGAACCATTGCGGTTGCTTTTCCTGCCGCCTGTTTTCCTGCTTCACCCGCTTCGGAAAACGAAGTGGCAAAGGAGAAACCGGTCGCGTTGTTTCTGTTGCTGTCGGTCACCGGCCGGCCGCTTGCATCAACGGATACCCCGTCTCTGGGCTCAATCCACTGCAGGCCATCAGAAGAAGACGATACGCCGGAAGCGCCGCTGTTCAGCCCGCTGTCGTAGCCCAGCCCGATCGGAATATCACTGCCGGGGCTGCTGGTTTTTCCGGATTCCGTGCCGGCACCGCCATTCTGCAGCTGATCCATCAGCCGTTTGACCTGTGAGCTGAGATCCGTGACCTGAGCGCTGAGCTGCTGGCGTTTCTGCGCTTCCTCATTGCGGGCATTGCTCACCGCCTGGCTGATCTGTGCGTCCACGTTGCTGTTGGTGGTTTTCAGGGCTTTATTTTCGTCAGTGAGTTTTTTGTTATCGTCCGCGAGCGAATCAAGACGGTCCTGAACTTTGCGGAAATTTCCCACCACCGTGCGAAGCGTGTCCTGCGGCGTGTCACCCTCGATCCCCGCAGCCTTGAGGTCTTCCGGCGACAGGTCTTTCAGCGCGGAACTGGTTGCGTTGCCTGTCATCGCCGGATGATTTCCGCCCCCTGAGCAGGATTTCACGCCGACGACAATGGCGCCGGCCAGCACCACCGGCACGGCAATTTTAACGATGAGATTAGAGGCAGGTGCTTTCATTATTTTTTTCTCCGCTTACGGCTGTCAGCAGGCTGTTGCGACGGCGGTTCGGCAATGAATGCCCCCTCCGGGCGCCCGGACGTAACCAGATAAAGAACCGTTGTATCCTCGGGCGTACCTGCACGGCCGAGCCAGCGGTGCTGGAAGGTGGCCGTAATAAACTGCCCCTCCAGCGCGCGCGGATCGAGAATCACTTTGCCGGCTGAACGGTTACGGACCTGCAGCGCAACCACGCTGCTGCCCTGCAGGCTCCATGCTGCCATCGGTGTAACGCTGACGGGTTCTGAAGGCATCAGTGTGGTAACAGCGGACGGCAGCTTTAGTGAAACCGGACTGATACCCGGCACCGGTTCAACCGTACGCAGCGGACCATACATGTTCTGAGCCGCATAGCGGGTCAGCACGACAGGCAGAGGAGCATTGAGTTTTGCGGGCTTACGATCCTGCTGAGGAGCATCCACATCCGGCTGCTTCGCCTGACGTCCGGTGCTGTCCCCGTCGCTGCTGACGGACTGCCTGTCACTGGCAGATACGGTGGCCACTTCACCGTCATAGACAATTTTCACGGGTTCACGCGTGGTTTTACCGGGTGCCGCAGAGACATCCAGCAGGATAATCTCCCCGTTCTCTTTGTTCTGCAGCTCAAGTCGCGTTACCGGAAACGCTTCGCTGGCATCAAGATAGACCACGCCGCTGTTGCTCTGGATACGCAGCTTGTTGTTGAGCGAGGGCGGAAAGCCAACGCGCACGTTTTTATTCACAAAAACGATACGCTCCTGGCCCACCGTCAGGGGGACCTGCAGCGGGATACGCTCCCATTTCATCAGCTCGACGGCGTTCGCCATCCAGGGAAAACACAGGCTGACGAGAAAAATGAGTGAATACTTTTTCATCCGGTTTCCCATCACTTTTTCTCCGGCTCAGGCAGGGTGACAGCTTCAAGCCGCTGAGGCGTAGCCGCATAGCAATCCAGCGCCAGCCCAAAGGGATTGCGCTCCGGATCACCTTCCCAGCGCACCACTTTCAGGGGATACCGGACCAGCGCGCGCTTGACCGACTCGGTGTGGTAATACTCGTCTGCCACTAAATCCAGCCGTGCGATCCAGTTGTCCTGATCGAGAATAGTGACGCTGCGGCTGCTGTAGCCCCGGCGGGGAATTTCATACACTACGCGTACGCGGTCCCGGAGTTCATCGCTGTTTTTACGCATCTCTGCGTCTTTATTCAGAAAGTCCTGGCAGGACGGCGTCAGATAAGGGCTCATCTGGGCAATTTTGGCCGGATAATCCACTTCACCATTTTTGGGCCATGAGTTCAGCTGCTGAAAGATATAGAACGCAAAGCTGTATACGGTGGACGGCGGAACCTCCCACCATTTTCGCGTGCTGCCCGATCGCAGGTCCGGTGGGTTATGGATGGTGAGTTCGGAAGGCGCGCGCATCCAGCCAATCCCTGTGACCAGCAGGCCGGCGAACAGCAGCACACAGGCGATGCGAAGCGAAATGATGTGATTATCACGCGCGGTCATACCGTTACGAAACCGGCTCATCGCTCACCTCTCTGCGGCATGGCCCGGGTTCGCTTCATCTCCCACGCCCGGCTGTCGAGTACCAGTGAACGTGAAAGGCGGGCCCGGCAGCGGATTTCCTCCAGCCGCTGCCAGATGTAATTTTCCGGCTTGCCACGTTTATAGCCAGCAATCCAGCCGCCACCCAGGAAGATGACAATGAGCGGCATCAGCAGCATGCAGGTGGGAAATGCCAGCCAGCCGATAAATGGCACCAGCGCCAGCGGCACCGCCAGTGGAATGCCGGCGACGACGCCAATGATGGCCGCCAGAAGAAACTCACCAGACGTGAAGCCTTTCCACACCACGGGCGGATTGTTCAGACGATCAGGAAGGAAGTCGATGACGGCCATGCTGGCTCCTTACAAAATGTCAGAGGCTTTAGTGGCCAGATAGATGACGGCGAGGATGAGAATGATGCCAACCACCCCGTAAAGCAGGAATTCCGTCCAGGAGCCTTTACCCTTACGGATGTCGTGGAAAGAGGTAATGACGGCATGGGCGACCGCGAGGAAGGCCCCAACGCTTATCAACAGCCCGAGTGCCAGCCCGCCCATTTTGGCGTACCCCATCATGGTGTTATAGGTGCCACCGCCACCGCCGGTCGTGGGCTGCTCAACCGGCGGGAGATCAGCAAGCGCCTGACCACTGATGAGAAAACCCGTCAGCAACAGCCCGGCGCGTGCGAATGCAGAGTGGTAAAGCCTGAGTAATGTGGATTTCATTGAGGTGTCCTTTTAGTGGAAAAACAGAAACAGCGTTGCCAGGTAAAGCACGATCAGCCTTACCGCAAGTTCATTGAACTGACGAAACGTCACGGATTTGGAGGCAATCCCGCGATAGGCCTGAACCAGCGCCCAGGCGCAGAACAGAAGAATGACGACGGCCAGCAACCCCAGAATGAGGGTGTTAAGTTGTCCGGGCGTTAGGCTGCTGCCGGTGCCGGCGCTCCACCCGTTCAGTTGCGCGCCGTTCATCGCCATGCGGGTTCCTCAGCACGATACTGGCCGGTAACAGCGGACTGCCGGGATGCGGGTTGTGCCCTGGAGGGTTCCAGATAGGCGGAAATACCCTGCTTCATGGTGGTGATATCGCGTGTCGCCTGCAGATAGTCGAAATAAAAGCGGGCATCCTGAGTCTGGTTTGCCGCGACACGGGCCCGGTCAAGCCCGGCCTGCACCTGATCCAGCTGACGCATGACAAGCGCAAGCTCGTCTTTCTCGGAGGCGTGACACTGCAGAATGGGAAGTGTGGCTATCAGCAGGGCAATGAGGTTTCTGGTGTGACGCATGAGGCTCTCCCGGTTATCTGTTCATCGGGAGAGTGACGCAAAGCAGCGATGCTTACAGCAGGAAAATCTTTATGTCCGGTCGAAAATTTAGGTGTAACTGCACGGGATGATAAATTTACTCAACGTGCACGACTTAACAGTAAGCTTCGTAAATAGAGAGTATCATCGCTCACTAAGAGGTGTACCAGCTCAAACTGAAGCTTAAAGTCTGCTGTGAGCGAAGTGCGAAAGGATGAAATTGTTCTGGCAGCCGAGGGCGCTTTTTAAACATCACCTTGTGTTAATCAATGGAATGCAGATTGATTTAATTAACTCAGCCAGCTAAAATATAAAGGTCGGTGTTGACATGCCACTGCAAAATGTTTGTTTTTCTATCTGGTTACGAATCCATAGCAGCACTATTTACTACTTAAATAGCGAATGGTGTAGTTTATTTTCTTGATATTTAGTAGGTTATTAAAGAGAGCCACTATAAATGAATTTTTTGCATTACAACCTTAATTTAACGAGCGATAATATTGTTGAAGTTACATTAGATAAACAAGCAAATGTACGTCTGATGGATGACCTCAATTTTACAAAATATAAAAAAGGCATGCAGCATCAGTACTATGGTGGACATACAACTAAGTCCCCCGTAAGGTTAACTGCTCCACGTTCAGGACGCTGGAATTTGGTTATCGACTTAGGGGGATATTCTGGGACAGTTAATGCATCAGTTAGGGTTCTTTAGGCATAATTATGACACAGACAACAGAGAAAGGGGATGGATTTACTGTTGCCATTCGCCGCGCAAAACTTGATACGTTAACTATATATGAGATATCTGAAGACGAATTGCTGACTATAGAACGAGGTTCACCGGATTCTATTTATCTTACTATCGCAATTGCTTTGTTATCTTTCGCATCAGCAATTTTTTGTTCATTACTCGTTACGGAAATAAAATCCACGGTTGTTATGATCGTCTATGTGCTAATAGTTATAGTTGGGTTCGTTATTGGAATTATATTACTAATTTTATGGAAAAGAACAGAAAGTTCCGTTTCAGCATGTATAACTGTTATACGAAAAAGATTACCCCCTCCAGAAGGAGAGCAAGCTAAATCATAAAAATTAAGCATGATGTTTTTATTTTTACATCCATTGTAAGCATTAAAACATGGAAGTTTTAATATTAGTGTTAAACAATCTTAATAAACTATTTAAACTCTATTGATAACATCTCAAGTTGTTTATGGTTTTGGCTTTTTGCACAAAACTGATCATAAAGAAGTTAGGTAGAGCAGCTATGATCGACAAGCGTATGTACCGGCATTTGATTACATTAATATAACGAAGGCGTTAAAATAATTTCTTGTTTAAATCCATATGGTTAGGCCACGACTGTACGCAAGAACTCATTCTATTACAACATTTGTTAATACAATCTTTTGGTTATGTACGATGTCTCTGCAAGTTCTAAACGCAGATGGTGACTAAAAATTCGACACGAACGAATTTAAGTGATAAATAAAAGGAAAAGTAGTAATCCTCAACGACTGTCGATTAGAGAGAGGCTAATATGGACGTAATTTATGTAGGAAAGGATAACGTAAAACGGGAGGCGATTCTTAAATCGCATCATACTGTCATCCTGTTACTATTCGACCGATGGGATGACTACGATTACAAGACATCCTTCCCTACATACTGTCAGGTTGATGGCAAACAGATTGAGCTTCCGACACTTAAGATTTTGATCAAAGATCAAATGACGTCTTTCAGTTATCTTGATGAACTTGTCTCAAAAGGATGGGATGGTGTATTCCCTATTAAAGATTTATCCTATATTTCAAATCCGGAAGATATTACTTTTTACGAACTAATAGATGGGCACCTTGGCTTGAATGCTGCCATTGAGGTTGCAGAAATTCTCTGTGATGCGAGTTACATGGTACATATTCTTGAAGATGCCAATAGCTTAGAATTAGTTAGTTCAAATGGCTTTAAGAAGTCACTCCAACGTGAGCGTGGGTCTATTAAAGCATTTCTTGATGGATGGCGTTTTTTAAGCAGACAGGGGATAAGTATAGGCAACATGATCTTTCGCTTTCGGACATCTGCGGGAGACATTCAACCCTTGAGTCTGAACTTTGCTACAGTCACGCCACTGCCACATGATATTAATGTCCTGATTGGTCCTAATGGTATTGGGAAATCACAAGCTTTAATTCAGATTGTCGATGACTGGCTTAAACTGGTTCCGGGTGAAAAAAATGAAGTAGGTTTCAAAGAGGAACCTAATATTAATCAGATAATCGTAGTTTCTTATAGTCCATTTGAGCTGTTCCAACTTGATAGTGAAGCAGTCGATATTAAGAGTGGTAACGAGCGAAAAGATCATGGAGTTTATCGATATTTTGGCCTGCGCACTTATGAAACATTAAAGGGTGCTAAAGGTAAAGGGAATAGAACAATCCGTTTATCTCGACAATGGCCTCATCTTAATGCTGCTTATTCCTTAATATCATGCCTTGAAGATGATCTTAAATACGGTGCAATTACTAATTGGTCTAATAAGGTTTCCACTCTTTATTCTGTGCTCAAAACCGCAATTGATTTTGACGATATCGCCATTGGTGTTTCTGGTTTTGAAGATGTAACTCAATTATTTGAAGAAGGTGTATGGGCACCGGATAGTTCATACGTCATTGTCGATGAGAAAATTGATAGCAATGAGCAACCAGATGTATATATTCCGATTCGTCCGTACCGTATGGATGAACCTGATACAAAAAGATTACGTCAGTATCTCCACGCCCGCACTGGCATTGTTTTCCTTAAGGGAAATTCACCTATTGAATTGAGTTCAGGCCAGCGGCTGTTTTCCTACATGGTTACGAATATCTTGGGAGCAATGCGCCGGAACAGTCTTATCTTAATTGATGAACCTGAACTATTCTTACATCCTACGCTCGAAATTGCCTTCATCCAAATGTTGAAGAAAATTCTCAGTAACTATGGTTCCAAGGCTTTGCTGGCCACACATTCGTTAGTAACTGTGCGTGAATTGCCCCGACATTGTGTCCATGTTTTTGAGCGCACTAATGATGGTTTATTTATTAATCACCCTCCTTTTGAAACATTTGGTGGAGATATACAGCGGATTTCGTCTTATGTTTTCGGCGATAAATCTATTTCAAAACCATTCGAGGCGTGGCTACTAGAAAAGTTGGAAGAGTATGGAAACGCAAAAAAACTTATCGAAGCCTTAGGTGACAACATTAACGAAGAGATGTTAATTCAGATCTATGCAATGGCGGAGGATAAGTGGTGATACGCCTTAACTACCCTCATTTGGATCTAAATGATCTTGAATTACTTGAGCGCATTGTTGAAGAGCGCCAGAGAGGAAAACATCAAGCTTATTTTTCCCAGATCAAAGATGCTTGGATAATGCGAGTCACCAAATATATTGAATTTGGTGGTAATTCAGAGCATATTGAAAAATGGGAAGAGATGGATGACCTATCAGTTCATGGGCGATTCAAAAATCTATATCTATATCCAGGGGATCAATCTGTTCAGAAACCCCTTCTGGAAAAATTGCGAAATCGTGAGTTGGATTATTGCCCGGCATGCGGTGAAGATGGTACACCTAATACTCTTGACCATTATTTACCAAAAGATATTTTTCCTGAGTTTTCTGTTACCTTAGTAAATCTTTTCCCAATGTGTGATATATGCCAAGGAGCAAAAAGCGTTAAGATAAATGATGAGGAAGGTAAACGACTTTTCATTCACCCTTACTTTGATAATTTCATAGAACAACAAGTGCTTATTTTGGATATTCGTGAGCCATTTAATGCACCTTCTTCAATTGAACTTTATCCTCACCCTGATATTGATAGAGAGTTGCAAGGGTTGATTTCGAGACATATAACAGAATTAGAAATACATGCACGCTACTATCGTTATTTTCAGATCAATTATTTGCGATTACTGCGTCTTGTGGGAAAAATGCGCCATAAAGGTTTGAATGTAAGGGGAAGACTTGAAAATTTTCGTGATATGGCTCTAGAAAAGTCTATTAATTCCTGGGGTTATATTTTCTATGACGGCGTGCTACGTAATGAAAATCTAATAGAGTATTTGTCCAATGAGGTATTGCCAGTGGTATGAGTTAAATTATATTTTATATACTAAAGATGAAGATATTCACTACAGTTAAGCATTCAAATTATTGGGACGTCTGTTTCTGGCACTTAACCGCCTCAGGTGGGGCTCAGGAATGGTGACTTCACCAGCTCAGCCCTGTAGATTTACTTACTGGGCCTTATTTTAAAGCACTGACCAAATTCATAATTACTTGCCGGCTTTGAAAGACGTCTCAGATGCCTTACTCAATTAGCATCAGGATCTTGAACCCGACAAAAAAATTGCGTTGCCCTGGCAAGTTTCGATCTCTCGTGCCACTTAGACATCATAAAAAAAGCCCGCACCAGCTGCGGGCCCCCGGGGAGCATCCCGAAAATTGTACAACACGCGGTATCTTCAGAGGTATTTCTTGAATGACCCCGTTACCACCGCCAGAACGCCACCAACCAGCAGTGCTGAAGGCAGTAACAACAGATTTGGCCATACCGCCGTGGGCCATGCCAGGTAGAGCATGCAGGGGCCATACAGAGCGGGTTTAATAAAGCGCTTGGCGTGGTGATAGACAAAGCTTGATTCATAGCCGGCGCCGTATCGCCGTAAGTCACGCCTGACCAGCCCGTCCACCACGCCCATGATGACTACCAGCGCAAACAGCGGCAGGCTGAGAAAAAGGATCATTACCCGAATGAAGAAAATCAGCGTGACCCAGACTGTGGCCTGAAGGTACACACCCAGCCAGCTCACCAGTGAAGCACCCAGCCCATTGAGCGCCGGAATAAGCCCGCCGCCTTTTTTGCTCAGGGATTTAAATGACTGCAGCCAGCCGCTGAATCCGCTGTCCACGAACAGCCACTGCCACGCTACATGCACCCAGCGGCTGACCGTCTCAACCGGAGCGGCCATCAGCAGGCTGCGCGTATACCCCTCCGACAGCCAGTGACTTTCAGCCACCATCACCCGGTAGCTGTGGGCGGCGCCTTCCTCCGGCCACAGCACCGCTATACAGGCATATTCAATCAGCAGGCTGACGAGCAGTGATCCTAGCAGCACGCCGATAAGTCCCACAGGAAAATCCCACAGAATCATCCCAATCGGTCCTGACTGCCGCTGGCGTGCAGGGGCGCTTCGTTGTCTGCTGTCACCATCATGCTGGGACATCCGGACCTCCTGCCAACGGCATGTCACCACCCGTCCACCATGTCTCACCGGTGTGGTAGTTTTTTTCCATATTGTCAGCCAGTTGCTTCAGACTGGCTGGCATATGTGGATCGTCATTATCTGCCGGCAGCGGCATGCGTACTTTCCACAACCGCCCCCCTTCAAGTAACGCAAAGGCCTGACCCTTTGGCAGGTTGATGATATCTGCAGGGCTTATCATCGGGACTTTTACCAGACTCACCTGGTCATTAACGTTGCTGTTAAAGTCTGTTCCTTCCCCGGGACGGGAAACATCCGTGACGCCGGAAGTCAGTGTTTTCTGGTAAACGTCCACTTCAGGGAGTTGATCGGTGAGCAGCATGGCGGTGTTCTTCTCGCGCACGCGGAGCATGACGAGCGTGTTGAAGTTCCCCACCACCTGATTTGCTTTAGCCGTGCTGCCGATCCGTGCCTCGATATCTGACAGGGTCTGGGTATAAGCGGTCACCTGAAAGCCGGCACCGCCCCCTTTGTTGATGAGCGGAATGAACTCATCCCCCATCAGCTCGTTGAACTCATCGCAGTGCAGGTTGATGGCCACCTTTGCGGATTTACCTTCCTCCTCATCGCCAAGACCGAACTTGTAGATGTGACCGCCCTCAGAGACCAGATCGGCAAACATGCTGTTGCCAACGGCCGCGGCCACCACCGGATCAGAGAGCGCATCAAGGCCGACATACACCACGCCGCGTGACTTGATAATATTGTGCCAGTCCAGAATCGGGCGCGGATCGTCAAGGTCGGTGTAATCGGGCGCGAGAAGCGCAGCCGTTTTACCGGTGGTAAGTTTCTCCAGCAGCGGCAATAGGGAGGCCACAATTTTATCGAAGTAGGTGCGATCGTACTGGACTGCGCTGCGCAGACCATCAAGCACCGGGTCCCAGAGCTTTTTCCCCTCCGGGCTGCCCAGTACCTGCTCCGATACCCAGATTTTCGCGCCGTTAGGCCTGCCCTGAAGATGACGCGGCAGGTCCTTATCGCTGATCCCGCTCTGCATCATAGCTTCTGCGGTATTCAACAGCTGCGGCGCCTTTTCACTCAGCAGGTTATCCACGTAGGTTTCATACAGCTCACCGATATTGGTGACATAGCGGAGAATGAGGCCGTAATCCGGTCGCTGACCAAGGGCGACCAGCGCGCGCGTGATGATATTGACGAAGCGCCAGGCAAACTCCCGGAATGCGGCGGAATTACCTTCACCGGAGAGCTGTCCAGCCACGCGTGACGCCACCTCCGAAATACGGCTGAAGCGTCCGACGGCGTTGTACCGTGCGCTGATATCGGGCCAGCCAAGATGAAAGACCCAGAAATTATCCTGACGACCCGCGCGGTGCGACTCCGCATACATCCGGCGCAGCAAGTCAGCGTCCCCTTTGGGGTCAAACACGATGACCACTTCATGGTCGCCGGCGGCGTTTTTACGTCGGATATCCTGGGTGATGAGCAGCTCCGCCAGACGGGTCTTGCCCACGCGGGTGGTGCCAATAACGAGCATATGTCCGACGCGTTCGCCGAGATCGTAGGTCACCGTCGTCTCATCAGGCTCGACGCCGTGATAAATCGGGCTGCCGCCGACCGGCGGCAATGGTCGAAAAGGGTTTAGCGCCGTATCTGCACGGGTCAGCCGGCACAGCCAGGGGAGGCTGTATTCCATCCTTTTTTCCATTTCGCGTGCCATGCGGTAGAGCACGGAGGGCTGCACGTAGATTTCGCATTCAGGACGACGCGCCTCCATCAGTCGCTGGGTATGACGTGCCGACCACTGGAACCCTTTGCCCAGAAAAAGATGGCGCCGGCTGACCGGGATCTGATCGCTGGTCAGCACGTAACGGGGGAGACGACGGATATTCTGCCGGTAGCGCAAAATTTTCATGCCCTGACGGGTCCGCTTCAGGGCAATGACGCCGAAGCCGGCAGCCGTAACCCAGCTTACGGAAGGCGCTAGTGCCACCGCCCAGGGGGCGGTCAGGCATATGCAGGTCGCACTGGCCGCAACCGTAGCGGAATAGAGCTCTACCGCCGGGCGCAGCAGGGACTCCATGACATAACGATCGCTCATGAAAACTCCCTGCTGGTCTGCCAGCCAGAAGAGCCGGTAAGCTTTGCTGCAGCATTCATTTTGCGGTCAACCTCTGCCGCGCTTTGCAGCAGGTTGTCATTCTTACTCGCCATAAAACCAGACATTGTTATCTCCCTCTTAATCATGAACAGTTGTGGAAGAAGCGTGTTTTTCTGGGGGGGGTTGTCGCGGGGCCTGACAGTGTGACTGGGTGTACAGGTAGTCCATCCAGCGCCGATCGCCAGCCAGCAGCCACAGTAGCCGCTGGCCACTGATGAGGGTGATGCCGCTGTAATGTCGTAAGGCATCCCGGCTCACCTCACCTGTCCGGCCGGTATGAATAAACAGACCAGAGCAGCGTTCGCGCTCTGTCAGCAACCCGAATGCAGAAACGTGTGCCGCACTGATGGTTGCACTGTACCGCTTGGCCTGAATCAGAAAGCGGCGACCATTGATCCAGACGGTCCCATCGGCCCCCCCATCACCACTGTAACGGGCATTGCGCTGTATACGCAGCCCCTGCCGTGACAGCGCTGTCAGTAACATCTCTTCAAACACATACGGATTCATCTTGCGAAGCCAGCTTATCCGCGCCGGCTCGTCGCGCAGCCGGGACAGGCGAAGCAGCGCCCGGGCAGCCTGTTTCTGATAGCGACGATGACGGCGCTGGGTGACAGAACGGCGCGCTGATAACAGAAGGCTCAGTGCAGTCGCAAAAGCGATTAACAGGACAACCAGCCCGCGATGCTGGCTGAACAGCTCCGGGAAAAGGGTTGCCGGCATCACTGTGAAATTCCTGTTGCGGTGATCAGCGCCGGATAATGTGTCAGCGCCAGCCGGCGGGCCAGATCTCCGCCGCTGACAGGCACCATTTCAACCGTCGGGGCTATCTGACGCAGCGATTTCAGGCCGCTTTCATCCTGCACGTTGATAATCATGCCGGTTGCCTGCATACGCATTAGCTCAGCGGCATTATGCTTTAGCCAGCTGCGGGATGAGGGATCGTCACCCAGCACAAATACCGGTGGCATCCCCGGCAGGTTTACTGGTCTGGCAGTCACGGTGCCTGGGGACATTTCTGGTGTGCTGACGGGCAGCATATCGGAAATGGATAGCGACACAGGAGGCGGAGGAAGCGCTGTTGCTGCCGGATCGCCCGCAGGAGCCGCGTTAATTGCGTCGAAGAAAGGTGCGGTACTTTCACCGCCAAGATCCCCGACAACGGTGAGCGCTGCAAACGCACTGAAGGTTGCCATCAGCATGACAGGGACGAGCGTCACATGCAGGATATTACGGATTTGAATTTTCATTGAGGTTCAATCCAGGTAAGTGTTGAACGGGCAAGGGTGACAGGCTGCTCACTTCGGGAGGGCATATCGGCTGGCGCAATCTGGCTGAGCTTTCGGCGCACTATCGCCATATAGGTTGCGGCGTGCCGCCCGCCCGCAGGATGATGGTAGCAACCTGCAGCCTGCAGCCAGCTTCCGGGACGGGCGTCATAACAGGCCCGCAGAATACGGGCAGCAGCGCGAAGATTGGTGTAAGGGTCAAAAGCATCACGATAGGTGGCAAAGAAATGGCCATTCCATCCCAGATTCACCTGCGCCAGCCCGACATCGATATTTTTCAGTGGCCAGCGCTGCATGAATCCGAGCAACGCCGTGAAAGCTTCATCCCGGGTATCATAGTGATATCCCCTGCCTGCCACGTTGATGGTCCAGGGCCACGGCTTTGCTCCCCATGCGGTACTGCGCGTACTTTCAGCCATAGCGAGCGAGTACAGCGATTCAGCAGGTACCCGCTCGGCTGCAGCAATTTCACGGTAAGCATCCGGAATGACCTGGAGTGCCGGCGCACTGTGAGCTGCCGATGCCAGCAGCAGACCAGATGCAACCATCAGAACGCGGCGAGCTGCCATCCGTTTTCCCCCTGCTGCAGAATCACAGGCATCTGCCCCTGTCCGTAACGCAGCCACAGGCCGCCGTCGTGGTTAAGTGTTATCTGGCGACTGCGAACCTTTTCCACCGGAATGTTATGCCGGATAGCCCAGGCGCGGATGGCCTCATCGCTGTTTCCGCCGACCAGATAAATATCAACCGGGCGATCGTCTGCAAGAACAGCCGCAAGACGCGCATCGCAGCGGGAGCAGTTCTCTTTAACAAACAGTGCAAGCCGTCCCTGCGTATCGTGTGCTATCCCTGCAGCATTGCTGCCCATACTTACGGCCAGCGTCTCGGGATACAGGCGGAGCCAGGCGGCATTGATTTCGCGCTGGAAGGCCAGTTCTTTTTCAGTTCGCTGATATTCATGCCTGACCCAGAGCTCGGCCAGACGACGACGCTCAGCGCTGTTGCTGGTTTCCACACCCAGAGCAGTAAGAGGATCGAGACCGGGAGACATAATGCCGCGCTCGCCTCGCATGAGCGTCTGATAACGGCTCCAGTCGCTGTCAGAAAGTCCCCACTGCTGCGCCTGCTGCTGAGAACTCAGCGTGCCCGATGAGGACTCCTGCAGCGGGGATACGCTGCTCTGCGCTGACGGCGTCTGAACCGTTGCCGCATCTGAGAGAAATGACATCAGAATCAGCACGGCAGGTAAGCTTTTTTTAATCACTGATCTATCTCCGTTCATTCAATATTCAGCCGTTGCTGGCTGCCGTTAACCGTAAAGAGCGCGGTGCGACTTCCCTCTGTTGACCGGAGTGTCCATCCAAGCAGGGAATCACCTGGTGAAAGCAGGCGCATGGCGGATATCTGTGAAGCACCGCGCGGAATGACAACGGCGAAGGTCTGCCCGCCACGGCGTTCAATGCCGGTCAGCACAAACGGTGCAGCCAGCGTCACCGTGCGCCTGGCTGACCGG
Organism: Pantoea sp. ICBG 828; assembly: GCF_002928355.1. Taxonomy (NCBI): domain Bacteria; kingdom Pseudomonadati; phylum Pseudomonadota; class Gammaproteobacteria; order Enterobacterales; family Erwiniaceae; genus Pantoea; species Pantoea sp. ICBG 828. The sequence continues at coordinate 205,218 of NZ_POWN01000003.1, read as the reverse complement.
TTAATCTTTTTTGCAGGTGTCGCCGCGCGGGTTTTCGCTGCTTCAGTGGCAGTCCGGCTCTTCTCAGGATCAGCCGCTTTCTGCGCCAGCTGCCGGTTGAGCTCACTCAGTGCGGAGGATGACTGCTGAACATCGTGCTCCAGAGAACTTAAGCGCGTCTGCAGCTGAGCAACCACCTGGCCGTTGCTGCTGCCGGCATCCTGCAGCTGACTGACGGCGTTTTTCAGGCTGGCCTGTTCATCACCGGCCGACTGCAGTTCCGCAGGGAGTGAGGCTAAGGCGGCTGTCTGATGCTCAAGTGTTTTCAGGCGCGCTTCCATTGATGAGACATTGGAGGCAAGCTGACCAATCTGGCCGCTGCGAAACGCCGCATCGAGTGTGTTAACGCGTATAGTCAGGTCTGATACCTGACGCCCCATGACAACCAGCGCGATCAGGGAACCCGTCAGACTGACAGTAAGCAAAACGATGCTGCCACCTTTGATGATTTTTCGGTGGTTAAACGGAAGCCGGATTCGGGGCTTATCCGCAGCGACGGGCTGCGCCTCTGACTCTCCGGCCTGATGTTCAGGAGCGTCAGGGAGCAGTTCCTCGGGCGAGGCATGACTGAGTGACATACAGGGATTCCTTATGGCTGCACAGCAGAACGGCCATAAGGTGCAAAAATGCGCGTGGAAAGACGATGGTTAAATCTTCAACCGGTTACGAAAATTTAAATCTGACGATACCAGCTGAAGATTAACTTGAAAAAATACCGGACGATTAAGTCGGTCTAGTTATTAGAATGAATCAGTACTTGTGTGCTTTTTGGATTAAAAACTGTCGCATTATCTGGAATGTGTCTGTTCACAAATGTTCCAGCGCCAATAACAACATTGTTACCTATGTTTACATCACCAATAATCAATGCATGTGCGCCAAGATCGACATTATCCCCAATGATGGTTCTTCCTGATACGTCTCCATTGGTCTTCCTGCCAATGGTGACTCCGTGGCGTATATTAAGCCTGCTCCCGATTTTACATTCAGGTCGGATAACAATTCCGAAGCCATGATTTATTTTCATGCCGGGACCGATCTCTGCATTCAGAGCTATGTCGATTGAATACTTTCTGCATAACTTTCGGTTGATCTTCCTGGCACGCTTTCTCAACAGTTTATTGTCAGTCTGGTGGAAATATGAAGCCAGCCTCCACCAAAAATAAAAACGTTTATCCGGGCTGGTTAACAACCTGTGCATCACTCTAAGCCAGCTGAATTTTTTCTTACCTGCTCTGTTAATGACTTCAATTCGCAAGCATTCTTTGAGAAAGGCAAGTTGAGGCTTACCGGATTTTGAATCAATAAGTGTGTCTACTTTTGAGAGGGAAGGTCTCATTTCCATATTCGACTAAATGACCATATCAAACATTGTGGGCATGCCATTAATTTACTGCATTTGCGCATCGCCCACCACCACTTATCATCAACGAAATTACATACAAAAAATTTCACTTAAGTACCTATATAATGTGAGCCAATATTCCTTTAATAGTTCAGCATCACTTTTATACAGCTACAGTATCCTTGTGGTGACTGACCTGGTGAGATAACGGGGCAATTATCATCAGTTCTTGGCGTGTAACCAACATAATCGTCTGAACGTCCCTTATCAAATGATGTCCTGCGGCAATAATATCCCGGCACGCCAGAGGCATTTTTCTTCCACGTCCAATCCTGGCAGGAGAGTGTAGCGCCGCTCGAATCATGACTGATCGCGCCAATAATGCTGCAACCTGCACCTATCGAGTTGACCTGGTCCTGGTACAGTAGTCCGCCTGCAGACATGTCCCCCTCCGCCCGCACGCTTCCGCCACGAACCTGACCGCCGGTATAAATGTTTTTATTATTAACCGAGCGGACCCAGTCATTGTCAGACATATAAAACCCGCCGCCATATGTCTCGTTAAGCCAGCCTTTAGTGCCCCGCGTAATCATCCAGCCATTATTAGACCTGATATCGTTATTCGCGGTAATCGCATTGCCTGCAGTGACGTTAGCGCCTGCTGAGACGCCGGACCCTGCTGTGACGTTCTGGCCTGTCACGGTTCCGTTAGCAGTGACGTTGCCGCGTACAGTAACGTTATTGGTGAATGCACCGTTTACAGCGTTAACCGTAGCAGCATTGTTCAGGTTGTTTCCCCCCAGATCAATGCTGGTATGCATCGTGTTCAGGTCTGGCTTACCGGTAACGGAAAAACGATACAGACGATCGCTCTCACCCTGCGCGGCACCCAGTTCATCCGTGGTCAGCAGAACGGCGATATGGCCCTGCGTGGTGCTGACGCCAAATTGTGCGAGCGGCATGCTCCAGCTGCTCATCGCGCCGGTCGCGATCCCTGACGTCCAGATATAGCCCCCCATGCCAGAGGTGATATCCATTGATATCTGTCGCAGTGCCAGAAAGGGCAGTGCGGAACCGTTCTGTGTAAAAATCAGCCCCTGCAGCTGGTTCGTGTTAGTTGCATTCCGGACAAGCGCAGCACGATATACCTGGCCATCGATAGTGTTCTCACTGAAACCCTGCTCCAGAAAACCGGTGTTTTTCAACATGACCGGCGTCACGATAACAGGGGACGTTGTCGTGGCGCTGGAAAGCAGCGTATCGTAATAACGTCCCGTATAGCTTTTGACGGCCTGCGTAAAACGGGAAACCTGCGCAGCAGTGTTCATCCAGGTCCGCTTTTCCATCCAGTCAGTGATAAGTGAATATCCCCAGACGCTGACGAGTAAGAGAATAATCAGTGCGGCACCGGTGCTTATGATCGCCCAGCCCCTGTCGTTTTTTTCAGTCGATTTCACAGGCATCACCATGTAATGAGTGGATGATAAAGTTTGATAAGCGCGACCAGCATCGCGCCGGCGCACAGCCAGGGCCCCATAGGTCCTCCCTGCTGGACGCGGCGCACCAGAAGCTGCCAGAGCACAAATAAAAAGACGCCTGTGAGCAGTGCATAAAGACCCTCACAACCACCGAGCCAGGCCGCAACAGCGCCGGCCAGCCAGACGTCCCCAAGCCCCAGGCATTCACGCGCAGAGACTTTTCCAGTGACATAGCGCCATAGCCCGAATAACCCCAGCGCCGTCGCGGCAGAAAATGCATGCCCCCAGAATCCGGGGGCTGACAGAGCAGCAGCCAGACCTGCAATCAGGCAGCTCACCGTCATATAACGGGGCAGAAATCCGGTGAGCGCATCGATGAGCGTCATCCTGAAGAGAAAAAGGCTGAGCAACAGCGCCATCAGCCTTTCCAGAGCCGGCGCCGGCGACATTACGATGCAGGTTGCCGATGCCGCAAAAAGCCAGGTAATGCCGGCGGGGGCGGGATTTAAAAAAATGGCCAGCCATTCTTTTTCATCATTGGTGGTCAGATAGCTGAGGCGTACCAGGTTTGCCATAAAACAGAACAGGCACAAGCCAAGCGGAAAAATGATGATAAGCATTGGCCACGGCATGCTCAGCGTCAGCAGCGTCACAGTTTAATTCCCCGTTCTTTTATTAAAAGCTGGCGGTAAATGGCATATATGCGGTTGGCATAGGACTCGCGCGTTTCATGGCGGTCTTTTCTGAACCCGGCGTTATACGAGCCGAGACAGTTCCAGCTGTAGCCACAGACCTGAAAATGTCTGGCAAGTATCCAGGTGCCGATTTGTACATTAAGGCAGGGGCGCGTCAGCAAATCCTGTGGACCGCTGATGACCCCCTGCGCGATCAGCCCCGGAATATGTGAGGAATTGATCTGCATCAGCCCATAGTCCGTGCTAAGCGCCCGCCCGGTTTTTTTATCCCGGTTAATATTCGTTATTGCCGGCCGGAGGCTGCTCTCGCCCGTAGCGATGGCTTTAAGCAGGAGCGGATCGAGATGGTACTTCGCACCCGCTGCGTCAAAGCAAAACGCCCCCGCACGGGGGCAAAGCAATATCAGGAACAGAACCGTGGACAGGCGCAGCATGTCATCAGCCGTTATGCGTAAAGACGAGCGTGTTATTCCCGGTCATGCCGCTGTCAGCCGTGCAGGACTTTCCTGCCGCTTCCGCGCTGACAATGCCGTCGCTGAAATCCGTGCTGTTAATGCTGATTGCGCTGAATGCACCGCCGGAACCAAGCTGGGTGGCAATAGAGATGCAGTCTGCCTGCGGTACTTTCTGGGTCGTAACAGAAAATCCGTTGTTGAACCCGTTGGTCGCCACCGGTGCTATCACGACCTGGCCACCATAGCTGTTCCACATCGTCGCCGTGCCGGAGCTCGCCGTTCCCTGAATGGTCCAGCCGGCTTTCGGCGCGCCACCCTGCTGGATCAGGGTGCCGGTCATCGTGGTGCTGCTGGTAAAGTTGTACCCTCCCTGAGTCTGCTTAAGCTGCTGAGCATTGGTCACGATAAACTGGAGATTGGATACCTCCACGCCTACGGACTTTTTACCCCACAGGCTCCAGATCCATGCACCCACGATACAGATAACAACGATGGTGAGCAGTGCAATGGCGCCATGTTCCATAATGCCCCAGCCGCGATCGGGCTGGCGATGATGTTGCGGGAATGCCTTTGATGACATGATGTTTCCTTAATGTGTGCTGAAGGTGTTCATATCCTGAATCTGCATCACCATCAGCAGTATGAGTAAGAAGAAACTCATAATCAGGACGAGAGAAAAGAGCTTGGTGACGTTCGCGCGGCGGGCAACGCGCGCCAGCGCCTGCTCCAGCCAGCGATCGGCATAGTTGGTGATCAGCGATGCTGCGCTGTTGCCTTTATCGAGAAGAGAGAGGTAGTTCACCGCCTCACGGCTGGGGAAGTCATAACCGCTGTTGCGCATTGCGCGACCCAGAGAATCGCCCTCGCTCATGCAGTCCATTGCGCCCTCGATGCGCTCCTGCAGCCAGGGCGGAGCGAATCCGTTAAGGATCTGCAGCGACTTAAGCTCCTGCACGCCAGCACCCAGCAGCGCCCCGATATTCATCAGAAACACCGCCCCCTGCAGGTCTTTGTAAACCGACCAGGGCAAAAGGTAATCAGCGAAGCGACGCAGTCGCCCCCGCCATCGGGGCAGGGACCAGAACGCCAGCGTCACAAGTGCCGCGACCGCGCCGGCAGCAGTCAGTCCCCAGCGGCTGCTCCACTGCGCAACCCCATTCATAAATCCGAGTGCCCCAGTCCAGCCTGCCGGATCGGACATTTTGCTCAGGGTGGGGACCAGCGCCAGGTTGTTGGCCAGCAGCAACCCCGTCCCCAGCAATACCAGCACGATCGGGAATACTGAGGCGAATACCACCTGGCCGAGAATGCGACGACGGGCCACAATGAGTTTATCCGCCTGCATCAGGGCACCGGGAATATTGCCGGTTTCCATGCCGGCGCTGATAAGTGCGGCCTCTTCGTAAGGTGCCCAGGCGGCCAGCACGTCCTGCAGCGCGCGACCGGGGCGGTTATCGTTCACCCCTTCAAGACAGTCCTGAACCAGCTCGTGGTAAGGATGCCAGCGGCTGCCAAAGTCGGTGTGCACCTCGCCAATCATGGTCAGGGCCTCTTTGAGTTGTCTACGGTTTTCCAGCAGAAAGCGCAGGGTCTCGTAAAACGGCTGGCGGTACTGGCCGGTGAATGTTGCCCTGACCAGGCGGTAGCGCAGGTTTTCTGCTATCGACATATGCCTGTCAGGCGTGAAGCGATCAGCGGATGCCATCGGGTACCTCGCACTCCATTACCGAATCTTCATCCAGCGGACAGATAAGATCGCCTTCCAGCGGGTCAACACGCCCCTCAGCCAGGTATCTCATCAGGTGCATGCGGCGGGTAATACCGCCCTGATTCACCCAGTACTGACGGGCAACGGCCGGGCCGTGTAACAGCCAGAGCTGCATCAGGCGGGCATCGGTCCGTATTACTTCGGCAATGGCCGTGCGCCCGGTCACCCCCCGGCTGATGATGCGTCCGGTCAGCGGCACCGTTTTCTGACAGTGGGGACAGCCTTCGTGATTGCGGAAAAAGAGTTTGCTGGTATCGCAGAAGCCCTCAACAGTGCAGTACCGTTCAAGACGTTCCCGCGTATCAGCGTCCAGCTCAGGGGCTTTTTTCTCCCACGGCATCCGGCAGTGTTCGCACAGCAGCGGCACGAGACGCTGGCCTATTAAGCCGGTGATGAGTGCGGCATCTGCCAGAAGATGGCGATCAATACCGAAGTGCTCCATACGACGCAGGGAGCCAATGGGGCTCTGCGTGTGCAGGGTGGAGAACAGCGCGTGGCCGGTTTCACTGGCGTAAATGCCGGCGATAAGGGAGTGCAGGTCACGCATCTCGCCGTTCAGAATGGCATCCGGATCGAGACGCAGCGCGGAGGCATTGGCGTTAGTCCAGGCGCGACTGATGGCCTCCGGCGAGTTATCGGCAGGCATGACGGCCGTCTGTATGGCACCCGGAATCCGACCCTCAGGCGGATTTTCCAGCGTCAGCAGGCGCTTTTTACCGCCCGTCAGATCAAGCCAGATGTCACTGAACACGCGCAGCGTGGCGCTTTTGCCCGAGCCGGTTGGGCCGGTGAGCAGAACCATGCCTTCCGGAAGGCGAAGGATCTGCATAATGAGCTTTATCTGCTCCGGCAGAAAACCCAGCTGCGGCAGAGTCGGTATGTTGTCACCGTCGTCCGGAATAAGACGCATGACAACTATCAACCCGTCGGGCGTTGGACGATGCTCGTATCGCGCGCCATAAAGACCGGCGCGGCGGGCAAACTTTGCATCTATGCGCCCTGACTGCTCGCGACCGGCAAAAAATGACTGTTCGCGCACGTCGCACATGGAAAGATATGAGGTAGAGGCCAGCGTCATCCCCTCCACATCTTTCACTTCATCCACCACCTCCAGCTCGCCGTGAATACGCAGCTGGACGATGGAAATCCTGCGATCACTGCTGATTTCAATATGAATATCAGAGGCATTGAACTCGTGACCGAGCCTCATATAGTTAATGACCTTATCCTGCGATACGCTGATGTCGAGCTTGTCCAGATCGCCTTCGCTGACGCTCTGTGACAGGCTCAGGCCGCGCTGCTCTGCCACTTCACGCCGGCGGTTCAGCTCGCTCAGCGTCACAAACTCGGTTTTTGCCGTGGGATGCGTCCGGGTGACGTCCATCACCCAGCGTTGTATGGCCGCTTCTTTACGGCGGTTGCCGTCGATTAACAGTGTTACGCCACCGGTGGCATGCAGCTCGGCGAACACAAAATCCATTATCTCTTTATCAGGTGTCATCGTGGCCTCAGAAGGAGAGTTCAGAATTGTCGCTGAGGCGCACAAGCGTTGACGTTACCTCAGTGACGCGTTTAGCCGTGCCCGGGATTTGATCGCCTTTTACCACCTCCGTGACCCCGCCGTCAGGCAGGACAATGCGCGCGCGTAACTGATTACCCCGCCCGTAAATTTCCTGCAGGCGAACGCTGCCGGCGCGCTTCTCCGTGCCGGCAGACGCAGTCTGCTGAGAGCGGGCAGGCTGCGCCATAACCGGCATGGCCGGCTGGCTGGCGGTGGCCAGATAATTCCGGTCGGCACCCTGTCCGGACTGACTTTCCCGCAGCTGCTGCTCCAGCCGCGCCGTCTGCACTTTCTGCTCCAGAATCAGATTGCGGGCCTGCGCAGCTTCCAGCTCCCCGAGGGTGACATTCGGCGGCAGCAAATCGCCGGTAGCGGCCGCGGGCGCGGGTCCGCAGAGCAGAGCGGACAGAAGCAGCCCAGGCAGGGCGGGATTAATTCTGCGCATAGATGCTCCCCTTCATGGTGTAGTCGAACTGCCCCTGCGGGCTCATGGTGATCGAAAGGCTGCTGAGGCGAAGCCCCGTAGCATCAAAATCCTGCAGCAGTCGCTCGGGCTGCAGACGTGAGCTGACAGAAAAGTTAAATTCCCGCCAGTCCTGTACAGGAGTAATTTTTTCCTCACCCGGCGCGACCGGCGGCGGCTTCACCTCGGTAAATTTGACGTCGAGATTGCGGCGCTGCAGATGGGATATAAAGCGCATAAGCTGAGCATCAGCACCGGGCAGTGCTTCGTCAGTGAACCCGGTCGGGGGGGTATGGTTAAAGGGAATGAAAACATCACCGTTTTTACCGCCTTCCTGAAGATTAAAGACGGCTGAGTGACCGAACAGCTCGCGGGCGCGGCGGGAGAAATCCTCAACCGTTGCACCCGGAGTGGCAACAAAGCGCAGGCGCAGGCCCTCCGGGACGCATTCCCCGTCGGTAAAGCGCCAGCCGGCAACGGATGCGAATACGGGCTCACGCGTGAGCCAGCAGTTGCTTAGCAGCACTGAAACTGGAGGCAGTGAGGCCCACGGGTGCGGTGCGCGTGCGGGTTCAGCAGGCTGTTCTTTCGTCAATGCCATGCGGGCGCGAAACGCAGCCATTGCAGCGGCCTGTTCAGCCTTCTCTGATGCGGCATCGAACCAGTAAACGCCACAGGCCACCGCGAGGGTGACTGCGGCTGCCGGGATAATGACTGACAGGGCGGTCACGCGCTTATTAAGCCGGCAGCGTTTTATCTGCGCCCGGCTGAGCCTGTCAGTCAGTGTGCCGGCGTGCAGGTTGTCGTCTGCCATTGCTGCACAGCGTAAACGCGGCGAATCAGCATCATTAAAACGCAGGAAGTTTGCCGCCGACTGTTCAATGATGGCGCGGGAGCCGGTCACATCGCCCATGACGGATAACTGCCCGCCGATAGCCGCGAAAAAGACCCACGAATCCTCAGTGTGACTCAGGCGGTAAATACCCCAGGCATTTCCGCCCTCGGCCAGCAGGAATGCCACGGCCAGCGCGTGCTGGCTGCGGCGCACGCGCCCCGGAGAAACCAGACCGCGCATGGAAGCATTTCCTCTTCCGGCAGCGGCATAATGCGTATCAGGCGACGCTTTACTGCGAAACCGGGTACTTAACGCATTACGCTGCGGCTCCCAGTGCAGACCTGCCATCCAGTCCCGCCGCTGATGCGTCAAACGTATACCGGCCCGGAGGCTCATTTTTTTCAGTACTGACATGGTTTACCTCAGCAAAACAGGGGTGATCATGATGACGAGCGTCGTGCGGCCGCGGGAGCCTGTCTGGCCGCCGCCCAGAATGAAGTTGCCAGGCGTAAGGGTGCCCTGTTTGTCTGCAGAAAGGTTCTGCTGTTCCGAACCGGTCAATACCAGCGTCTGACCAGAGCGCAGATTTACCTTGCGGGCCAGCCCTTCGGTTGACGTTGTCGGCAGATCGTTACGGGTATTGCCGTCAGCGCTGACGAATTTCTCAATCTGCGGCGGGCTGGTATAGCTAAAAGCGAACTGGAGCTGCACGTCACCGTTTTCCTGAATGAACGGCAGCATGGTCATGAACAGGCCGGTGGTAATGGTCGTCGTTGTCATCGATGAGGTGACGCCCACGTTCGCCGTTGCGGTTGTGCTGGAACTGGACAGGATGCCTTTCTGGCTTGAAAGCTGATACGCCACCGGCGTCAGGTTGGCGGTAGGGTCAGTCTGGTTCAGTGCCATGCTGACATTACCCTGCTCGGAAAGGGCTTTGATAAGCAGGCTTGATCCGGAGAATTTAGCCGCATTACCTGTGGCCGTATCGAGGATTGAGATACCGGCGCTGGCAGCTGACGTAGAGGCATTGGCCATTGACCCTGTCAGGCTGGCGCCAAAGTTATGCAGAGATTTATAAACCAGCCCCCAGTCAAGGCCCAGCTGCTCGTTGCGTGTCTGGCTGACGCTGACAATCTGGATATTGAGCTGTACCTGACGGCTCAGAACCTTGTTCTGATACTCGATATAGCGACCGATGCGGTTAAGCACGTCAGGCGTATCCGTCACGCTCAGCGTGCCGGTGGCGGCCGAAAGCCAGAATCGCCCGGATTTCGGGGTCAGCATCTGCTCAACCGTTTTACGAATATCATCGTAAAGGTCGCTGTTCATGCCGTAATCAGTTTTCTGATTAGAGCTGATATCGCCCGTCGTCCCGCCGGTCGTCCCGCCGCCGCTGCCCAGCTGATTGCCTGAGCCGGAATTAATCGAGGCGCTGCTGTTCACCTTTGTATTCAGGATAACCAGCTGGAAAGTGCGGGTATCCTGAAGATAGAAGTACACGCCGCTGCTGTCACCTCGCCAGGACAGGCCGTATCCGCTGGCTTCAATATCAAGAAGATCGCGGACATCCCCCTGGAACTTAAGGCCACGCGCAATCATGGTGCTTTGCTGAACAGGCGCGGCCTGCCCTGCAGAAGCGCCGATCTGTGACAGCGGCACACGACCGTTATCATCGGGTGCCGGTAACGGACCGCTCATCGGGGAGGTGACCACACCTCCGGTTGTGACACTGCTGAGCGCTGCATAAGCATCGGGGGTGATCGACACCCGGATGCCACACAGCGCGGTGATGCGCTGACCCAGCTCCGGTAGTGAAATCCCTTCCGGCCGGTTAATCGTTATCTGACAGGGAGGTAGTTTTTTTTCATCCGGCGTGGACACGACCGGCGCAACCGGCTGCAGGTTCACCCAGGGTTTATCAGACCAGACAACGGTAGGCTGAGATAAGGCCTGGCGGCTCTGCAGCACCCGCTGTGCCGTTTCAGCCTGACCTGTGGCCTCCTTATCCATTTTGCTGATTTCACTCAGCGAACATGATGACAGCACAAACGCGGCGGCCAGCGCTGTCAGGCAGAAAGGTAAACGCGGCATCCGCAGCCCCCTGGTGTTGTTAGTTAAGGTAAACAATGCTGCCCTCCGATACGCCGGACGGCAGAGAGAGATTCATATCGGTGCCATCCGCCATGCGCAGACGGCCACCGCTGACGGTCAGGGCCAGCGCCGAGGTCATGGACCTCGCACGCAGCGCGGCAAAAACACCGTCAGTTTCAGGCACCCATATCCAGAGGCGACCCCCCTGGATAACGGTCTTAATGCGATTGTCCGGGAGCGGCACCATACCTGTCTGAGCAAGTGATACCGGACCATCAGCCACCGCTTTTCCGTAGCGCCAGTAATTTACCGCGTCCGCGGTGCGCAGCATGTCGCCGGCAAGCCGATCCGGCAGGGTCTGCTGCATTGAAAGCCGGATGTGTTCAGCAGAATGGCGCTGCGCATCACCCGCCATCAGCGAAATGACCAGGCAGAACACGAGTATGGGCAGCGCAAACCCCATCTCAGTGACCTCCTCCCGCTGGCGTATCGCTCACGGAAATCAGGCACTGAATACGATTGGCTTCAGCGAAAAGGGGTTTTTCGGCTTTGCGGTAGAGGTCAAAAACCTGAACCATGACCGACTCAAAGTTGCCGTGGAAAACCAGCGGCGCATCGATGCGGTAATCAAGCGTCACGGGCCAGATAACGACCCAGTTGCCGCCATTACTGCACTGTGCTTTCGAAGCCCAGCTGGTCAGCGTCTCTTTCAGGGTCGAACCCGGTTCCGCCCGCCAGGTCTGCCCGACGGGAAGCGCAGCAACTGGCGTACCCGGCGCATAAGAAGATGAGGCCTGGCTGCTGACGGGAGGCGCCGGCGGCAGCACTGTAACGGGGCGGACCGGTGCCGACGGTGAGGTGCCGTTCACTGTAGTCTGCAGCGCGGCCGCCGGGCGCGCTGCGGCAACAGGTGGTTTCTGCGACAGCGCTGTTCTTTGATCAGGTACATCAGTCGCAGCAGGGGATGACACCGGTTTGCTTTTTACCAGGGCCACCGAAGGGATTTTCTGTGGTGCCGACACGTTCGCCGCCGTCAGCACCGGAGACGGAACTGCGAGATTCTGCGGTTTAATCGACGTTTCCGGGGCGGTGGCCAGGGCATTGACGCTGATGGTGTCACCGGTAAAAGGGTTGCGTGAGACGGTATTGCCTTTTCCCGTCACCACCGGGGGCTGAACAGGCTGCGTCACAACCGGACGATTCACATTTGCAGCCTGTGACGCACGCGAGATCGGCACCGTCTGGGGGGTAGCAAAACTACGAAACTGGTCACGCAGCTCAAAGCAGATTTCACGGTTCACTTCATCCACCTTCAGGCGCCAGGCCGGACCGGCCAGCACCTGCAGGGCTTCGCTCAGTTTCACAGGACCGATATCGCGCTGCACGGCAGGAAGGGGGCGGCTAAGCAGTTCTGAAAATGCTGAAGAAGTGGCTGAGCATAGTGAATAGCCGGATTCCAGCAGTAGATAACGAAATCCTTCTCCCACTGAGTTAACCAGCTGAGCAGGCATAGTGATATCGATTATCTGATTAAGCGGATCGCGCTGCGCATCATCTGGGCGTGTGCTGAGGAGCGTGTAACGGTCGTAGCGCACCACTTCAGGGGAACGATTTCGGTAAATGTCATCGAAGCGGGCAGGCTGCTGATAACGGCCATTGATTAATGGCGCTGCGTCAGAGGCCGGGTTGCTGCAGCTGGCCAGCATGACAGAGCAGGCAAGCAGTCCGGCTCCCGTTGCCGCGCGTCTTGAAGGTACTGCCATCAGGATTCACCCCAGGAATAGTCTTAGTCAGGAGTGCTATTCTCGCGGTGGAGGAAAAACGGACAATGCGAAACTATGTCTGCGGATTAAAGAATTAAGTTTTGCAAACCGATAGAAGAAAAGTGGCAGTCAGTCACTTTATCAAAACAGTCAAAATGAGGATGACATGAAAAAAAGCATTAACGGTGTTTGCCTTTACTTAGCACTGGTCGCCGGAGCAACGGCTGCAGGCAACGATAACGTACAGTTAAGTGATCTGCATTTTCAGAGCACACAAAACGGATTACAAATAATTCAGGGGCTGGGCCAAAATACCAGTTCAAAGACCCTCGCAAATGTAATCATCAAAATCAACCTGCTTAAAGATGATGTGGTCATCGGTCAGGCGGGAGACTTTGTCAGTAACATCGAGCCTGGTCAGAAATTTGTTATTAATGCCAGCTTCAACAGCATTGAACTGCACCCTGACTCGTTCAAGGTTACAGAGGTAACGGCTTTACAGAAATAATCCCCTCCGGGGCAACCCCTTCGGTCCATAAAAGCAAGTTTTACGGACCGAAGGGGTTCTCGATTTTCCCGCTGTTTCAGGTTGCATTGGATAAAAAAAGCGCCCGAAGGCGCTTTCTTGTCTGGCATAGCGGTAACTCATTCAGGATAAAATTCCTGAGACAGAATTTGTCCCACATCCCAGATACAGTCCTCGGGAAAGACGTCAAGTTGCGTTTCCTGAGTTGCAGAAGATACAGCATCGGCCCATACAGCAGCTATCCAGTCACGATCAGAGAGCGCAGTTTTCAGGCTGGGTGTGCCTTTGATGTGTAATGCCAGTGCTTTTCTTTGTTCTTTGATGGTTCGCTGCCAGCTGGAACCTCGGCGGCCCGGCTGAAACTTCCATTTGAGAAGATGCGCCAGCAGAACGGCCATACGACTGGCAAGTTCCCGCTTCTCGCTTTTGCCCACGTCCTCGATCTCCTCGGCGATATTAGCAATATCAATCTCAGAGAACCGACCGGCACGCAGTAAAGCTGCCTGCTCCTGTGCCCAGGCAACAACATCAGCTTCGTATCGTGTGTTCATGGTAGATCTCCAGTGACATTCCTGATTAATGAACATCATTATAGAAGAAAAAAGCGCCAGACTGAACCGGCGCACTTTAGGTCATAATTATATGAATCCATTACGAAATGGCGTAAATGGCTTTCCGGCATATGCCATAACCGTGTCCGAGGAACGGTATGTCATCGTCAAAATCCATTGGTGGCTCATTCGCCGGATTCTGTGGCGCTGACTGAGGCTGCTGAGGTTGCTGAGGCTGGCCCCATGCACTCTGCTGACCTGACTGCGCATTGTTTCCACTGGTGTTGGTGCCATTGTTACGGCCTCCGCCCAGCATCTGCATCGTTCCGTTTATTCCCACAACGACTTCAGTAGTCCAGCGATCGGTGCCGCTGTTATCCGTCCATTTACGGGTGCGTAGCTGACCTTCGATATACACCTGTGACCCCTTACGAAGGTATTCACCGGCAACTTCAGCCAGCTTGCCAAACAGTACGACGCGATGCCATTCGGTAATTTCCCGGTTTTCACCGGTCTGTTTATCACGCCAGGTTTCAGAAGTGGCCAGGCTTAAGCCTGTCACCGCTTTGCCATCTGGCATGTAACGAACTTCAGGGTCCTGACCGAGATGACCGACCAGAATAACTTTGTTGACGCCGCGTGCGGACATAATGTTTTCCTCTCAGAAATGTGGGGTGAGAAACACGCCCACCGGAATGTTCCGGTGGTGTGTCCGTAACGCTTAGAACGAATTCGGATCGTACTCTTTCTGAGCCGATGAGCCGGATTCTGGCGTCTGGGAAGCATTGGGTGCCTGATAGACTACGTCCTGACCTTTCTTGATGAACTCCACCTTGATCAGGCGGGCCTTCAGGGAAGGACGGCTTTCACCGGCATGATCACCCGACTGAAGGGTAAACACATCGGCTTTGAGTCCGCTTAGCACGAAGCCAATCAGCACTTTTTCTTCTTCATCAACGGCTTTTTGACAGCGATTAATGAGTTTGGTGGTGTCCGCGCCAGCGACCGTAACATCGAAGCGGGTATAGGACGCATTATCAGTAGGGCCGGTCAGAGCATTAATAACGGCGCAGGTGAATTCGCCGTTGGGTCCCTGAACACGACGTATCGAATTGAGATATCCGATGCCGCTGACGTTGAGGTTGAAAAACTCTTTTTTCTGATTAGCAGAAGCAGAGCTGTTTGAAGCAGGGGTATTGGTAGTTGCAGTCATGATGTTTTCTCCGGAGTAAAAACTAAACAGATTGCGGAGAAACATCTGTCCCTTACGGGAAGTGTTTCCCGCAGGGATGTCAGCAAAATTTGCCGACTGGCTGAATTGGTGAAATGGACCTTAACCTGTATATCAGGTTCCTGTTTTCAAAGGTTAAACAGGTTTGAACCGCTCGAAAGCGCCATCTCTCAGGTTGTGATGGCATTGGCATGTGATTACCCGAAGGCGTTCCTCTCAAATCACCGGAACATTGGCAGTTGTCGGAACGACAACGATTAGCCACTTAATCATTCATTCAGACGCCGCGGATGTCAACGTTGCAGCGTGCAAAAAATCATCAGCACATAAAAATAAAAAAAGCGGCACCCTGCGGCACCGCCCTCTGAGGTCTGCACCATCGACCTGATGTTAATCTGCTTAAAGCAGTTGCTCCGCTGGCGTGTTCAGTTCCCGGCACGGGTTTCACGGAGTTTTCGTGCCTTACCGGCTCCCGTTCAGGTGTGGACGGGGCCGGTCAGACTGTATTCCGTCAGCATATGCATTAGATGCTGACGAAACCCGCAGTCACGGGGTGCGGCTTCAGAGCCGGTGCCACAATAGCAAAGCCCCTGACGGCCCGCAATCGGAGACGACGGATTAATTCTTCTTTGATTCAGCAGACTTAGGTTTCAGGGAACGCTTCTTTTTGCTGCCGCTGATGTTTATAACGCCTTTGCACCCAGGATAGCGCTGGCAGCTCCAGAACTCCCCCCTGTCCCCTTTGCGCAGGCGGGTTTTCCCTCCGCATATTGGGCAGGCAGGCGTGGGTGGAACCCGGATACGGACCTGCTGCTGAGCCCCCTGGCTGACCAGGTTACGCGTCCAGCCAGCCTGGCGCCGCAGAAAGTCGTCCAGCGACATACGGCCGGCGGCAACTTCATCCAGCGCCTGCTCCCAGAGCGCGGTCATGCCCGGCTCGGTCAGCTGGGGCGGCAGGGCATCGATCACGTCGGTTCCCAGTTCGGTCGCCATTATTTTGCTGCCTTTACGCACAATAAAACGCCGGTTCAGCAGCTGCTCAACGATGCCTGCCCGGGTAGCTTCGGTGCCCAGCCCCGCATTGTCTTTAAGCACCTTACGCAGCGCAACGTCCGTAACAAAAGCGGCCGCATTCATCATGGCGCCAATCAGGGTGGCAAACGTATAGTGTGCCGGCGGACGGGTCATCAGCTGCGCCACCTCAGCACCGGTCACCGCGCAGCGGTCACTACGGCTGAGCGGCGGCAGGGCAGCGTCTGCTTCATCGTCCACATCAACATCATTATCCCGGTCTTGTTCAAACAGGACCTTCCAGCCCTTTATCACCTCTGTTCGTCCGGTGCTGCGGAACAGCTGCCCGCCAATATCGAACTGCAGCCGGGTGATATCGGACTCATGTAGGTGCAGGAACTGCGCCAGGTAGTTACGGCGGATGAGCAGATAGACGTTACGTTCCGCCTCCGACAGCGCGGACAACTGAAACGCATTGCGCGTGGGGATAATGCCGTGGTGTGCCGTTATTTTTTTGTCGTTCCAGATGCGCGAGACAAATTCCCTGTCGAGGCCTGCCAGCACCGGTGCACATTCCGGATCGGTACGGCCAATGGCATCGAGCACACCGGAAATCTCTTCCCGCATGGATTCAGGCAGGTAACCGCAGTCGGTGCGGGGGTAAGTGGTTGCCTTGTGCTTTTCATACAGGCTCTGCGCGGTATCAAGCACCTGCTGGGGTGACATATCCCACATTCTGCCACAGGCCTGCTGCAGGGTGCCCAGCGAAAAAGCCAGCGGTGCGGCGGATTTTTCGCGCTTAGTGTCACATTCTGTCACCACTGCGTGCCCCGTCTGACGGCAGAGCTGAGCCACCTGCTGCGCGATGTTCTGGTGAACACAGCGCTTTTCTTCGTCGGTATACACCTTCGCCGGCACCCACTGCGCCGGAAAAGTGATGCCGCCGGCCGAAATAATCGCTTTAACCTGCCAGTAAGGCCTGGGCACGAAAGAGGCGATTTCCCGGTCCCGGCGAACAACCAGCGCCAGCGTCGGTGTCTGCACACGACCTACAGAGACAACGCCATCGAAGCCTGCCTCGGCTGCACGCAGGGTATAAAGACGGGAGAGGTTCATGCCTATCAGCCAGTCGGCCCGGGCTCGCCCGAGACCGGCGTGATACATCCCGAGCGTGGCGTGCCCGGGGCGAAGGTCCTTAAGTGCTGCGCGGATGCTGATTTCATCCAGAGCGGAGAGCCAGAGCCGCTGCACCGGGCCTTCCCAGCGGCAGTAATCCAGCAGCTCGCGCGCGATGACTTCACCCTCACGATCAGCATCAGTGGCAATCACCACGTCGTCAACCTGACGCAGCAGCCGCTCAATGACTTTAAACTGATCCTGCGTCTCCTTCTTAACAACGACCTGCCAGGGGGCCGGCAGGATGGGAAGCGCAGAGAGCGACCAGGGCTTACCATACTGCTGACCATAGGCCTCCGGCGGGGCGGTTTCCAGCAGGTGGCCTACAGCCCAGGTGACGGTGACGCCACTGCCTGACAGAAACCCATCGCCGCGACGGGTGGCGCCGACTACTTCTGCCAGGTCGCGCCCCTGAGAGGGCTTTTCACAGATATAAAGGCGCATAGCCACCCCCCTGTGAGTCAGACTGCCTGATAACGCATGCGCAGCAAATTTACGCTCGCTTCATTCACCGGCGGTGAAAAGGCTGAGCGCTTTTCGCCGAGCAGAACGGCACGATCGGGCTCACCTGCATCCTGGCAGGCCTTCTGCCAGACAGCATTGTTTTCTGCTGCATCCAGGCGTGTTGCATCCACCCTACGGTAAGATAAAACCGTCCCGTAAATCTGACGCAGCAGCCGTCCTCCTTCACTGAGATAACTGTCCCGGTCTTTTCGCGTGATCAGTCCATAATGCGATGCCTGAAGCACCTTTTTGGCAAATTGGTCAAATCCTACCAGCAGAAACACGCACCGGTATCCCAGCGGAGTACGCGTATAAACATGAATATCTAGTGGCTCTGCTGAAGAAACTTCCGTCAATGTTACGCCCTGTGGGAGCGCACTCATATCTTCATCCAGCTTACTGATAAGCCCGGACATCGTTTCAGATGCAGATTTCAGCTTTTCTTCCAGACGGTACATAGCTTCATCAGCCCAGGGATTGTTACTCAGCGAATCCTGGTTAATTTGTGTTGCGCGCGCGAAGAACTGAGGCATTCCGATAATGCCGTGTTTCGCAGGCGCGTCTCCCTCCGGCTTCTCCCGTTTGCGCCCCAGCCACAAACCAATTGCATAATTGGTATGGAGCGCAATTGTCATTTCAGACTGAAGAGAACCTGTCTTTGTTACCTGTTTATCTGCCATCGTTATCGTCACCTGTATTCAGTTAAGAAGAGCTGGCATAGTCCTGAATCAGATGTATTCCCAACAATGTGAAACTCATAATTACGGTTAAGAAATTAACGGCGGGTTAGATTTTGATTTGGTTGCGCCCCGCAACGCTGCTTGTTTTTTAGCCGCTGTTGCGCCCCGCAACGCTGCTTGTTTTTTAACCGCTGTTGCGCCCCGCAACACTGCTTGTTTTTTAGCCGCTGTTGCGCCCCGCAACACTGCTTGCTTTTTAGCCGCTGTTGCGCCCCGCAACACTGCTTGTTTTTTAACCGCTGTTGCGCCCCGCAACACTGCTTGCTTTTTAGCCACCGTTGCATCCCGAAATACTGCTCGTTTATTACCGCAGGGTAGATTGTGTCAGTTGCAAGTGTCTTACCGGATGGAGGTAAGCTGAAGCTTCAACCGTCTAATTATTTGCTAACACTCTGGCGTATGTTTTCAATCATCGCCCTGACATCCTCCTTAGAAGGCCGGCTCGCAGGCTTTATAGGCAGACTGGCTGCTGGTACAGCACGCGGGACGGTTGTACTGGAATTATTGCTGCCGGAACTGCCATGTACTGCGGGTTCCTGCAAATTCAGCTCACCGCAACGGGCACGTCGCAGCATCGTGAACAACCAGCCAACCGGGTTATTAAGCCTGCCAAGTCGCAGTTGTTCGCGCAGCATGTCAGCCAACGCCTTCGCTAGCGCTTCCGGCAGTGAGGCCATCTGGGTGGTGAGCATCTGCCGATCCTCACTGTTCAGCCCGTTAACAAAGTCTTCAGGCAAAAAATGCTCTCCACCCGGTACGTACGTTTTTTTATTCACACTCTGTGTGAAAGAACGTACGTTACAGTCCGAATTTCGGACTCCGGTGTAAGTCATTGATTTAAGGCTGAGTCCGGATTCCGGACTCGGCGTTTTATCCATTAATGAATTACTGAGTCCGTTTTCCGGACTCAGTGGATCTGGTTCATTTTTTGCGCTTTTCTGACTGAGTCCGGAATCCGGACTGCGGGTCACAGCCTGGCGATTGCAGACCATCTGCTGAGGCGTGGACGGCTCGCTCAGGCGACTTTCGATAAGGGCCAGGCGACTGTGACGATGACGCATCCCGGGGTCCTGCAGGATATCATTCACCACGGCCAGCGCGGTCATCCGGACCGCTTTATTACGATTCTGGCAGCTCTCTTCAAGAAGCGTCAGCCAGCCCGGGTCAAAGGTTTCGGCGTCACGGTAACCCAGCGGCTCATCATGCTGCGCGTAGATATTGCCCCTCACGCGGCCACGGTCATCACGCACCCGCTTACACAGACTGAGCCAGCCGGTCAGGCGCAGCATCAGCAGAACGCGGCTCACCGTATCGCGTGAGGATTTTTCGGAATGCGCGGAGGCCAGCTGAACCTGTAGCTCGTCATAGGTCGGAAAGATGGCTCCCTCATTCTGCTGCGCATAAAGCCTGATCATCACCCAGGCGGTTTTATCCAGCGGTGACAGGCGCGTATCAAGAAACAGCCTGCGCGGGAACGCATCGTGCACGTTTCCCATAAACAGCAGCCCGCTGCGTTCCTGGCTTACATCGCCGTTATCAGCGCGCCGCTCAAGATTCTGCTGCATTCTGCCAAGCGTATGCGCCACGATACTGTCGGCGGGAATGGTCATTTTATGCTCTCCTCTTCTGCCTGAGACAGCACTGTGCCGGGATAAACCCGGCACAGTGTGGTCATCAGCGGCAATCCGTTACCGGCGTATTTCACGGTTGTATGTCTCATGATCCATCAGCCACCACTGCCGGCCACCGTCCTTGCTCAGGATGCGCCAGAACGGTCCTACATCTATCTTGAGATATCCGTTCATGGTCAGCCGGCGGAACACTTTCTGGCCGCAGCAAAGTGCATGGAATAACTTTTGCGCCCGGCGGCGTACCGCCGGGGAAACCTGCTGACGAGGAGAAAAATCTTCCAGTTCCATCACGCCTCCTTACGTATTTGTGCTGGCGCAGTGCGGGCAGTGGTACCCGCCTCCCGGCACCACTGACATACGCGGCTCCAGACTGCTGTCAGGGAAAGACCCAACTGCTCCGCCGCGAGCATCATCGCCTCAAGCGCCTGATGGGAATCAGGAGATGTCAGACCTGAGGCTTTCCATTCGATCCAGAGCGCTGCGTCCTGAGGCTCTGTCAGGGCCTGAGTTCGCCCCTGCCGGGACTCGATGCCCATCAGACGGCGGCGTGCACTCACTTCTGAGGGGGACAGGCCAAAGTACCGGTCGATAAGCTCCATTGAGCCGCCGAGTTCAAGTGCACGGTCAATCATCATGAACCGCTTCTGCTCGTTCCGGGCCTGATTCAGCATTAGCCAGAAATTTTCATGATTGAGGGAGACATCTAGCACGGAAACGTGTGACTGGCTGAGGTAGTGCAGTTCGTCAAGACTAAGGTGACTTAGCGCACGGATCTCTTCAACGGACATACCCAGCGACTCGCAGCGGCGGATATTGCCGTTTTTGATGTCCATCAGCAGTGCAGAAAGAATGGCCGTGGTAGCCTGAGAGAGATTAGAAAAGTTATGCTGGCTCACAGGCCACCTCCTGAAATCGCCTGGTCGGCGACGAGCAGAACATCAAAAAGCCAGCCCGACAGGCAGGCACACCATAAAAAAACATCAGTCATGAGAACCTCCCCCTGCTGAAATCTGCCGGGGAGCCTGTTCACCACTGAGGCCATGATGAAGGTCGGCATCCCGGCCGGCGAGAAAACCGGCCATCCGGGCAGCGCTGTCACCGCGGCAGCTTCCCGCCTCACGAACAGTCACGTCGGCCAGTGCGTCTCCGGCATGGCGCTTAGTCAGCCAGCGCTGAAGTACGGTATTTTCCTCCTCAGAGGGCGCAAATGAACGCAGCACCTGCCAGACGCCGGATACCCAGCCCTCCCTGAACTGATCTGCACGACGACGGCGCGTACGCAGCAGCATTCGACGGGTACGATACTGTTCCATGTGCGTTTCAGACGCGGCGCGCAGCTGGCGCTGCAGAACGGTAAAGATGTAGAGCGCCACCTCGGGTCGTTCGCTAAAACCATAAAAGTGAAGTGAACGGCGAACGCTGCTGGTTCCCTGTGAACTGACATGAACATGCCAGCCAAACCAGCAGCGACATCCTGTGGCCATGCAGACCACTGTTGCCAGAGAGCTCAGCCAGGCTGGCACTTTATCTGCATTACTGGTCAGGCTCAGGCAAACTGATTCGGAGATGCCACTGAGAGAAAGCATGTCTGGCGTCATACCATGACGCTGCATAAGCCGCTGGGCCAGTGCAACCGCACGGGCAGCTTCATGAGGGTTACTGTTGCGCGTGCCCAGCGCCATCAGGCGGCGGATACGGGCTGTGACTTTTGCGTTATCCGACATAGCGCATCCCCCTGCTCCCGGTAGCACGGTGACGGTCCTGTTTCTCTTTGACATCCTGACAGCCAGCACAGAATTCCACGCCCGGCACAGCCAGCTGGCGAGCGACCGGTATGTCTGCTCCGCAGCATTCACAGAACGCTTTTGACGGTTTTACAGAATGCACCTGCGCCCGGATTGCATCTATGCCGCGCTGGGTGAACAGAGCCGTACTGGCTTGCGCCATTTCATCGTTCAGATCATCAGACATTTTCCCCTCCCTTTGCAGCAAGTCGCTGCAGCTCACGCAGACGGCGGATAATGCGGATAAGACGCATTGTTTTCACAACCGTAATATCGTCGAATACGGCCACGTCAGCCGGAGACTGAGTACCGAAGAAATTCAGGCAGAACATAAACATATTGAACTGTTTGTTTGGGAGTGAGCCGGATAGACCCGCCAGGAAGAGGACAAATTCGCTGCCGGTTTCGGAGACGGCAAAGCCTGATGACTGAGGGTGTTTATCCTCCCGCACATTGTCCGCACAGCCCATCGCCTCAGCAATCTCGAAGACAAGCCGGTAGGCCATATCCTGCAGATGCTCGATATCATCCTGGAGTGCCGGGATGTGCCAGATATCGCTGACGGGCTCAAGGCCGGTAGCAGCGAAGGAGACTGAGCTGACTGACGCCGGCAGAGGGTCATTTTCCTCACCAATTGCTGATAACAGTGTGCCCTGACTGAAATCAGTAAGAGAAATGCTGTCCGTACCAGCCGTTTCACCGGTAATGACCGGCCGGCCGCCAAAAAGGTCATCCTGGACTTCGCGACGCGGTTCACTGCCGGCGGTTACCAGTGCGTTTACAGGCAGTTCAGCGCCTGCGGGCAGTTCCGGAGCTGGCTCGGGACGACCGCGTGTGATCAGGGTGCCGCTGCGCAGCCCCGTGACCGGGGTTTCGGAGTCTGTATCCGGAGGCAGAACAGTGACAATTGACGTCGGGGATTCCCGGCCTGCCGCTCTTTCCTGTGGTGGCGACATTGCCGGCAGCGGTGGCGGCTCACCAAACTGCTCACGGCGCTTCTGTTCACGGGGGTCAAGCTCAATCAGCCAACGATCATAATTGAGGCTCGGATGGGGCAGAGCTTTAACCAGAAGACCTATTAATTCATCGCGCAGGTGATCAAAGGAGAAGCTGTCAGGATCATTAAAATTCTTGCACGCTTCACCAAATACCCGCTCAAATTCATCTGTCGAATCATCGGATACGTCATATTTAGTCCATACTTTCTCAGCCAGAATTCTGAGGTTTAGGATGGGGAGGGCCTGCCCACGACTGAGTCCTCTTTCCAGAAGGTCAGGCATGTGCGGATGAAGATATTTGAGTGTATCCTCCATCCGGCTGATACTGGATGCGTGAACAGGATAGCCTTCCTCATTCAGGAGTTCAGACAACTCACGAAGTGAAACAGGCCTTCCCAGCTGCTCTTCCTGAATAATTCTCGCATTGTGAATACCAAATGCTTTGTCAATGAAGCTCAGGTCTCCCCTGACGTCGTTTTCAGCCAAATGTCCGACAAGACATTTCAGCCGCCCGGGCCACGGTTTAAAAATGGTGTGTATGCGATAGAAACGTTCATCGCCGGTTTCCTGCCATAACTCACAGAGAATCTGATATCGGGTGTTGCCGCCGTCGCTGAAGATGTAAACGTCTTCCCCCTGAGGATCGCGGGTCACTTTTGGAATGGAATCCAGTCCGCGAGCACGCACGGAGGCTTTGATTTCTTCATAACGCGGATTGCGGCCTTTACGGGGGTTGTCTGGATTCGGGCGCAGCTGGTCAAGTGACAGTACCATTGCCATTTCGCTGACCGGCAACGAAGCGGCATCCATTGGGTCAGTGATCTGCGAAGGCGATTTACCCCGTTGCAGCATGGCAGCACCGATGTTCAGGTTACGAACGTTACTCATGCTGCTGTCCTCCCTGCGCTGGCCGTCAGGTCAGAAAATCGGGTGAAACGACCTTCATATTGCAGGCGAATTGTGCCTGTAGGCCCCTGGCGTTGTTTGCTGATGATGATTTCAGCGACGCCTTTATCATCCGAGTTTTCGTGATAGACCTCATCGCGGTAGATAAAAACGATGACGTCAGCGTCCTGTTCAAGAGCCCCGGAATCGCGAAGATCACCATTATTCGGACGTTTATCTGCGCGGCTCTCAAGCTGTCGGTTCAGTTGTGACAGCGCGACAACAGGGCAGTCCATTTCTTTGGCCAGCGCTTTCAGAGAACGCGATATTTCTGCAATTTCCTGCGTGCGGTTTTCCTGATCCGGGCAGCGCATCAGCTGCAGGTAATCAAGTCCGATAATCGATGGATGACCATAGCGCCGTGCGTTGCGTCTGGCGCGAATACGAAGCATCGCGGGCGTCAGTGAACCGGTGTCATCAATGATGAGGCGATCTTTGAGGTCCCCTGTTAACAGCCCATAAGCGTTTGACACGCGCGCCCAGTCTTCATCATCCATCAACCCACTCTTGAGGTGGGTCAGGTCTATGCTGCCCAGTGAAGCAACCATGCGCATCAGGATCTGTTCTGTTGGCTGTTCAAGACTGTAAAACTGCCCGTTTGACTCCTTTTTTTTCATTAAGGAATTAATCAGCAAACTTATCAGCAACGCCGTTTTACCCATTGATGGACGTGCCGCTATAAGCACTAAGTCGCCAGCCTGAAGACCGCTGGTCATGGCATCGAAGTCTTCAAAACCTGTAGGCGTACCGGTAATACCGTCAGGGACATTGCATCGGCGCTCCAGCTCAACCAGCAGTTTTTCCATACCATCAATGAGAGTGACTGCCTGTTCAGGTTCAGTTCGCTCGGCAAGTCGGGTGATTTTCTGCTCGGCAATTTCCATTACCCTTTCAATATCAGCACCCGGTTGTTTTACCGATTCAGTGATTTCTGTACCAATTGCGGCTAACTGACGACCCTGACTGTATTTTGCCACTATGTCACAGTACGCAACGATGTTTGCCGCGCTGGGAGTATTCTTAGCAAGCTCTGCCAGGTAGGCAAAGCCACCGAGCTGGTCAAGGGCATCTTTACCACGGCTTTCAATACTTTCAGCCAGCGTCACGAGGTCTATGGGCTTACTGGCCGCCACCAGACGCGTCATTTCCTGAAAGATGGCTTTATGAACCTTATGGAAGAAATCATTGGCGCTGAGGCGGATTGCCACTTCATCCCAGCGATCGTTATCCAGCATCAGGCCACCGATGACAGACTGTTCAGCATCAAGAGAAAATAGACTGGGGATATTTCTGCGATTAGAGGTCATCTTTACGTTCCCCTTCTGCAGCAAGCTCGTCAAACTTCTCTTTCCATTCGGGGAAAAGTTCGCATGCAAGGTTGTGCATGGAATCAAAGGCCGAATCACTTTTACGGCTGGTTTTCTTCTCGAGCCTGTGAACTGGCTGCCCTGCTGCATGACCATGTTTATAGATATCCAGGTCATAGATTCTGGTCTGAAGCATCTCGATAACTATTTTGTCCGAATGCTGACTGTAATCCCCGCCTGAAATGATGGCTTCAGCATGCTCAACGGTGGTTTTCGCCAGCACCGTATAATCCATACAGTTAACCAGCATGCGTATCTGCGGGAGTTTGATACCAAAGGCCAGATAAGGAAGGAGTTCTTCCATAAGAGCAACTGTGCCGCGCATGAATTCGCGGACATCGGGCAGAACGGGCTTCACCATGCCGATCATTTCACCGGTAGCGGCAAGAATAATCAGTTCCGACATTACCGAACGTGAACCCTGTGAATCTATCAGGATGACGTCATACTGGCTGAAAACTGGATTCGCCAGCGCATTCCGCAGGCGCACGCGTCCGTCGGCAACATTAAGCATGTAAGTAGGTAAAAGGTTGCGGGGATCATTGGAGACAATGACGTCCAGATTATCGATCTCGGTGCGGGAAATTATGTTTTCTGGCCGTGAGAGGTCTGCAGTCTGCATGAGCAGCTCATAGAGACCGCAAGGCGCTTCATATGCTAAGGGATAGATACTGCTGGCAGTTGGCTGAGCGTGATCTCCGTCGATAATGAGGGTTTTGATACCCGCATCCGCGAGAAAACCGCCGAGATTTGCGGCCTGGGTTGATTTACCCTCGCCACCTTTAGTTGAAACAACTGGAATCACTTTCGGTCTGGCACCAAGTGATTTGTAATCATCTGATTTTAAATGCATTTATAACACCTGAAGTTTATTCAGGTGAGATAAGCAATTTCACAACAATCAAAGCGGAAAAAATTAACACTTACACACGGGGATTGAAAATCCCCGTGTCCGTGGTTCGATTCCGCGTCCGGGCACCACTATTCAGAAAACCCAGCCTTATGGCTGGGTTTTTGCTTTTCTGCGTCGGCATATTGATTCGCTACATTGCCGGTCTTAGCGCTAAAAATTCGCAGCTGTATCGCTGCTATTTCTCTCTTTCCAGTCCCTCATTTGCGCGACGCGTCGCACACTTTTGCGATTGCGCCCAAACCTTTCCAGCGAATTGCGCCACCGGTCACGCCGCGTTGCGCGTGTCGATGTTAAAAAACTGTTAATCGCAGTGCCTGCCTGCTGTCGTGGCGTTTGTCCTTAACTCAGCGTCTGCTGCATCTCATCGTGCCGGACGTTTTTGATACACCGAATCGTGTCGCCAGAGGGAGTAATCGTGAACCTTCGTCGCCTTAAATATTTCATCAAAATCGTCGACGCGGGCAGCCTGACGCAGGCCGCTGAAAGTTTGCATATTGCGCAACCGGCGCTAAGCCAGCAGCTTGCCACGCTGGAAGGAGAAGTGAATCAGCAGTTACTGATCCGCACCAAACGCGGCGTAACGCCTACCGAAGCGGGGAAAATGCTTTACCATCATGCCTTCACTATTTTGCATCAGTGCGAACAGGCACAGCGCGCCATCGATCAGATCGCCGCAGCGACTGCAGAAGGCATGCGCAGCGGCTCCCAATAAAGCACGGATGCCGCCCCGCTGCCTCGCACTCCGGTTAAATTTCGTCAGCTAATTAGCACTCAACCCACACCGCACCGGCATCCGCCGATTTGACACACTGTTCCACCCAGCGTACCCCCATCAGCCCGGCGTGCACGTCCGGATACCAGAAGTCCTGCAGGAAGGCGTGATCGCCGCGGTCGGTGGCGTCCATCGCCAGCGCAAAACGGCGATAGAGATTCGACCAGGCTTCAAATAATCCTTCGGGATGGCCGCCACCAATACGGTCATCGGCCAGCGCGCTGGCATGCAGATAGCCCATGCCGCGCTCAAGAATCTGCACCGGCTCGCCCTGCACTTCATAGCGCAGCTGGTTTGGCTGTTCGTCCCACCACTCCAGACTGGCTCGGGCACCCACCACGCGAATTTTCTGGCCGTGCATCGATCCGCTGTTCACCGCTGACGCCCACAGCGTACCGACCGCGCCGTTGTCATATTCCATCATCACAAAGGCGTTATCTTCCAGCGGCGCACGCGAGGCTACAAAGCTCTGGCGGCTGCACAGCAGACGTTTTATTTGCAACTGCGGCAACAGGGTTTCAGCGATAAACAGCGGATGGGTGGCCAGATCGCCCAGCACATAGCTCGGGCCAACAAAACGCGGATCGACGCGCCATTTGGTGCTGGCATTCTGTAATTCGACCGCTTCGTGATGAAAGCCGTGAGCAAACTGCATGTTCACAATGCGGATCTCACCCAGCAGCCCGTCAGCAATCATGGTGCGCGCCTGCTGAATCAGCTGATGCCCGGCATAACCGTAGGTCACGCCGATGATTTTCTGCTGCGCTTTACACAGTTGCTGCAGTTCCTCAGCTTCAGCGGAGGTGAAACACAGCGGTTTTTCACACACCACGTGCAGCCCGGCGCTGAGCGCAGCGCGGCAGATAGCAAAGTGCGTATTGTTCGGCGTGGCGATGGAGACGGCTTCAATGCCATCAGCACGCGCGGCTTCCGCTTTAAACAGGGTTTCGTAATCGCTATAGCAGCGCTCCGCCGCCACGCCCAGCGCGCGACCAAACGCCCGCCCGCGCTCCGCATCAATATCAAACGCTCCCGCTACTAAGGTGAAATTGCCGTCGCGTAAAGCAGCGGAACGGTGGATGTAACCGATCTGGCTGGTCCCGCCGCCGCCCACCATGCCCCAGCGCAGCGCGCGATCCAGTACTTTGCTCCCGTTAATCATGCTGTTCTCCTCAGAATCCGATGGAATGCAGGTAGTGCAGGCTGGCCGTGACGTCCTGCAGACTGGTGGCGGCGTTGCGCGGATCGCGCTCCTGCTCAATGGTGATCCAGCCCTGGTAGTGACGTTCAGCGAGAAACGCCCGCAGCGCCGGGTAATCAATCGCGCCCTGGCCAAGCGGGCACATCACGCCCTCGGCACAGGCAGTGAAAAAGTCGACGCCGCGCGTAATCACATCGCGCCAGACGGCCGCATTGATGTCTTTGAAATGCAGATAGTCGATGCGCGACCAGTAGCGTTGCAGCCAGGTCTGCGGATCCATGCCGGAATAAAAAAGATGGCCGGTATCGAGACACAGTCCGGCGACCTCATGCGGGATGTCCTGCACCAGCTGTTCCAGTTCATCAGCAAACTCAATGCAGCCACCGGCATGAGGATGAATCACTGGTCGCACGCCGTAGTCGTGCCAGGCGATGTGACTGAGCTGAGTGATGTGCTGCATCATGCGCTGCCAGTCCGCAGGTGCCAGGCGTGGCGCTTTCTCTGTCTGACCAGCAAATTGCGCCCGCTGCGGGTTGCCGAAATCGATAATCACCAGATAGGGCGCGGGTCGGTTATCACCGTGCGTGCGTGCCGCGCACGGCACCTGCGACAGGTTGCGGCAGATGTTGTGCGTCAGCTCAACCATCGCCGGGAAATTCGCCTCGCTGACCAAATCATCAAAAATGGTGCCGGCCACCAGCGACAGCTGATGCGCTTCCAGCTGCTGGCGCAGTTCGGCGGCATCGGTCGGCAGATAGCGCCACGGCCCGAGTTCAATGCTGCGGTAACCGGCCTGGGCCGCCTCGCGCAGCACCGTTTGCCATGGTGGCAGGAAAGGATTGTCAGGATCGTCTACGCCCCAGCTGCAGGGCGCATTGGCAATGTGTAGGGTCATGATGGTTCCTTATGATGAGGGCTGGCATCAGTATCAAATAGATATTTCACCAACCTCAATCATGGAACTTTCATTCTTTGATAGCGATCATAAATTTAATTATCAAATTTTTGATAATATTTTATCAAATGCTGTCGTCATGCGCGCTGGCGCGGCTGTCGCCCGGTGAGCGATAACAAAGGGTGACGGCGCAACGCCTCAGACATTTTCCCGCATGACGATCTCAAACGGCAGGGTGACCTGAGAAAAATGGTCGCTGCGCTCAGCGTGACGTTGCAGTACGGTTTGTGCCAGCTGTCGTGCCATGTCAGCGATCTGATGGCGTAGCATCACCGTGATGGTGCCATCTATCAGCGCCAGGTCGCCGTCATTGACCGGGCCGTGACAAATCAGCGCCACCTTACGCTGCGGCTGCTCACGCAGCGCCTGAACGACCCCTTCTATACCGCCACACGGCGCGTAGATCAGCGCCAGATCGGCATGTTGCTCCAGCAGCTGGCGAGTCGCCTGATAACCACCGGCAATCGATTCGTGGGTTTTGAGCGGTTCCAGCACGCGGCGCGCACTATCCTGCTCGCGCAGATACGAGCGAAAACCACTCTCGCAGCTCTCCTGACAGATAAAGCGGTGATCCCCCAGCAGCACGCCCGCCGGACCCGGCTGATGCAGCAGATGGCTGGCGATCCAGCCCGCGCTGCGCCCGGCTTTCTGATTATCCAGGCCGAAATAGCCAGCATGCCCACAGGGCGAAAAGTCAGAAAACAGCGCGTAGACGCGCACGCCCTGACGCGAAACGTGCGCTATCGCGTGGCGGATCAGCGGATGATCCAGCGCCACCACGCCGATAGCCTCCACCTGCTCAGCCAGCCGGTAGAGCGAATCCACCACCGCTGCCACCTCATCAATCTCGTGCCAGACAAACAGCGGCTCGCTGCCGGCCGGATGAAATGGCTGCGTCTGCTGGCGCAGCGCATCGGTTAGCGTTTGATAAAAAGAGTACGAAGTCGACAGCAGGATAAACCCCATGCGCAGCGTCACGCCGTCGCTCTGTGCACTGAACGGGGCGTGGCTGCTGCGGTAACCCAGCCGTTGCGCCGCTGCCCGTACTTTCTGTTCGGTCTGCGCCCGCACCGGCGCACGGCGATTGAGCACCCGATCCACGGTGGCGATCCCCACCCCGGCAGCGGCGGCAATCGCGCTCATGGTAACTTTGCTCATCGTTAAGCCCTTTAATGATAATAAACTATCAAAAATAATGCCTGAGGTTATGCTTTCACGCCATATAAGCCGCTCGTCATCTCTCAATAAATGAGTAAATCCTCTCATTATTTTGATCGCTGTCGCACAAACACCATCATTCGTTTCATTTTTCACATAAATAGAATAATTATTTGGCAAACGATCGCCGCAGCGTGTCGCCGGCACTGATGGAAATGCATCAGCAAAGCATTAGAGCCGGTGCCGGGCTGTTTTTATAGTTGACGCGACACCAGCCGCCGATTGCGGTGGTGGGTAACGTAACGCGCAGGAGAACAACAATGAAAATCGCTTTTGATGTGGATGTTATCCGCGATCTCGGCATCACGCGTATGGTGCATCAGGTCGCGGAGTGGGGTTATAAATACATTGAACAGTCGCCGCATCCGCAGATCAATCCGTTCTATAAACACCCAAAAGCCAGCCGGGAGATCATGCGCGAGTACAAAAATGCGCTCAACGCTACCGGACTGGAAATCTCCTCGTTTATCACCGTCTATCGCTGGTCGGGACCGGATGAGCTGCGGCGCCAGGCGGCGGTGAAAAACTGGAAGCGAATGATTGAGATTGCCGTGGAGATGGGCGTGCAGGTGATCAATACCGAGCTCTCCGGTAACCCGAACGAGCCCGAAATCTGCGAAGAGATGTTCTATCGCTCAATGGACGAGCTGCTGCCGATTTTCGAGCGTGAAGGGATTCGCGTGGAAATTCAGGCGCATCCGTGGGATTTCTGTGAAGAGAGCAATGAAACGGCCGATATCGTCAAGTCGTTCCGCAGCGACAACGTCAAATACATCTACAGCGCACCGCATACGTTCTACTATGACAAGGGCAAAGGCGACGTGAAGAGTATGCTGCATTACGCTGGCGACGATCTGTCGCACATGCTGATTGCCGATACCATGAACCACACCAAACACTGTCGCTACATCGTTAACCCGCCGGGCGTCGATGCCACTATCCACCAGCACGTGGCTGTTGGCGAAGGTGAGGTGAATTTCGACGCGCTGTTCGAAGCGCTGCGCGAGATGGATTTCGCTAACCGCCACTATAAAGTGGGCGGCGAGTCGATTATCTCCGCCGCCCTGTTTGGCTATCCGGAGAAGATGAAGTATCAGGCGGTGGAAACCCGCGAGCTGATTGAGCGCGAGCTGCTGAATCTGTAAATCGCCCGCCCTCAGCCCCTTTTTCCGCCAATGACAGATAGGCGCACAATCAGCTCCCTCTCCCGCCAATGACAGATGGGCGCACTATCAGCCCCCTCTCCCGCCTGCGGGAGAGGGTTGGGGTGAGGGCAAACGCCATCGCCCATTCCCCATCACACCGTCACCCACTCCACCTCAACAAACTCGCCGCGCGTCAGCGACAGCTGCGCCGCTTCCGCGATGGCCTGCGCGCGCAGCCCGTCAATCAGCCCCGGCAGACCAGCCACTTTCTCGCCGCCAAGATGGCGCACAAACGCATCGAGATGGCTGTAATAGGTCTCCTGTACCCGGCTGAACCAGTCCGCATACAGCCCCGGCTGGCGGATGTGCTGCCCCTGATACAGCGTTGCACCGCGCACCGCCTGGCTTTCCGACGCCAGCATGCCCAGGCTGCCCATCACGCTGATGCGCTCGTCATAACCGTAAGCGGTACGACGGGCATTATCGAGCTGCGCCAGCGCGCCCTGCTGCAGGCGCATAATCAGCACTGAGGTATCGACGTCAATGTCGCGGATCGCCGGCATCGCCAGCGCGGCACCGAGCGCGCCCACGGTGACCACTTCATCCTCAGTTAGCCAGCGCAGCAGATCGAAAAAGTGGATGGCCTGGTCGCGCATCTGTCCGCCGGACGCCTGCAGATAGCTCAGCGGCGGCAGTTCAGAGGCGCGGCACACCATCTGGATAAGCTCGCTGCGCCCAATCACGCCCTGCTGCAGCTGGGCTTTCAGTAGTGCATGGCTGCGATCAAAACGCCGATTGAACCCTACCGTCACCGGCACCTGCAGCGGGGAAATGCTGGCTACCACTTCCCGGGCGCGCGACAGCGACAAATCGATCGGTTTTTCACAGTACACCGCTTTGCCCGCCAGCACCGCCTGCTCCAGTAGCGGAGCGTGGGTCGGCGTCGCACTGGCAATCAGCACCGCATCAATGGCCTTACTGCTCAGCGCCTGCGGCACGCTGGCGGCCCGCGCCCCAAACTGCTCTGCCAGCGCGGCGGCGCGCGCGGCGTCGATATCGCACACCAGCGCCAGCTCAACGCCGGGATGGCGCGCCAGGTTTGCGGCATGCACCTGGCCAATAAATCCACAGCCAATCAAGGCAAAACGTTGCGCACTGCGCATGATAACGCTCCTGTTGCTCACACTTCGGCATCGTCGGTCTTGTCAAAATATCGCTTTCTGGCAGGCTGTCTGAACGCGGTTTTTGATGGAATTCACTCAGATGAAAACAATGACGCTGGCCGAACTG
Organism: Pantoea sp. ICBG 828; assembly: GCF_002928355.1. Taxonomy (NCBI): domain Bacteria; kingdom Pseudomonadati; phylum Pseudomonadota; class Gammaproteobacteria; order Enterobacterales; family Erwiniaceae; genus Pantoea; species Pantoea sp. ICBG 828. Next base: position 172,767 of record NZ_POWN01000003.1, on the reverse strand, counting down.
GCTAAGCGGGTGGGCGTGGGCGTCGCCACGGTGGATCGGGTGCTGAACGACCGGGGCGGCGTGTCGCCCGCGATGACGAAAAAAATTTTACTGGCGGCGCGCGAAGCGGGTTTGAAACGCATCCTGCCGGAGGAACACCGCCACGCGTGGCAGATAGAAGTACTGCTGAGCGGTAACGGTTCCTTCTTCTTTCAACAGCTGGCGCAGGATTTTGCCCGGCTGGCGGATGAGCTCGGCTATCGTCGCCTGCGGCTGCACCGCACGCTGATTCCGGAGCATGCGCCCGAAAAGCTGGCGGCGCATATCGAAGCCAGCAGCAAAAAGATGGACGGGCTGATTGTTTTCGCCCATGAAAATCCGCTGATTTACGCGGCGCTTGAGGCCTGTAAAGCGCGTGGCGTACCGGTCATTACGCTGGTGGCCGATCTGCCTGATGCGCCGCGCCTGTGCCATGTCGGTATTGATCAGCTGAAGGCCGGACGCACCGCCGCGCTGATGCTCGGCAGCATGCTGCCTGTGGCGGGAGATGTGGTGCTGGTCAGCGGTCGCGCCGATTACGCCGCGCACCGTCTGCGCATCGAAGGATTTCAGGCGGTGCTGGCGGAGCGCTTCCCGCATCTGCGGCTGCGGGAGATCATCGCAGGCCAGGACGAGCGCGAGCGCATCAGCCGGCTGCTGGAGAAAACGCTGGCCGCATCGCAGCAGATTGTCGGCTTGTACAATACCGGCATGGGCAATACCCAGATTCACGAAGCGCTGGCGCGCCACCGGCTGTGCGGCAAAGTGGTGTATGTTACGCACGAACTTTACCAAACCACCCGTGAGCTTCTGGCCAAACGCGTGCTGACGCTAACGCTCGATCAAAACACCCTGCGTCACGCACAGCTGGCGCTGACGCTGCTGCTGCGACATCTGGAAGAGGGTGAGCAACCAGAGACCTATCAGCCCGGCAAAGTCGACTTTATGCTGTTTACGCAAGAGAATTTTGCCTGATTCGACTTTGTCTTTTATCGCCAGCGCGGTTAAATCGGCGTGATAGCGTGCTGCTACACTCAGTAGCAGCAAAAATCTTCTCACAACAAGGCGAACGCATTATGTCGGAAAATCAGTATCAGCCCGCGAAAGTCTGGACCTGGGACCCGGAAGCCAAAGGTAACGGGGCAAAGACTAACCGTCCAACCGCCGGGCCGACGCATGAGCAAACGCTGCCGGTCGGTAAGCATCCGCTGCAGCTCTATTCGCTGGGGACGCCAAACGGCCAGAAAGTGACCATTCTGCTGGAAGAGCTGCTGGCGCTCGGCGTGCAGGAAGCGGAGTATGACGCCTGGCTGATCCGCATCGGCGATGGCGATCAGTTCTCCAGCGGCTTCGTTGAGGTTAACCCCAACTCAAAAATTCCGGCGCTGCGCGACCACTCGATCACGCCGCCACTGCGCGTGTTTGAATCCGGCAATATCCTGCTCTATCTGGCAGATAAATTCGGCCACTTTATTCCCTCTGACGTGGCGGGCCGCACTGAAACCCTGAACTGGCTGTTCTGGCTGCAGGGATCCGCGCCGTACCTTGGCGGCGGTTTCGGCCACTTCTATCACTACGCACCAGAGAAAATTGAATACGCCATTAACCGCTTCACGCTGGAAGCCAAACGTCAGCTTGATGTGCTGGATCGCCAGCTGGCGGACCACCGTTTCCTCGCCGGCGACGAATATACCATTGCCGATATCGCAACCTGGCCGTGGTACGGCAATCTGGTGCTGAACAACCAGTACGGTGGCGGCGAATTCCTCGATGTGCAGTCGTACAAAAATGTGGTGCGCTGGGCAAAAGAGATTGCCGACCGTCCGGCGGTGATCCGCGGGCGTAAAGTGAACCGGGCATTTGGCGCCGAGCCGCAGGATCAGCTGCTGGAACGGCACGATGCGAGCGATTTTGATACCAATACTGAAGACAAGCGTCAGGCGCGAGGCGAACAATAATGGCCGCATATGTCGTTATGATTAAAGACGAAACGCTGGATAAAGATGAGCTGGCCACCTATTCGCAGAAAGCCGGCGCGGCGCGTGGCGATCACCACATCACGCCACTGGCTTTTTACGGCGATCTGGAGGTACTGGAAGGGCGCGATGCTGAAGGCGTGGTGGTGCTGCAGTTTGAAGATGCCGAGGCCGCCAAAGCCTGGTACTTCAGCCCGGCCTACCAGGAAGCCAAAGCGCATCGCCTGAAAGGCGCCAACTACCGCGTACTGCTGGTGAACGGCGTGGCGTAATGAATGACGTAACCCGTTGCTAAGCACGGGTTATCTGCGGCGCGATCCCTCGCGCCGCGATTAAACCCAGCGCGGTTAATCCAGCGTAATCCGCACCACGCTATCCGGCCCTTGCGGCGAGCGATCTTTATTGAGCCCCTGCTTCACCGTCACGTAAAGCGTCTGACCATCTGGCGACACCAGCAGGCTGTTAGGGTGGGTCGGCAGCGCCCAGCTATTTTTCACTGCGTAGGTCGTCGCGTCCAGCTGCAGCACTTTGCCGCCGAGTCGCTGGCTGATGTAAATCTCGTTGCGCTTCGCATTGAATTTGATGCCAAGCGAATCGCCGACATCCAGGCGTTTGATCACCTTACCGCTGCGCTCATCGAACACCAGCGTGGTTTTGCCCTTTGAATTGTCAGTGACGTACAGGCGGCCATTGGCGGCATCTTCCGCCAGATTTAGCAGCAGATACTCTTTGCCATCGCCTGGCGTCCAGCGCTGCTCAATTTTGTGACTGCGCGGATTGATCACCAGCACTTCGCCACTGCCGTTCGCCGCGTAAATACGGTCGGTTGACGCCGAATAGAGCAACCCGGTCACCCACTTGCCGGCGTTTTTGATGGTGGTTTTCAGCCGCAGCGTATTCGCATCGACCACCCAAATCATCGCCGGATTCTCAATCGCACCGATGTATAGCAGGCCGTCATGCAGCAGGATTTCACGCGCGCCAACCGGATTGCCTTTGTCGTTTTTCAGGCCAAACAGCAGACGCTGCAGCACTTTACCGCTTCTGGCGTCCACTTTCGTCACGCCACCGTCCAGCGTGTTGGTAATGTACAGCACGCTGCCGTCCGGTGAAGCCGTCATGCCAAAGTTTTTCAGATCGGTATGGGTTTCGCCCAGCGTCGCCAGCGTGCGGGCATCCAGGCGATACAGCACGCCACCGTTGACGGTTTTAAACGCCTGCGCGCTGGCCACATACAGCGCAGCCGGATCGCCCGGCACATAAGCCATTTCATACAGGCCGTCGCCCAGTTCACGCTGCTGTACCTTCTCCGCTGCCGCTGGCTTAGCCGCGGCGGCAGGCGCTACTGATTTTTTAGCCGGCGCCTGACAGGCGCTCAGGCTCATGGCTGCCAGCAGCGCCAGAGCCAGCGCGGTGGCGCGCGGGCGTAATGATGAAATCATTGCTGTCTCCGGTAAGGACCGATGGGTTACCTGCGCGAGCAGGAAGCATAAAAAGGAATGAGAATCATACGCATTATTGTATCAGTCGTAAATGTGCCTGATCGGCGACAGGAGGCGCAGGACTGCGCTGCGTCAATGCCCTCCCCTTAAATTGCCACTTGTAGTATGCTTGACGGCATTCCTGCCTCAGATGTTGACTTAAAAAATGATGGTTCCTGACTATTTAATCAGTGTGTTGCTAACGGCCCATAACAGTGAAAAATTTCTGCCTGACACGCTGGCGAGTTTAGAAAAGGCCTGTCATGGTGTTGAGCAGTATATTGAATTTATTGTTATCAATGACGCATCCGTCGACAACACAGCAGCGTTACTCGATGATTTTTCCCGGCGACATCCGCAGGCGAAAGTATTTAATATTGATTACCGCAACATTGGCCGGGTGCGTAATTTTGGCGTTCAGCAGTGCAGCGGTGAATATATTACGATGCTGGATGGCGACGATCAGTTGCTGGCCGACGCCCTCACCGATATTGTCCGCTACCTGAAAAGCCATCGTCCCGACGCACTGTTCACGGCGCTTAATGAGGTATACGAATCCCGGCCTCAGCACATCACGTGGCAGGGCCTGCAGGCGGAAACACTGTCACGGCATCAGGCCATTGAAAAATTCCTGATCCATCGCGATTTGCAGGCGCACTTTATCGGTCAGTTTATTAAGCGCACCATGCTGCTGGCACATCCCTTCCCGGATTATACCTGCTACGAGGACGCCTGGCTTTTCCCGGAAATCCTGGTCAGCAGTGATGCAATCGCTTATAGCCGCCAGAGCCCTTATCTCTATTTTAAACGCGGCAACAGCTTATCCAGCCAGCTGGATAAACACAAAATTTCACTCTTAGTGAGCGCAACGCAGCATATGGATGAGGTGTTGCAGGAGCGCTATCGCAATCTGCTATCCTGCCACTGGATTAATATTGCACATAAACATCGGCAAGCCCTGGATAATCCTGACGACAGAAGGCAGGTTATTGAGGCGATCACTAAAATCAGGCCGCTGTCTTTTCTTTTCGATAGTAAAATCAGAACCAGCTTTAAAAAGAAATATCTGGCTCTGAAGTTAAACAAACCGCTGTAACTACCGGGCGCTATGCCAGCGCCGGTTTATCAGGACGATGCTTTCTCAGGCGGATGAATCATGGCATAGCTGATGATAATCGCCATCACCAGGATCAGCACCGAACCACTCTGAATTAACACCGTGTCGGTCAGCCCAAAGATGATAATTGACAGCGGCAGCAGCGTTAATCCGGCGACGCCGCGGCGTGCGGCTACTATCAGCAGCACCAGGTAAAAAATCAGCAGGGAAAGTGCGCCAGCGATCCCCTGCAGCGAAAGCGTTTCAAGGAAATCATCGTGCAGGTGATACATGACGTTTTTATACGCTTCGGGATTGTGGCGCTCATGCTGCGTGATGTATTCCCGCGCTTTTGCCGTGCGCTGATCCGGACTTTGCCCCAGCAGCGACCACGAAACGCTGTGCCAGCCGCCTTTCCAGATAGAGAAACGGGCGCCAATCGAGGTGTTATTGTTGGTCTGATAAGTATCAACTTCATTGTGGATGCTGTCTAAGCGCTGCCAGACGCTGCCCGGCATAAATAAAGCGCCCACGATAATAAACAGCGCTAACATCACCAGCGAAATTTTACCCGCCCAGCGATGGGTAAAATAAAACCAGGCCAGATAAATCAGTGGCAGGGTTAATACGCCGGCGCGTGACTCGGTCAGAATCATCAGCATCATATTCACGACAAAAACCGCGCTGAATAAGATCATTTGTCCGCCGCGATGGGAGATTACCCGGTGGCCGGTGTACAAAGTACAGAGCGCCAGCGCGGTAATCAGATAAGAGACGGTACCGGCGGAATCGGTCAGCAATCTGATGCGGGTCAGCGTTTTTGCGTGTTCACTGATAGCGAAACCTAACGTCACCAGCAGCCCGACAAATAAGATGGCGCTGCAGGTTATCAGGAGTGGACGACTAAGATAGTGGCGCCACGCGACGATAAAATAGCTGAGAAAAGCCGCGATAATAAACAGCTTACCGCCCTGGAAGTAGTTATTCACCACATCACTGAATTCAGCGTGGGAAAACATCTTTGCCCAGATGAGCCTGACCAGCCCAATGAACAGCAGCGGAAGCGCTACCGTTATGGCCGTTTTATCTGTTAGCCACTGTTTTTTCACCGCCAGAATTACTAAATACAGAGCCACCAGATAACTGGAAAAATAGAATATTTTGCGCGGTAAGGCTTCAACCACCAGTGACGACGCCAGCGCGATACTCAGCAGCACAAAACAGAGCTGGTAAATATTTTTTCCCGTCATCAGCTGGCGAAAAGCGTGAGCTTGCACTTAACAATACCTCATCTTGATATGTTTCAGGCGCCACAGCATGGCCTGCCACCATCTTTTTTGACGAAAAAGCGACTTATACATTCTTTTTGCCTGCTGCGCATTGGCTGGCTGGTCAAACGCCATGGTGGACAGCGGTGAATCCTGATAAATATCGCGATAATGGTGAACCACAAACTGTTGATTCCATACCTGCCAGGGCTTATCCGCACCGGCATAATGAATCAGGCAGGTTTCCGCCGGCACGTCGAGCGTATAGCCACGATCGTCATGGGCCAGCATGGTCAGGGTATTGAAGCGAGGAGAAACAAAGGTCACTTTATCTTCCAGTAAAATATTCAACGCATCCTGGTCGAGATACTGGAAGTTTCGCCCGTGTTCGGACAGTAAAGTAAACGCGCGTTCGCTGATATTGTCAGCGCGCCATTGCGCCACATCAATCAGCATCATACCGGCGTTAAAATAGCGCTCGCCGCGCAAGCCGGCATTCTTCGCCAGTACCGGCTGCAGCGAGGCAATTTCACCGACCACCAGCGCAACCGCCTCAGGGCCGGTCGGGATCTGCCACAGTTCATTGAGCGGATTAATGCACACCATATCGGCATCAAGATAAAGCAGTTTTTCCGCCTGCGGCAAAATCAGCGGTGCCAGAAAGCGATAGTAGGTCGCACGGGTAAAAAGTTCGGTGACCGGCAGCGTGGCAAACAGCTGGTCCGGCAGATGATGCAGCGTCACGCCGTGGCGCGATCCCTGAAACAGCCTGGCGAGCCGGGGGTTATCGGCCGGTGTCAGTTCTGAAGAGATCAGATGGAAATGATACACGCGGTCTCCGGCGTGTTTCATGATGGACAGAATCGTGATTAGCGCATGCGCTTTAAACTTTCCGTCAACGCCAAAAACAATATGTTGATCGCTCTGTACCGGAAAAAGTGGTTCGGCGTTTATTTCCTGAAGAACATCATGATTCATTGCGCGCTTCTCTGCTGCGGAGCGCTACACTCCGTAACCACTTAATATGTAGACAATAAAATTGGATTTAGCATAAAACGGTAAAAGATTACCACTTTGGTAAACCCAAAGAAAGCGTAGCACGGTAAGCCAGGAGTTTTCGCAGACGAGACAAAAGCAGCCTCTCCCATCCTGTTATTTACGATGGGAGAAGCACGCTGGAGAATAAAACTACAGCGACGCGCCGCCGCAAATTACCAGCTCCTGTCCGGTAATGGCAGCGGCAGCCGGCGATAGCACAAAGCCAGCCAGCGCGGCCACCTCTTCGGGATGGATATAGCGTCCGATAGGCGGCAGTTTCGGCGGCGAGCTGGCGCGGTCCGGCTGCAGCAGCATCGGCGTGGCGGTGGCACCGGGAGCGATCACATTGACCGTAATGCCCTGCGGAGCCAGTTCGGCGGCCCAGCTGCGCGCCATGCCCACCATCGCCGCCTTGGTGCTGACATACTGGCTGCGATTCGCCGCGCCGCGTGACGTGCGGCTGCCGAGCAGCAGAATACGATCGCCGTGGCCCATCTGCGGCAGCAAGGTGTTGGCCATGATTTGCGCCACCTGCACGTGCAGATACCACAGCCGCGCCCCCTGCTCTTCCTCCAGCTCACCCAGCGGCGCGGCCAGCATCATGCCTGCCGCGTGCACCAGCGCATCCACCTTCGCCAGCCCGGCCAAAGCCCGTTTCAGCTGACCGGCGTCAAACAGGTCGACGCTGACGGAGGTAAACGCCGGATGATCTTTCTCCACCGGCGTACGGCTAAAACCGGTGACCTGCCAGCCCTGTGTCAGCAGCTCATCGGCAATCGCCGCACCAATGCCGGAACTGACACCGGTCACCAGCGCATGGCGGCTCATGCTTTGTCCCTCACCCAGTTCTCCTCCACGCGCACGTACTTGATGGCCTGGCGAAAATAGGTGTAGGCAATGTGCAGTGCGCCGTCCGCGCTCTGCTTAATGCTGGGATAGGAGAACTCACGGTTCAGTTTCTGCTGTGAATTGTTGGTCATGCAGTAGCCGTCCCCTTCATCCAGATTACGCTGCCACGGCCAGCTCACCCCGCCATCGGCAGAAATAGCCAACGTCATCGGTGCGCGCGGAGCCCCCCAGAAGGCGGTGCGTGCGCCCTGAACCACCGGCTGCGCCGCCACGGCCACCGCCGCGTCATCTTCGTCTTCGATTTCGTCGTACAGTGACAGGCGACGCTCGCTGGCATCACGTGCGCTCATGGCGTTAAACACCAGCGCCAGATGGCCGTTGTGCAGCGTGGTCACCTGAATCGATGAGTTATTATTTGGCAGATCGGTCGCCTGTGGCGCGCTCCAGCTTTCACCGCCGTCGTCCGAACGACTCTGGTAGATATAATCAGCCCAGCGGCTGCGATACAGCGCCAGCAGGCTGCCATCCTGCAGTAGCGTAATGTTCATGTGCACGCAGCCGAGGCTGTCCGGCACCGTCACATCGCGCCAGCTCTGTCCTTTGTCACTGGAGATTTTCACCGCGCTGATGTCATCATTGCCCACCCATTTCACTCCCGGCTGGGTGCGACAATAGAACACCGGCAGCAGCCAGTTGCCGTTCGGCAGCACCACCAGCGGCTGGCGGATAAACGTGCCCGGCTGATCGAGCAGCGTATCGATGGCACTCCAGCTGTGACCCAAATCGTGTGACTGGCGATAGCGCACAATCGCCGTGTCCTGATTACCGGACTTCTGCGCGGTCCACAGCAGCCACAGCACGCCCTCGGGATCGAGGAACAGTACCGGATTCTGTTCCGATCGCGCCGGATCGTCTGATAACTGCAAGGGATCGCTCCACTGGGCGCTGCCCTGCGCCAGCCGCGAGCACCACACCGAAATATCCGCGATGCCTTCCTGCGTGCCGCCAAACCACACGCACAGCAGGTCGCCGTTTGGTAACGGCAGCAGATTAGCGGCGTGGTTCTGCGGACAGACCGAAGGCAGCATCGCCGTGAGCTGCTGCGCGTCCTGCGCGTGCGGATGAAGCTTACCGTTACGTTCGACGGTAATGGTTGAGTCGGTCATGTCAGGCTCCACTGTTTTGCATTGAGGAATCAGGTGCATTTTTGCGCTGCGGCTGGCGTGACGGGATCAGACGGTCAATCAGCATGATCACCGCCGGTGTGACCAGCGCGACGTACATATTGTTGATGCCGAACGGATCGCCCAGCAGATACCACAGCGAGGTCATGACGCAGGCACCAATCAGGCCGGCGTTCGCGCCGCGTGTACTTTTATAAAACGGCAGGTAGAAAGCGATGATCGCCACCACCGAAATCGACAGACGGATGGCGCGGGTAAAGAACGATAGCTTCAGCACTTCCGGTACGAACAGCACGAAGATCAGCGGCAGGAAACCGATCAGCAGTGACAGCCAGCGCGTCATGCGAAATTCACGTTCCGGCGTCGGATTACGGTACGGCACATAAAAATCCTTCACCACCAGCGAAGCGATGGCCAGCGCCACGGTGCTGACGCTGACAAAAATCGATGCCACCAGCGAGGTGGTGACAATCCCTGCCAGCCACGGGCTCATGTCCTGCAGGAACACCGGCAGCGCGTACAGGCTGTTAATCTCCGGATGCAGATACTTTGCCGCCACGCCAATCAGCGCAATGGCGATGGCAATCGGCATACAGAAGAAGAAGGCGACCCAGGTGGCGCGCTTCGCAGACGCCGCACTTTTGGTCGAGGCGATAGCCTGAATCACAAACTGGGTGCAGAAGATCGACCCGATGGTGCCAATCATCCAGGCAAAAATGGTGCTGGCGCCCACGTTACCGTCCCAGGTCCAGTAAAAGTGCGGCATCTCTTTGATCATCGGGCTGACGCCGCCGGTCATGTGCAGCGCCACGCCGAGAATGACCAGAATACCGATATATTTCAGGCCGCTGTGCAGCAGCGTCACCCAGGCGATGCCTTTCATGCCGCCGAACATAAAATAGAAGGTGCTGACCAGCGCGGTGATCACCGCCGCCGTGGTGAGATCAAGGTTCAGTACCGTAGAGATCGCCGCCGCACCGCTGACATAGTTACCGACGTTCACCAGCAGCAGCGCGTAGATCATGATGATAGAAATAATATTTTTGGTGGAGTTGCCATAGCGCTCGGCAATCGCGCCGGAAATGGTAATTTTGCCGGTATTGTAGATGCGTTTGACCAGCAAAATACCAAACAGCGGAAAGCCGATAGCGGCACCGATCACCGACCAGGACGCGGCAAAGCCATCCTCAAAAGCCGCCTGCGCCGTACCGATGGTTGACTTGGCGCCAATGTATTCAGACATCAGCATCACGCCGACCACAAACGCTGGCATCACGTTTGAACCTGCCATAAAGTCGCCGCTGTTTTTACTGCGCAACCGCCAGGTCAGCCAGGTAGTGAACAGGATGTAGGCAATGACAATCCCGACAATAATCACCATCCCTTCTGCAGAGAACTGTTTCATGTTCGCCTCATTGATAACGTAGGGTCGTGGTGCGTGCCGGGCTTCACACGCACCGTTAATGAGGCGGCCATGATTATTGTTGTTGCGTCGCTGCGCTGGCTACCCCGCACCGTGCAAAATGATTTACTTCACTCAATAATGAATAAATTTACGCACAGGCAGGGCAATTTATAGATTAACTGGCGCTTAATTAGTTTGATCATGCTCACAAACAGTCAAATGTGATTAATAATAATCAAACCTGGCTGTGTGAGATAGCGAGGCAGACTGCGTGCCTGGCCACGGCCACCGCGCCGGGCAGCCGCGAACGTCAGGCGAGACTGTCGTTTTCCAGTTTCTGCCGTTTGCGCAGATGAGGGAACAGCGCCATCCACAGCGCCACGACCACCAGGGTGCCGACACCGCCAATCGCGGCTGCAGGCACCGCACCGAACCATGCGGCCAACAGGCCGGATTCGAACTCCCCCAGCTGGTTAGAGGTATTAATGAAGATGGCGTTGACCGCATTGACGCGCCCGCGCATCTCATCCGGCGTGTCCAGCTGCACCAGCGCGCCGCGAATCACCATGCTCACCATATCGAAGCCGCCGAGTGCCGCCAGCGCCAGCAGTGAGAGCCACAGCTGCGTCGATAGCGCAAATACCAGCGTAGCCAGACCAAAACCGGCTACCGAGCCAAACATGATCATGCCCACGTGCTTTTCCAGCTTGTGACGGCTGAGCCACACCCCAACCAGCAGCGCTCCAACCGACGGGGCACCGCGCAGCATGCCCAGCCCCCACGGACCGGTATGCAGAATATCCTGGGCGAAGATCGGCAGCAGCGCCGTGGCGCCGCCCAGCAGCACGGCAAACAGATCGAGCGAGATCACCCCAAGCACATCTTTGCGCGCGCGGATGAAGCGGACACCGGCAAACATGGTGCTGAGGCTGGCCGGAATACGTGCCTGCGGCGGTCGTTCGTAGCGCAAACGGCTGACCAGCACAATCGACAGCAGATAGAACAGCGCCGAAACACCGTACACCACCTCCGGCCCGGCCACGTACAGTAAGCCACCCAGCGTCGGACCGACAATCACCGCCGCCTGACCGCCCACCGAGCTGGCCGCCATGGCGCGCGCGAGGATGGGCGGCGGTACCAACGCTGGCAGCATTGAGGTGATTGCCGGCCACTCCAGCGCTTTGGCCAGCGAAATCAGGAATACCAGTCCCCAGATTTCAATCCGGCCCGCCCAGTGCAGCAGCGTCAGCGCCACCAGCCCGAGCAGCGCCAGCCACTCAATCAGCTGCCCCAGCAGCACGATGCGGCGACGGTCATACTGATCCGCAAGGTGACCCGCCGGCAGCGCCAGCAATACCGAAGGTAAAAATTGCATCAGACCGATCATGCCCAGCGCCATAGCACTGTGGGTAAGCGCATAGATTTGCCAGCTGACGGCCACGGAGAACATCTGAAAACCAAACGATGAACAGGTACGCGCCAGCCAGAAGGCGACGAACGACCTGTGTCGCAGCAGCGAATCTTCCGCTGCGGTGACCGGTGAACCCATAGTTTTATCCCATCCTGAAGCAGAACCGGCCGGCGTCATGGCACCGGCCTGGTGAAAAGCCACCATCGGCTTTCCTTATGTTTTTCACGTCATAGAGTGCGATAACTGACCGGGGCAGGCAATGGCTGGATGTGCGCTGTAAAAACAGGTGCTTATCCGGATTGACAGTTAAACATGGCGTTCTGAATATTAGCAGACTGATTGTTTTACTTTGAAAATAGCCGAATCATTCCAGATAATTCAGTAAAGCGTTAATTAATGCCTGGCCAATCCTTTTTATCTCTTTATCAGAAACAGCTAAAAAAGGTGATCTTTGCCGGCGAATCGATCTATATTGCCCCCTGTGATAATCACAGCAGTCTTCCCGTCCTTATAATAATTAAGACGCTATCGTTCATTAATTTATTCATAGAGATAAATGGAAAACAATTCATACCATCCTTATGTCACTGAGCGTGTCTGTCGCTTCGACGGCACACCTATCGGCGCGTGTTATTCAGCGTCCTTAATGCATTGCGTGCCGGAACGTGATGCATTACTTCATGAAGGCGAGATAATTACTCAACATTATCAGTCAGCGGATGCTGCGGGATTAATAATTATTCCACTGGCGGGAAATAGTGTGATGTCCTTTTTGCATGACGTGGATAATTATTCCAGCCTGCAACATGAGAATGTAAGGCTGGCGATCAACTATGCCACTTTACGTCAGGCAGGATCCGCCTTACGCGCTGTGGCGTCTCGTTTTTCCTTCTGGCTTTACGATCTCGCGCCGCCGGGAACCGAGTGGAAAAATATTACCGATTTTCCCTTCAGCGGTATTGTTCTGAGCGATGACTTCTTCCGTGAAAATTATCTCAAGTTCAGCTTTCCTTTTCTGCTCGCTTCGCTGCGGGAAACACAAGCAGAGGTAATATTACGTACGCCCCAGCTCCAATTACCGGCCGAAGATTACCTGCATTTACAGCTAAGCGGCTGGCAAACGCAGCGGAACTGTCATCCGCTCTTCCCGGGGTAAACGTTTACACAAAATTCTGCGCGTCGGCGTTATCACCCGATTACGCCGGACAGGATGGCGCAATATCCTCATAAAATGTCGTGTCACTGCCTGATAAAAAGAGCAAAGCGCTAAAAAAATCAAACCTGTTAACGTTTTTAAGATAAAATTTAACGCAAAGGGATCATCCTGCTTAACGGAAAAGCACTGACAGAACACCTTAAGTCACTTCGTACTCTATGTCGGGATACAGCCTAATCGGTTGTTTCCTTTGATTTTATGGCAAAGAAAGAGGTCAATATTATGGGGAAAGCTTCCTCATCTTTTGGCGTAATTCGCTTCCTGACGGTGCTGTTTGCACTGCTGACGGGCGCATTTATGCTGATTGGCGGCGTTTGGTTAGCCGCCATTGGAGGTTCCTGGTACTACGTTATTGGCGGTGTGATTATGCTGATCACCGCTGTTCTGCTGTGGCGCCGTAGCGGTTCCGCACTGCTGCTGTATGCCCTGTTGTTGCTGGCAACGCTGGTGTGGGGCGTATGGGAAGTCGGCTTCGACTTCTGGGCGCTGGCACCACGTACCGACGTGCTGGTGATCTTCGGTATCTGGCTGATTCTGCCGTTTGTGTATCGCGGCCTGAATCATGCGGGTAAAGGTGCGCTGGGTGCGATGGCCGTTGCGCTGGTAGCCAGCGTACTGGTGCTGGCGTGGGCAGTATTCCACGATCCGCAGGAGCTGAATGGCAATCTGCCGGAAGCCGCTAACGTTCCGCAGGCCCAGCCGCTGAGTAACATCAACGATGCTGACTGGCCAGCCTACGCGCGTGACCAGCAGGGCACTCGCTTCTCGCCGCTGAAGCAGATCAACACCAGCAACGTGAAAGAGTTGCAGGTTGCCTGGCAGTTCCAGACCGGCGATCTCAAAACCGCCAACGATCCGGGTGAAATCACTGACGAAGTGACGCCGATTAAAATCCGCGACACGCTGTATCTTTGCTCGCCACACCAGATTCTGTTTGCGCTGGATGCGACGACCGGTAAGCAGAAGTGGAAATTCGATCCGGGCCTGAAGCCGAATCCTACCTTCCAGCACGTGACCTGCCGCGGTGTTTCATACCATGAAGTGCCTGCCGCTGCCGATACCGCCAACAGCCAGCCTGCGCTGTGCTCACGCCGCATCTATCTGCCAGTGAACGACGGTCGTCTGTTCGCGCTGGATGCCGATACCGGTGCCCGTTGCCCATCCTTTGGCAACAACGGTGAGCTGGATCTGCAGCACAAGCAGCCGGTACAGACGCCAGGCCAGTATGAGCCTACGTCACCGCCGGTTATCACTGACACCACCATCGTCATTGCTGGTGCGGTCACCGATAACTACTCCACCCGTGAGCCGTCTGGTGCCATCCGTGGCTTCGACGTCAACACCGGTAAACTGCTGTGGGTGTTCGACCCGGGCGCGAAAGATCCTAACGCGATTCCGGCTGATGAACACACCTTCACCATGAACTCGCCGAACTCGTGGGCGCCGGCGGTATATGATCCAAAACTGGATACCGTTTACCTGCCAATGGGCGTTTCCACCCCGGATATCTGGGGCGGTAACCGCACACCAGAGCAGGAGCGCTACGCGAGCAGCGTTCTGGCGCTGAACGCCACCACCGGTAAGCTGGTGTGGTCGTATCAGACCGTGCACCACGATCTGTGGGATATGGACCTGCCGTCACAGCCGACGCTGGCCGATATCACGGACAAAGATGGCAACACCGTACCGGTGATTTATGCCCCGGCGAAAACCGGTAACATCTTTGTGCTGGATCGTCGTACCGGTAAGCCGGTCGTGCCTGCACCGGAGACGCCGGTACCGCAGGGCGCGGCGAAAGGTGACCACGTGGCACCGACCCAGCCGTACTCCGAACTGACCTTCCGTCCGAAGCAGAACCTGACGGACAAGGACATGTGGGGCGCGACGATGTATGACCAGCTGGTGTGCCGCGTGATCTTCAAGCGTCTGCGCTACGAAGGTCCGTTCACGCCGCCGTCTGAGCAGGGTACGCTGGTGTTCCCGGGCAACCTCGGTATGTTCGAGTGGGGCGGCATCGCGGTTGATCCCCATCGTCAGATCGCGATTGCTAACCCAATGGCGCTGCCGTTTGTGTCTAAGCTGATTCCGCGCGGTCCGGGCAACCCGATTGAACCACCGCAGGGCGCAGAAGGCGGTTCCGGTACCGAAACCGGCATTCAGCCGCAGTACGGTGTGCCGTTTGGCGTCGAGCTGAACCCGTTCCTGTCGCCGTTTGGTCTGCCGTGTAAACAGCCGGCCTGGGGTTACGTTTCAGCGATCGACCTGAAGACCAACGAAACCGTGTGGAAGAAACGTATTGGTACCGTTCGCGATAGCGCACCGGTTCCGCTGCCGTTCAAAATGGGTATGCCAATGCTGGGTGGCCCAATCACCACCGCCGGTAACGTGTTCTTCATCGGCGCGACCGCAGATAACTACCTGCGCGCGTTCGATACCAACACCGGTGAGATGCTGTGGCAGGCGCGTCTGCCAGCGGGTGGCCAGGCTACGCCGATGACCTATGAAGTGAATGGCAAGCAGTACGTTGTCATCGCGGCCGGTGGTCACGGTTCGTTTGGTACCAAGCTGGGCGATTACGTAATTGCCTATGCGCTGCCAGATGCGAAGTAATTTTTCGCACTGAAGTAAAAAAGCGGGCAATGCCCGCTTTTTTTTCACGCCGGTCAGGCATGATCCTGCGGTTAAGCTTTACGCAGCACCCGCGCATTCAATAGCGCGCACAGCGCCATAATCACGCAGGTGGCGAGAAACACCGGGCGCATACCAAACGCGCCGCCGATAAAGCCACCGAACAGCGGGCCGCTCACCTGGCCGACATACTGAGCCGAGGTCGCATAGCCCAGCATTTTCCCGACCTGCCGCTGCGGCACATTATGACGAATCAACGCCGTCACGCAGGGCATCAGGCCGCCCAGCGCCATCCCCATCAGGAAACGCAGCAGCACCAGCTGCCACGCCGCGCTAATAAACGCCTGCGGAATCAGCAGCAGCGCGCAGACCAGCAGGCCATAAATCAGCACGCGCGCATGTCCGATGCGGTCGGCCAGCCGGCCAAGGCGCGGCGCGGAGAGAATGCTGCCCAGCGCGGCGGCCGCCATCACCAGCCCGGCCGTCACCGTCACCGCGTGATCGCCGTGCACAAACTGCGCGATATACAGCGTGATAATCGGCTCAATCGACATATTGGCAAAAATCAGCAGCATGCCCGACAGCCACATCAGCCGTACCACTGGCCGGTTGATCGACGCCTCCGGCTCATCCCCCTCCCCGGCTGCGGCTTTCTTCGCCGCACGTGGCGCTTCTTTCAGCAGAAAAGTGGTGGCGAGAAACGCGAGAAAAATCACCGCACCGGTGAGCCAGAAAGTGTGGCGGATACCGATCAGCGGCGGCAGCACGCCGCCCAGCAGCGGGCCGACCACATTACCGGCCATGATGCCGGAGGACAGTACGCCCAGCGCCCAGCCGGTCTGCGCTTTCGGCGTTTGTGCCGCCACCAGTATGGTGGAACCCGACGCATAGCCACCGAGGAGGCCGGCCAGCAGGCGCAGCGCCACCAGCTGCCACGGCGCGGTGGCCATACCAATCAGCGACATGGCGACGGCCATTCCGAGGCTGGCGCGGATCAGCATCAGCTTACGGCCATAGCGATCCGCCAGTTTGCCCCACAGCGGTGCCGTCAGCGCCGCGCTGAGAAAAGTGGCACCGTAGGCGGCGCCTGACCAGCGCGCAATCGCAGCCGGTTCCTGCACGCCCAGCTGCTGCACGTAGAGGGGCAGAAAGGGCAGCAGCAGGGTCATGGCGACGATAGTGCTGAACGAGCCCAGCACGCAAACCCACAAATTGCGCCGCCAGTGTTGCTGCTCAGGCGCTAACGCGATAGAAGAGTGCGACATAGTGATATCCCTGTTTTTGGCTTTTTTAGCAGGCTATCAGCGGTAGCACACAGAAAACAGGGAGAAGCGGATATTTGCCAGCCAGCGCGCTATTGTTGCCAGAAAACAACAATCATGGCGCACCCAGCGCAGTGATCAGCGCGTCGCAGAGCAAGGTGATCGGTGACGAGGGCTGCGGCTGCTCTTTCAGCAGCAGGTAACTGTGCAGGCGATCCATCTGCCATTCCGGCAGCACCTGCTGAATCTCGCCGCGCGCCAGCGCCTCCTGCGTCATATAGGCGGGCAGATACGCCACGCCGGTTCCGGCCAGGGCCGCATTGAGCAGCGCCATGCTGTTATTCGCGCGAAAGCGGCTGTGCACATCCAGCGCCAGGCGCTGCTTATCACGGCGAAACGGCAATGCCGCCGTGTGTGCCGGGCCGTGAAACAGCAGCAGATCGTGGCGCATCAGACGTTCGGGATGATCGATGGCCGGATGCGCAGCCAGATACGCTGGCGACGCATACAGTCCCCAGTCAATACTGCTCAGTTCGCGGTAGTTTGCGACTTCCGGCGCACGCGCGCGGATCACAATCGCCACGTCCGCACTGGGCTGCGGATCGTCGCTGGTGGTCAGTTCGAGATCGACATTGATGTGAATATGACGGCGGATAAAGGTATTCAGCGTCGGCACCACGCACTGGCAGCCGAAGGTGATCGGCGCCTGCAGCCGCACATTGCCGGCAGGCTGCTGATGCACCTGCTGCACAAACGCGTCGGCGCGATGCATCTCTTCCAGCATGCGGGTGCAGAACGGATAGTAAGCCTGGCCCAGCTCGGTCAGCTCCACTTTACGCGTGGTGCGCTGCAGCAGTTTGATACCCAGCCGCACCTCCAGCCGGGCAATTTCGCGGCTGACGTGCGATTTTGATACCCCCAGCGTACGGGCCGCTTCGCTGAAGCTTTGCCGCTCAACGACGCGTGCAAACAGCATCATGGCGGTGAGATTATCGCTGTTGTCCATGTTCTCTGGCTGATTCGAAAGAGTGAGAACCGCAGCTTAAAAGCAAAAACGCGAATGCGCACCCGATTTCCCGTTACGCAGCGGCCACGGGAAATCGGGCGAGGGATGTCACACCGCCACCGCTAACGGAAACAGCAGGCGGTCCGGCTCGACGCGACGCTGACGCCGCAGCTGGCCTGGCGTGACGCGGAAATAATTTTTAAAGGTGCGGGTGTAAGCCTGCTGGGTATCAAAGCCGTAGCTCATCGCCACCTGCAGAATCGCCTCATCACTGTTGATCAGCGTGAGCGCTGACTCAGTCAGCCGGCGCTGGCGAATGTATTCTGCCAGTGAAAAACCGGTGTGCTGACGGAACAGACGTTGCAGATGCCAGCGGGAATACCCCGAGCGGCGTGCTACTTCATCCAGATGCAGATCGTGCCCTAAGTTTTTTTCAATCCACTCCAGCAAACTACGGATAAATTCGCGCTGATTCATGACTTCCTCCGGCGTCGGTAAAATGTCCAGTGACGTCACTGTAGCGCGTTAAATTTATCCCTTAATTAGCAGAAAATTAGCGCAGAATTAGCAAGCAAAAAAACGGCTTTCCCGACGAAACAGCGCGCCAGGTTAATTCTGCGCTAATTATCGGGCGCTACACTGCGACAAGTTATTCAGGAGGGCATCATGCGTGTGCTGCTGGTAGAAGATGATGAAATGATCGGCGCCAACCTGCAGCAGGCGCTGGAGGCCGCCGGCTGGTCGGTGGACTGGGTGCGTGACGGCGTATTTGCCAGCAACGCCTGGCAGGAAGGCGGTTACACCTGCGTCCTGCTCGATCTCGGTTTACCGCGTGAAGATGGCATCAATGTGCTGCGCCGTGCGCGCACGCGCGGTGACATGACGCCGGTGCTGGTGCTGACCGCGCGTGATACCGTGCAGCAGCGCATCCAGGGGCTGGACAGTGGCGCCGATGACTACTTACTCAAACCCTTTGATCTGCAAGAGGTTCTGGCGCGTATGCGAGCCATCACCCGACGCCGCCACGGTGCGGCGGACTCCCTGCTGGGCAACGGCGACGTGCAGCTCGATATGATGACGCGTGAAGTGCTGTACAAAGGCCAGCGCGAGCAGCTAACCGCGCGTGAATACGCCCTGCTCTATGCGCTGCTGGAACGCCCGGGCGCGATCCTGTCGCGTGAGCAGTTAGAAAACCGCATCTACGGCTGGGGCGAAGAGGTCACCAGCAACGCCGTGGACGTGCTGATTCACGGCATGCGGCGCAAACTCGATAACGAAGTGATTCGCAACGTGCGCGGTCTGGGCTGGCGGGTGCCGGCAATATGAGATCCTTTACGTTTATGCGGTCGCTGCGCAACAAACTGCTGGCCACGCTGGTGCTGCTGCATCTGGCGATGATCGGCGGTGTCACCTGGTATTTCTACCACTGCTATGGCGACATGATGGGCACCATGAAGGACGACCAGCTCGCCAAAATTGCCGATGCCTGGTCAAGCAGCCAGCGCATGCCGGCACTGATGCCGATGGTGATGCAGCAGGAGAAGCTGAAAAGTACCTATATCGTTCAGCTCTGGGACACCAATAATCACCTGCGCGCCAGTTCCTGGCCAGCGCTGCACGCGCCCCTGCAGAGCAAAAAAGGCTGGTCAGATTTAAAAGTTGGCGACTGCGGCGATGACTGCCAATGGCGCGTTTACACCCGTCCCGGCGAGCTGGGCAGCGAGATCGGCAATATTCAGGTGCTGCACAACGTCGGCTACATGAAGAGCCTGATGGTGAAACGCGTACTCTCCGCCATCATTCCGCTGATCCTGATGATGCCGCTGTCGCTGCTGGTGATCTGGCTGGTGGTGCGGGCCATTACGCGCGATCTGCGCGTGGCGTCGCGCCAGATTGCGGCGCAGGAAACCCTGCATCCGCACAGCGTGTCGCCGGACGGTCTGCCGGACGAAGTGCTGCCGCTGGTCGATGCCTATAACTCGCTACTGGATAAGCTGCGCGCGGCCTGGTCGTCACAGCGCCAGTTCCTTGAGGATGCCGCGCATGAACTGCGCACGCCGGTCACCGCCGTCACGTTACAGCTGGAGAACCTGCGTCAGCACATCCTGCCGGGCGAAGCCAGCCGCCAGTTTGATCAGCTGGAAGCGGGCGTCACGCGCACGCGCCATCTGGTGACGCAGTTGCTGAATATCTCACGCCAGGAGGATCAGTCCGTGGTCGCCAGCGTCGAGACCATTGAGCTTGATGACCTGCTGAAGGAGAGCATTGAGCAACTGATGGTGGTGGCGGACAAGCGCGGCATTGATATCGGCTTCAACGGCACCGCGCATTATCGTCTGCACGCCAGCCGCTCCGATCTGCGCAGCCTGTTCGATAACCTGATCGGCAACGCCATGCTGCACACGCCGGAAGGCAGCCTGGTGGATGTCCTACTGCATCGCGTCGGTCATCATACGGTAGTGGATATTGTCGATAACGGCCCCGGCATGCCGGAGTCGTTTATCGAGCGCGCCTTCGATCGCTTTACCCGCTCGCCGGATGTCCAGGCGCAGGGCAGCGGCTTAGGATTATCGATCGTGCGCAGCGTGGCGCAGAAGCATCAGATGCAGGTGGCGCTGTCAAATTGCCTTAACCCGCAGGGTGAAGTGTGTGGCCTGCAGGTACGCGTAACCCTTCCCTGACGTCTTTCCTCTCCGGCGCGATAATCCGCGCCGGCTATTTTCTTCTCCTGCCAGTTCTCTGCGTATCCCGACAACGTAAACGGTTGCGGGGTTCCGTTCGTCACACGGCCTTTATGTGATCAAGTTCACATATTTACTGAATCGAAATGCAACACTTTTTGACAAACGTGATCAAAATCTATTTTCTATCGCTCTGTTACAGGCACATTACGCGGGCCTGAAAATCCGGCGCGTCAGACCGGCGAAAACAGCACACTGCCCATCCCCTGGGATCGATTTCACCCGATCGCAGCATTTGCGCGGCGATCACGAGCAAGTGGTTAAAAAATAATGAAATTTAAAACGTTGATAGCAGGGGCCTTACTGGCCAGTAGCTGGACCGGCGCCGCACAGGCGGCGGAAAGCGATCCGCAGTACCTTTCTGACTGGTGGCATCAGAGCGTGAACGTGGTAGGCAGTTATCACACCCGCTTCGGACCCCAGTTCAACAATGATGTGTATCTCGAATACGAAGCCTTTACTAAAAAGGACTGGTTTGATTTCTACGGCTACCTTGACCTGACCAACTTCTTTGGCGTGGGTAACAGCAATGCCAACGGTATTTTTGACCACGGTTCGCCGATGTTCATGGAAATTGAGCCACGCTTCTCTATCGATAAGCTGACCGGCACCAGCCTGGCGTTCGGACCGTTCAAAGAGTGGTACTTCGCTAACAACTACATCTACGACATGGGTCGCAACAGCGACAGCCGTCAGAACACCTGGTACATGGGTCTGGGTACTGACATCGATACCCATAGCGATATCGGCCTGTCACTGAACGTGTACGCGAAATACCAGTGGGAAAACTACGGCGCGGCGAACGAAAACAGCTGGGATGGTTATCGTTTCAAGGTGAAATACTTTGTGCCGATCACTGACCTGTGGGGCGGCAAGCTGAGCTATATCGGCTTCACCAACTTTGACTGGGGCTCCGATCTGCGTGACAAGTCTGACCGCTCGCGCACCAGCAACTCGATTGCTTCCAGCCACATTCTGTCGCTGAACTACGATCACTGGCATGTCTCTACCGTGGCGCGTTACTTCCACAACGGCGGCCAGTGGGCTGATGGCCAGGAGCTGAACTTCGGCAACGGTCCGTTTGAAGTGAAATCAACCGGCTGGGGTTACTACCTGGTGGTGGGTTACAACTTCTAAACCGCTTCCGGCGTGGCCGCTCACCATCGCGGCCACGCCAGTCGGTTACGCCTGTGGCTTCACCACGTTGATGCGCCATGGAATGCCAAACTTATCGATAAACATCCCGAAGCCGTTCGACCAGAAGGTTTTCTGCCATTCAGTGGTCACTTTGCCGCCCGCAGAGAGCTTATCAAACCAGGCTTTACCCTCCGCTTCATCTGGCGTGGCCAGGCTCACCGCATAACCGGCATGTTCGGACGCCGGTGGCTGGGCGGTATTGCCATCACTCAGCATCAGCTCGCCCTGACCAATGCGCAGATGCGCATGCATAATCTTTTCCGGCGGCAGCGGCGGCGCCGACTGATCGCCCACCTGTTCGCCCTGCTCCGGCATATCGCCAAACGTCATTTTTTGCAGAATTTCACCGCCGGTGGCTTCCAGATAGAAGGCAATGGCTTCTTCACAGCGGCCGTAGAGAAATAAATAAGGACTCACCTGCATCGTAACCTCCGTTGAGAGTGCGTTAACGCGTGTCGTACACCTAAAGTGTAGACGATGCAGTTTTTCGCCCGTCACGGCTGGCAGTAGCGGCGGAACAGCTGCGCCATGTAAGCGCTCATCGGCGTAAGCGCGGTGTCTTTACGCTGAATCAGATAGAAGGTGGCTTTCGGCAGCGGATCGTCGAGATCCAGCGCGATCAGCTGCCCGCCGTGCGTAGGATCTTCAATCACGTCGCGCGCAATGATGCTGACAAAATCACTCTTCGCCACCAGGCTGGTACAGGCCATAAAGGTCTCGCAGGTCACCGCGATTTTGGGTGCCATGCCGCGCTCACCGAACAGGTCATGCAGCAGTCGGTAATAACTGCCCTGCGGTGTCGGCATGGTCCAGTCGCAGTGTTGCAACTCGGCCAGCGAGCGCGCATGCGCCATCGGATGCCCTTTACGCATCACCACCTGATACTCGCGCTGCATCAGCCGCTCGAAAATCAGCTCCTGATCGAAGTGATGCCGGTCGTAGGTATTGATGGTGAAATCCAGCGCGCCCTGACGCAGTTCATGCACCATCGACACCAGCTGACCCTCAACGATACGCACTTTCACCAGTGGATACTCACGATGAAACTGGGTTATCACCTGCGGCATCACGGTACGCGCAATGCTGCCGCCCACCCCAATATTGACCTTGCCACCGGCCAGACCGAGCCGCTGCTGGATATCCTCCTGCGCCACGCGCAGTTCCTCCAGCACCAGACAGGCATGACGAAAAAAGGTTTCACCGACATCGGTCAGCATCACGCCCTGCTGACGACGCTCGAACAGGCGCGCGCCGAGCGCCAGCTCCAGTTCCTGAATCGCTTTGGTTAACGCCGGCTGTGACAGGCCCGACAGCCGGCTGGCGGCGCGAATACTGCCCTGGCGCGCCACGTCAACAAAGGCGCGCAGCTGATGAAGTTTGAGATTGGCCGCCATGATCAGGTGATAACCATTGTCTATCGGTCACAAGATATTCGCATCTTATGCGCCCTAATACCATTGTGTAGATTCGGTTGAATGCATAAAAAACCAACACTAAGGAACAGCCGATGAACACCCTTTCCGACCTCGTCAACGCGCGGATACCGCAGATGCAGACATGGCGCCGCGACCTGCACCAGTATGCTGAATCCGGCTGGCTGGAGTTCCGCACCGCCACGCTGGTGGCGGAAGAGCTGCATCGTCTTGGTTATCAGCTGCAGCTGGGCCGTGAGGTGATTGATGCCGATGCGCGCATGGGCCTGCCGTCTGCTGAAGTGCTGGCGCAGCAGGAAGCGCGGGCGCTGCAGCAGGGCGCGCTGCCACAATGGCTGCCCCACTTCTCCGGCGGTTTCTGCGGCGTGGTGGCAACGCTGGACACCGGACGTCCCGGTCCGGTGATGGGCTTTCGTGTTGATATGGACGCGCTCGACCAGACGGAAAGCGCCGCCGCCGATCACCTGCCGACGCGCGAAGGCTTCGCCTCGTGCAATCCCGGCATGATGCACGCCTGCGGCCACGACGGTCACACCACCATAGGTCTGGCGCTGGCGGGCGTGCTGATGGCGATGAAGCACCAGCTGAGCGGTCGCATAAAACTCATTTTTCAGCCGGCCGAAGAAGGCGTACGCGGTGCCAAAGCCATGGTGGCCGCGGGCGTGCTTGATGATGTCGATCTGTTCACCGCCATTCACCTTGGCACCG
Source organism: Pantoea sp. ICBG 828 (assembly GCF_002928355.1). Classification (NCBI taxonomy): domain Bacteria; kingdom Pseudomonadati; phylum Pseudomonadota; class Gammaproteobacteria; order Enterobacterales; family Erwiniaceae; genus Pantoea; species Pantoea sp. ICBG 828. Next base: position 148,850 of record NZ_POWN01000003.1, on the reverse strand, counting down.
GCGTGCCGCCGGGCGAGATCGTCTGCGGCAGCGACAGCTTTCTCGCCACGACCAAACTGGACGTGCGTTTTACCGGGGTCGGCGCGCATGCCGGTGGCAAACCGGAAGAGGGACGCAACGCACTGCTGGCGGCGGCGCAGGCCACGCTGGCACTGCACGCTCTGCCGCAGCACAGCGGCGGCGTGGCGCGCGTTAACGTTGGTGTCTTACAGGCCGGCAGCGGACGCAACGTCGTGCCGGATGTTGCGCTGATGAAGGTGGAAACGCGCGGCGCGAGTAATCAGGTCAACGACGATATTTATCAGCAGGCGCTGCGCGTGATTGCCGGTGCTGCGGCGATGTACAACGTTGAGCACGAGGTTACGCTGATGGGCGGTGCACGCAGCTGCACGCCGAGTCCGGCGTGGGTCAGTTTTATCCATCAGCAGGCCGAAGCGCTGGGTCTGTTCAGCTCGGTGATAGACAGCAAACAGCAGGCGGCCGGTTCCGAAGATGCCACCTACATGATGGAGCGCGTGCAGCAGCGCGGCGGCCAGGCGTCTTACGTCATCTTCGGCTGCGAGCTGGCGGCGGGCCATCACAATGCGCGGTTTGACTTTGATGAAGCGGTGATGGCCACCGCCGTGCTGATGCTGGCTACGCTGGCGCTTAACCAGACGCAGTTCGGCGGTGCCCGATGAGCGCACACGACTTTATCGATCGCTACATTGACCAGCATCAGGCGCGCTTCAGTGCCCTCAGCGATGCCATCTGGGACGTACCGGAAACCCGTTTCGAAGAGACGCAATCGTCTGCGCTGCTGGCCGATGCGCTGGCGCAGGAGGGGTTTGAGGTCGAGCGCGGCGTCGGCGGTCTCGACACCGCGTTTATCGCCTCAATCGGCCACGGCCAGCCGGTGATCGCCATCCTCGGCGAGTTTGATGCGTTGGCCGGTCTGAGCCAGCAGGCGGGCTGCGCCACGCCTGACCCGCTGGTGGAAAACGGCAACGGTCACGGCTGCGGCCACAACCTGCTCGGTACCGCCGGCCTGGCCGCCGCTTTCGCCATCAAAGCCTGGTGGGCAGAACAGGGCGGACGCGGCACGCTGCGCTTTTACGGCTGCCCTGGCGAGGAGGGCGGCTCGGGTAAAACCTTTATGGTACGCGCCGGGCTGTTTGATGATGTCGATGCTGCCGTGACCTGGCACCCGGAAGGCTTCAGCGGCATGTTCAACCTCAGCACCCTCGCCAATATTCAGGCGGCATTTCACTTCAAAGGCGTGGCGGCACACGCCGCCAACTCGCCGCATCTCGGGCGCAGCGCGCTGGACGCGGTGACGCTGATGAACACCGGCGCTAACTTCCTGCGCGAGCACATCGTGCAGGAGGCGCGCCTGCACTATGCGGTCACCCAGACCGGCGGCGTATCGCCCAACGTGGTGCAGGCCGATGCCGAAGTGCTGTACCTGATTCGCGCGCCGCAGCTCGACCAGGCGCAGGATATCTATCAGCGCGTGATTAACATCGCCAAAGGCGCGGCGCTGATGACTGACACGCAAATGACGGTGCGTTTTGATAAGGCCTGCTCCAACTATGTGCCGAACCGCGCGCTTGAGGCGGTAATGGAACGCAATTTGCAGCATTTTGGTCTGCCGGACTACAGCACGCAGGAACAGGCGTTTGCGGCACAGATCCGCGCCACGCTGAGTAAAGACGATCTGCGTAACGCGCGACTGAATGCGGCGCGCACCGGCGGCGAAGCGGGTATCGCCTGGGCTGAAGCGCTGGGCGATAAAGTGCTGATGGACGAGGTAGCGCCCTATGCGGTCACGCGCGAGTTTCTGTACGGCTCAACCGACGTCGGCGATGTCAGCTGGGTGACGCCGACAGCGCAGTGTTTTGCGCCCTGCTTTGCCTTTGGCACGCCGCTGCACACCTGGCAGCTGGTGGCGCAGGGACGCACATCGATTGCCCACAAAGGGATGTGCCTCGCCGCCAAAGTGCTGGCCGCCACCGCGCTGACGCTGCTGCAGGATGATGCCGCGCTGGCGCGCTGTCGTGAAGAGTTCGACCGCGTGCGCCGCGAGCAGCCGTACGTGTGCCCGATTCCGGCCGGCATGCAGCCATCGACATTATAAAGCGAAGCGCACTGGCCCGTAGCGGCGCGATTTATCGCGCGGGTTTAACAAGACGCGCAATAAATTGCGCCGCTACAGGCTGGTGTGAAAGGTCACTCCGCAACACATGCGGAAGCAGTAAATAAAAAAATAAAAAATAACAGCCCTTCCGGGCATGCAAATACAATATGACGAGGATCTACCGATGGAAGTGATGACCGAAAATCGCAGTCCCGGCAAGCTGTTCAGCTGGATTGAGCGGGTCGGCAACAAAGTGCCGAACCCGTTCTTACTGTTTGTCTACCTGATCGTGGTGCTGATGATCGCCACCGCGCTTCTCAGCAGCCTCGATGTGACTGTTAAAAATCCGGCCAATGGCGAACTGGTGCGGGTCAATAACCTGCTCAGCGTGGCGGGCATTCAGTGGATCCTGCCCAACATCATCAAAAACTTCAGCGGTTTCACCCCACTGGGCTCCATTCTGGCGCTGGTGATCGGGGCCGGGCTGGCGGAAAAAGTCGGGCTACTGCAGTCGCTGATGGTGAAAATGGCGTCGCGCGTCAGCCGTCGCTACGCCAGCTATATGGTGCTGTTTATCGCGTTCTTCAGCCATATCTCTTCCGATGCGGCACTGGTGGTGATGCCGCCGCTCGGCGCGCTGATCTTCCTTGCCGTCGGGCGTCATCCGGTGGCGGGTCTGCTGGCGGCGATTGCCGGCGTCGCGTCGGGTTTTACCGCGAATCTGCTGATCGTCACCACCGACGTACTGCTCTCCGGCATCAGTACAGAGGCCGCCAAAGCGGTCAGCGACACGGTCCACGTCAGCGTGATCGATAACTGGTTCTTTATGGCCAGCTCGGTCATCGTGCTGACCGTGGCCGGCGCGCTGCTGACCGATAAATTTGTCGAGCCGCGCCTGCCCGTCTGGAACAGCGGCCACCACGATCGCCTGCCACCGCTGACGGCGCAGGAGAATCGCGGCCTGAAGGCGGCCGGTCTCGCCGCACTGGTGTTCATCGGCGTGATGGCACTGCTGGTGGTGCCGGAGCATGCGCCGCTGCGCAACCCGAAAACCGGCGGCATTATCCCTTCGCCGTTTATTCAGGGCATCGTGCCGATCATCATCCTGTTCTTCTTTGTGGTGGCGATTGCCTATGGCGCGGTGACGCAGCAGATTCGCCGCGCTGACGACATCCCCCGACTGCTGGTGGATCCGATGAAGAGCATGGCCGGTTTTATCGTCATGGTGTTTCCGCTGTCGCAGTTCGTGGCGTTCTTCAACTGGAGCAACATGGGCAAGTTTATGGCCATCGGCCTGACCGATATGCTGGAGAGCGCCGGCATCAGCGGTGCGCCGGCCTTTCTCGGCCTGATGTTCCTCTCGGCGTTTCTGTGCATGTTTATCGCCAGCGGCTCGGCGATCTGGTCGATCCTCGCGCCGGTGTTTGTGCCGATGTTTATGCTGCTCGGCTTTCACCCGGCGTTTGCCCAGATGATTTTCCGCATCGCCGATTCCGCCGTGCTGCCGCTGGCGCCGATGTCGCCGTTTCTGCCGCTGTTCCTCGGTTTCCTGCAGCGCTACCAAAAAGACGCGCAGCTCGGCACCTACTACGTGCTGATCTTCCCGTATCCGCTGGTGTTCTTTGTGACGTGGATCGCGCTGCTGCTGGTGTGGTATCTGCTGGGCCTGCCCATCGGTCCGGGCGTTTATCCGCATCTGCCCTGACCTGGCGCCATGGACGGCGTACCGCTTTCTGTGAACTGCAACGCACGTTGCCAAAATGTCACCGCTGCGCCTCTCGGCAACCCCGGACGAATTGATTATTCTGCTATTTCTTCGCTTGCTAACGGTTAATGATTTCTGACAAACCACCACCGGGCGGATCCTGCAAACACCGAGGTAACAATCATAATGACAACCACCTATTCGACAGGGGTGGCGACCGATCGCATCGCTACCGAACGCCAGACGCTGGCCGGGCGCATCGACGCCCTGCCCTCTTCCGCCGGGCTGTGGCGCTTTATTACGCTGCTGGCGCTCGGCGGCTTCTTCGAGCTGTACGATCTGTTTGAAACCGGCTACATCAGCGCCGGGCTGGTCGCCGCTGGCGTGTTCCACACCGGCACCGCGGGCGTGTTTGGTATCGCCGATCAGGCGGCGTTCGCCTCGGCGACCTTTCTCGGCCTGTTTGTCGGTGCCAGCCTGCTGACGCCCTATGCTGACCGCTTCGGCCGTCGCCTGACCTTTATGTGCGCGCTGGCGTGGTACGGTGCGTTCTCACTGCTGATGGCGTTCCAGCACAGCGCGGAGATGATTATTCTGTGCCGCTTCCTGGTCGGTATCGGTCTGGGCGTCGAGCTGGTGACCATCGATACCTATCTGTCGGAGTGGGTGCCAGCCCATCTGCGCAGCCGCGCGTTTGCCTTCTCTTTTTTCATTCAGTTCCTGTCGGTGCCGACGGTAGCGCTGATGTCATGGTGGCTGGTACCGCAAACCCTGCTCGGCCTCGAAGGCTGGCGCTGGGTCGTGATCGCCGGTGCGCTGTGCTCGCTGGTGATCTGGTTTATCCGGAAAAACCTGCCGGAGTCGGCGCGCTGGCTGGCGCAGCAGGGGCGGCATCAGGACGCGCACCGGGTGCTGAGCGAGATGGAAAAACGCTGCGGCATCGCGCCGGGAGACGATTTCTCTCAGCGTGATGCGGCGACACAGCTGCCGAAAAAAGGGCGCTTTAGCGAAATCTGGGCACCGGCTTATCGCCAGCGTACGCTGATGCTGGTGGTGATGAACTTCTTCCAGGCGATTGGTTTCTTCGGCTTCGGTAACTGGCTGCCGGCGCTGCTGTCCGGCAAGGGCGCCACCGTTACCCACAGCCTGCTGTACGCCTTTTTCATCACGCTGGCCTATCCGCTCGGCTCGCTGATCTGCAGCCGCTACGCCGACCGGCTGGAAAACAAATGGCAGATCGTTTTTTCATCGCTGATGACGGTGGTGTTCGGCACGCTGTTCGCGCTGACCAGCAACCCGCTGCTGATGGTGGTGTGCGGTTTCCTGATCACTTACAGCAACGCCTGGCTGACCTTCAGCTATCACGCCTATCAGACCGAGATCTTCCCGACGCACATTCGTGCGCGCGCCGTTGGCTTCTGCTATTCGTTCAGCCGGCTGTCGACCGCTTTCAGCAGTATTCTGATTGGCCTGATTCTGCAGTATGCCGGCAGTCAGGGCGTGATCGTGTTTATCGTGCTGAGTATGCTGATGGTGATGCTGTCGGTCGGGATTTACGGGCCGAAGACGCGGGGGCTGGATCTGGAGAACATTTAAACCGGATGGGCGCAAGGTGGGCGGCGGCCGGTTCAGCCCGGCAATGCGCACCCTTTGGAGCGGCACGATTCATCGCGCGATAAATCGCGCCGCTACGTCCTGGTGCAAACCTCTGAGGGCGTTTCCGCCCCCCGCCAGATTTACACCAGTTCGGTTTTCACCCCTTCCTGGATCAGCACGTCGGCATCGACGCCGCTGTGGCTGTAAACCTGATACTTCACGCCAGCCACCGTGGTGCTGCCCTGCTGTTTCACCCAATCGCCCACGTCACCGCCGTCGCCGAGGATGTCATCCAGTTTCACTACGTCCTGCGCATCGCCTTTGATCAGCAACTGGGTTTTGCCGTCTTTCACGAACAGATCCTGACTTCCAACCTGCAGGATATCGTCAACCGCTACGCTCAGGACGTTTTTGCCGTGACCCGTCATATCGATGGTGCTGCCCTGCTTGCCCTGCGCCAGCACATCGCTCAGGGAAACGGCGAATTCATCGCCCAGGGTGATGACGGCAGGAACATCAAAGGCGGTGATACCGACATGATCATCATGCATGCCCCATTCAACGTCACTGATGCGCACGCCGCCCGGATTGTTTACCGAATCCACTTCTGCCGGATTGACGCGCACCACGGCTGATCCGATCAGCTTACCGGCCGGGGCGTGGTACTCGACAATGTCGCTGCGCAGGGTGCCAGGATGCGCCTTCAGCTCATAGCTGTGCAGCAATTTACCTTGCGTGTCATAGAAATCGATGTAATTGCCTTTGCTGTGCACATAATCCGATTTCAGCACCACTTTCTCCGCCACGCCGTCGAAATCCAGCTTCATCTGGCCGCCACGGCCAACAATGATTTCGCCATGCTTCAGCGTTTTTTGCTCGCCGCCGATATTCGGTCCTTTAATCAGCGTCATCTTCAGACTGTCGTCGATGGTATAACTGACCCCGGTTTTGAAGTCGATATAGCGCGGATGGCCGTTAGCGTCTTTCACCAGATCAGGTTGTCCACGAACCCGGCTGATTTCTTTAACCCCGATGTTATCGATAGCGAAATCGTTGCCGTTACCGTTATTAACCTCATTGGTTACCGCCACGCGAACCACCTCTGTTTTGCTGGCGGTATACAGTCCGCTGAAATGATTCCAGGCAGCATCCAGCCCCATATTAGGAATTACTTTCTGTCCATTAACGTCCAGACCGATTTTTGGTTTCAGGCTACCGCCAGGAATACGGTAGCCATCAAAATCGAACTGGTAGGTTTTACCCGCTTCGACCTGAATATAGCGATAAACCACTTCTCCTTTGAACCCGTTGGTGTTTGAACCGTTGGTCATGGAACCCAACTCATAAGAGGAATTGCCTCCGCTCCAGCGCTTAATCCCGATGTTGTCATTTTTGTGATACAGACCGCTGGCGATCCAGCCCTGCTGGGTACCGTCGTTGAAATTCCACAATAACCCCTTGTGATCGACCTTCGGCGGATCGACATTGATCTCCAGCAGAAAGGTTGGCGCATTCACATCACGAATGGCGCTATCACTGACCTGAAATTGCGTCAGTCCTTTCCATGGCGAGCGATCGTAAGACTGGTAGCTCCAGTTACCCGTAGCATCCGCTGTGACCGAGTCCATTAATACCCAGTGGCCCTCAATATGGCAGCCGAAGATGTACACCACCTTATTGGGTGCAGACGTGCCTTTCAGGGTTGGCGTCATATCATCGGTGATATCACCGCTTTTCAGCTGGCCCTGCTTTGGTCCGCTGTCATCCCACGCAGAAATAATCTCTGTCTTGCCGGAGATTATCGTCAGGTCGAAAACATCGGCGGCGGCGTCACGCACCGGGCTGTCTGAGACCTGGAACTCATATTTGCCAAAGCCGCCGCGTAACGCGCGCACTTCGCTTTGCCAGTGACCATGAGCATCCGCAACGGCGCTGCCGAGCGTCACCCATACCCCGTTCACGTGGCGGGCATAGATATAAACCACGCTGTTTGCTGCAGCATGGCCTTTCAGCGTTGGCGTCAGGTCATCAGTGACATCGCCCTGATGCAGCACGCCGGTCTGCGCGCCAAAATTATCCCAGGCAGAAACGATGCCGGGTTTTTCCGGCACCATGTTGAGACTGAACACCTCGGCGCTGGTGTCGCGATCGAGGGTTTTGGCAGCCTGAAACTCATAAGTGCCGTATCCCCCGCGCAGCGCGCGCACTTCCGTTATCCAGTTGCCCCAGGCATCGGCCTTAACACTGCCTAACACCACCCAGTGGCCATCAATATGCCGCGCATGGATATACACCATGCTGTTGGCTTCGGCTTTGCCCTGCAGCGTCGGTGCCATGTCATCGGTGGTGGCGCCGTTGATTAATTTGCCCTGCTCGGGCCCGACATTATCGTGTGCCGCGTCAATGGTGGGCTTCAGGCGGGTGCCGTTATCTGACACATACAGGTCGAACAGCGGCGCAGCGGGATCGCGCGTCGGGCTGTTACTGGCCTGGAAGTGATACGGGCCGGCACCGCCATCCAGTCGGGCGATTTCCACCTGCCAGTGGCCAAAGGCATCCGCCTGGGTGCTGCCTTTCAGCCACCAGCTGCCGTTTTCGCGTGTGGCATACACGTAGACGATACTGTTGGCTTCCGCCGTGCCTTTGAGCGTGGGGGTAAAGTCATCGGTCAGCGCGCCGTTTTCCAGTTTGCCCTGTGCCGGGCCAAAATTATCCAGCGCATACTCAATCTTCACCGGCGCGGTGGGCACCACCGTATAGGTAAACGGCTCGCTCGCATCGCTCAACTCACCACGGTTATTTTGCGCGCGGGTAGTAATGGTGTTTTCACCGTAGCCCAGCAGATCAACGTTGCTCTCCCAGCGCCACTGCCCGTCAATCACCGGTGCCACGCCGACGCGTACCCCGTTGACGTAGATGATGACGTTTTCTGCGTCCAGCGGCGCGTTGCCGCTCAGGCGCGGGCTGCGATCGTCGCTTTCGCTACCGGCTTTGATCACACCGGTGTTCACCCCTTCATTATCAAACACTTCCAGCAGCTGCGGCTTGTCGATGCGCGGCGAATTGACGTAAAGCGTATAGACCGGGGAATCAAAACTTACCTGACCGAATTTATCGGTGGCGGTGACATACAGGCGCTGTTCACCATTACTCAGTTCCGGCGTGATGGTCCACTGACCATTTTTCGCCGCCTGCACGCTACCAATCAGCACGCCGTTGCTGTACAGGCGGACAATGCTGTCCGGCTCGGCATAACCGGAAATGGCTGGCGTTTTATCATCGGTGAAGCCTTTGTTGCCAACCGGGCCCTGCACCGGTCCGAAATCATCCAGTACGCGCATAATTGCCGGCATATCGGGCGGGCTGAGATCGACTTCCAGCCGCGTCTGGAACGGAATCCCGGCGTTGCCGGCCCGGTCGAAAAAGCGGATGGTGAGATTGTGGCTCCCCTCTTCCAGCCGCAGCGGCAACTGATACTCCCAGCTGCCGTCCGCGTTTACCTGCGTAGTAAACAGCTGGCCGTTAATGGCAAATTCGATATAGCTGACGCTCTTATCTTCAACCACCCCTTTCCAGTACTGATAAGGTGAATTGACGTAGTTCTCCTGCCCCGGTTTGGTCGGGTCGTAATAGCCTACAGACATATGGTCATCCTTTTCGCCAGAGTTAATATCGTTAAAGTAACGCTTAATAAGCGGCAGGGATTTTTAAACGTGGGGGAGAAATCTCTTACAAGAAACGTCTGAAAGGAAAGTCTAAGATAATGAATTTTAGTGGGATTTTTCGCACCCTTCAGGCCATGAACCGCGCCATGACCTGAAGGAAATGCTTAAGACAGGCTTACTGCTTTTCCAGCACCCGGATATCCGCGCTGCCCTGTTTTAGCTGCACGCTGTCATCCTGGCGCAGTTTCGCCACCTGTTTCGCCGTGACTTTGGTCTGCACGCCGTTGCCCCAGCTGCTGCGGATAAAGTTCACCACATCAGCCACCTGGCTGTCGTTCAGACGCCAGCCAAACGCCGGCATAGTGATCGCGGTCGGTGCGCCTTGCACGCCCGGCAGCGTGCCGCCAACCAGTACGATGTGAATCAGCGACGTCGGATCCTCTGCCATCACCACCGGATTCCCGCGCAGTGCCGGATAGAAGCGTTGATAGCCGCTGCCGTCGGTTTTATGACACGCCGCACAGCTGTCGACATACACGCCGGCACCCGGCTGGCTGTCGTCACCTTTCCACAGCGCCCGGGCCACTGCGTCATCCTCACGGAACACCGCCTGAGACGGATCTTTCGCGCCGAGCGATTTCAGGTAACGGGCAATCGCGCTGATATCCGCATCGCTGAGATACTGCAGGCTGTGCTGCACTACCTCGGTCATGCCACCAAACGCCGCGGTGTGATCGTTACGGCCATAGCGCAGGAACTGCTGCAGATCCGCTTCGCTCCAGCGCCCCAGGCCATCGCGGTTGTCACCGCGCAGGTTGCTGGCGGTCCAGCCGTCAATCGGCGCGCTGCTGCCGGCAAGGTAATCGTTGCCCTGACCGTTATTCAGCGCTTTCTCCTGCATAGTGATGCTGCGCGGCGTGTGGCAGGCACCGCAGTGGCCCAATCCTTCCACCAGATAGCGACCGCGTGCCAGCGCCGGATCTTCCTGCGCGGCCGGCTGGAACGCCTTCACATCTGGCGCAAACAGGCCGCGCCAGATCGCCAGCGGCCAGCGCATCGACAGCGGCCACGGAATGTCGCTCTCTTTGTTAGCTTGCGCCACCGGTGCCACGCCGTGCATGAAGTAGGCATACAGCGCCTTCATGTCGTCATCGCTGACCACCGCATAAGACGGATACGGCATCGCCGGATAGAGCGTGTCGCCATTCTTCGCCACGCCATGACGCACCGCTTTCTGGAAGTCGTCATAGCTGTAGTCACCAATGCCGGTTGCCTTATCCGGCGTGATATTGGTGGAGTAGATGGTGCCAATCGGCGTCGCCATCGCCAGTCCGCCGGCAAACGGTTTACCGCCTGCGGTGCTGTGGCAGGCGACGCAGTCACCGGCGCGCGCCAGATACTCACCGCGCTGCACCAGCGCATCGGCGGCGGTGTCCTCCGCCAGCGCGGCGAACGAGAGGGTGCCCAGCAACAGGGCTGTTAAACTTTTGATCATCGCCATGTTCCTTATGCCTGTACCAGCGGGCCGGGGTTCTTCAGATACTGTTCACGAATCGCTTTAGCGGACCAGTAGCTCAGCGCCGCCACCATGCCGGTCGGGTTGTAGCCCAGCCCCTGCGGGAAGGCAGAAGCGCCGGCGACAAACACGTTCGGCACATCCCAGCTCTGCAGATAGCGGTTCACCGCGCTGGTTTTAGGATCTTCGCCCATGATGGCGCCGCCGCTCATGTGCGTGGTCTGGTACACGGTGGTATCGAAATGGGCACCCGGCCCTTTCGCGCCGCCAATGATCATCTTCGGATTCATCGCTTCGGTGATTTTGCGCATCTTGCCGATCATGAACTGCGCCATTTTGATGTCGTTGTCCTGCCAGTCAAAGGTCATACGCAGCAGCGGCTGGCCGTAAGCATCTTTGTAGTTGGGATCGAGATCGAGGTAGTTAGCGCGATACGACTGGTGCGCGCCGTGCGCATCCATCGACACGTGATGGTTATAGGTATCCGCCACCGCCGCTTTCCACTGGCTGCCCCAGTTCGGCGTGCCTGTTGGCGTCGGCAGGCCGGAAATCGGCTTAGTGCCCGCCTGGTTGACCCAGAACGGTGAACCGCCGACAAAGCCGTACGGGCCATGGTCAAAGTTATCGGCGTTGTAATCATCCACCGCCACACCGGCGCCACCGGCACCGATGAACGGATTGGTGGTGGTGTTTTTATCAAACAGCGCCTTCAGCGTGGAGATGTTCTGGTAGGCAAAGTTACGGCCGACCACACCTTCGTTGCTGATAGGGTTGTACGGCTTGCCGATGCCGGACAGCAGCATCAGGTGCACGTTGTGGAACTGGAAGGCGGAGAGGATCACCAGATCCGCCGGCTGCTCCACTTCACGTCCCTGACCGTCCAGATAGGTGACGCCGGTCGCGCGTTTTTTATCGTCGGTCAGATTGACGCGCAGCACATACGCGTTGTTGCGCAGCTCAAACTTCGGCTCCTGGCGCAGCGCGGGCAGAATGTTAACGTTCGGCGACGCTTTAGAGTACATGTAGCAGGCGTAGCCGCTGCAGTAGCCGCAGAAGTTGCACGGCCCCATCTGCGCGCCGTAGGTATTGGTGTAAGGACCGGAAGTGTTGGCCGACGGCATATCGTAAGGGTGATAGCCCACCGATTCCGCCGCCTGGGCAAACAGCTGTGCCGACCAGGTGCGCTTCTGCGCGGGCAGCGGGAAGTCGCTGGAGCGATCCGGCGCATACGGGTTGCCGCCTTTCTCTTGGCCCACCACTTTGCCCTTTATTGACCAGGCGCTGCCGGAGGTACCGAACACTTTTTCCGCCTGATCGAAGAACGGTTCCAGCTCGTCATAGCTGACGCCGAAATCCTGAATGGTCATGCCTTCCGGGATAAAGTTTTTGCCGTAACGCTGCTCGTAGTGACTGCGCAGGTTCAGCTCGACCGGGTCGACGCGGAAGTGCACGCCCGACCAGTGCAGGCCGGCGCCGCCGGTGCCGGTGCCCGGCAGGAATGCCGCCAGCTGACGATACGGTACGGCGGTTTGTGAGGCATCGTGACGGATAGTCACGGTGCTTTTTGACAGATCCTGGAACAGCTTTTTGCGGATGTTATAAGTCAGTTCATCAATCGACTGTGGATAGGATCCATCCGGATAGGTATCGCGATGCGGCCCGCGCTCCAGCGCCACCACATGCAGACCGGCCTCGGTCAGCTCTTTCGCCATGATCGCCCCGGCCCAGCCGAAACCGACGATCGCCACATCCACTTTTTTTAACGCATTTGCCACGGTTACGCCCTCTCGCCGCGAATATCAACTGACGGGAACGGATAATGTTCGCCGCGCTCTACCCAATCCATAAAGTCGGCGCGTGCGCCAGGGAAGCCGATCAGCTTCCAGCCCACCATGCCCTGATTGCCGCCGTGGATCGGATCGCTGAAGTAGCCCTCGCGGGTGTTTTGCAACAGAAAGGCGAAGAAGGTTTTGGCCGGCACCTGCGGGAATTGCGCGCTGCCGTTTTCGAAGGCGCTCAGTAGCGCGTCCTGCTGCGTGGGCGTCAGCTCAGCAAATACCTTGCCGTGCTGCTGTTTGCTCCAGCCATCGGCATCGGCCAGGCCGAGACGGTAGATCTGCTGCGGCACCAGCGGCAGCTGATAGCCGAGCTCTTTCGGCAGATCCGGATTGAACGGTCCCTGCATATACCAGTTGCTGCCGGTGGCATACGGCGTATTCATCTGGCGATCGATAAACTCCGGTACGCCGGCTTCCAGCGCGCCAGGACCACGTTCATCGTTGGGGATCAGGCGCGCCACGGCGGCTTTGATGAAGGCAAACTCTTCGGCGGTAAACCACACCGGTTGATACTCGCGCGCCTGCTGCGGCGCAGCGGCCGACGACGCTGCCGCACCGGCGGCCATTGGCGCGACCAGTGCGCCCATCGCCGTACTGCCTACCGCCATTGCCGGCGCCAGGATGATGGTTCTCAGCAGGAAATCCCGGCGAGTGTGACCCTTTTTTTCTTCTGACATGACATTGCCTCATTACCGCATATAATGCGGCATGAAAGTTAAGTAGTTGCGTTGTAATGATTTTTATTGGCGTTTTAAGGGATACAGCAAGACTGTTACCGGTAACAGTTGACGTAGTGTAACACCATCGCCGTTAATAATTTAGTTTCCCGAAACAAATGAGCACAAAAAACTTAACAACTAACTCTGCCGCTTTACATAAATGCGGCGATGCTGTCATCGTCGGATACAACCGACAACAGACAGATAAATGCCGGAAGCGGTATAAAGAGTACACACAACAGCGGAGTGCCTATGTTTAAGTCCTATTTTCCGCGGCCGGCGCTGTTTTTCAGCTCGGCCGCGATTTGGAGCCTGATTGCCATTTTTGCCTGGTTTGGCTTTTTCAATGATTTTCCGGCGCGCTTTCCCGCTTTGCAGGCGGCGATGCAGCAGCCGCTGCCGACCAACGCCAGCCGCTTTATCCACGCCAGCCAGCTGTGGTTTTATGCCTACTACTGGATCATGGGTGGCGCCTTTGCGCTGGTGTGGCGCATCATCGACAACCATCCGTGGCAGCGCTGGTCAGTATGGGGATCGTTACTGATTATCTTTGTCACCTGGTTTGGCGTGCAGGTCGGCGTCGGCGTTAACGCCTGGTATGGTCCGTTCTACGACATGATTCAGCAGGCGCTGACCAAAGCCGGCTCGGTGGCCATCCATCAGTTCTATGTGCAGGTGCTGGCATTTCTCGGCATTGCGCTGATCGCGGTGGTGATCGGCGTGATGAACTCGTTTTTCGTCAGCCACTGGGTGTTCCGCTGGCGTACCGCGATGAACAACTACTACATGCATAACTGGCAGCGCCTGCGCCTGGTGGAAGGGGCCGCACAGCGTGTGCAGGAAGACACCATGCGCTTCGCCAGCACGCTGCAGGACTGGGGCATCAGCTTTATTCAGGCCATCATGACGCTGGTGGCGTTTCTGCCGGTGCTGGTGACGCTGTCGCACCACGTGAAGGAAGTGCCGATTCTCGGCAATATCCCTTATGCGCTGGTGATCGCCGCGCTGCTGTGGTCGCTGTTTGGTACCGCGCTGCTGGCGCTGGTGGGAATTAAACTGCCGGGGCTGGAGTTCCGCAATCAGCGGGTGGAAGCCGCGTACCGTAAAGAGCTGGTGTACGGCGAGGACGATCCGCAGCGCGCCGCACCGCCCACGGTGCAGGAGCTGTTCAGCCGCGTGCGTCACAACTATTTCCGCCTCTATTTCCACTACCTCTATTTCAACATCACGCGCATTCTCTACCTGCAGGTGGACAATGTGTTCGGGCTGTTCGTGCTGTTCCCTTCCATTGTCGCGGGCACCATTACGCTGGGGCTGCTTAACCAGATCACCAACGTGTTCGATCAGGTGCGCTCGTCGTTCCAGTATCTGATTACGTCGTGGTCCACGCTGATTACGCTGATGTCGATCTACAAACGTCTGCGCAGCTTTGAGCAGATTCTGCAGGATATTCCGCACGAAGAGATGCTGCGCGAAGCCTCGGAGTAAGCGGAAAAGGCTCGGAGGCAGAACCGCACTGTACTCCGACATCACTCAGAACAGTCCCCTCTCCCGCCCGCGGGAGAGGGTTAGGGTGAGGGCGAACCCCGCACCCATCCGCCCCATTTTCAGCCCGCCAGCACCGCAAACACCTTCTCAATCGCGTACGCGCCCGGATCCTTCACGCCATCCAGACTCTGCTGATTCAGATAAGCCGAACGGCCCGCCTTCGCGCTCTGCATCTGCGCCGTCGCATCGGCACCCTGTTGCGCAGCGGCCGCCGCATCCGCCAGCGATTCACCCGCCGCTAACGCTTCCAGTGCCGGCTGCAGCGCATCCACCAGGGTGCGATGTCCCGGCTGCGCGCCGCCGTAGTGCTTCATCCGTTCCAGCCCGTGCATCAGCGCCTGCGGCAGCGTGCTGCCCTCCTCCAGCTGCTGTCCGGCCGAAGTAAACAGAATCGACATCAGCACGCCGCTCGATCCGCCCATCACCGTCGCCAGCTGTTCGCCTACCAGCGCCAGCAGCGTAGGCAGCTCATCCAGCGGTAGCTGCTGTTCACGCAGGCCGCGCTGGATTTTCTTCGCGCCGGCGGCAAAGGTCGAGCCGGTATCGCCATCGCCGACTTTGGCGTCCAGCGCATTCAGCTCGCTCTCCAGATCGATCAGCGTCTGCGTCACGCGCTCAACCACCTGCGCCACTTCAGCGTTATCGGAAGGATCAAAATCCAGCACGCTGCCGATGCGTTCAGCGCGCTGCAGGCTGATGGGCGCAAAGTCGTACATCGGCGTCCAGCCCAGCACCTGCACCGGCGCATGCAGCGCCTCTAAAAACGCCTCTTCCAGCGCCAGCAGCGTCAGCGAAAACCCTTTCATATCCAGCGCGCTGACCAGGGTTGCCGGGCCAATTAAATGGGTGACGCGTGCCGCCAGCGGCGACTGCAGTACCTCGCGCGTGAGCAGCGCCAGCTCCAGCTGGGAAAAGCCGCCGAGATTGTTGATCATCAACAGCGCCTGTTTGCCGTCGGGCAGCGCCTGCGCCAGCTGATCGGTCATGATGCTGGTAATTTTGCGGCTGTTTTGCGTGTCCAGCGTGATTACGCCCGGCTCACCGTGAATGCCCATCCCCAGCTCGCTATGACCGGCTGCCACGCGATCGTCGCGCTTTTCACCCGGAATGTGACAGGTGGCAAACGCCAGGCCGATGGAGGACGTGGCGTCGATGGTGCGCTGCGCCAGCGCTTTAACCTCGTCGAGCGATTGGCCGTGCTCCGCAGCGTAGCCGGCGATTTTGTGCACCAGCACGGTGCCGGCAATGCCGCGCGGCTGCGGATTTTCCGGCAGCGCGATATCGTCCTGCACCATCACCAGCTCCACCTTGTAACCAAGATTTTTCGCCTTTTCCGCTGCGAGGCCAAAGTTGAGGCGGTCACCGGTGTAGTTCTTCACAATCAGCAGACAGCCCGCCTCACCGGTGACGTTAACGATGGCGTTCAGCACCGCATCAACGCTCGGCGAGGCGAAGATATCGCCGCACACCGCAGCGGTCAGCATCCCTTTGCCGACAAAGCCTGCGTGCGCCGGTTCATGGCCGGAGCCACCGCCGGAAATCAGTGCGACTTTGCTTTTATCCCAGTCCGAACGCACCACCACGCGAATCTCATCGCCCAGATCGAGACGGGTCAGGTTGTGCCACGGTGTGCTGAGTAACACGCCTTCGATCGCTTCGTTCACCAGATCGTTTTTTTCATGCATAAAAAACTGGCTCATTGCACTCTCCCCTTAGGTGTTGTCGTCCTAAAGGTAGCGTAAGCCGGGCGGGAAAGGGGGGATCAAGGCCGGAAATGCAAAGGGCGACACACGTCGCCCCTGAGTTTCGGATAATTACGCCCTACAGCGCGATGCGTAACACGCTGTCCGGGTTTTTTGGCGGTTCCTTGCGTGAGCCCGGCTGCTTGATGCTGACGAACAGCGTGTTGCCATCGGCGGAGAGCGCCAGGCTGTTCGGCAGGCCCGGCGCTTTCACCGTGCGTTTCACTTTATAGCTGCTGGCATCGATGATGCTGATCTCACCGGCTTTACGGTGCGTGACATACAGCTCGTCACGGTCAGCATTGAACAGCACCGCCAGCGATTCCGGTACCTCAATGCGCTGAATCACCTGCTTTGTGCGGGTATCCAGCACCAGTACCTGCGGCTGCTTCGCATCGCTGAGGAAAGCGCGGTGGCCTTTGCTATCCAGCGCAATGTTCAGGAAAAAGTGCTCTTTATCACCATCAATTTTCTGGCGCTTTTCAATCGCGTTCAGGCGGGTATTGATGGTGACCAGCTCGCCATCGGCATTGGTGACATACAGTTTCTGCGCGGCGGCATCCAGTGCCAGCCCGGTGCCCATTTTGCCGGTATTCGGGATAGTGCTGATGAGCTGCAGCGTTTTGCCGTCCACCACCCACACCACGCTTTGCGCACCGAGACCGGTGATGTATACGCGATTGGTTAGCGCATCCGCGACCAGTTCACGCGGCTGCAGCGGACGAACCGTGTCACTGCGCTTGCGGCCATCCAGCACCAGCGTGTTGATCACCTTACCGCTGCTGGCATCCACTGCCGTCAGCGCGCCGTTGACCGTGTTGCCAAAGTACAGCACGTTGGTGTGCTGATTGATGGCGGCACCAAAGGTCTTCAGCTCAGTGCTGATGGTTTGTTTCACCGCCAGATTCTGCGGATCGAGACGGTACACGGTACCACCCTGCGGATTGCCGGCGTTTTGCGCCGTGGCGAGGAACAGTGCGTTGTCGCTGTTACTGAAGGCCAGTTCGTAGGCACCTTTGGCGATCGGCTGATTGAGCGGCTGCGTTTCCGCCGCCTGCAGCGCGCTGCAGGACAGCAGCGCCGTGGCCACCAGTAGCGGACGCAGCGCCCACTGCATTGTTTTATTCGCTTTCATAACTTCTCCATAGCAAAACCACCGCCGTGCGGCAGTGAAATGAAAGCCCGACATTGCAACCAATAGGAAATTCAGCCCGAGGCGAGCCGATAAGGATGTTAGTTTTTGCGAATAATAATCATTTATGCGGAAAAGGGACAGGATTTTATGACGTTAGCAACGCCGCCAGGGCGCCCGAAGGCACCCTGTCAGCACAGAGGGTAGGGCAAACTTATTGGGTCAGTTCTGCCGTCATGTGAACGCCGTTGTTGAAGTTGGCTTCAGTCACTTTGTAGGAAGCACCAAGTTCCTGCGCTTTAGCAGCGATTTGCGCTTCAGCACCGTCAAGCGTAGAGGCGGTAGCGGTCACGCTTTGCGCGAAGCTGGCAAATGGCAGAACAGAGAGAGCAATAACAGCAGCAAAAGTTTTGATGGTTTTCATGGTCATTTCCTTAATAATGTTTGATTGAATAAGGCGACATCGCCTTGATGAGAGATATAGTAGGCCGGCAACCGATCAAAAAAAAGCGCAGAGATTTGCCTAAGTCATTCGAATATTTTGACTATAAAAAGCACGTTTAGCGCAACCTGTGCGCAAAGGGTTAAAAAACCACGATTTGATTAAAAGGCAGGATTTATTGCTGTGATTGGTGAGACCAGGCATACGCGGCAAAAGCGGCGCCGCGACACACCCTGAAGCGTGTCGCGGCGCGCCTGATGGCGGTAAACGGTTTTAACCGTGATGCCGCACGCGGGTAAAGATGGTGATGGCGGCCAGCAGCATCAGCACGCCGCTGGCAAGAAATACGCCGCCCGCGCCCTGCAGATCGAACATCCAGCCACCGGCTGCCGCACCGGCGGTGATCGCCAGCTGAATAGTTGCCACCAGCAGCCCGCCGCCCGATTCGGCGTCGTCCGGCACCGCGCGCGACAGCCAGGTTGACCAGCCAGTCGGCATTGAACCAAACGCCAGCCCCCACAGCGCGACGCCGCTCGCCACCAGCCAGGAGACGTGGCCAAAGCTCACCAGCAGCACCGCCGTCACGCTCATCACCAGCGCCATGCCGGTCAGCGTCAGCGACACGCTGCGCGTCACCAGCCACGCGGCCAGCGAGGTGCCGAAGAAGTTCGCCACGCCGAACGCCAGCAGCACCAGCGACAGCTGATTCACATTCAGCTGCGCGCTGGTTTCCAGGAACGGGCGCAGATAGGTAAAGAAGGCAAAATGGCCGGTAAACATCATGATCACCGCCAGCATGCCCCAGCGCATCACGCTCTGACGCAGTAGGTCCAGCACGCCGCCACTGCGCGCTTTGTTCTCCGGCGGCATCGACGGCAGGGTGAAGAACTGCCAGAACAGCGCCAGCACGCCCAAAACACCGGTCAGCAGGAAGATGTTACGCCAGCCAATCAGCCCGCCAAGATAGCTGCCCAGCGGCGCGGCAATGATGGTGGCCAGCGAAATACCGCTGAACACAATCGACAGCGCGCGCGGCACCTGATCGGCGGGCACCAGCCGCATGGTAATAGCGGTCGACAGCGTCCAGAAGCCGCCAATCGCCATGCCGAGCAGCACGCGCGCCAGTAAAATCATCGGCAGATTTTCGGCAAACGCCACCAGCAGCGCCGAGGCGATGAGCAGCAACGTGAACGCCAGCATCACCAGGCGGCGGTCGAGGCGGCGCGTGACGTTACCAATCACCAGGCTGGTCAGCAGCGCCACCAGCGCGGTAACTGTGACCGTCTGGCCCGCCTGCCCTTCGCTGACGCGCAGCGAGTCGGCAATCGGTGTCAGCAAGCTCACCGGCAGAAATTCTGCGGTGATCAGGCCGAAGACGCCAAACGCCATGGCGAACACCGCGCCCCATGCGGGTTTCTCTACCGCAATGCTTGTTTCCACTACTTCAGTATCCAGACTCATCTGCGATCCCCATCACAAAATATCAGGCTGTAAGCATAGAGAGACGACGCAAGACGATCTATGATACAGAAACTTTGTTTTTTGATAATTCGTCTGGATTGTATGAGCCGCTATGAAGATTTGACCAGCGAACTGCTGATGGGCATGCGCCTGTACGGCGTCAAATATCAGCGCATCGCGCTGCATGCGCCGTTTGGCCTGCAATATGATGACGCGCCGGGCAAGGCACAGCTGCATTTTGTTGGCCGCGGCTCGCTGCTGATTCGCTCCGCTTCCGGCACCGTCTATCCGCTGCAGGCGGGCGATGCACTGCTGATTCCGCACGGTAAGCCGCACGCGCTGATCTCCGGCGAAGATGCGGTGTGCGTGCCGATCGCTACCTTTAACAGCAAACCCATCTGCGACAGCGTGTGCGCCATCAACGATGCGCCGGACGCGGATGCCTGCCCGGACGACAGCGATGTGATTTTATTCAGCGCCTGCATGGCGTTTGAGCTGGGCGGCATGCAGCCGCTGGTGCACACCATGCCGGACGTGATGCTGGTCAGCACGCTGCTGGCGCAATACCCGGAAATCCAGCCGATTCTGGATGCCATGGAGCGTGAAACACGTCAGCGCAAAGCGGGCTTTGCCGGCATTTTGTCGCGGCTGGCCGATGTGGTGGCGGCGCAAATTGTGCGGGGCTGGGTGGAGAATGGCTGTGGTCAGGGCAGCGGGCTGGTGCAGGCCCTGCGCGATCCGCGCCTCAGCCTGGCGATGGCGGCCATGCACCGCGCGCCCGGCGAAAACTGGACGGTGGAGCGGCTGGCGCGCGAATCCGGCAGCTCACGCTCGGTGTTTGCCGCGCGCTTTCAAAACGCCACCGGCATGACGCCGCTGCGCTACCTCACCGAACTGCGCATGCGTCTGGCGGTTGAGCGTATTGTTAACGATGGCGAAGCGGTGGAGAGCGTGGCGTTCCACCTCGGTTACGGTTCACTGGCCGCCTTCAGTCGCGCCTTCAAACGCATTGTCGGCACACCGCCCGGCGCGCTGCGCGCCGGACGTGAAGCGTCGTGAAACTTAGCGAAACACGCTGATCGCTTCAACCAGCCGGTTGGCCTGATGCGCCATTCGGCCGGAGGCTTCTGCACCTTCCGCCACGCGCGCCGCGTTCTGATGGGTGATGTCGTCGAGATCCTCCACCGCGCTACTGACTTCGCTCAGCGCGATGGATTGTTCGGCCGTCGCCGCGCTGATTTGCGCGATCAGGGCGGTGACATTCTGCACCTGATCGACAATCGCCTGCATCGTATGGCCGGCCGCATCGGCGTGATCGCTGCCCGACTGCACGCGGCCGGCGCTGGTTTCCACCAGGTTTTTGATCTCGCTGGCGGCTTTGGCGCTGCGCTGTGCCAGATTGCGCACCTCGCCCGCTACCACCGCAAAGCCTTTACCCTGCTCACCGGCACGTGCCGCTTCCACCGCCGCGTTCAGCGCCAGAATATTGGTCTGGAAAGCGATGCCGTCAATCACGCTGGTGATGTTGGCGATACGCTTCGAGCTGTCGGCAATTTCCGCCATCATGCCGACCATCTCCTGCATCACTTCACCGCCTTTGATCGCCGCTGCGCTGGTGCTGGCCGACAGCGTATTTACTTCACTGGCAGTTTCCGTGTTGCTTTTGACCGTGGCGGTCATTTCGTTCATGGTCGCCGCCGTTTGCTGCACGTTCGCCGCCGCCTGCTCGGTGCGACGGCTCAGTTCATCATTGCTGCGCGCGATGGCGTCGCTGGCACTCAGGACATTGATCGCCTGGCCGCTGACGTCATCCACCAGCCAGCGGAACATCAGGCCCAGCTGGCCGATAGCGCGCTGCGTCATGCCGATCTCATCCACCCGATCGATGTGCTCGACTTTGTGGCTGGCGCCGGTGGCCACGCTCAGCGCCTGACGGCACATGCGCTCCATCGGGCGCGAGATCTGCTGCTCCAGCCACAGGCTGGCCAGCAGCAGCAGCCCGGCCATGCCGCCGCTGAAGCAGCCGATCGCCAGCGGTGCCATGCCCAGCAGCCAGACGCTCAGCACCGACAACGGCAGCAGCGCGATCAGCGTACTGCGGATGCGCCAGCGCAGCGGCAGCGTTTTCAGCACTGAGGTCAGTCGCCGCCAGCCGCTGCCGACAATCAGCCCTTTATGGAAGCGACGCCCTTTGGCACGCCCTTCACGAAAATCACGGTACAGCGCCTCGCACTGACGGACCTCCTCCGCCGACGGTTTGGTGCGTACCGACATATAGCCCTGCAGCTTGCCCTCGCGCACTACCGGAATAGCATTGGCGCGCACCCAGTAGTGATCGCCATTCTTGCGCCGGTTCTTGACCAGCGCGGTCCAGGGTTCGCCCTGCTTCAGCGTGCTCCACATATCGGCGAACGCTTCCGGCGGCATATCCGGATGACGCACCATGTTGTGTGGCTGGCCGTTGACCTCCTCCGGGCTGAATCCGCTGACCTCAATAAAGGCGTCGTTGGCGTAGGTGATGTGGCTGTTGAGATCGGTGGTCGACATCAGCGTGGCGCGATCGTCAAAGACGAATTCACGCTGGGTGATGGGCTGGTTATTACGCATGTGTGAGTCCTTGCAAAACGCAGGCTGAAGAGAAATCGATAATACTTTTTTACCTTTTCGGCAGCACAATGGCCTGGCTTTAGCGCGGCTATTTAATTTTTGTTCTTAATAAAGCCGGAGTGCGCGGCGCTTCACAGTTCTGGCCGCGGGCGGGATCGATAAAAAATCATTTAGGGTAAATGAGATCGAGCTTTGGCTGAAAGGCGTGTCGGCAGCGGTGCGCATGAATGCGCACCCTACAGAAAAACGTGCCATCACCGCATCCCTGCACATCCCGCCACATGCCCCATTCTTGTAGGGTCGCCGTTCACTGCGACCGCATCCCTGCGCATCCCGCAGCATGCCCCATTTTGTAGGGTCACCGTTCACGGCGACCGCATCCCTGCACATCCCGCAACATGCCCATTCTCGTAGGGTCGCCGTTCACGGCGAACGCATCCCTGCGCATCCCGCAGCATGCCCCATTTTGTAGGGTCGCCGTTCACGGCGACCGCATCCCTGCGCATCCCGCAACATGCCCCATTCTTGTAGGGTCGCCGTTCACGGCGACCGCATCCCTGCACATCCCGCAGCATGCCGCATTCTTGTAGGGTCGCCGTTCACGGCGACCGCATCATGCGCACATACTTTCAGAACTGCCAGCGCACGCCGAGGTTGTAACGCCAGCCTCTGGCGCCGTTGCCGTCGATCTCCTTGCGGTAATCCGCTTCGGCGTACAGCGACACATCCTGCTGCAGCGTCACCGTGCCGCCAGCCCCCACTTCCCACATCTGGCCAAAATTACCGCTGCTGAAGCTGGCGCCGAGCGCCGGGTTATCGGCAGCCGACACCGACGCCTGCGCCGTACCGCCCCAGCCTTTGTAATAATTCGCGCGCAGATAAGGCGTGTACTGGCGGTTGCTGTCATCGGTCCAGCTGCGGTCGAGACGCGCGCCGAGACGGCCAATCGTCTGGTGATAATCGCCATAGCGCACCTGGTTATTGTCCTCATCCGTGAAATCGTTCATGTTCAGTTTCAGGTACATCAGCTGCGCCTGCGGCTCCAGCTTGTAGCCCTCGCCGAGTTCAAACGGATAACCGCTCTCCAGCGAGGCGGTCCAGCCGTGGCCCTTCAGCCTGGCCTCGCGCTGCTGGCGCGCAATGTCGGTTTCACCACGATGCCAGTCAAACGACAGCACGCCGTCAAGGTAAAAGCCGCTCTGGCGCTGCCAGGTGCCGTACAGCGCCAGGCTGTCGCTATCGAAGCTGGTGCTGCTGTAACCGTCTGCCGCCTGCGGACGAATGCGCGTATTGCCGCGGGTGTAGGCCACGCCGCCGCGCAGGCTGTCCTGCTCACCGTCGAGACGCAGCAGATTGCCGCCAAGCTGCACCGCGCTGTAATCGAGATCAAACCCGTAGCCGTAATCGCTAAAGCTGCGGTCGCTTTTGTATTTCAGGTTCGAGCCGATATAGCGCAGGAACATCTCACCGCCGTTACCCGCCGGGCGCGTCTGCTCGTGACGCAGTTCGCCGAGACGCTTGTGCAGGTCATCAATAATCGCGGCGGTGTAATAGGCGAGGCCAACCGGTGCCGAAATGTACGAGGGCACCTGCGGTACCACCGCCGGACGCGCATCGTAGCGCTGTGGCGTACCAAATCCGCTGGTCACCAGCGCTGGCTGGCAGCTGTCGCTGTCCTCGCACACGTAGTAGT
Organism: Pantoea sp. ICBG 828; assembly: GCF_002928355.1. Lineage (NCBI taxonomy): Bacteria > Pseudomonadati > Pseudomonadota > Gammaproteobacteria > Enterobacterales > Erwiniaceae > Pantoea > Pantoea sp. ICBG 828. Next base: position 125,070 of record NZ_POWN01000003.1, on the reverse strand, counting down.
TTGCCAGCCGGTAATCCCAGTAATTGTTGCCGCTGCCACTCAGCAGGCGCTGCGCCGGATCGCTGCTGCCCGGCGCGAAGCTGTACAGCCGGTACTGCCACGGTCCGGCACCGAGATAGCCATCCCTGAGCGCAAAGCTGTTCTGGCCGGCGTTGCCGCCCACCTGCGCCAGCGAAATGCCTTCATTGCCCTCAATGCCGCCGTTGCGGTTGCGATCGGTGAGCGCCGCACTGCTTGCCGCATCCAGCCTGACGTTGAGCAGCGTGGTGCCGCTGGCGTTACCGCTGACGTTGATGTGGTCGGTGAACTGGTTGCTCAGCGCGCCGCCGTCATTGAGGCGCGTCACCAGATTCGCCTGACCGCCCATCGACGCCAGCGAGCCGTTGATGTCCAGCGTATTACCTGGCGAACCGCCGCCATTGGTGAGGTCCAGCGTACCGCTGTTATTCACCTGCAGCGAATCCGCTGTGCCGCCCGCCAGTGTGGGATGCACGTTGTCACCGGCGTACAGCGTTGAGCGCCCATCAATGTTGATGGTGCTGTGCGCCAGCTGCAGGTTGTCGGTCAGCGTCCAGCGGCTATCCGCGAAGTTAATGATGCTCCAGCCGCTGCCGAGATTAACGCCTTTGCTCAGGTCATCCGCGCTGAAGCTGCCGCCGCGCGCCGTAATCTGGTTAAAGGTCAGGCTGTTACCGGTGCCGTTGCCGCTGGTGAGATGGTAAGTAGTGCTGAGATCGACGCCGCTGACCTCGGCGATATTGTTGTTGTCTGCGCCCATGGTCAGGCTGCCGTTGAGCGTGCCGCCGGTCCAGCGGAACGTATCGCTGCCGCCGCCAGGATTGATGTCGCCCAGCACGTCACCCTGGGTCAGCAAAATCACATCGTCGGCGTTACTGCCCGCCACCGCCACGCTTTGCGCCGTGGCCGTCACGATAGTACCGAGGTTCTCGAATACCGTTTTGCCGCCGCGCAGATCGACCACTGGCGCCGTCAGGCTGCTGGAGCGCAGCGTGCCGCTGTTGACGATGGTGCCGGCGGTGCTGGAGACCAGCGCCGAACCGCCTGCCGCATTAGTGATATTGACGCTGGCAGCGGTGACGATATTTCCCGTGGTGTTGGCGCGAATCCCGGTGCCGCCGGCGCCGGTGACATTGAAAACGTAACCCGAACCCAGCGTCAGATCGCCGCCGGTGGTCGATCCATCAGCGTTGGCGATAGTCAGGCCGTTACCGCTGCCGGATACATGGGTGGTCACGGTGGAGGCGGGATCGAACGCGACGGCAGTGCGGATGCCGTTGCCATCGCCAACGTTGAGCGTCAGGTTGCTCAGGCTCACGTTGTCCAGCTCCGCGCGGTTTTCGATGCCGTTGCCGCTGCCCAGTACGTTGATGGTGGCGTCGCGCGCGCTGAGCGCCGCCGCGCCGCTGTCGAGCAAAATGCCGTGCGCCGTGCCGCGCGTGGTGATCAGCGTATCGCTGCCAGTCAGCGCCAGCTGTGCGCCGTCGCTGATGCGCACGCCGGCCACGCCGTTATCAACATTGATGCTACCGCCCTGCGCCAGCGTGGTGCCGCTGCCGCCGACATCTAACCCGGTGCCGCTGCTGACGTTAACCACGCCATTATTGGTCAGCGTGCTGCCGGCGCGCGAGCGCATGCCGATGCTGTTGCTGCCGGTCAGCGTCAGTGCGCCATTGTTCTCCAGCGCCGCGCCGTTGGTCAGGTCAAAGCCAACGGCACCGTTGCCAGCGCCGCTGATGCGGGCGTTGCTGGTGACGCGGGTGGCGGCAGCGCTGCCGTCCAGCGCATTACTGAGATCGCTGCGCAGCGTATTCACCAGCACGCCCACCGCGTTGTTGCCGCTGAGCGTGATGTTGCTGCTGCCGTCGAGCGTTGCCGCTGCGCCGCCCTCGACGCGCACGGCGGTGCTCTCCTCGCCGCTGGCGGTCAGATTGAGGTTGGCGCTGTTGAGGCTGCTGCCGCTGCCGGAGACAATTACGCCGGTGCTGCTGGCGGCGCTGGCGCTCAGGCTGTTCGGCGTGCTGAAGCTCAGCGCCGCGCCGTCGTCAAGGCGGTAGCCGGTGGAACCACGTGTGCTGACATCCAGCGCGCTGGTGGCGGCGCGAATGCGCGAACCGTTACCTGCAGCGTGATAGGCGATCTGGTCGCTATTGTTAAAGATCGGCGTCGATCCGGCGGCGATATTCACCAGCGCACCGTCCAGCGCTTCGGCGCCGATGGCACCACTGCCGTTGAGCGTGAGCGTGCCGCCGTTGAGGTTCGCCACCGCCTGGCTACCGCTGGCGCTGACGCCGCGCGTACGGCGGGTGCTGCTGCCGCCATTCACGTCGATGTTGCCGCTGTTGCTGGCGGTGGTGGCGAAGGTGCTGCCCGCGCTGTTCACCGCGATACCGGTGCCGCCGTCGCTGATGCTGATATTGCCGCTGTTGCTGCCGGTCGCCCCGCTCTCCACGCGCAGGCCGGTGGTATTGGCCCCGCTGAAGTTGATGTTGCCGCTATTGCTGAGCTGCGCGCGGTTGCGCGCCAGATAGCCGGTGATGCCGTTCTGCGCCGAATTGAGTTCTGCGGCGGAGGTCAGCCGCGTGCTGGCGACCGGCGCACGGCTGTTGGCACCGGTCAGCGTATGTTTCTGCCCGTCGGCAATCGCGCCCGTGGCGTTGCTGCCACTGAGGGTAATGGTGGTCGCCGCGTCAATATTGCCCTGCGCACCGCCCTCGATATTGACGCCGGTGGCACCGGTGCCGCTAACGTTAATCGTGGCGTTGTTGGTCTTCACCAATGTTCCGCCACCGCCGGTGCCGTTCACCGCCACCGCACCCGCGCCGGAGGCGGTCAGCGTGGTATTAGTCCCGTCAAACGTCGCGCCCTGTTCGATGCGGAAAAGCGTCGAGTTAGTGGTGGTGACGTCAAACGCGTTGTTGTCGTCCACGTTGATCAGAGCATTCGGGCCATAGGCAAAAAAACCAATTTGATTGCTGCCGGTGCTGAAACGGGGAATGGCATTCTGCGTGACGTTAACCGTGGCGTTGCCGCGCGCGTGCACGCCAATTGCGCCGTTGCCGGTGAGGTTAATCGGCCCGTCCACGTTCGCTGCGGCAGTGCCGCTGCCCTGGCCTTCCACCCACACGCCAAAGTTGCGCGTGCCGCTGGCCGGATCGGCTCCGCCCGCCACGTTGATGGTCCCGGTGGAGCTGGCGGCGGCGCTGTTACCACTGGTGGCCAGCACTTTCAGGCCGGTGCCGTTAACGCCGTTGAGGTTGATGGTGCCGCGATTCTCCAGCGTACCGTTGCTGTTAGTGACCAGCATGCCGACGTTCTCGCGCGGCACGCGCGCAGCGCTGCCGTTGACGTCGATGGTGCCGCTGTTGATCAGCGTGGCATTGCTGGCACCGCTGACCGACATGCCGGCGGCGTTCTGTACGCGCGAGCCAATCACAATCGCCCCGTCGTTGGTGGCGCTACCGTTGGCCAGCAGCGCAATGCCGCTGGTCAGCCCGCTCTGGTTCAGGGCGGTCTCCGCCACGTTGTCGCTCAGGCTGTTCTGCGCGCCTCGCCCGAGGTAAATCGTGCCGCCGCTGTTGTTGGTGAAGCGGCTGCTGTCGCTGGTGAGCAGCACGCCGGAAGTGGTGCCGCGCGCGCTGGAGCCGTTGACGCCCACGTTGATATTGCCGCTGTTAGCGGCCTGCGCATTGGCATCAAGGCGGATGCCCGCCACGCCGTTGGTCAGATTGCTGCCGGTGGTGCCGAGGTTAAGTACGCCGTTGTTAGTAAAATCGCCGCCGTTCTGCACCGTTACCGCCGTGGCGTTGTTGCTGGCCGCGCCGACGCCGGTGCCATCAATACGGTTGAGGAAGCCGCCGTTGATGACGCCGCTGCTGCTGTTGGTAGCCGTCGCGCCATCCAGCGCCAGTGCGGTGCCGCGGCTCGCCAGTTTCCCATCGATGGTGGCATTGGCCCCATTGGCCACGCGTACCGCGCCATCGCTGGCCCCTACCACTTCCAGCGTTTTACCGGCGGCGATAGTGACCTGCGAACCGGCGCCTTCGGCGTTGATCACCACGCGGCTACCTATCGGCTGCGTCACTTCATCCGGCGCAGTGGCGCTGACGTTATAGACAATATCGCCGTTGGTGATAGTGACCGCCTGATTGAACGCGCTGAGGTAGCTGGCCGGCGCGAGATTGCCGGCCTGCAGCTGGCTCACCAGCCAGTTATTGTAGCTTTGCAGCTGGCTGGCATTGGTGACGTTGAAGGCGGTGGTTTTGCCGTCCAGCGTCTGCACGCTAAAGCTGCCGTTATAGGTCGCGAGATTTTGTACCGCCAGGCTATCGGTCACCTGGCCGCCGGAGACGTTGGCTGCAGAACCGTTAAAGGTGATGCGGTTGTTGTTGTTCCAGTTGAGGGTGCCGCCGTTACTGACCTGAAACAGCGAGGTGTTTTTGGCCGCCATGGTCCAGGCGTTGGTGCTGGCGCTGCTATTGGCGTTAGCCTGACCAATGCTGACATCCAGCGAACTGCCGCTGCCGCTGACATCGGCGATGCGCGCGTCGATATACTGATTGTCATTCACGTTTTGCAGATCCGGCACCACCGTGCTGGCGGTAACCGGTGCCTGCGCCACCAGGCTGGCGGAATCAAACACCTGAAAGGTGGTGTTGCCGCCGGTAGTGGGATCCGGCACGGTGATGGCGAGGTTTTGCGGACCGGGATCGAGACGTGCCTGATTGAGATATTGTGCGCCCGCCGCGATGGTCACCTGGCCGAGCGTGGTGTTGACCGCCCCGTCAATCCCCGGCTCAAACGCCTGATTACCGGTTAAGGTTGCGCTGCCGCCGTTAACAATCAGCGCGCCGCTCTGCTGGTCGTTATCGCGCGGATTATACGCGCCCAGTGTTGCCGCTTCCCCTACGCCGGGGAAATAAAACACCGCCTGCGCAGCGACGATCCCTAGCGCAATGGGATTCCGGGTGAATCTCATACAACCTCCAGTAACAAGCAATCAGCGACGCTGTGAAAGCACAGCGAAAAAAAGAACAAAGGGGCAGATGGGCGAACTCTATTTTCACAAAACGAATCAAGTGGTTAATTATGGGCACAGAGGGTGCCGCTGATGCGTGAAAATCAGGAGAAAGCTGTTGCTTATATAGACTTTATGGCTGCACAGATCAAAAGCGAGCCCGGAGATATTTATCGAAATGAAATAAGAATTTCGCAGGAAATGAAAGGCTATAACCCTGGTTTAAATAAGGCTTATAGTGATAACGCATTAATATTACGTCATTTATTCTCAGCCACTCCAGTAAAGTCTGGACAGGTGATAATTCACACGCTCAATAATAAGCAGCGCTAACGAAATGCTGCAATTGTGAGCCTGCCCACAATTGCAGCAAAATCATCCATTTAATGACATCGGACCTCTTGACGGTCTGCTGGTGCGGGCTTTTCTAGCTTAAATCGACGTTTTTGGTGCCGCCCCACCAGGTAAAGACGAAGCCGCCGATCCACGCCACGATCAGCCCCACCAGATAGACCGCCATACCGGCAAAGATGCCCTGCGAAGAGGTCATCAGCGGCAGCGTCACCAGTCCTGACGGGCCAAACACCGTGTTCATGCCCACCGGCAGGCCGAGCCACGCCACCAGCCCGATAAAGAAGCCGCCCAGCGCACCGCCGAAGCAGGCGGTGATAAACGGTTTAAGACGCGGCAGCGTTACGCCATAGATGAGCGGCTCACCGACGCCCAGCAGACCTGGCACGATAGCGCCTTTAATCTGGCTGCGCAGCAGCGAGTGCTTGTCGGCTTTGCACCACAGCGCCAGCGAAGCGCCGACCTGACCGGCTCCGGCCATGGCGAGTATCGGGAACAGCGAATTGAAGCCCTGGGTTTCCATCAGCGCAAAATAGACCGGAATAAAGCCCTGATGAATGCCGAACATCACCGCAATCAGGAATAAGCCAGCCAGAATGGCACAGCCGAACGGGTTATTGTTCAGGTGGATAAACAGCCACGACATGCCTTTAAACAGCTCGCCGCCAATCGGCATGATCACCAGGAACGTCACCGCGCCGGTAATTAACAGCGTCAGCAGCGAGGTGAGGATCATATCGAGATTATCCGGGATAATTTTGCGCAGCTGTTTCTCCAGCCAGGCACCAAATATCGCCGCCAGCAGCACGCCAATAATATTGCCGCGCGGATCGATGGTCAGGCCGAAGAAATCCTGCATGCCGCTGTAATAGCCGACGGTCGCGTTTGGCACATACCCCAGCACAAACAGTGAGGCGATGATCGCGCCGTTCACGCCAGTGCCGCCGAACGCTTTCTGCGCGTTATAGCCGATTAAGATGCTGAGGAAAGTGAACAACCCTTTACCGAACACCTTCATATAAGCCACGGTGTCCAGCAGCCAGCGGGCGTGTTCCCCGGGCTGATTAAGATGGCACACCTGCTCAATCAGCGTGGCAAACCCCAGCAGCAATCCGGCACCGATAAAGCCCGGGATCAGCGGGGTAAAAATGGTGGCAAAGCAGGAGAGAAAACGGTGCAGCGCGCTGTTTTGCTTCGCTTTCATCTGCTGCTTCTGCGCGCTGGCAATGCTGTGCAGATCGCCCGGCGCCTCTGGCGTGGCGCTGTTCAGCATCGCCTGCATTTTTTCCGCTGCGGTTTGCGCTTTGCCAGGGCCGAGCACAATCTGCAGCTGGGCATCGCTGTCAATCACGCCCAGCACGCCGGGCAGCGTTTTCAGCCGGGCGCTGTCGACCCGCGCGGCATCGGCCAGCGTCAGACGCAGACGCGTCATGCAGTTACCGCAGTGCACGACATTGCCTGCGCCGCCGACCGCCTGCAGGATATCGCGCAATAAGCTTTCAGTGATCGCCGCCATCATTGCGCTCCTGCGTGGTGTAATGCCTGGCGGATAAAGCCGTGGTTCTGCGCCAGCAGCGCCTGCGCGTCATCGGCGTTCAGGTCCGCCAGTATCATCACAATGGCGGTTTTACAGTGGCCGCCGCACGCTGCCAGCGCCTGCTGTGCGCGGGCATCGTCACATTCGGTGGCCTGCTTAACGATGTTGATTTGCCGCTGCACCAGTTTCTGATTGGTGGCTTCTACATCGACCATCAGGTTGCCGTACACTTTGCCGCTGCGGATCATGGCGCCGGTGGTCAGCATATTGAGCACCAGCTTCTGCGCGGTGCCGGCTTTCATGCGTGACGAGCCGGTGACCACTTCCGGGCCTACCACCGGCGTCAGGGCGACGTCCGCCGCCTGCGACATGGCGCTGTTGGGATTACAGGTCAGCGCGGCGGTGAAGGCGCCCTGCTGCTTCGCCCAGGCCAGCGCACCGAGCACATAAGGTGTGCGGCCGCTGGCAGCAATGCCGACCAGCACATCGCGCGCCGAAAAGTCGATATCTTTTAAATCCTGCGCGCCCTGCTCGCGGTTGTCCTCGGCGTTTTCCACCGCCTGCAGAATGGCGGTGTGGCCGCCGGCGATCAGCCCGACCACCTGACTGCGCGGCGTGCCGAACGTGGGCGGGCATTCGCTGGCATCGAGAATACCGAGACGGCCGGAGGTCCCGGCACCGCAGTAAATCAGACGTCCGCCCTGGCTGAATGCCGCCGTGATGGCATCCACCACCTCAGCAATCTGCGGCACGATAGCTTCCACTGCCAGCGCCACTTTTTTGTCTTCATCGTTAATGACGCGCAGCATCGCTTCCGTGTTCAGCTCGTCAATGTTCTGGCTCGCCGGGTTGCGGCCCTCGGTGATCATCTGGCTCAGATCGATGTTCATGTTCGCTCCCTTAAGGAATAATTTATTCTTGAAACTATATATCATATAGAATTGTTAATTCCTCCTGCTCAGGTCAATTTTTTTGCCTTTTGCGGCAGCGGGCATAAAAAAACCCGCCAGAAGGCGGGTTGGATTAAGAAGAAGCACTAGATGTTTGCCAGTTCTCTGCGTGCCAGCGCGGCGAGAAAGCCGCTACGGGAGCCGTATTCGCGGTGTGCTTCTACGTGGCTATCGATTTTGGTCAGTAAGTTTTGCGGCAGGGTGATGTTCAGCTTCACCGCTTTACCTTCGTAACGACTGAGATCAATCTCAACGAAAGCCCAGTAACCTCCCTGGCACTCTTCATCATTAATATGGGTTTCAACGCTGGCTGCTTTTGGAATGGCCTTGCCTGCGTCCGCTAACGATTCCACATGCGCATCGATTGCATCAAATGCATCGCTCAACGCCTCGTCAACGGTGTTGCCCGCAAAAAAACATCCCTGCACGTCGGGTACGAAACCTGACCAGCTGCCGTTTTCTGTTTTGTGCAAATAAACGGGGAATCTCATGGTGAGTCCTTATGTAAATTGCCTTCTTGATTATCTACGGCGGATGCGAGTGGTTATGGTGGGTATAAATTTAAACTTTCTTCAGTAGCTCACCACGACAGGACTTGTCTGCAAAATATAAAAAAACCCGCCAGAAGGCGGGTTCAGTCAGAGAGCGTGTCGCTTAGCTGGCGCTTTGCGTGCGCAGCTGCAGCTCGTAGGCGGCGGCCTGTTTGGTATCAAACTGGTTTTCCCAGCGGGCGATAACCAGCACCGCCAGCGCGTTACCGATGACGTTGAGCGCGGTGCGCGCCATGTCCATGATACGGTCGACACCGGCGATAAACGCCAGACCTTCCAGCGGAATACCGACGCTGCCCAGCGTGGCCAGCAGCACCACAAACGAGACGCCCGGCACACCCGCGATACCTTTCGACGTCACCATCAGGGTCAGCACCAGAATGATTTCATCGGTCAGCGACAGGTCAATGCCGTACAGCTGGGCGATAAAGATCGCCGCAATGCTCTGATACAGCGTTGAACCATCCAGATTGAACGAATAGCCGGTTGGCACCACGAAGCTGGTGATCGCCTTCGGCGCGCCGTAGGCTTCCATCTTCTGCATGATGCGCGGCAGCACGGTCTCTGAGCTGGAGGTGGAATACGCCAGAATCAGCTCATCTTTCAGAATGCGCATCAGGGTGGTAATACGCAGCTTGCAGAAGCGCGCCACCGCACCCAGCACCACGAACGCAAAGAACAGGATCGCCACGTACACCAGCAGCACCAGCTTGGCCAGCGGGTAGAGCGAGGCAAAACCGAAGTTAGCAATGGTGACGGCAATCAGTGCAAACACCCCGACCGGCGCATAGCGCATGATCATGTGCGTCACTTTAAACATGGTTTCGGAAATGGAACGGAATACGGTCACCAGCGGATCGCGATGCTCCGACGGCAGCGCCGACAGTCCCATGCCAAACAGTACCGAGAAGAAGATAATCGGCAGCATGTCGCCTTTGACCAGCGAGGCAAAAATATTCTGCGGGATCAGCGACAGAATGGTGGTCACCAGGCCATGTGGCGCACCCTGCACCGCTTCCGTTGTGGCTTCGTATTTAGAGATGTCCACCGTTGCCAGCGTTGACATATCAATGCCGCTGCCGGGTTGGAATACGTTGGCCAGCGTGATGCCGACCACAATGGCAATGGTGGTAATCACTTCAAAATAGATGATGGTTTTCACACCAATCCGCCCGAGCTTTTTCGCATCACCCACGCCGGCGATGCCGACAATCAGTGAGGAAATAACAATCGGCACCACAATCATCTTGATCAGATGAATAAAGATGTCGCCGGCAGGAGTAAGAATGTTAGTGATTAACCATTCACGATCGTCTGGCTGATTATGCAGCACGGTTCCGACGATAACGCCGAGAATCAGGGCAATCAGAATCTGCCACGCGAGGGTGAGTTTAAAACCTTTCATAACGCGTTATTTCCTCAGTTAAAACCCCTTTGCTCTGCTGCGAAGGTGCAGAAGACATTACACACAGGGAAGTGAGCAAAAGCCCGATAAAATAGAGGGTTATAATGGACTGCATCGGTTACCGCTGCGCCGGCATTATGCGCCCGCGCGATGATGCAGCCTGAGTTGATACCTGCTGAACAGGGCCGAGATAAGTACCATTTTCACTACGGTAAATGCAACCCCTGGGGCGATAGCTTAAATCCTGCGCAGCCAGGCAGCATAAAATGCTGCTGACATGCGCCTGTCATAACTCGCTGTTATGAAAAGTGTTAATTCGATAATTTTCCGCATAGCTATTCAGGATTGCTGAAAAAACGTGCCGGTCTGTTTGCTGCTTATTTAACCGGCTGGTTCATAATTTTATTGATCCAGCCAGTGGTTTTGCCTCATTTCCTGCGCCGGTAAACAGATTGAATTGGGTGACTTTTCAGCCTTACACAAGGTCGTGATCCAGACTGCAAAACAGAAACAAAGCCCGGCCTCACTCTTCAATTAACCTTTGATTGACATATGATTAACATCTTCAAGGAGGTCAGCCATGAGCCAAATACACAAGCATCCCGTACCCGCTGCCATTGCAGCGAATGCCCTGATAAATGCCGATCAGTACGCGGCGCTGTATCAACAGTCGGTTGACGATCCTGAGGCCTTTTGGGGCGAACAGGGCAAAATCCTCGACTGGATGACGCCCTACAGCAAAGTGAAAAATACCTCGTTTGCCCCCGGCAATATTTCGATTCGCTGGTATGAAGATGGCGCGCTGAACCTTGCCGCCAACTGTCTCGATCGCCACCTGGCTACGCGCGGCGATCACCCGGCGATTATCTGGGAAGGCGATGACGCCAGCGAAAGCAAAACCCTGACCTTCCGTGAACTGCACGCCGACGTCTGCCGCTTTGCCAACGTGCTGACCGGCCTTGGCGTGAAGAAAGGCGATGTGGTGGCGATCTACATGCCGATGGTGCCGGAAGCCGCGGTCGCCATGCTGGCCTGCGCGCGCATCGGCGCCGTGCACTCGGTCATTTTTGGCGGCTTCTCACCTGAAGCGGTGGCCGGACGCGTAGTGGATTCCAGTGCAAAACTGGTGATTACCGCTGACGAAGGCGTGCGTGCCGGACGCAGCATTCCGCTGAAGAAAAACGTGGATGATGCGCTGAACAATCCAAACGTCACCAGCGTGAAAAACGTGGTGGTGTTCCAGCGCACCGGCAAAGAGACCGGCTGGCGCGAAGGCCGGGATCTGTGGTGGCATGAACTGATGGCGAAAGCCAGCGATCAGCATCAGCCGGTAGCGGTCGAGGCCGAACATCCGCTGTTTATCCTTTATACCTCCGGCTCCACCGGCAAGCCGAAAGGCGTGCTGCACACCACCGGTGGTTACCTGGTGTATGCTGCCACCACCTTCAAATATGTTTTTGATTATCATGACGATGATGTGTACTGGTGCACCGCCGACGTGGGCTGGATTACCGGGCACAGCTATCTGATCTACGGTCCGCTGGCCTGCGGGGCCACCACGCTGATGTTCGAAGGCGTGCCCAACTGGCCCCAGCCCAGCCGCATGGCGGAAGTGGTGGATAAACATAAGGTCACGCTGCTGTACACCGCGCCGACCGCTATCCGCGCGCTGATGGCCGAGGGTGATAAAGCGATTGCCGGCACCCAGCGCAGCAGCCTGCGCATCATGGGATCGGTCGGCGAGCCCATCAACCCGGAAGCCTGGGAGTGGTATTACAAAAAGATTGGCGACAGCCGTTGCCCGATCGTCGATACCTGGTGGCAGACCGAAACCGGCGGCTTCATGATTACGCCGCTGCCCGGTGCCACCGAGCTGAAGGCCGGCTCGGCCACCAAACCGTTCTTTGGCGTCCAGCCGGCGCTGGTGGATAACGAAGGTAATACGCTGAACGGCGCCACCGAGGGTAACCTGGTGATCGTTGACTCATGGCCCGGCCAGGCACGCACGCTGTTTGGCGATCACGATCGCTTCGAGCAAACCTACTTCTCGACGTTTAAAAATCGCTACTTTAGCGGTGACGGCGCGCGCCGTGACGACGATGGCTATTACTGGATCACCGGCCGCGTCGATGACGTGCTGAACGTCTCCGGCCACCGGCTTGGCACGGCGGAGATCGAGTCCGCGCTGGTCTCGCATCCGAAAATTGCCGAAGCCGCGGTGGTGGGGATACCGCACAGCATTAAAGGCCAGGCGATCTATGCTTATATCACGCTGAATCACGGCGAAGAGCCGTCGCCAGAGCTGTACAGCGAAGTGCGCAACTGGGTGCGTAAAGAGATCGGCCCGATTGCCACGCCAGACGTGTTGCACTGGACCGATTCGCTGCCAAAAACCCGCTCCGGCAAAATCATGCGCCGCATTCTGCGCAAGATCGCCGCCGGCGATACCAGCAACTTTGGCGATACTTCAACGCTGGCCGATCCGGGCGTGGTGGAGAAATTGCTCGAGGAGAAACAGTCGATCACCATGCCATAACCGGCATTGACCCGGCGGAGAGTATCAGCCTGTCCCCGGCAGGCAGCTCTCCGCTCTTCCATCCTTACGCCGTATGCTTTTCACCATCGCACAACCTTTATAACTAGAATATTCAGCCAGTTAAATCACGTTGCCGTGAGTTTTCTGTCTGCCTTGCCTCTGGAGAAAATGTGATGAACGAAGCCCTGAACCAACAGGAAGCCGTCTGGCAACAAATCGAAAGCAATCCGCGTTTTCAGGAGCTGGTGCACAAACGTCAGTCGTTTGCGCTGCTGCTCAGCCTCATCATGCTGGTACTGTACGTCGGCTTTATTCTGCTGATTGCCTTCGCGCCCGGCTGGCTCGGCACGCCCTTGCACGCCGGCACCAATGTGACGCGCGGCATCCCCATCGGCGTCGGCCTGATTGTGGTGTCGTTTCTGCTGACCGGCGTTTATGTCTGGCGCGCCAACGGCGAGTTTGATCGTCTGACCAAACAGATTGTCAGCGAGGTGAAATCATGAAGCGCCTGCTCTCCGCCTCGCTGGCTATCGTACCAGCCAGCGTATTTGCCGCCGATGCCATTACCGGTGCGGTGCAAAAACAGGCCACTAACTACGAAGCGATCATCATGTTCGTGGTCTTCGTGGCGGCCACGCTCGGCATTACTTACTGGGCGTCCAAACGCACCCGCTCGCGCAGCGATTACTACACTGCCGGCGGCAACATCACCGGTTTCCAGAATGGCCTGGCGATGGCCGGTGACTTTATGTCGGCCGCCTCGTTTCTCGGTATCTCCGCGCTGGTCTACACCTCCGGCTACGACGGGCTGATCTACTCGCTCGGCTTCCTCGTCGGCTGGCCCATGATTCTGTTCCTGATTGCCGAACGCCTGCGCAACCTGGGTCGTTATACCTTTGCCGATGTGGCGTCCTATCGCCTGCAGCAAAAGCCCATCCGCACCCTTTCCGCCTGCGGTTCGCTGGTGGTGGTGGCGCTGTATCTGATTGCGCAGATGGTGGGTGCCGGTAAGCTGATCCAGCTGCTGTTCGGTCTCGACTACCACATCGCCGTGGTGCTGGTCGGCATTCTGATGGTGCTGTACGTGCTGTTTGGCGGCATGCTGGCCACCACCTGGGTGCAGATTATCAAAGCGGTGCTGCTGCTGTTTGGCGCCAGCTTTATGGCCATCATGGTGATGAAAGCCACCGGTTTCAGCTTTAATACGCTGTTTACCGAGGCGATGGCGGTGCACCCGAAAGGAAGCGCGATCATGCAGCCGGGCGGTCTGGTGAAAGACCCGATCTCCGCGCTGTCGCTCGGTCTGGGCCTGATGTTTGGCACCGCCGGCCTGCCGCATATTCTGATGCGTTTCTTCACCGTCGCCGATGCGCGGGAAGCACGCAAAAGCGTGTTCTGGGCCACCGGCTTTATGGGCTACTTCTACTTCCTGACCTTTATTATCGGCTTCGGCGCGATTCTGCTGGTCGGCGCTAATCCGGCCTTCAAAGACGCCAGCGGCGCGCTGATTGGCGGCACTAACATGGCGGCAGTGCATCTCTCCAATGCGGTCGGCGGCAGCCTGTTCCTCGGCTTTATCTCGGCGGTGGCCTTCGCCACCATTCTGGCAGTAGTGGCCGGACTGACGCTGGCCGGTGCTTCGGCGGTGTCGCATGACCTGTATGCCAGCGTGATCCGTAAAGGTCAGGCCACCGAGCGAGAAGAGCTGCGGGTGTCGAAAATTACCGTGCTGGTGCTGGGCGTGGTGGCGATTGCGCTGGGGATTCTGTTTGAGAAACAGAACATTGCCTTCATGGTCGGCCTGGCGTTCTCGATTGCCGCCAGCTGTAACTTCCCGATTATTTTGCTGTCGATGTACTGGTCAAAACTGACCACGCGCGGCGCCATGGTGGGGGGCTGGCTGGGCCTGCTGACGGCGGTGGTGCTGATGATTCTCGGCCCGACCATTTGGGTGCAGGTACTGGGACACGCAACGCCAGTCTATCCGTATGAGTATCCGGCGCTGTTCTCGATGCTGGTCGCGTTTGTCGGCACCTGGCTGTTTTCCATTACCGATCATTCCCAGCAGGGGGCGCTGGAGCGGGCGAAATTCCGCGGACAGTTTATCCGTTCACAAACGGGCGTCGGGATTTCGCAGGGGAAAGCGCATTAAGATTGAGAGGGTGCGGTGATTGACCAGGTCGCCATGAACGTAGTGCGGTAATTGACCAGGTCGCCATGAATGGCGACCCTACGGGGAATTTCGTAGGGTGCGCATTCATGCGCACCTGGTCCCGTCATCAGAAACGCAGCGACGCACCAACGTACGGGCCGTCGACCAGCACGTTATCTTTACGGTCGCCTTTGTTGTTCAGCTCAATGTACTGATAGCCAACGCGCAGGTTCAGCAGCGAAATCGGCGTAAAGCTCAGGCCGCCTGAGGCTTCTTTATAGCTGTCCAGACGATCGGAGAACGCTTCCGGCGCATAGTAATATTCGCCGTACAGGCCCCACATGCTGTTGAAGTTATACTGCGCACCGGCACCCAGTGCTACGGTGAAGCCATCACGGCCATCTTCCGGATGGGTGAACAGCGCTTTCGCCGTCGGTGCCACGCGGAAATCACCCACATCCAGGTTATAACCCATACCAAGGCCGTAAGTGCTGCCGTCGTGATCGCTGCGCAGCCAGTTGCCTTTCAGAAACAGACCCGGTGAAGCGGTGCCGAGGCCAAGGTTCAGGTTGGTGCTGTGCTCACCCACGTCAACACTGCCCTCAATCGCCTGCGCGCCGCCGCTCAGCAGTGCCAGACCTAAAACGCTTCCCGTAACAAGTTGCTTAAACATAACAATCCACTCCATGAAGGACACATAATTCGGCGCAAAGGGTAAACAGCGCGGCGACGTGACACAACTTTATTTGGAAAGCTTTACGTAAAAATGGGTTACAGCGGGCAGAAACTGACCGCATCCGATAACACGCAGGACGATGCGGGTGCAGCTTTGCCCGTCAGGCATGCCACAACAGCTGACCCAGCAGCGGGGCCAGCAACACCGTGAGCACGCCGGAGAGCATCATTACCAGGCTGGAGACCACGCCCTCCTGCTGGCCGAGTTGATAGGCGCGTGCCGTGCCGGCTCCGTGCGAGGCCGCGCCAAAGCCGGCGCCCTTCGCCACGCCCTGCTTAATCGCGATGCGTAAAAACAGCACGTCGCCCACCGCCATGCCAAACACTCCGGTAATCACCACGAACAGCGCGACCAAATCGGGCTGGCCGCCAATCGGCTGGGCCGCTGCCAGCGCAAAAGGCGTGGTGATGGAGCGCACCGCCAGACTACGCTGGATGCTCTCCGGTAACGTCAGCAGCCGCGCCAGCCACACCGAACTGCACACGGCCACCAGCGTGGCAGTGATCACGCCCACGCTCAGCGACAGCCAGTGGCGACGGATAATGTGCAGGTTTTCGTAAACCGGCACCGCAAAAGCCAGCGTCGCCGGCCCCAGCAGCCACAGCAGCCAGTGGCTTTCGGCGATGTAATCCTGCCAGCTGACGTGCGTCAGCAGCAACAGCGCCACCAGCACCAGCGGCGTTAACACCAACGGCATCAGCAGCAGTGTGGGTCTGCGCCGGTACAGGCGTTTGTTGAGGTAGTAAACCAGCAGCGTCAGCGCCAGACACAACAGGCTAATGATAAAGTCAGTCACGATCGCCCTGCTTACGCGCCGCGCGCGCCAGTTCGAAACGGTATAAGCGATCGACCACCAGCGAGGTGGCCGCCAGCACCATCAGCGTACTGACGGCGATCACCACACAGATGCGCCAGCCTTCACTGCGCAGCAGGTCGCTGTAATTCACCACCGCGACCACCGCCGGAATAAAAAACAGCAGCATTTCGGCCAGCAGCCAGTTGGCCCCGGCTTTGACCCAGCGCAGCGGCACGATACCGCTGACGATCAACAGTAACAGCAACACCATACCCACGACGTTGGCCGGTAACGGCAGATGCAGCCAACTCACCAGTTGGCCACTGGCAACGAACAGGGCGATATACAGCACCAGCTGCAGCGGCACCGTGACGCGTTGCAGGATATCCGTGGTGCGCGGACGAAGCGCGAACGCCATTTCTCTCTTCCCGTTAAAAATTCAGGGTTGCAGTATAAATCCGCGCCAGAGTGTGAAAGAAATGAATTAAAATTATTCAAACTATGTCAAAAAGGAATGTTTATGGACGTGCGTGCCCTGCGTTACTTCACCGAAGTGGTGCGTCAGCAGAGCTTTACCCGCGCGGCGGAGAAGCTGTTCGTCACGCAACCCACCATCAGCAAAATGCTGCGCCAGCTGGAAGAAGAGCTGGGCTGTACGCTGCTGCTGCGCGAGGGACGCAAGCTGCATCTCACCGACAGCGGCCAGGCGGTATATCAGCGCGGCCTGGCGATTTTGCAGGAGTTTCATCAGCTGGAGGCGCAAATCAGTGACATCAACCAGCTGAAAACCGGTGAGCTGCGGCTCGGCATTCCGCCGATGGTCGGCATGCAGATTGCCGGATCGATCTCCGCGTTCCGCCGCCGCTATCCCGGCGTACAGCTGAAAATCTCCGAATTTGGTGGCCTGACGGTGCAGCAGGCGGTACTGAGCGGCGGGCTGGATATTGCGCTGACCGCCCTGCCGATTGATGCGGAGCTGCCGCTGAACACGCTTGAACTGATGCGCCATCCGCTGTGCGTGCTGCTGCCGCGCAGCGCGCGCTGGCTCAACCGCACCAGCCTGACGCTGGCCGAGCTGGCTCAGCATCCCCTGCTGATCCTCAACGAAGAGTTTTCGCTTAACCGCCAGCTGATGAAAGCGTTTCAGCGCCAGGGAGTGATGCCGGATATCGCGCTGCGTAGCGCGCAGTGGGATTTTCTTGCCGCGATGGTGCAGGCGGATATGGGGCTGGCGATCCTGCCGGAGCCGATCTGCCAGCGGCTGGATAAACAGGCCTTGCTGTGGCTGCCGCTGGAGTCGGAGCTGCAGTGGCGTCTGGGGCTAATCTGGCGCGAAGGCAGTTATCTGTCGCGCAGCGCGCAGGCGTGGATTGCCTGCTGCCGCGAACACTGGCCGGATAACGCGCCACGGCTATCGCTGTAGCAAAGCGGCCGCCCTGTCTGTCAGGCGGCCGCGGGATCGGAGAGCAGCAAAACGCGGCGGCTATTCCTCTTTCTCTATCAGCAACGCTTCCAGCAGGTCGAGATCGCGCAGCAGGCGCTGCATGGTCTCGTTGGAGATCTGCTGGGTTGCGCGCAGATGATAAACCTCGGCACGCTCGGCGCGCAGCGCGGTCAGACGGAAACGGCGCTCCAGATTTTCCGCAAACAGCGCCTGCTCCATATCATCTTTGCCATCGACGCGACGACGCAGATTACCAATCACCCGCAGGCTGACCTCTTTCAGCAGCTCAGGATCGATGTTCTCTTCAGCGTCGTTTTCCAGCCGCTGCTCCATTTTGTGCAGGCTCTCGATCGCCACGCCGGCCATCGCAGCACGCGCGCTCTGGATTTCGCGACGGTGTCCCACTTTGTCGTGGCTCTCCATGCCGCGCAGCAGAATCGGCAGCAGAATCACGCCGACAAACAGCGAGAACAGAATCACGCCGGTGGCGATAAACACCAGTTCGTAGCGCGCCGGAAAAGGTTCGCCGTTGCTGAGGAACAGCGGAATCGACAGCACACCGGCCAGCGTGATAGCACCGCGCACGCCGGCAAAAGAGGCGATCAGCAGTTCACGCAGCGAGTAGCTGGAAAACTCCAGCGGCTTTTTCTTCAGCAGGCGCAGACTGGTGCGCTTCATGACCCACAGCCAGCCGAAGCGCACGATCATCAGCGCCGCATAGACCAGCCCGACGTCAGCGAACAGCATCCACAGCTCGACGTTAGGATCGGCGTTCGCCTGAGCAATCGAGGTGGAGAGAATGTCCGGCAGCTGCAGGCCCAGCATCAGGAACACCATGCCGTTGAACACAAACTCCAGCATCTGCCATACGCTGTTGGCGCGCAGGCGCATTGCCAGCGGTGCCTGACGGATGATGCCGGAACGGGTGATGGTCATACCGGCCGCTACCGCCGCCAGAATGCCGGAGACGCCGAGGTGTTCAGCAATCAGGTAAGAGGCGAACGGCAGCAGCAGCAGCAGTACGGTTTGCGTTGCCGGGTCGTCACCGCTCCAGCGGCTGAGCAGACGCAGCGAACGGCCATACAGCCAGCAAACGGCGACACCGGCCACCAGGCCGCCAATCGCCACTTTAAGGAATTCGACGCTGGCGCCGCCCCAGGTGAACACCATGGTGCCCATCGCCACCGCGACGGCAAACTTGAGTGACACCAGGCCCGACGCGTCATTCATCAGCGCCTCGCCCTGGACAATCGACATGATCTTTTTCGGGATGCGCCCTTCGCCGACGATGCCGGAGAGCGCCACCGCATCGGTCGGTGACAGCACCGCCGCCAGCGCGAACGCCGGAATTAGCGGAATGCCCGGCACCAGCCAGTAAATCAGGTAACCGATACCGACCACGGTAATCAGCACCAGCACCAGCGCCAGGCCGATAATTTCACGGCCGTGATGCAGAAACTCGTTGATCGGCGTTTTCCAGCCATCGGCAAACAGCAGCGGCGGAATAAACAGCACGAGGAACAGTTCGGGGTCAAAATCGACGTGCAGACCAAAGGTTGGCCAGGCCAGCAGCGCGCCGGCCGCGATCTGTACCAGCGGCAGCGGGATCTGAAACGGCAGGATACGTGCCGCAACGCCGGACAGCGAAACCACCAGCGTCATGATGAGAATAGTAAAGAAGATTTCCATGCTTTCCTTAGGCGAATCATATTAATCGAAGCGATGTTGCGTCGGAAAGTGTAAAACAAAACGCCGCCCGGCGGGGCTACCCGATGTGCGGCGTGTGCGATAAAGAGAATAATCCGGACTGACGCCCGGATTGCGGTCAGATAGCCCAGCCGCCCGCGTAGAACGCCACCAGCGCCACAGCAATCACCACCGTGCCAGCGTTGAGCTTGCGCCACTCGCCGGCAAACAGGCGGCCAATCACCAGCGCGGCAAAGCCGAGCATGATGCCGGTGACGATGTTGCAGGTCAGTACGATGAATACCGCCGTCAGCAGGCCAGACATCGCATCGACGAAATCATTGAAGTCGATTTTGGCCACGTTGCTCAGCATCAGCAGGCCGACATACATCAGCGCGGGTGCGGTGGCATAGGCTGGAACCAGATAAGCCAGCGGCGACATAAACAGAATCAGCAGGAACAACAGACCCACGACAATCGCTGTCAGGCCGGTTTTACCGCCGGCGGCAGTACCCGCAGCGGACTCGATATACACTGCGGCGGGCGAAGCACCCACCAGTCCGGCAAACAGGCTGCTGATAGAGTCGGTGGTCAGCGCGCGACCGCCATTGATAATCTGGCCCTCTTTATCCAGCAGGTTCGCCTGCCCGGCCACCGCACGAATGGTGCCGGTGGCGTCAAACACCGCGGTCATCACCAGCGCCAGCACGCTCGGTAACACCACCGGCTGCAGCGCGCCCATGATATCCAGGCTAAACATTGCCGACTGGCCGCTGGCATCACGCAGGCTCGGCATGGCAAACAGCCCCTGCCACTTTACCGCCGGGTCGAAAATCAGCCCAAGCAGCGAAATCGCAATGATGGTCAGCAGAATGCCGCCCGGTACCCGCCGTTTTTCCAGACCAAAAATCGCCGCCAGCCCGATCAGCGCCATGATCACCGGGAAAGAGGTGAAGTGACCAAGCGCCACCGGCAGGCCTGCCGCCGGGTTTTTTACCACCAGGCCAATGCCATCGGCGGCAATCAGCAGCAGAAACAGGCCGATACCGACGCCGGTGCCGTGCGCCACGCCCATCGGCAGGTTACGCAGAATCCATGCGCGAATGCCGGTCACGGAAATCAGCGTGAACAGCAGGCCCATCAGGAAGACCGCGCCCAGCGCCACCGGCACGCTAATGTGCTGGCCCAGTACCAGGCTGAACGCGGTGAAGGCGGTCAGGGAGATGGCACAGCCAATCGCCATCGGCAGGTTGGCCCACAGTCCCATGATGAGGGAGCCAAAGCTGGCCACCAGACAGGTAGCGACAAACACCGCCGTCGGTGAGAAGCCCGCTTTACCGAGCATGCCAGGCACCACGATGACCGAATAGACCATCGCTAAAAAGGTGGTGAGGCCAGCCAGCACTTCCTGCCGCACGCTGCTGCCGCGTGCTGAAATGTGGAACCAGGCGTCCAGTTTTCCCCTGGCCGGGCGTGATTCGCCAGACATAGTTATTCCTCTGTGTTTTTTAAGATATAGGTCACCGCGCGGCTCGCGTTTGCGCATCATCCTGGTGAAGATGTCTCAGAGAGAAAAGCAGGCAAACGATTACGTGGCCGCGTATTCCAGGTCAAAAAGGGGTGACGCGGAAAAAAGGCAAACGATTATCTGGCGTTTGGGGTGGCGTTTTCAACTGCTAATCACCTGGCAGGCAGGATAATGCGCAGCTCTGGCGCCATTATGGCTGGCGTTACGCTAGCGGGAGCAGGAAATCATGGAGGAAAAAGGCTGGCATTTCAGATGGTTTGCTGCGGTGCCGCGACAGCGCGTCGCGGCGTCCTGTTTCGTTGCGTTACCGCTGCGCCTCAGCCGTTATTGAACTGAATCGGGCCGCCCTGCTCCAGCGCGCGCTGCCACGCGGCGCGCTGCTGCATATTCTCCAGCCAGCGCGCCGTGGCGGGCATCTCACCCAGCGCGCCGCGCATCTGCAACGCCAGCAGCGGAAAACTCATCTGCACATCGGCAATGCTGAAGCGTGAACCGGCAAAAAAGCGCTGCTGGCTCAGATGCTGCTCAATCACGCGCCCGTGGAGCGCCAGCTGCTTGTTCAGCCACGCTTTCTGAATGCCTTTACTCAGCGCCACGCCGGCCGGGCGCAGCAGCCATGGCACCGGCTTTTTGCCCAGTTGCGCAAACACCAGCTTCATCACCAGCAGCGGCATCAGCGAACCTTCAGCATAGTGCAGCCAGTAGCGCGCCTGAATTTGCTCCTCTTCCTCATGCAGCGCTAGCAGATGCTCGCTGTCGTATTTCAGCTGCAGATATTCGAGGATGGCGCCCGATTCGGCGATCACCCGATTGCCATCGGTAATCACCGGCGATTTCCCCAGCGGATGCACTTTCTTTAATTCGTCCGGCGCCAGCAGGGTATTTTCCCGCTGATAGCGTTTGATTTGATACGGCACCGCCAGCTCTTCCAGCAGCCACAGCACCCGATGAGAACGGGAGTTTTCCAGATGGTGAACGGTAATCATGCGCGATTCCTTGCTGCTAAGGGTTGGCATCTAGTATAGCGGATTAACGCTGCGGCTCGTCCTGTTGCGGATCGAGCAGGACCGCTCCGGAGCCCTGCTGCCCCAGACGGTCACCCGGATTGCGCAGTGGACAGTCGCGCATCGACAGGCAGCCGCAACCAATGCAGCCGTCCAGATCGTTGCGCAGACGCGTCAGGGTTTCGATGCGTTTATCCAGCTCTTCGCGCCAGTGCTGCGTCAGCGCGTCCCACTCCTGCGTCGACATGCGCTTATTCGCTGGCACGTGCATCAGGCTGTCGCTGACCGTCGCCAGCGGAATCCCGATGCGCTGCGCAATTTTGATGATCGCCACGCGGCGCAGCACATCACGGCTGTAGCGGCGCTGATTACCGCCATTGCGCGTGCTGCTGATCAAGCCTTTGCTTTCATAAAAGTGCAGTGCCGATACCGCCACGCCGCTGCGTTTCGCCACTTCGCCCGGCGTCAGCACCGGTTTCGGGTAATTGCGTTCTTTTTTCATTTAGGGCCTTTACCTCAAGTTAACTTGAGGAATTATACTCGCACCCCAGCAAAACAGCGAATTTCAAACCAGGCGATAACCTTGCAGAAGGAACAGGCTATGATGCAACAGGAAATCATCCATTCACTGACTAACTGGATCGATCAGAATCTGGATAAAACATTGTCGATTGATGAAGTGGCGGCAAAATCGGGTTACTCGAAATGGCACCTGCAGCGTATGTTCCGTACGGTTACGAAACAAACGCTGGGTGGTTATATTCGTGAACGCCGTCTCACGCTGGCCGCCGAAGCCTTGCGTCAGACGCAGCGTCCGGTTTTCGACATTGCGATGCAGTACGGCTACGACTCGCAGCAGACGTTTTCACGCGTGTTCCGCCGTCAGTTCTCGCAAACCCCTACCGCTTATCGTCACAGCATGCGTCGCCAGGCGATGGTGCAGCGTCCGCGTCTGGTCAACTTCGACTGCAGCGAAGGCATGAACAGCTTTGCCCAGCGCACCACCGGCGAGTGCTGCCCGGTACGCTGAAGTCAGTGCGCCCCACGCGGGCGCGCCTTTCCCCTCCTCTTCACCTTCCTCCAGCCCTTTCTTGGCCTGCCATACCAGGTCTAAATTTTGTTCAAATTTTCAAATCCAGTGATATAATGTGACCCAAGTCACAGATTCAAGCTGTATTAAGACGACAGAAGGGCTTCCCTGACCTCCCTTTTCTGCCGCCAGTGATGTCCGATGAATGTCAGGGATATTACTGATCTCAAGAGGTTTTTCGCCGATGGCTACGTTAACTACCAGTCTGATCGTCATGCGTTGGGAACTGCTCAGCGCGGTAATGATGTTCTTCGCCAGCACCATGAAAATTAAATTGCGTCAGAACAGCCACCACGTGATGGCGCTGATGTGCGGCGGCGTGGGCGTAGCGATGTCATGCTGGTTCGTTACCGGTCTGCTCGGCATTACGCTGAGCATGGAAAACGTGCATAACTTTATGTCCATCACCAAAGAAGCGTTTATTCAGGTGATGAGCCAGACACCAGCCGACTGGCCAATGCCGTAAACGCGGCGCATAAAAAACCCCGCTAAGCGGGGTTTTTTATTTTGCTGTGTGATTTCAAATTTTCTTCAATACGGCTGGAAGTGGCACTTCCGGCACCGTGACGTCCGATCTCTGCGTATCGCGACGATCCTGAATCCACATATCACCCATCATCTGATTAAGCCCCCGATCCAACCCGGTGACCAGCCCGGCGCCTGGCGTGAACGTCAGCTCACCGAAGTAGATCTGTTCGCCATCGATATACCAGTCCACGCGCACATAATCGAAATCGCTGGCCAGCGTTTTACTCAGCGCCAGCGCGTGCTGCAGCTGTGGCAGCAGCGGTGACACATCCAGCCCGGTATCACGGATTTTGTGATACGCCTCGTTAAGATTGTTGACGTAAAAGTTCATCGACAGCAGCGGATTACAGCGGTTGTAGATCACCTGCAGCACATATTCAAAATTGCCGTCGCGCTTGTTGAACATGTGAAACTTGTAATCGATCGGCGCGGTTTTGCCATCGCCGATGTACTTCTCTACCAGAATGCGCGGCTTAATATAGCGATAGTGAATCTCGCGCGCCTCGTTGGCGAAATCGGTCTTCAGCCAGCGCTGGCAGTCGCTGATAATCTGCTGTTTTTTCAGCGCATCCGGTTCTTCCAGCAGGATCTCGACCATGTTGGAGCCGTGATTCGGCTTGATAACCGTGTTCTTCCAGCTCGGCAACGTATGCAGTGAGTGCGGATCGCTGGTCTCATAAACCAGCGGAATCAGATACTCACTGCCTACCTTTTCGGCAATGTACTCACGCACCGAAAACTTGTCCGACAGGCGGCCATAGCACTGGTAGTCGCCGTAGACGAATTTGCGATACAGCACTTTCTCATTGAACACCTTCGGCTGACGCAGGTTCGGCAGCTTACGGAATTTGTGAAAGTAGTAGATGCGATCCTGGTAAGCCCAGGGCATCTTTTTGATGAAATACTGTACGCTTCTTCTGAGTTCGTCTTTCAACCTGATCATATCTGACCTCATTTGTAGGTTTTGTAGTTGAGTGAGGAAACCTGAATTTTTTGGATGACGCCGTTTTTGAAGAAGTAATTCATTACGGTCAGGGACAGTAACTCCGTGATGAAGACGCTCCAGGCGGCACCCATGATGCCGTAGCCCTGGATCAGCCACCACGACAGCGGCAGGCTGATGACCATCAGAAAAATGATCTTCTTCAACAGATAGTTAAACCCGCCCTCTTTCACCATGTAGCGATAAGCGACGGTCCCCATTGCCGAAAAGCAGGTTGCTAACGACAGTAACGTAATGAGACTTCCGGACTGTGTGTACTCGTGACCATATAAAGCGATGATGATTTTTTCGCCGTATAAGGCGATCACCGCTAATAACAGCAATGAAACTCCCATGAC
This sequence comes from Pantoea sp. ICBG 828, assembly GCF_002928355.1. NCBI lineage: Bacteria > Pseudomonadati > Pseudomonadota > Gammaproteobacteria > Enterobacterales > Erwiniaceae > Pantoea > Pantoea sp. ICBG 828. The sequence goes on along the minus strand of NZ_POWN01000003.1, from coordinate 100,400 downwards.
ATAGCCGTTCAGCCGCGCGGTGAGCTTGATCGCGGCTGCTCCACGCTCGCGGAAAATCTCCGAGAAGCAGGAAGTGATGATGGCAACCGGGATAAAAATCCAGGAAGCCGAAATGGTATTCGCGGCGGCGAACAGGCCAAGGTCGCGCGCTGAGGCGATGCCCGCGAGGAACATCTGTGCGGCTTTCACCTGCACCGAGATAAAGATGCTGGAGATGGCCAGCGGCAGGCCGGCATACATCAGGTAGCGCAGGTAGGTGGTGCGCTTGTCCTGCGGCGGTGCCAGATCCTGATGTTCGCGATAGAAATTGACGCGCTTGATGGCGTACGGCACCAGTGTGACGGCCACAATCGAGGCGGTGAGCCACAGTGGATTGAGGTGCAGCCAGGCGATGGTGAAGCTCATGGCAAAGCCCAGCAGCAAGCCGGCCGAGTTGGCAATGGTATTGAGCCGCGATGCCAGCCGCGCATTGTTATAAACGCTGAACGTGTCCTGGGTGACAAACACCGACGAGATAAACGAGGCCAGTGCAAACGCAAGGAAGTTTTCCTGCATGTTGTACCAGACCCAAATCAACACCGGGATTGACGTCAGCAACAGCAGTACCAGGCGCATGGTCCGCGCCACGGTCATCAGCCGCAGGCCTTTCGGCGCACTTTTGCTGATGCGCTTGAACAGGATGGTTTCGGTACCAAAAATCGCCACGGTTTGCACCATGGAGAACAGCGAGGTCGAAAACGCCATTTGGCCAAACACCGTTGGGCCAAAGGATTTTGCCACGTAGGAGGTCACAAATATGACGCCGAATACCGAGACGATCTTCTCAGACATCATCCAGGCGGCATTAGACATTACGCTCAATTTCATTGACTGGTCCTTAGTATTACGTACAGCAACTGCTTTTCGGTACAACGTCCTTGAAATGAATTAACAAGCGCTCAGTGGGCCTGACACAATTTAATAACTTCAAACCAGGCTGGTCCGAAAAATGAGACTCGCGTCAGAGTTTAGCGATTAAATTCAGGAAAATTCCGATTAAACCTGGTGCGAAGCCCGATGGATGTAAACGATTTCAACCCGAATTCAGGACAAAAGTTCACAGGCATATCCTGAGTTTTTTGCAAGCAGGCTATGCCGAATTTCCAATGATTGTCGTATTTTTCTGCATTTTGGATGGAATGAATCTATATCAAAAACCCAGCACCAGGAAGGCGTTCAATGGCATTCAGAATAAAATAAGATTTATCCCATGATGATATTTATTCTAAATAACTTAATTTAACCCTCGCAATTCTAATCGCGCACTTTAATACTGCATTAATACCGTTTTTGCAGTACCAGATATTAATACAGTAATTCTCATCCACTAATTGATAAGAAAGGTAAGAGCATTTATGAGAAAGTCACGATATAGCGAAGAGCAAATCACAAATGCCATTAAAGCTTCTGAAACGGGAGTGAAAGTCAGGGAGATTTGTGAGGAGCTGGGCATTTCCGAGGCCACCTTCTATAGCTGGAAGAAGAAGTTCTCCGGGCTTTCTTCAGAGGAGGGTCGAAAAATCAAGGAGTTGGAGGATAAACTGCAGAACCTTACGCGCGAGCTGCAGACCCTGAGCTCCGACAAGGAGATGCTGCAAAGCGTGCTGAAAAACTTCTTCACTACGAATGAAAAGCGTCAGGCGGTCAACTTCCTGCAAACCACTTTCGACATCGGTACCCGTCGCAGCTGTCGTTTACTGGATATTAGCCGTAGCGTTTATCATTACCCTTCCGGTTCCGATAATCGCTAATACCAGTGAGGCCGATGTTATATGACTTAATGCTGAGATTTGTTCTTACCAGAAGAGATGAAGATCATTAAATTCGGCATTCGCTACATAACAATTCGAACCACTTTTTCCTGATGAATGCCATCACGGAATCACTTCCTTTTTTGCGGTAAAATTGATTCACACCAGCAAAAGCCTCGCGTTTCAAGCCATTTAGACTTAGCCCAATCTCATTTTGGTGAGATTGGTGCTTAGTCTATTACTTCACGATTACTAATAATCAGTCCTGATCACAGACAATTCTGTTAAGCGTTAATGAACAACACGGTGTAACCGCTCACACATTGGCTCAGTTTTAAACTGGATCTGGCCGCTGCGTTTATGATCGCTTTGACGATCAGCGCTAGTCGGTTAACTCTTAAACCACACCAGGAATACTCCGGTTCAAAAACGTTATGATGTTTAAACTATAAAGCCGAAAAACGGTTATCCACGGTAAATACTGCGCTTAAATCCATCGTCATCTTTAATCTTTTTTTCTGGCAGCTGTTGGGAATCATTCTTAACAATGCCGGTAACGCTTAAGGCTAAGGTGGCTTCTCACGCTGGAATTTCAGTGCCACAGCCGGGTAAAAATCCGACTGGCGAAGCGTTTTTTACGCGCTAAACCGGCGAATTGTTGCCCGATATGCGCTTTTTTTATCCCTCCGGAACGCTAAAAGGCAGCGAGAGTCGGCCTTTTACCGCGCTGACAGCAGGGAGTTTTATAGCGGAAGAGAATGAAAACCGGGCGGCCGTAGCGCTGGTCGGTTATATAGCATGCGCGTGCCGGCCAGCATCAGGTCACTGAGGCGGAATTATCGGCTGGTCAAATTCCTAAAATATCAGGGGAAAGCGCTGCTGAGTGGATGACTCAGCAGCGAGGCAGAGTTAAGAAAGTGCGGTCAGCCGCTGCGGTTTAATGCGCATGGCATAGATCACGCCAACAATCAGACAGCCGATACCGATGCTGGTGAGCAGCGGTGGCCAGCTCTGGCGGTAAATAAAGGTCCACAGCAGGCCAGAGAGCGTTTCGAATACGATGAGCGGCCCCATCACTACCGTTGGCAAACGCTGACTGGCGGCATTCCAGCACAGCGCCGCCAGCCATGAGCAGAACAAACCAATCGCCAGCATCAGCCAGATAAAGCGCGCCGGCTGCGGGCCGAACGGTAAAGCGAAATCGGGCTGCTGCCAGTGAATCTGCAGGCTCACCAGCCCATAAAACACCAGCGCCAGCGGCAATGTCACCAGTCCCTGCGCGGTGGCCCAGCTCGACGGTTTGTGCTGAGGATGTTCGCGCAGCCAGCGCGCATTGCGCAACGGATACCAGGTCCAGCACACCACTGCCAGCACCGCCAGCAGCAGGCCACTCAGGTAGCCCCAGAGATCAAATGCCGGCCCCTGCCCGTGCAGTTCCGCCGCGTTAACGCAGCCTAGACCGGCAGCAATGATGACCAGCGCGGGCATCAGCCGGCGCCATGGCAGGCGCCCTTCGAGATGGCCGTAACAGAGGTTAGCGGTGACGGTGATCACCACCGGCAGCGTGCCGATGATCATGGTGGAGACCGGTGCGCCGGTGCGCTGAATCGCGCTGGCGAGGCAGGCGTAATAGAGCAGATTGCCCACCAGCGACAGCTTCACCGCCTCCGTCCAGTCCGGGCGCGTCAGCTGTTTTAGCCGGCGCCGGCTGAGCCACGCCAGCGGCAGCACCACCAGACCAAAGGCAACATAGCGACCCGCCGATTGCAACGTGCCCGGATAATCGGGTATCAGCAGCGGCCCGACAAAAATCATGCCCCACATCAGCCCCGCCGCGAGGGCAAACACTATTCCTGCAAACATACACCTTTCCTTTATCTTTAATCCGCCACAGTGTGGCGCAGGAAAAGGTGAAAGGCTTGTAGCAGATTGCGGTTAACGTCCGCTGAACACCTGTTTTTGATAGCGTCCCGGCGTGATGCCGTAGCGATGGGCAAACGCCCGCGTCAGATGCGCCTGGTCGGTGAGGCCAACCGCCGCCGCCACACTGGCGGCGCTCTCGCCCTGCGCCAGCCGCTGTTTGGCTTCGAACAGGCGGAAGGCCATCAGCATTTGATGGGGAGTGACGTGAAAGTGTTGTTTGAAACTGCGCAGAAAATGCCACGGCGACAGCGATACCAGCGCCGCCAGCTCCTCCAGCCGCACCGGCTCTGCCAGGTTATCGCGCAGCCAGGCTTTTACCACATCAAACCGGTGGGCGCCTTCGCGCGGCCGCGCGACGCCCTGCTGCGCCAGCGGACGCAGCCATTCCAGCAGATCCAGCAGCGCGCCCTGCCGCTCCAGCGCACTTTGCGCCTGCCACATCTGTGCCAGCGCGTGGGAGAAAGGTTGCGCCAGGCGCGCATCGGTGCGCAGCGCATCACTGAACCACCAGTTGCGATCGCCGGTCAGCCGATCCATCTCCGCCGGATCGATATAGATCATGCGATAACGCCAGCCTTCGGCGCAGGCCGATTCACCGGTGTGCAGTTCATCGGGATTCATCATCACCAGCGAATGCACCGGCGCGACATAATTGGTGCCGCGGTAGCGAAAGCGCTGCGCGCCGGATTCAATGGTGCCAATCCCGAAGGCTTCGTGGGTATGGGGCTCAAAAGCGTAGCGGGAGATGTGCGCCTGATAAAGCTCAATGCCCGGCAGCTCAGCAAAGTGCTGAAACTGCGCACGATCCTGCTCACAGGGAAAGACTTCGGGAACCACCGTCACCACACACCTCCATACGCTATCAGGCAGTAAGCATGCGCGGCGCGCACAAAAAAAGCAAAGCCCAATCGCTTTACGCGCCTACCCCTTCAGCGCGACACTGGGGCCTGACCTATAAAGGAGGCGACAATGGCACAACGGGTGGTAATGGTAGTGGATATGCAAAATGGCGTGCTGGCAACGCCGCGTTACGACCGCGCCGGACGCTGCGCGCGCATTAATCAGCTGATGGCCGCCGCCGATCAGGTCATTTTTATTCAGCATAGCGGGCCGGATTTAGCCGTTGACTCCGCAGACTGGCACATAGTCGCCGAACTGGAACAACCCGCCGACGCGCTTTACATCACCAAAACCGCCTGCGACAGCTTCTGGCAAACCGGGCTCGCGGCGCAGCTTGAACAGCATCAGATTGAAAGCTTTGTCATTTGCGGCTGCGCCACCGATTATTGTGTCGATACCACCATCAAAGTCGGGGCCAGCCTTGGCTATCACATCACCGTGGCGGCCGACGCGCACACCACCGCCGATCGCACTTATGTGTCGGCGCAGCAGCTCATTAATCAGCACAACGAGGTGTGGGCGGATTTGATCATGCCGGGCAATCCGGTGCGGGTTAAAACCACGGAAGAATTACTGCGGGAGTGGCGCGCGCATTAACGTCGTTGTATGAACGTGCGGAGAGAAAAGTTTTATTGGACAAGAGCTTTTGAAATGGAGCCCTCGCAGAAGCGAGGGCTGGATAACGCGGTGATCGGTACGCCAATCAGAACGGGATATCGTCGTCGAAATCCATTGGTGGTTCGTTGTTCGCCGGTGCGCTCTGCTGCTGTGGACGCTGCTGCGCGCCGCCGCTGAACTGGTTGCCCCCACCCTGTGGCTGCTGCGGCTGGCCCCAGCCGTTATTGTTGCCGCCGCCCTGGCCGCCCATCGGTGCGCCACCGCCGTTGCCGCCCTGCTGACGACCACCCAGCATCTGCATGGTGCCGCCCACGTTCACCACCACTTCGGTGGTGTATTTGTCCTGACCGCTCTGGTCCTGCCATTTACGGGTGCGCAGCTGGCCTTCAATGTAGACCTGCGAACCTTTACGCAGATATTCGCCGGCGACTTCGGCCAGCTTGCCGAACAGCACGACGCGGTGCCATTCGGTGATCTCTTTGTTTTCACCGGTTTGCTTGTCGCGCCAGCTCTCTGACGTGGCCAGCGTAATGTTGGCTACCGCGCCACCATTCGGCATGTAGCGCACTTCCGGATCCTGACCCAGATTCCCGACAAGAATCACTTTGTTTACGCCACGACTGGCCATGTTGCTGTCTCCCGATGAGTTGATGCTAAAAAGTCTAAGCGAAAAATTGTATCACGTCACAATGACGCTTCCCACTTTCGAGCGGGATTCCAGTTTTTCGACCGTGACAGGATAGCAAAAACACTGGATATTTATTCAGTTTATTTTTTGTGCCATAATGATGCGTTTCTGCTGGTCGTGCTGGCAAGGCATGGCGAGCGTTGCCTAATCCGGGAAAGGTGAATGGATAAGATTGAAGTCCGCGGTGCTCGCACCCATAATTTGAAGAATATCAACCTGATCATCCCACGCGACAAGCTCATTGTAGTGACCGGTCTGTCGGGTTCCGGTAAGTCTTCGCTGGCGTTTGATACGCTGTATGCCGAAGGCCAGCGCCGCTATGTTGAATCGCTTTCTGCCTATGCGCGCCAGTTTCTTTCCTTAATGGAGAAACCGGACGTAGACCACATCGAGGGGCTGTCGCCTGCCATTTCCATTGAGCAGAAATCGACGTCGCACAACCCGCGCTCGACCGTCGGCACCATCACTGAAATTCATGACTATCTGCGTCTGCTGTTTGCCCGCGTGGGTGAGCCGCGCTGTCCGGATCATAACGTCACGCTGGCGGCACAAACCGTCAGCCAGATGGTCGATCAGGTCCTGGCGCAGGAAGAGGGTCGGCGCCTGATGCTGCTGGCGCCGGTGGTAAAAGATCGCAAAGGCGAGCACACCAAAACGCTGGAAAATCTGGCGGCGCAGGGCTACATCCGCGCACGTATCGATGGCGAAGTGTGCGATCTGTCGGATCCACCCAAGCTGGAGCTGCAGAAGAAACACACCATTGAGGTGGTGATCGATCGTTTCCGCGTGCGTGACGATCTGGCGACCCGTCTGGCCGAATCCTTTGAAACGACGCTGGAACTGAGTGGCGGCACGGCGATCGTCGCGGATATGGACGATCCCGATACCGAAGAGATGCTGTTCTCGGCTAACTTTGCCTGCCCGGTGTGCGGTTATAGCATGCGTGAGCTGGAGCCGCGCCTGTTCTCGTTCAATAACCCGGCCGGTGCCTGCCCGACCTGTGACGGCCTCGGCGTTCAGCAATATTTCGATCCCGATCGCGTGGTTCAAAATCCGGAGCTGTCGCTGGCCGGTGGCGCCATTCGCGGCTGGGATCGCCGTAACTTCTACTATTTCCAGATGCTGCGCTCGCTGGCGGAACATCTGGATTTCGATGTCGAAGCGCCGTTCAATAGCCTGAGCGACAAAGCGCGCGAAGTGATTCTGTACGGCTCCGGTAAAGAGAACATTGAGTTCAAATATATCAACGATCGCGGCGATACCTCGGTGCGTCGTCATCCGTTCGAAGGCGTGCTGCATAACATGGAGCGCCGCTACAAAGAGACGGAATCCAACGCGGTGCGCGAAGAGCTGGCGAAGTTTATCAGCAACCGCGCCTGCGCCAGCTGTGAAGGGACGCGCCTGCGTCGTGAAGCGCGCCATGTGTTCGTGGAAGACACCAACCTGCCGACCATCTCGGATATGAGCATCGGCCACGCCATGGACTTCTTCCGCAATCTGAAGCTGAGCGGCCAGCGCGCCAAAATCGCCGAGAAAGTGCTGAAGGAAATTGGCGACCGTCTGAGCTTCCTGGTCAACGTCGGCCTGAATTATCTGTCGATGTCGCGTTCAGCGGAAACGCTGTCCGGCGGTGAAGCACAGCGTATTCGTCTGGCGAGCCAGATTGGTGCCGGTCTGGTTGGCGTCATGTACGTACTGGATGAACCGTCCATCGGTCTGCATCAGCGCGACAACGAGCGCCTGCTGTCGACGCTGATTCACCTGCGCGATCTCGGTAATACCGTGATCGTGGTTGAGCATGATGAAGACGCGATTCGCGCCGCTGACCATATTATTGATATCGGTCCGGGCGCTGGCGTGCACGGCGGCCAGGTGGTAGCCGAGGGCGATGTGCATGCCATCATGGCGCACGAAGATTCTCTCACCGGTCAGTTCCTCAGCGGCAAGCGTGAAATCGCGGTGCCGGCAGAGCGGGTGAAAGGCGATCCGTCCAAAGTACTGAAACTGAGCGGCGCGCGCGGTAATAACCTGAAGGATGTCACGCTGACGGTTCCGGTTGGGCTGTTTACCTGTATCACCGGCGTGTCCGGTTCCGGCAAATCAACGCTGATTAACGATACGCTGTTCCCGATTGCGCAGCGCCAGTTGAATGGTGCCACCAGCGGTGAAGCTGCGCCGTATCGCGAGATCGCCGGGCTGGAGCACTTCGATAAAGTGATCGACATCGATCAGAGCCCGATCGGCCGGACGCCGCGCTCAAACCCGGCCACCTACACCGGGATTTTTACCCCGGTGCGTGAACTGTTTGCCGGCGTGCCGGAAGCGCGTTCGCGCGGCTACAATCCGGGCCGCTTCAGCTTTAACGTGCGCGGCGGCCGCTGTGAAGCCTGTCAGGGCGACGGCGTGATTAAGGTCGAAATGCACTTCCTGCCTGACATTTATGTACCGTGCGATCAGTGCAAAGGCAAACGCTATAACCGCGAAACGCTGGAGATTAAATACAAAGGCAAGAGCATTCACGAAGTGCTGGAGATGACCATCGAAGAGGCGCGTGAGTTCTTTGATGCGGTACCTGCACTGGCGCGTAAGCTGCAGACGCTGATGGATGTCGGTCTGTCGTACATTCGTCTTGGCCAGTCGGCAACCACGCTGTCCGGCGGTGAAGCGCAGCGCGTTAAGCTGGCGCGTGAGCTGTCGAAGCGCGGCACCGGTCAGACGCTGTACATTCTAGATGAACCGACCACCGGCCTGCATTTTGCCGACATCCAGCAGCTGCTGGAAGTGCTGCATCAGCTGCGCGATCAGGGCAATACCATCGTGGTGATTGAGCACAACCTCGACGTGATCAAAACCGCTGACTGGATTGTCGATCTCGGTCCGGAAGGTGGCAGCGGCGGTGGTGAAATCCTGGTGGCCGGCACGCCGGAAACCGTTGCACAGTGCGAAAAATCGCATACTGCACGCTTCCTCAAGCCGATGCTGAAAAAATAGGTTTAACGCGCCGCACCCGCTGTTGCGGCGCGTTTTTTCTGATCTCGCCACGGCTCACCGCTCCGGTTACTCGCCAGCCGGTGCCATTGTCTGAATGCCTTAGCAAATGCAGAAACAGGCAAGAAACAGACAACTTCAGGCATATACGCATCGCGTCCCGCTGACTATTCTTACTGCGTTCCTTTTGGCGCCGCTGACGCGCCTCTGTCCTTCAGTGTCATCACTGAACGGACCCCTCGCAAAAAATACTCACGACACATCTGACTGGAGACACCATGAATATTACGCATGCCTATGCCGCACAGGACGCGAAAGCCAAACTCGCCCCGTTCGATTATAAGCCGCGCGAACTGCGCGCTCATGATGTGCAGATTGAAGTGTTGTACTGTGGCGTCTGCCACTCGGACCTGCACCAGGCGCGCAACGAATGGCGCAACACCGTATTCCCGGTGGTGCCAGGCCATGAAATCGTGGGTCGCGTCACCGCCGTTGGCGCGCACACGCACAAATATAAAGTGGGCGATTTAGTCGGCGTCGGCTGTATGGTCGACTCCTGCCGCAGCTGCCCAAGCTGTCAGGAAGGACTCGAGCAGTACTGTGAAAACGGCTTTGTTGGCACTTACAACGGCCAGGATCGTGAAACCGGCGCCATCACCTACGGCGGCTACTCCACCAGCATGGTGGTTGATGAAAGCTTTGTGCTGCGCGTACCGGAAAACCTCGATCTGGCTGGCGTTGCGCCTCTGCTGTGCGCCGGTATCACCACCTATTCCCCGCTGCGTCACTGGAATGTCGGTCCCGGCAAAAAAGTTGGTATCGTTGGTCTGGGCGGCCTCGGCCATATGGGCGTGAAGATCGCGCATGCGATGGGCGCGCACGTGGTGCTGTTCACTACCTCACCGTCAAAAATTGAAGATGGCAAACGCCTCGGCGCTGACGAAGTGGTGATTTCGAAAGATGCTGACCAGATGGCGCAGCACGCCAACAGCTTCGACTTCATCTTAAATACCGTCGCCGCGCAGCACGATCTCAACCCGTTTATCGCCCTGCTGAAGCGCGACGGCAACATGACGCTGGTTGGCGCGCCGGAGCACGATCACCCGGCACCGCAGGTGTTTAACCTGATCCTCAAGCGTCGCAGCATTGCCGGTTCACTGATTGGCGGTATCGCCGAAACCCAGGAAATGCTGGATTTCTGCGGCAAGCACGGTATCACTTCGGATATCGAGCTGATCGCTATGAACCAGATCAACGACGCCTACGAGCGCATGCTGAAAAGCGACGTGAAGTATCGCTTCGTGATTGATATCAACACCCTGCGTGAAGAGTCTGCGGCTTAATCAGCGCGTCTCATCATCATGGCTGACGCCCGCCGCGCGCGTGGCGTCAGCCTGTTGCCACGATGCATCAACCAGATAGTAAATCTGCGAATCCTTCAGCGATCCATCCAGCCACAGCGTGCTCCAGTGCGACTTATTGAGATGTTCACTGGGAAACACATCGTGGTGTTCATCGCGCAATAACTCCGCCAGCGCGGGCGAGGTCTTCAGCGACAACGCTGGTCGCCCTTCAACGTCATGCACCATGGCAAACAGCACGCCATCGCTTTTCACCTGGGTTGCGTCCCACTCATCTTTATAACTTTGTGAAGCGCCCGGTTTGCTCATGCAGTAGGTCAGTAAATCCGACGTGTTCATGTTTTATTCCCCTTGTAAGGTGGCGACGATGCGCCGCGCGCCGCCGTGTACCCGATGTTCGCCCAGCCAGATCCCCTGCCAGGTGCCGAGCAGCAGTTTGCCGCGGCTGACCGGGATCAGCAGCGATACGCCAAGCAGTGACGATTTGATGTGCGCCGGCATGTCGTCAGCGCCTTCATAGTCGTGCTGATAGGGCGCATCCTCTGGAACGTGCCGCAGAAAGTGCTGCTCCATGTCGCTGCGCACCGTAGGATCGCAATTTTCATTGAGCGTCAGCGACGCTGAGGTGTGCTGCAACAGCAGATGCAGCTGGCCGATGCGCAGGTCCGCTAAGCCATTAAGCTGGCCGACAATCTCGTCGGTGATCAGATGAAAGCCGCGCGCCTTCGCGCTCAGCGTGAGAGTTTGTTGCTGCCACATGCCACATTCCTGGGTTAAACCGTTTACTTAAGTGTGCAGCATGTCGGCGAAAGGTAAACCCTTCAGCGGGAAAAAGCGGCAGAGCGCTTGCTCTGCCGCCGGCGCATCAGTCGCTCAGCTTGTCAGCCAGCGCTTTTACCGTGGTGATATCGTCCTGCGTTACCGCCGCCAGACGCGTGCCGTACTCGCTATCGGCCTTATAAAAGAACGAGAGCATCGCCAGCCGGCTTTGCGCGTCGGCGCTTTTCAGCGCGCCACCGAGCGAGGTGATCAGATCGCCCCGCTCTTTCGCGTTAAAGGAACGATACAGCTCCCCTGCCTGGCGGAAATTCTGCGGTTTGGCGATCATCGCCTGCTGCGTACTGCCGCTAAGCGGCGTATGGCTGTAACGCGCGCTTTGCAGCTCTTCACGCGGATAGATGCGGCTTGGCTGGTAATTAACGCCCTTGTCATCGGCGTTACCGCTATCCATCAGGCCATCCTGATTGCCGTTGCTGACCGGTACACGCGGTGCATTCACCGGCAGGCTAAGGCCGTTAGTGCCCACGCGGTACAGCTGGGTATCAGCATAAGAGAACAGGCGGCCCTGTAGCAGGCGATCTTCAGACGGCTCAATACCCGGCACCAGATTGGACGGCGCCATTGCCACCTGCTCGGTTTGCTGGAAGAAGTTGTCGACGTTGCGATTCAGCACCATCTGCCCGATTTTCACCTCTGGCAAGTTCGGCCAGATTTTGGTGGAGTCGAGCGGATTGAAATCGAACTTATCCAGTTCGCTGGCTTTAATGGTCTGAATGTAGAGATCCCACTTCGGAAACGCTTTGCGGTTAATCGCCGCCACCAGATCTTCAGTCATGTGGCTGTAACTGCGGCCCTGGATCGCTGCCGATTCAGCCGGATCGAGGTTGCGTTCGCCCTGCAGCGTCTTCCAGTGAAACTTCACGTAGTGCACTTCGCCCTGGCTGTTCACAAACTTGTAGGCGTGCACGCTGTTACCGTCCATTTCGCGATAGGTCGCCGGCGTGCCCATGTTGGAGAACAGCATGGTGAGCGCGTGCGTGGCTTCCGGTACGTGGGAGAAGAAATCGAAGGTGCGCGCATCGTTATCGAGGTTAGTGCGCGGATCCGGTTTAAACGCGTGCACCATATCAGGGAACTTGATCGCATCGCGGATGAAGAACACCGGCAGGTTGTTGCCCACCAGATCCCAGTTGCCCTGGCTGGTATAGAATTTGGTGGCAAAACCACGCGGATCGCGCAGCGTTTCCGGCGAATGCTTGCTGTGCACCACGCTGGAGAAGCGCACAAAGACCGGCGTCACCGTTCCCGGTTTAAACACCTCAGCGATAGTCAGATCGCTGATATCTTTGCTGGCGCGAAATTCACCGTGCGCGCCGGTGCCACGTGCGTGCACCACACGTTCCGGAATACGTTCACGATCAAAGCGTTGCAGCTTTTGAATCAGCTGCACGTCCTGTAACAGCACCGGGCCATTGGCGCCGGCAGTTTGTGAATTCTGGTTATCGCCGACCGGCGCGCCGTTATCACGCGTCAGCTCAACGGCCGCAGCAGGCAGTGCGAGCGCCAGCGTCATGGCAATGCAGAGGGGTTTCAGTGCGGAAGGGAAATAGCTCATGGGCGGTTCCTTATTGTGATTGGCGAGCGCTCTGGCAGTGCGCCAAAGCGCGCCGGCAAAAAATAGCGCCCTCACTAACAGGAACACACAAGACCCGTCCCGATTACCCGGGGTTAAGGTGTTATACCTATGCTAAATGCGGCCGCCAGCCAGCATGGTTGGCAAAGAGAAGCGTGGAAAAGCGGGGTGCGGCGAAGGTACAGCGGGAACAGACAATGCGTGGATGACTGAAACGGGTGCCTGCCAGCCGCGCGGCTGACAGGCATCGCGTCAATTACATTACGGCAGCAAACGCCTCAGCTACCTGATTGACGTTGCGGCTGTTGAGACCGGCGACACACATGCGGCCGCTGGCGATCAGGTACACGCCGAACTCTTCGCGCAGGCGGTCCACCTGCTGTGCGCTCAGGCCGGTATAGCTGAACATGCCGCGCTGCTTCAGCAGATAATCAAAGTTTTTGCCGGGCAGTTTACTGTTCAGCACATTGACCAGCACCTGGCGCATTTCGATGATGCGCAGGCGCATCGCTTCCACTTCCGCCAGCCAGTTGTTCAGCAGCGCTTCGTCGTTCAGCACGCAGGAAACCACCTGAGCACCGAAGTTCGGCGGGCTGGAGTAGTTGCGACGCACGGTCGCTTTCAGCTGACCCAGCACGCGTGCCGACTCTTCTGCGCTGTCGCAGACAATTGACAGGCCGCCAACGCGCTCACCGTACAGCGAGAAGATTTTCGAGAAGGAGTTGCTCACCAGCGCCGGCAGGCCCGCCGCGGCAATCACGCGAATCGCGTAAGCGTCCTCTTCCATGCCGGCACCAAAGCCCTGGTAGGCGATATCGAGGAACGGAATCAGCTCCTGCGCTTTCAGGACCTCAACGGTTTGATCCCACTGCGCGTTGGTCAGATCCGCACCGGTCGGGTTGTGGCAGCACGGATGCAGCAACACGATGGATTGCTTCGGCAGCGTTTTCAGTTTGGCGATGAAGGCATCGAACTTCACGCCGTTGGTGGCGTCGTCGTACCACGGGTAGGTGTTAACGTTAAACCCGGCACCGTTAAAGATCGCCACATGGTTTTCCCATGTCGGATCGCTGACCCATACGCTGGCGTCCGGGAAGTAACGCTTCAGGAAATCTGCGCCCACTTTCAGCGCGCCGGATCCGCCCAGCGTCTGGATGGAAGCAATGCGCCCCGCCTGCAGCATCGGGTGCTCTTTACCAAACAGCAGCGGCGCAATGGCGTTACGATATGGACCCAGCCCTTCCATTGGCAGATAGAGCGAAGCCTGATGTGGCTGCGCCTGCAAACGCTCTTCCGCGGCGGCCACCGCCTGCAGCTGAGGAATGATGCCGGCTTCGTTGTAATAGAGGCCGATGCTCAGATTCACCTTGTGGTCACGCGGGTCCTGTTTGAAGGTTTCCATCAGCGACAGAATCGGATCGCCAGCATAGGCATCAACGTTTTGAAACACGGTGCAGATCTCCATGATTATTCATAAATGTGTGGGTCGACGTCATCAAACAAAATAGCGGCCGGGACGGTGATTCATGGCGATGATGAGATTGAGCATCACCGCGCCGGCGATGGAGGCCAGCAGCATCGGCAGCGATACCACAAAAAGCGAGGCCAGTACCACACAGGTATCCAGCGCCATTTGCAGTTTGCCGGCGCGCAGACCAGAGCGATCCTGCAGCCAGAGCGCCAGAATATTGATACCACCGAGGCTGGCTTTGTGACGAAACAACACTATAAACCCAATCCCCATCACCACGTTACCGAACAATGTCGCATAAAACGGATTTAGCGCAGAAAAATGGATAAACAGCGGGTGCAAATGGGTGAACAGCGATACCAGCCCCACAGCACAGAAGGTTTTCAGGGTAAATTCCCAGCCCATGCGACGAATGGCCAGCCAGTAAAACGGCAGGTTAATCAGAAAGAAGGCGCTGCCGAACGAGAGCGGCGACAGGTAGCTGATGAGAAAAGCCACGCCCGCCGTACCGCCGGTCAGCGCGCCCGCCTGTTTCAGCAAAATGACGCCAAACGACACCATCAGCGTGCCAAGCACGATAGCCAGCGCATCTTCTGTACGGGTGTGGGGAATGCGGGAAGGTTGTACAGCGTTATCCATGGCGCGATCTCTTTGCAAATGATGGCGTTCATTAGCAAAAAACGCACCACATCGGCGGCTTCCTGTCGCCACCGATGGGTGCCAGCGATTATCCAATTGATAACTAAGGCGCTTTATTGCAGGTTTATGTGCATCAATCTGCTGTAAAATAATCGATTCATGCACAAATTCGGTTTCTGGTGCGTGCTTTGCGCGAAAAACGGCACAAATCCGCACCACACTGGCACATCATGCACTCTTTTGGCGCACTTTGTGCTCGGGGATCATCATCAAACCATTCTCTTTTAAACGGTTGAGTACCACCGAGGTTTTCACGTGCGCCACGCTTTGATGGCCAGCGACGAGCTGACTGATCAGCGCGCTCAGCGCCGCTAAATCGGCCACCGCGACTTTTAACAGATAGTCGGCGTCACCGGTGGTTTTGAACGCGTCGACAATCGCCGCTTCCTGCTCCACCATGCGGTGAAAACTCTCTTCGTAATCGGGCGTGTGATTTTTTAGTCGCACCTCGATCAAGCCGACCATGCCCAGCCCTACCGCGTCCGGCGAGAGCCGCGCGTGATAGCCGAGAATAAGATTTGCCTGTTCGAGATTAATGCGCCGGCGTGAACATTGCGACGCCGAAAGTCCGACTAAATCACTGAGTTCCTGGTTGGTAAGGCGGCCGTTAGATTGTAGTAGTGTCAGTATCTTAAGGTCGTAATCGTCTACCTGAGTCATTCTGTGTCCACAGCGTTATAGGATTCGCTTTGCTACAGATAACCTGATAATTGACGAGGTTGTCCAACACTATTTTCTGATGACGTGAAATGCATGCACAAATCGTGCATGCAGCTGTGGAAGCGCGATTATTCGTCGTCGTATTGCGGTCCGGCGTAGTTATCAAAGCGTGACCACTGGCCGTTGAACGTCAGACGTACGGTGCCGATCGGACCGTTACGCTGTTTACCGATAATGATCTCGGCGATGCCTTTCAGATCGCTGTTTTCGTGATATACCTCGTCACGATAGATGAACATGATCAGGTCCGCATCCTGCTCGATCGACCCCGATTCACGCAGATCCGAGTTAACCGGACGCTTATCGGCGCGCTGCTCCAGCGAGCGGTTAAGCTGCGACAGCGCCACCACCGGTACATTGAGCTCTTTCGCCAGCGCTTTAAGCGAGCGTGAGATCTCGGCGATCTCCAGCGTACGGTTGTCAGAGAGCGCCGGTACGCGCATCAGCTGCAGGTAGTCGATCATGATCATGCTCAGGCCGCCGTTTTCACGGAACACGCGGCGCGCGCGTGAACGCACTTCGGTTGGCGTCAGGCCGGACGAGTCATCGATAAACATGTTCTTCTTTTCTAACAGGATGCCCATGGTGGCCGAGATGCGCGCCCAGTCTTCATCCTCCAGCTGACCGGTACGGATACGCGTCTGATCAACGCGCGACAGCGAGGCCAGCATACGCATCATCAGCTGTTCACTGGGCATCTCGAGACTGAAAATCAGCACCGGTTTGTCTGTCAGCATGGCGGCGTTTTCGCACAGGTTCATGGCGAAAGTGGTTTTACCCATCGACGGACGCGCCGCGACAATGATCAGATCTGAACCCTGCAGACCGGCGGTTTTCTTGTTGAGATCCTGATAGCCGGTATCGACGCCGGTCACGCCATCGTGCGGCGTTGACACCAGCGCTTCAATGCGCGATACCGTCGCTTCGAGAATCTGCTCGATATTTTGCGGGCCTTCATCCTTATTGGCGCGCTGTTCGGCAATTTTAAAGACGTTGGATTCAGCAAAATCCAGCAGCTCTTCGCTGCTGCGGCCCTGCGGATCGTAACCAGCATCAGCGATCTGGTTAGCCACCGAAATCATCTCACGCACCACCGCACGTTCACGCACGATGTCGGCATAAGCACCGAGGTTTGCCGCACTTGGAGTATTTTTTGCCAGCTCGGCCAGATAGGCAAAGCCGCCCGCCATCTCCAGCTCACCGCGCGTTTCCAGCGACTCTGACAGGGTGATCAGATCGATAGGCTGACCGGCTTCCAGCAGGCGCTGCATTTCGGAGAAAATCATGCGGTGCGAGCGGTTGAAGAAATCTTCCGCGACCACGCGCTCGGAGACGTTATCCCAGCGTTCGTTATCCAGCATCAACCCACCGAGCACCGACTGCTCCGCTTCGAGAGAGTGCGGCGGCATTTTCACGCCTTCGAGCTGCCGATCGCGGGGTTCGTTCGATTTGTTGGTGGGTTTATTTCCTGCCATAGTGAA
Organism: Pantoea sp. ICBG 828; assembly: GCF_002928355.1. Taxonomy (NCBI): domain Bacteria; kingdom Pseudomonadati; phylum Pseudomonadota; class Gammaproteobacteria; order Enterobacterales; family Erwiniaceae; genus Pantoea; species Pantoea sp. ICBG 828. The sequence goes on along the minus strand of NZ_POWN01000003.1, from coordinate 83,348 downwards.
TGCATTACCGATCGTGAAAGGGACGCGCAAGTATACCGTCCCAGGATGAACAATCACAGGAGTCAGAATGGCAAAGCGAATTCAGTTCAACCAGCACGGCGGCCCGGAAGTATTGCAATGGGTCGATTTTACACTAGCCGATCCCGCCGACCATGAAGTTCAGGTGGAGAACAAGGCGATTGGTATTAACTACATCGATACCTACGTGCGCAGCGGATTGTATCCGGTCTCCTCGCTGCCGTCCGGCCTGGGCACTGAAGCGGCAGGCATCGTGAAAAAAGTGGGCAGCGCGGTTTCGCGTTTCAAGCCGGGCGATCGCGTGGTGTACTGCCAGGCCGCGCTGGGCGCCTACAGCGAGCTGCACAATGTGGCGGAAGATCGGCTGGTGATTCTGCCGGACAGCATCAGCTTTGAGCAGGCTGCGGCCTCCTTCCTCAAGGGCCTGACGGTGCAGTATCTGCTGCGTCAGACGTACAAAGTAAAAGCCGATGAAATTTTCCTGTTTCATGCCGCCGCGGGCGGCGTGGGCCTGATTGCCTGCCAGTGGGCGAAAGCGCTGGGCGCGCATTTGATTGGCACCGTCGGTTCTGCGGAGAAAGCGCAGATCGCCAAAGATGCCGGTGCCTGGGCCACCATCAATTATCGCGAAGAGGATATCGCCCAGCGCGTCAGCGAACTGACCAACGGTGAAAAAGTGGCGGTAGTGTACGACTCAGTGGGCAAAGATACCTGGGAACCCTCCCTCGACAGCCTGCGCCGCCACGGCCTGATGGTGAGCTTTGGTAATGCCTCCGGCCCGGTGACCGGCGTTGACCTCGGCATTCTCAACAAGAAAGGCTCGCTGTTTGTCACCCGCCCATCCCTGTTTGGCTATATCACCAACCGTGAAGAGCTCGATCGCGCCAGCGGCGAACTGTTTTCGCTTATCGCCAGCCGCGCTATTCAGCTTAACGTGCCGGAGCAGCAGAAATTTGCCCTGAGCGATGCAGTGCGTGCGCATCAGGTGCTGGAGAGTCGTGCCACTCAGGGTTCCAGCCTGTTGATTCCCTGATAGCAGAAATGATGAAGGGCTTCCCGAAGGAAGCCCTTTTCTTTCTTTTTTATAGTTCGCGCTGGTGTAGGGACAGCGGCGATGAATTCGTCTGAATTTCTTTACCTATCCTGACAGAAAACATAAGTAAAAAATATGTTTAATTGCGAATTCGTACTAAGCAATCACCAACTCTGTGATCGTAACCGCATTTAGCGCCAGCTTCTCTTCTCTAAGTCGCTGATTTTCCTTTTCAGCCGGTTAAGTTTCACTTCTCCCTGCGGCGTGGTAAATGCGCGATACAGCCACACGGCGACCACCGCCAGCACCAGCCACGGCAACAATTTTATAACAAGCGCAAACAGCCCACCGAGAAACATCACCACGGTGGCCACCACCAGCGCGGCGATCACGCCCAGCAGCGATACGCCAGTCAGCAGCAGCATCATAAAAAAGCCGATAACGAATAATATTTCCACGAGCGCTCTCCTGTATCAGTAATGCAGAAGGTATTACAAGATACGTGCCAGGTCGTGCCAATCGCTAACCCATTGAATTATCGCTTTGATGCAGGACAGAGGAGAAGTTGATTTGGTGAAATTGACTAACTGGTGGTGAATTAAAAACCGCACGACGAAACCGTGCGGTTTAAACCGTCCTGCCGGCCTGACCAGGCCGGCTCGCGGGATCAGGCTTCCTGCACGATGCGGTCGGCCACCAGCGCCAGCGCCGCTTCCAGCACACGGACGTCGGCGCCCGGTTTGTGAGCATTTTCGCTCAGATGACGGCGCCACTGGCGCGCGCCGGGAATGCCCTGGAACAGGCCCAGCATGTGGCGCGTAATGTGTCCCAGATAAGTGCCCTGGGCCAGTTCGGCTTCGATGTAAGGATACATGGAACGCACCACGGCGACCGGATCGGCCACCGGTGTCTCGCGGCCAAACAGCTGGCGATCAACCTGCGCCAGAATGCCGGGATTTTGATAGGCCTCTCGCCCCATCATCACGCCGTCCAGGTGCTGCAGATGCGCTTTGGCCTCTTCAAGCGTCTTAACGCCGCCGTTGATTGCCATGGTCAGCGCCGGGAAATCCCGCTTCAGCTGGTAAACACGCGGATAATCGAGCGGTGGAATTTCACGGTTCTCTTTCGGACTGAGACCCGACAGCCACGCTTTACGCGCATGAATAATGAACGTATCACAACCGCCCTGCTGCGCCACGGTGCCGACAAAATCGCACAGGAAGGCGTAGCTATCCTGGTCGTCAATACCGATGCGGGTTTTCACCGTGACCGGAATGCTGACCACATCGCGCATCGCTTTGATACAGTCCGCGACCAGCGCCGCCTCACCCATCAGGCACGCGCCAAAACGGCCGTTCTGTACCCGATCGGAAGGACAACCGACGTTCAGGTTGATCTCATCGTATCCACGCGCTTCTGCCAGCTTTGCACAGGTTGCCAGCGCGGCCGGATCGCTACCGCCCAGCTGCAGCGCCAGCGGATGCTCCGCCTCGCTATAGGCCAGATAGTCGCCTTTGCCGTGGATGATGGCCCCGGTGGTCACCATTTCGGTGTACAGCAGCGTGTCGCCGCTCAGCTGACGGTGAAAATAGCGACAGTGACGGTCGGTCCAGTCCAGCATGGGTGCGATGGAGAAACGTTGCGAAGAGAATGTATCGGTCATGAAACGCAGTAAATCCGCAGTTAAGTGATGAGAAACTGCGCAATGATATCACAGCTGTGACGGGCGACACAGCCGCCCGTCATCGTCTGGTCAGAAGTTAAACCCGAGCTGCACCATGGCGCCCCAGGTATTGTCTTTGCCGACCGAACCGGCCAGGTCCAGATGCACCGCGTTGTTGAACGGCGACACGCCGAGACCGGCCGTAAACACATCGGTGTCGTTCGACTTCATATCCGCGCGATAGCCGGCACGCAGCGCCAGCCAGTCCAGCACGCGATATTCACCACCCACGCCAGCGTACTGACTGCTCTCCTGCGATTTAAAACGTTTGGTTTCCGTCAGATCGACATCGCCGGTCAGAGTAAAGGGTCCGCGATTCCACGCCAGTCCGGTGGTTACCAGCGAGCGAATCTGATACGTATCGCGATAGCCGTTAACCTCTTTGGTGTCGATATCGCGCGAGACCAGGTTCTGCCCGGTCACGCCGAAGGTCCAGTTCTCCGCGAAGTCGGTAGCGATACCGGCATCGACGTTGAAACCGGTATCGGTGCTGCGATAGCGGCTGTCGTTAATATCATTCTTGTCGTAGTTATAAACGCTGGCGGTGTAGTTATACAGCCAGGTTTTCTGCAGCTTCGGCGTGACGCCAACGGAGACCGGGTGACCGGCGATGGTGAACTCATGTGCCATTGCGACACCGTAATCGGTGATCAGCGCAGCCAGGCCGTTGGCGCTGGATCGCAGATTATTTTGGTCGCCCGGCAAAGGAATGCGGCCATTTGCGACCTGATCCAGATAATCAATATCGCTCTGTACTACGTTAGCGCGGATGTGCGCCGTGCCGTAGGCTTTGGTGATGAAGGCGAAAGGAAGGGTCTCGTTGGGAATGCTGACGGCTAACGCCACGCCTGCGGTGCCATTCGCTTTATCACCGCGCAGATCGCGCAGCTGATTGGCCATATCACCTGCCGCCGCTCTGACCTGAGGCGCGCCATTGATGATCTCCGGCAGCGTGATGTTGTTGATCACGTCACGATAGCGGTCCACCGTATCAGTAATTTCGTCTACGCGATCCACTAATTTGTCTTTGTCAGTAATCTGCACCCCGGCTGAAGGAAAAATGATGCTGACGTTATCTTCAGGCTGCGCTTTGGTCATCAATGCCGGGTTAGCCAGCACTGCCGAGCTCCAGGTTGAGGAAGCGACACCGGTTCCCCCCATGGCATCGTTACGCGCATCGTACCAGGTGCCAGCAGCAAATGCTGATGAGGTAACAAATACCGCATTAAAACCAACAACATAAGCAATTTTCTTGCGTCTGAATAATGTCTTCACCATGAGTCTGCCATCACCTTTTAATTGTCGTTGACTGTCTCTACGACGGAATAGTTTATTAGCCCTATTCTGAACGCTGGCTAACGCTTTATTGCTGTGAATTGAAAGGAATTAGCATTGCTATTCGCAGAATTGGTCACGCCCGCACCATTCTGCTGTTGTTTTATGCAGAAATATGAACGTCAGCTAAATTGATGCCAGAAATTACTTAAAACCTTTTGAACCATAGCCACTAAGTCAGTGAGTTGCAAAGCAAAAAGATGGGTTAACCTGTGAGAAAAAACTCAGGAAGGAAAAGCATGGCTTAACAGAAGGAGGTACCAAGACGCAACGCGGCAGATAAGTGGCTGAAAGCTGGACATTTCCTGGATGATATAAGGTAAAAAAGCAATGGCAGCAGCGTAAAAGTTTGTGTGATAAAATAACATCACCCATCACCTGGAGAATGCTTATGCCAAACCTCACGCCCGAACAACTGCTCACGCAGGCTGAATCTCTGTGCCTTGACCGTGGCGTGCGCCTCACTACGCAGCGCGCAGAAGTGCTGCGCCTGATGGCGGAGCAGAACGGTTCCATTAGCGCTTACGATTTGCTGGACCAACTGCGCATCAGTGAACCCCAGGCGAAACCACCGACTATTTATCGCGCGCTGGATTTCCTGCTGGAGCAGGGATTTATTCATCGGGTGGAGTCAAATAACAGTTATGTGGTGTGCCACCATTTCGACGAGCCGGCGCACACATCGGTGATGCTGGTGTGCGACAACTGTGCCGCCGTCAGTGAGAAGCACGCGCACGGCGTGGAAAAGATCATTGCCGGGTTGGCCGATCAGGCAGGTTTTGCCTTACGTCATAGCGTTATTGAGGCGCACGGCTTGTGTGAAAACTGTGCCGAAGTGGCGGCCTGCACGCAGCCGGGTAGCTGTCAGCACGATCATGAAGTGGAAAGTAAGAAGAAGGTGCGTAAAGGGTAACTGGCACCTCCGTGTGCCAGGCCGATCGTAACGATCAGCGGGTAGGAGCATCATCCTTAAAGCGGGAGACTTACCAGCGGTAATCTTTGTTTTGACTTTCCCAGTCTTTCAATTCACGTTCAGCTTCATCTTTGGCGTAACCGTAACGTTCCTGAATTTTACCCACCAGCTGATCGCGTTTCCCTTCGATCACGGTCAAATCGTCGTCGGTCAACTTGCCCCATTTCTCTTTAAACTTCCCTTTAAACTGCTTCCAGTTTCCGCTCGCTTCGTCTTTGTTCATAACAATCCTCCACGTCTTCCTGAGTGAGATGGTGTATTTCTCATGTAATGCCGGAAATAACCATATAACGCGCTACTTATCTGCGCCGTTTGAGATAATTATAGTAGCCGCTTCGGATTGTGCACGGAATTACAGATTATTCTGGTGCCTGCGCTGCGCTTATGGCTGGCTGAACCAGCTGTCACGCTGCCAGTGGCGGCGCCACATCCATCCCAGCGTCAGGCCGCGCAGCGCCAGAAACACCGTGATCGCCAGCCATAAACCGTGATTCCCTAACCACGGCAGCGTCAGCAAAGTGATACCGAAACCGGCTGCTGCCATGATCATGCTGTTACGCATTTCGCGGCCGCGCGTCGCGCCAATGAACATGCCGTCCAGCAGATAACACCAGACGCCGACCAGCGGTAAAATTACCTGCCACAGCAGAAAGCGATCGGCCATCTCACGCAGCGGCTGCAGCGAGGTAAGCAGTGCAACAATGTGCGCGCCGCTAAGCGCATAAATAACCGCAAACAGCAGCGCAACGATACCCGCCTGGCGACAGGCGGCATGCCAGATCAGCAGCAGCCGGCTGCGATCTTTTGCCCCTACCGCTTCACCCGAGCAGGCTTCCACCGCGTAAGCAAAGCCGTCCAGCGCATAGGCAGTAAACGTCAGGAACATCAACAGCACCGCATTAACCGCAACCACATCCGGTCCGATGCGTGCACCCAGCAGGGTCAGTGAGGCGAAGCAGATCTGCAGCATGAGCGAGCGCAGCATGATGTCGCGATTAAGGCGAAATAACCGCGCCGCGTCTCCGCGCCAGCTGTTTTTCAGCAGTTTGAAATCGATGCCGCGCAGTTTCAGCACGCGCGCCACCATCCATAATCCCACTGCCAGCGTCACGTATTCGGCCAGCGCCGTGGCGGCGGCAGCACCGGCAACGCCCCAGTGCAGTTTCAGCACCAGCAGCAGATCGAGCAGGATGTTGACCAGGTTTCCGATAATCAGCAGAACCATCGGCGCACGCGCATACTGCACGCCCAGCAGCCAGCCGAGAATCACCAGGTTAGCCAGCGTAGCTGGTGCGCTCAGCCAGCGGATTTCAATGAAGATCTGCGCCTGCTGCTGGACTTCCGCGCTGCCGCCCATCAGCGTTGCCGCCAGGCTACTGGCAGGTGAACGCAGCAGCGCCAGCAGCAACCCGGCGGCCAGAGCGATCAGCAGCGGCTGCATCAGTGCGCGCGCCAGTGCCTGCTTTTCGCCGGCCCCGAAGGCCTGCGCGGTTAAACCGGTGGTGCTCATACGCAGAAACAGCAGCAGCATAAAGATGAAGCTGGTTGCCGTGGTGCCTACCGCCACGCCGCCGAGGTAGATCGGACTATCAAGATGGCCAATCACGGCAGTATCGACCACGCCGAGCAGCGGCACGGTGATATTGGAGAGGATCATTGGCAACGCCAGTCGCCACAGCGCTTTATCAGAAGAGGAAAATAGCTGCATCAGCCCCATCCCGAGGGTTACAGTAGTCGGCCTGAGCGAGCGCCTTACGGGCCGGGAACAAAAGTATGATTAAAGCAGACTGCGGCCAGCGCGCGTGCGCCGCCGCAGCGGGGGAGATCAACCGGGTTTCAGAGCCACTCGCCGTTGCGCACGATGCCTACGGCCAGCCCTTCCACGGTTAGCGACTGTTCACGGGTATCCACGACAATCGGCTGGAAATCATTGTTTTCCGGCAGCAGCTGGACAATCGCGCCCTGCTTCTTCCAGCGTTTCACCGTGACTTCATCATCGATACGCGCAACCACCACCTGGCCATTGCGCACTTCCTGCGTTTTATGCACTGCGAGCAGATCGCCGTCCATAATGCCGATATCTTTCATCGACATACCGCTGACGCGCAGCAGGAAATCGGCAGAGGGTTTGAACAGGTTGGCGTCGACCTGATAGTGGGCTTCGATATGTTCCTGCGCCAGCAGCGGTTCACCGGCGGCGACGCGACCGATCAGTGGCAGCCCTTCACTCGCCTCTTCTTCCATCAGCAGGCGGATACCGCGCGATGCACCGGAGACGATTTCAATGACACCTTTACGCGCCAGCGCTTTCAGGTGCTCTTCAGCAGCGTTAGGCGAGCGGAAGCCCAGTTGCGAAGCAATTTCAGCACGCGTTGGCGGCATGCCGGTCTGATTAATATGGTCGCGAATCAGGTCATAGACCTGTTGCTGCCTGCTGGTTAACGCTTTCATCCCGCCCCCTGGTTGTTTATACAGTCGCTGTGAGTATATACAGGTATTGGCGAAATGAAAACCGAAACAGAGGGAAAAATCAGCGGCTTGATGAATGTGGAATGTTTATCGCAAATGCGACCAAAGCAGCGCGATCCAGACAAACAGAGCCAGTAGGATAGCCAGCAGTACCGCCGCCGAGCCCATGTCTTTGGCGCGTCCCGCCAGCGGATGGCGTTCCTGACCAATACGGTCCACCACGGCTTCGATGGCACTATTAAGGATCTCAACAATGACTACCAGCACCACCGAGCCAATCAGCAACACACGCGTGATGATATCGACATCCAGCCAGCAGGCGATGGCAACCGCGACCAGTGCGGCAATCGCCTCCTGGCGAAAAGCGGCTTCATGCTGCCAGGCAGCGCGCAGCCCCTGCCAGGAATAACCGGCGGCTTTAATGATTCTCAGGAAACCGGTGACGTTATTTGCCATGTTGTGGAACCCTTAACTGTTTTTGACGTCAATGTCTGGGCGCGCGAGGTGGCACAGCCACAGATCTTCGCCGCACTTTCTGGTATGCTTGCCGCGCTTTGCTAACAAGAGGCTTCAAGTTGTCTATGTCAGGTTGGCGTAAACTCTATTACAAATTGTTGAATTTACCACTCTCTATTTTGGTAAAAAGTAAGGTCATTCCGACCGATCCGATCTCGGAACACGGTATCGATCCGACCCGTCCGGTGATGTATGTTTTGCCTTATGATTCAAAGGCGGACCTGCTCACGCTACGCGCACAGTGCCTGAAGCACGATCTGCCGGATCCGCTGGCGCCGCTGGAGATTGACGGCACCCTGCTGCCGCGCCACGTATTTATTCACGATGGGCCGCGCGTCTTCCCCTATTTCGTGGCGAACCCGGAGTCGGTCAAGCTTTTCCATGACTACCTCGATCTGCACCGCAATAATGCGGCGCTGGACGTACAGATGCTGCCGGTTTCCGTGATGTTTGGCCGTGCGCCAGGCCGTGAAATTCAGGGCGAACCGACGCCACATCTGCGTATTCTTAACGGTATACAGAAGTTCTTTGCCATCCTGTGGCACGGTCGCGACAGCTTTGTCCGCTTCTCGCCCACGGTTTCACTGCGTCAGATGGCCACCGAACACGGTACCGATCAGTCGATCGCGCAGAAGCTGGCACGTGTCGCGCGCATTCATTTTGCCCGCCAGCGGCTGGCAGCCGTCGGCCCGCGTCTGCCGGCACGCCAGGATCTGTTCAACAAGCTGCTGCAATCCAAAGCGATTGAGAAAGCGGTTGAAGACGAAGCGCGCAGCAAGAAAATTTCGCATGAAAAAGCGCAGCAGAACGCCATCGAGATGATGGAAGAAGTGGCGGCGGATTTCTCGTACGAAGCGATCCGCGTGACTGACCGTGTGATGGGCTGGCTGTGGAGTCGACTCTATCAGGGCATTAACGTGCACGGCGGCGAACGCGTGCGCCAGCTGGCGCAGGATGGTCACGAAATTGTTTACGTGCCATGCCACCGCAGCCACATGGATTATCTGCTGCTGTCCTACGTGCTCTATCATCAGGGCCTGGTGCCGCCGCACATTGCTGCCGGTATCAATCTCAACTTCTGGCCAGCCGGACCGATTTTCCGTCGCCTCGGTGCCTTCTTTATTCGTCGTACCTTTAAAGGCAACAAGCTCTACTCCACGGTGTTCCGCGAGTATCTGGGCGAGCTGTTCAGCCGCGGCTATTCGGTTGAGTATTTTGTTGAAGGCGGGCGCTCACGTACTGGCCGTCTGCTCGACCCGAAAACCGGCACGCTGTCGATGACGTTACAGGCGCTGCTGCGCGGCGGCAGCCGTCCTATCACCTTTGTGCCGATCTACATCGGTTACGAGCACGTGATGGAAGTCGGCACTTATGCCAAAGAGCTGCGCGGTGCCGCAAAAGAGAAAGAGGGCTTCATGCAGATGGTGCGCGGCCTGCGCAAGCTGCGTAACCTCGGCCAGGGCTATGTGAACTTCGGTGAGCCGCTGTCGCTGGTTAACTATCTCAACAAACAGGTACCGGAGTGGCGCGACGCGATTGACCCTATCGATCCTCAGCGTCCGGCGTGGATGACGCCGGTAGTGAACGATATCGCGGCACGTCTGATGGTACGCATCAACGAAGCCGGCGCGGCCAACGCCATGAACCTGTGCGTGACCGCGCTGCTGGCATCGCGCCAGCGTTCGCTGACGCGTGAACAGCTGACGGAACAGCTGGAGTGCTACACCCAGCTGCTGCGCAATGTGCCGTACTCACCCGAGTCAACCGTGCCGGATCTCAGCGCTGAAGCGCTGCTCGATCACGCCATGGGCATGAACAAGTTCGAGACCGAGCAGGACAGTATTGGCGAGATCATCATTCTGCCGCGCGAGCAGGCGGTGCTGATGACCTACTATCGCAACAACATCCACCATATGCTGGTGATGCCGTCGCTGATTGCCGCTATCGTGCAGCAGCATCGGGAGATCAGCGAGGCGGAACTGCTGCGTCAGGTCAGCCTGGTCTATCCGATGCTGAAGAGCGAACTGTTCCTGCGCTGGGACAGTGCCGAACTGCCGGCCCTGCTGAATGCGCTCTGCGCCGAAATGGCGCGGCAGGGGCTGATCACCGTACAGGAAGGCCAGCTGAAAATGAGCGCGGCACGTTACCGTACGCTGCAGCTGCTGGCGGCCGGGATTCGTGAAACGCTGCAGCGTTTCGCCATTACCTTCGCCATTCTCAGCGCCAAGCCGACCATTAACCGTGGCACGCTGGAGAAAGAGAGTCGCACGCTGGCTCAGCGTCTGTCAGTGCTGCACGGTATCAATGCGCCGGAGTTCTTCGACAAGGCAGTCTTTACCGCGCTGGTGCTGTCGCTGCGTGATGAAGGCTATATCAGTGATTCCGGTGATGCGGATGCTGAACGTACCAATATGATGTGGCAGATGCTGGCCGAACTGGTCACCAGCGATGTCCGTCTGACCATTGAGAGTGCCGTGGCGCACGACTAATGGGCGACTGAAAAACGCGGCGCATCTGTCACACGCCAGATTGCGCCGCGGTTTTCGTTGTCAGAATTCAGGCGCGAAAAGAACGCGCTTCCCACTGCGACGACCGGCGCGCCGCCGGGGTTAATCACCCCGCCATCAGAACAGCGCAACAAACGGCTGGGTATTGAGCAGCACGCCAATAAACAGCACCAGACCAACGTAGTTGTTGTTGAGGAATGCCTGGAAGCACAGCTCACGTTCACGCCCGGCAATCAGTTTCTGCTGATGCACAAACAGCCCGCCCGCCAGCAGCAGCGACCAGTAAAACGCACCGTTCAGATGCAGTAAAATGCCCACCAGTGCCATCAGGCCCAGCGCGGCCAGCTGTAACAGCCCGATAATCAGCTTGTCGTAACGCCCAAACAGAATCGCCGTCGATTTCACGCCAATCTTCAGATCGTCGTCGCGGTCAACCATGGCGTACTGGGTGTCATAAGCCACCGTCCAGCAAATATTGGCAAGAAACACCAGCCAGCAGACAAAGGGTAAGGACTCACTAACCGCCGCCCAGCCCATCGGAATCGCCCAGCCAAACGCCGCGCCCAGCACTACCTGCGGCAGATGGGTATAGCGCTTCATAAAGGGATAAACCCACGCCAGCGCCAGCCCGCCAAACGACAGCAGAATGGTCATGCGGTTCATGGTCAGCACCAGCAGGAACGCCAGCAGACCGAGGCCGCCAAACAGCAGCTTCGCCTCTTTCTCCGTTACCGCGCCGCTGGCTAACGGTCGCGCGGCGGTGCGTTTCACGTGGCCGTCGACGTTACGGTCGGCGTAATCATTAATCACGCAGCCCGCCGCGCGCATCACAAACACGCCAGGGACGAACACCAGCAGCACCGACAGCGGCGGAATCGCCATGCCGGACAGCCACAGCGCCCACAGTGTCGGCCACAGCAGCAGCAGCGTGCCAATCGGTTTATCAATACGCATCAGGCGACTATAGGCCTGCCATTTGCTCATGGTTAAAGTCTTTTGCACGGGGCGTTATCCTTGCTTCAGCGCGCGGTACAGCGGCGACGCCGGTAAAAACAGTTCAGTTAACAGCAGCGGTTTGCCGGACAGGCGCAGCCGCGAGCGGCGTCCCCACAGGTCATCAATCTGGCCCGGATCGATAAAATCGCGGCTCAGCGTCGAGGAGGAAAACAGGTAGCGTCCCAGCGGTCGCGTGCCGAGATTTTGCAGCATCTGTTCCGGGCCGTTCAGCGTGCTCTCCGGCACCACGGTACGGCCAATCAGCCAGGGTTCATTGTCACCGCACAGCACGATTTCACGCAGCCAGAAGCGCGTGTCGGCAGGCAGAAACGCCGCTTCCTGCGGCATCTCATCGGCGGTAATGAACGCTTCCCGCAGCAGTTGTACGGTAACCTGCTGGCAGTGCTGCTCAAAGCGGCGCGTCATTGAGTCTTCTTCCAGCAGCCAGTCAAGCAGCGGCGGTGAAAGTAACGGGGAAGAGGCTGGCAGCCAGTGCAGTGCGCGTAACTGGCGCAGCGCGTCATGCGACATCAGGACATCTCCGGTAAAAAAGTTGCCCTAGTGTAGCGCACCGCGCTCAGCGTGACACATCTGCTTGTGCCACGCTGGCGTCGCGGGAGGAATTACTCGCGTTTCAGGCGGTTACTATTGGCCAGCCACAGCGTCACCACCAGAATCAAAATGGCCGCCGAGTAGCACAACGTATCGAAAGGATTTTTATGGTCGACAATGATCAGACGAATAATCGCCGTGATCCCGATATAGACGAAGTAGCGCAGCGGAAAGTGATAACCGGACTGAAAGTACTTCACAATCAGCGCGATAAACTCGAAATAGAGAAAGTAGATCACAATGCCTTCGATCAGCAGATACGAGGACGCCTGCTCACCGGTGCTGAACAGCACATTCGCCAGGTGAATGGTCTCTTTACCGAGAAACACCACCAGAATAACGGCCAGAATCACCAGGCCAATGTTCAGTACCCACTGTAATACCGAAGCAATAAGCTGCCCCGCCGCTGATTTTGTTGTCATTATTTTGCGCCTCAGATGACGAGATTCTTCTGGCGCTATCATGCTGTAATGTGATCTAAATCACAATACATCACACCTCAACATCAACGCACAGCGCGTCATAACGCCAGTACTCGCAGTCGCAGTCAATCACCCGCTTATGCTGGTCACGGTTGATACGCGTAATCAGCAGGCCGGGCGTACCGCTCGCCACGTTCAGTGCGGGCGCCGCCCGCGCCGGAAGCGGACCGGGCACAATGGTAAACCGTGCACCGCCGTAGTGAATGCCGTAGCGCTGGTCATACAGATCGGTCAGCGAGCGGGTGAGATCTTCATGCAGCAGACCGGGAAAGAAGGCCGGATTGAGGTAATGCTCGACGTACAACACCGCGCGGCCATCAATGCGGCGCAGGCGGCGAATGCGGTACACCTGATCGCCTTCCAGCAGTTGCAGATGACGCGCAATTGCCAGCTGCGCCGGCACCTCGCGCGCCTCCATCACCTCAGTGCTGGCAATGCGCCCCTGCTGCAGCGCCATGGCATGAAAGTGACTGTGATGTGCCGGGTTATAGATGAGGCGCGGCGGCGCAATAAACCAGCCGCGCCGTAGTTCGCGGTAGATGACGCCCTGCGCTTCCAGCAGGCCAAGCGCTTCACGAAGCGTGATGCGCGTGGTGGAATATTGTTCGCTCAACGCGCGCTCGGCCGGCAATCGTCTGGTGACAAACTCTCCGTTTTCAATCCGTTCGCATAGTGCGGCGGCGATCACATCTGCGGTTTTCGACGACATTTTTTCAGCCTCATTTTGGGGCAAATCTGCACTATGACAGTTCGATGACTACAATGTGACAAGGCACATCCCACGCTTTAGCGCGCTGTAACCGCATGTGGAACGACGCGCCACATCCCATTTCAACACCCCGGTCATAAAACCTTCATCTATCCGGGCTACATTGGCTCGGTTCTTGCTGGACTAGACCACGACGACCCACAACTTACACCCGGAGCAACCGAGATGAAAGCGTTTATCTCTTCTGTAGTAGCCAGTGCCGTTCTGCTTGCGCTGCCCGCCGCGCATGCCGCTGATAACGATGTTGCCGCGCTGGAAAAAGCCGCGCGCGCCGAAGGCCAGGTGAACAGCGTCGGTATGCCTGACACCTGGGCTAACTGGAAAGATACCTGGAACGATCTCAGCACCAAATACGGTCTCAAGCACAGCGATACCGATATGTCTTCGGCGCAGGAGCTGGCGAAGTTTGCCGCCGAACAGGATAACGCCAGCGCCGATATCGGCGACGTGGGCGCCGCCTTCGGCCCGATTGCCGTCGCCAAAGGCGTGGCGCAACCCTACAAACCGACGCACTGGGATCAGATTCCGGCATGGGCGAAAGACGCCGATGGCAACTGGATGCTGGCCTACACCGGCACCATCGCTTTCCTGATCGACAAGCAGCAGGTGAAAGACGCACCGCACAGCTGGGCCGATCTGAAAAAAGGTAAGTATGTGGTCACTATCGGCGACGTCGGCACGGCTGCTCAGGCGGCAAACGGCGTACTCGCCGCCAGCTATGCGCTGGGCGGTGACGAGAAGAACATCAAGCCGGCGCTGGCGTTCTTTGGCGAGCTGGCGAAACAGGGCCGCCTTGGCGTGACCGATCCGGTGATCGCCAACATCGAAAAAGGTGAGATTCAGGTCGCCGTGGTGTGGGACTTCAACGGTCTGAACTACCGCGACCAGATTGATAAAAATCGCTACGAAGTGGTGATTCCGTCGGACGGGTCCGTGACTTCTGGCTACACCACCATTATCAACAAATACGCCCGCCACCCGAACGCGGCGAAGCTGGCGCGTGAATACATTCTGTCGGATGAGGGCCAGATCAACCTGGCGAAAGGCTATGCGCGCCCGATTCGCGCCGAGCATTTAACGCTGCCGGCGGACGTGCAGGCCAAACTGCTGCCGCAGTCGGAGTATAAAAATGCCCGTCCGATCAAAGATCAGGCTGCCTGGGATAAGACCTCAAAACTGCTGCCGCGCCTGTGGCAGGAGAATGTGGTTATTAACATGAAGCAGTAACGCAGAGGTTCTGCCAGTCGCACATACCGTAGCGGCGCGATGTATCGCGCATCCGTTTTCCGGCAATGCGCAATACATTGCGCCGGTACCTATCACCAATTTTTACAGGGTGCGCATTCATGCGCACCTGAGGGAGCGGGGATGAAAACAATCCTGGTGGTACTCGATGGGCTGAGTAATCAGGTGGCGCAGCACGCCATGGGCTATCTGTTTGCCGAATGCAAACAGGGCAACGGCCACTATTACACGCTGACCTGCGAACTGCCGTCGCTGTCACGTCCGCTGTACGAATGCATTCTGACCGGCATTCCGCCGGTGCGCAGCGGCATCATTCACAACGGCGTCAATCGCCTGAGCAATCAGCGCAGTATCTTCCACTACGCGCGCGACGCCGGACTCACTACCGCCGCTGCCGCTTATCACTGGGTGAGCGAACTGTATAACCGCTCGCCGTTCAACGCCGCGCGCGATCGCCACACTAACGCGCCCGACCTGCCGATCCAGTACGGCCATTTCTACTGGGACGACGGTTACCCCGACTCGCATCTGTTTGAGGATGCCGAAAGCCTGCGCCTGCAGCACGATCCCGATTTCCTGCTGATTCACCCAATGAACATCGATGATGCCGGGCACAAGCACAGCCTGTCATCACCGCAGTACCGTAACCGGGCACGAATGGCGGATGGCTATCTGTCGCAGTGGATGCCCGACTGGCTGGCCGCCGGTTATCAGGTGATTGTCACTGCTGACCACGGCATGAACGACGATCGCTCGCACGGCGGTATTCTGCCGGAAGAGACGCAGGTGCCACTGTTTGTTTTTGGCCGCGGCTTCTCGCTGCAGCCCGACCTGGAACCGCAGCAAACCGACCTGTGCGGCACCGTCTGCACCCTGCTCGGCGTCCCGCACGACAAACCGCTGTGTCGCGGTCTGCTGGCGGAGCCGCGCTGATGAAGGGCAAAACCCTGGCCTCGCTGTTGCTGCTGCCGTTCGTGCTGTTCTGGATCGCCTTCCAGCTCGCGCCGCTGCTGTGGATTGCCATCAACAGCTTCTGGAGCGATATCAATGAGCGCTGGGGCATCGATAACTACAGCGATATCCTCACTTCACCGTTCTACCTGCAGGCTTTTCGCCTGTCGCTGGATATTTCGCTGTGGTCGAGCGTTTACGGCCTGCTGATCGCGCTGCTTGCCGGTTATTCGCTGCACAAGCTCGGCACCGGGCGTTTTCAGCGCTTTTTACTGTCGTTCACCAATATGACCAGCAACTTCGCCGGCGTGCCGCTGGCCTTCGCCTTTGTCATCCTGCTCGGACTGAACGGCTGCCTGACGCTGCTGCTGCGCCACTACGGCTGGCTGGACAGCTTTAAGCTGTTTTCGCGCGACGGCATGGTGCTGGTTTACACCTGGTTCCAGATTCCGCTCGGTATTCTGCTGCTCTACCCGGCGTTTGACGGGCTGCGGAAAGACTGGGAAGAGTCGGCGGCACTGCTCGGTGCCAGCCGCTGGCGCTACTGGTGGCACATCGGCCTGCCGATTCTGTTTCCGGCACTGCTCGGCACCTTTGTGATTTTGCTGGCCAACGCGCTGGGCGCCTACGCCACCATTTACGCGCTGACCACCGGCAACTTCAACGTGGTGCCAGTGCGCATCGCCGCGCTGGTGTCAGGCGATATCTCGCTCGATCCCAATACCGGCGGCGCGCTGGCGATGCTGCTGGTGCTGATTATGGCGCTGATTACCGTGGTGCAGCAGTATCTGGTGCGTCGCAGCTATCTGCATGCCCGCGTACAGGAGTCCTGACATGTCTCGCGTCGAAAAACTCTACCATCGCCTGATTGTCTGGCTGCTGCTGATCGTGCTCGCCGCACCGCTGCTGGCGACGCTGCTGTACGGCATCTCCAGCGAGTGGAGCGATACCATTCTGCCGCAGGGCTTTACCCTGAAGTGGCTGACGCAGTTGTGGAGCGATCCGCGCTTCCTCACCGCGCTCGGTCATTCGCTGCTGATCTGCGTGGGTGCGCTGTTGTTCTCCCTGCTGCTGGTGCTGCCTGCGATGTTTGTAATCGCTTACTACTATCCAAAACTGGACGCGGTGATGAACGTGCTGATTCTGATGCCGTTTGCCGTGCCGCCGGTGGTCTCGTCGGTCGGGCTGCTGCAGCTCTACTCCTCGGGCCCGCTGATGCTGACCGGCACGCCATGGATTCTCATCGGCTGTTACTTCACCATTGCGTTGCCGTTTATCTACCGCGCCATTGCCAACAATATGCAGGCCATCAACCTGAAAGAGCTGATTGACGCGGCTCATCTGCTGGGCGCCAGCACCTGGCAGGCAGCCCTGTTTGTGGTGCTGCCAAATCTGCGCAAAGGGGTGTTCATTGCCGTGCTGCTCTCCTTCTCCTTTCTGATTGGTGAGTTTGTCTTTGCTAACCTGCTGGTCGGCACCCGCTATGAAACGCTGCAGGTTTATCTCTACAACATGCGCAACGGCAGCGGGCATTTCACCAGCGCGCTGGTGATCTCTTATTTTGCGGTTGTCCTGCTGGTCACCTGGCTGGCCAATGCCCTCAATCCTGAACGAGGCTGACCATGAGTTACCTGAACGTTACCCAACTGAATAAAAGCTACGGCCCCACCACCATTTTTGAAAACATTGATTTCAGCGCCGACGAAGGTGAGTTTGTCACCCTGCTCGGCCCGAGCGGCTGCGGCAAGTCGACGCTGCTGCGCTGCATCGCCGGCCTGACCGATGTCGACAGCGGCACCATTCTGCTGCAGGGCCAGGATCTGGTGCCGCTGCCGCCGCAGAAACGTACCATTGGCATGGTGTTCCAGAGCTATGCGTTGTTTCCCAATATGACGGTAGAGAAGAACGTCGCCTTTGGCCTGAAGATGCAGAAACTGGCCGCTGGCGAGATTCAGCAACGCGTGATGGAAGCGCTGGCGCTGGTGGAGCTGACCGACTTCGCGCGCCGCTATCCGCACCAGCTGTCGGGCGGCCAGTGTCAGCGCGTGGCGCTGGCGCGTTCGCTGGTGACGCGGCCGCGTCTGCTGCTGCTGGATGAACCGCTGTCGGCGCTGGACGCCCGCATTCGCCGCCATCTGCGCGAGCAGATTCGCCACATTCAGCAGGAGCTGAAGCTAACCACCATTTTTGTCACCCACGATCAGGAAGAGGCGCTGACGCTGTCGGACCGTATTGTGCTGATGAACCGCGGTCGCATTGTGCAAAACGGCAACGCGGAAACGCTCTATACCCAGCCGGTGGATCTGTTCGCCGCGGGCTTTATTGGCAACTACAACCTGCTGAGTGCCGAACAGGCAACGCAGCTGACCGGTCAGCCGTTCAGCAGCCAGGTGGCGATTCGTCCGGAATCCATCCAGCTGTGCGCACCGCAGGCAGGCATCGCGGCCACCATTCTCAGCCATAGCCTGCTCGGGAACGTGATCCGCTATCGCGTGCTGGCGAATCAGGTCGAGTTGTCGGTGGATGTGCTCAACCGCAGCGTGGCAGATTTACACCCCGCCGGCATGCAGATTGGACTACAGTTAGAGATGTCGACGTTGCGCCAGGTCGCTTAAATTAAACGAAAAATTGGCAACGCAGCGCGACGCAGGTATTTATCGGCTGTGCTTATCGCCAGGCAGGCAGCCGCCTGTTTTCTGCCTGGCGCATAGGAGCCTTTATTCGTGCTAACCCTGCTTAACCTTCTCTCCGCCGTCGCCCTGCTGGTATGGGGCACCCACATTGTCCGCACCGGCGTGATGCGCGTGTACGGTGCCGATCTGCGTCGCGTGTTAAGCCGCAGCGTGGAAAAAAAACCGATGGCGTTTCTTGCCGGGATTGGCGTTACCGCGCTGGTGCAGAGCAGTAACGCCACCACGTTATTAGTCACCTCGTTTGTGGCGCAGAATCTGGTCAGCCTGACGCCCGCGCTGGTGGTGGTGCTGGGAGCTGACGTCGGTACCGCCATCATGGCGCGCATCCTGACCTTCGATCTCTCCTGGCTGTCGCCGCTGTTTATCTTTTTTGGCGTGGTATTTTTCCTCAGCCGCAAACAGACGCGCGCCGGTCAGATCGGACGTGCGGCCATCGGCCTCGGGCTGATTCTGCTGGCGCTGCAGCTGATTGTCGCCGCCGCCAAACCCATTACGCAGGCCGCTGGCGTGCAGGTGCTGTTCTCCACGCTGACCGGCGATATCATGCTGGATGCGCTGATTGGCGCGGTTTTCGCCATCATCAGCTACTCCAGCCTGGCCGCAGTGCTGATTACCGCCACGCTGACCGCCACCGGCGTTATCTCGTTCAAAGTGGCGCTGTGTCTGGTGATTGGCGCTAACCTCGGCAGCGGCTTGCTGGCAATGATCAACGCCAGCGGATCGAATGCTGCCGGCAAGCGGGTGGCGCTCGGCAGCCTGTTGTTCAAGCTGATTGGCAGCATCGTTATTTTGCCGTTTGTCGATTACATCGCCGACCTGCTGGATAAGCTGCCGGTTAACGATGAAGAGATGGTGATCTTCTTCCACGTGTTCTACAACCTGGTGCGCTGTCTGGTGATGGTGCCGTTTGCCGAACCGATGGCGCGCCTGTGCCGCCGCATGATCGCCGACGATGCGGAAAACCAGACCCATCTCAAGCCTAAGCACCTCGACAGCAGCGCGCTGGATACCCCGGCGCTAGCGCTGGCCAACGCGGCGCGGGAAACGCTGCGCATTGGCGATGTGGTGGAGCAGATGCTGGAGAGCTTCAACAAGGTGGTGATGGGCGAACTGCGCGAGGAGCGCGCAGTGCGGCGGCTGGATGATGATGTGGATGTGCTGTACACCGCCATTAAGCTCTATCTGGCGCGCATGCCGAAGGAGGATCTGGCGGAAGAGGATTCACGCCGCTGGGCCGAGGTAATTGAGATGGCGCTGAATCTGGAGCAGGCAGGCGACATTATCGAACGCATGAGCGCCGACGTAGCGGACAAATCGCTGCAGGCGCGCCGGGCGTTTTCGCCGGAAGGGCTGGAAGAGCTGACTTCGCTGCAGGAGCAGGTGTTAAGCAACCTGCGCCTGAGCCTGTCGGTGTTTCTGTCGCACGACGTCACCAGCGCCAAGCGCCTGCGCCGTGCCAAGCACCGTTTCCGCATCCTGATTCGCCGTTATTCCCACGCCCACGTCGAGCGCCTGCACCGACAGAATGTGCAAAGCATCGAAACCAGTTCGCTGCATTTAGGTTTGCTGGGAGATATGAAGCGCCTGAATTCGCTCTTCTGCGCGGTAGCGTACACCGTGCTGGACCAGCCGGACGATGAGCGCGAGGTGGATTAATCATTTTTACAACGCGCGATAAATCGCGCCGCTACAGGCTGTGCATTAATCTGTAACGGCGCAATTTATTGCGCATTGCCATTACGACAACAAACTAAACGCGATCATCCCGACGATAGCGCCGGTGGTGCCGAGAATCGTCTCCATCAGCGTCCAGGTCTTCAGCGTCTCGCCTTCGGTGGCACCGGTGAAGCGGCCGAACAGCCAGAAACCGGCATCGTTGACGTGGCTGATAATAATCGAGCCGCCGCCGATGCAGATCGACAGTGCCGCCAGCTGCGCACCGCTGTAATGCAACGGTTCAATCACCGGCATCACCAGCCCGACGGTGGTTAAACAGGCCACCGTGGCCGAGCCCTGAATCACCCGAATCGCGCCGGAGAGAATAAAACAGGCCAGCGCAATCGGCATGCCGGCACCGGTCAGCGCGTGGCCCAGCACCGGGCCAACGCCGGAATCCACCAGCACCTGTTTGAACACGCCGCCCGCGCCAATCACCAGCAGAATAATCCCCGCCGGTTGCAGCGCGCTGCCACATACCTGCATCACCTTCTCTTTATCCATGCCCTGACGGTAAGCCAGGCCGTAAATCGCTACCAGCAGCGCCAGCAGGATGGCGGTAAACGGATGGCCGATAAACTCCAGCCACGCATACAGACGTGAATCCGGTGTGGTAAAGCGCGCGCCGATGGTTTTCAGCCCGACCAGCAGCAGCGGGAACAGAATCAGCGACAGGCTAAAGCCAAACGACGGCAGCTGGCCCTCGCTGACGTCCGGCTGATGATCTTCCGGCGGCGCGCTGAACGTCACATGGCGCGCAATCAGGTTGCCGAACAGCGGACCGGCAATCAGCATGCCGGGGATCGCGGCGCACAGCCCCAGCAGGATCATCCAGCCAAAGTCAGCGTGCATCTGCGCCGCCAGCAGCATCGGTGCCGGTCCGGGCAGCAAAAAGGCCGCCGCGGCGGCGACACCGGCAAACAGCGGGATCACCAGTTTGACCAGATTATCGTGGGTGCGGCGTGCCACCGCGAAGGCGATGCTGATCAACAACACCACGGCCACTTCAAAGAACAGCGGCAGCGCACAGATCAGCCCGGCAATGCCCATCGCATAGTGCGCGCGCCGTTCGCCAAAGGTTTTCAGCATGCGAATGGCGATCTGATCGACCGCACCGGTTTCATGCAGAATTTTGCCGAACATGGCGCCCAGCGCCACCACAATGGCGAGAAAGCCGAGCGTGCCACCCATGCCTTTTTGCATGGTCTCGGCAATTTTATCCAGCGGCATACCGGAGAACAGACCGGCACCCATCGACACTAACATCAGAGCGACAAAGGCGTGCATCCGCGCTTTCATCACCAAAAACAGCAGCAGCAGGACAGAGCCTGCTGCGGTTAACACCAGCGTTGCGGTACTCATGACTAGCCCTTGTTGATTGCGCCCTCGATGGTCGCAACCGTGGCCGCAACTACCTCATCCAGTGAGTGATTGATATCGACAACCAGCACATCCGGCTCGTCGGCACCCGGTTCCTGCAGGGTTTCAAACTGTGTCACCAGCATCTGCGGTTTGAAGAAGTGGCCTTTGCGCGCCTTGAGACGAGACTCAATGGTGGCAAAATCGCCCTTCAGATAGATGAATTTAAGGTTGTGGTTGCCCTGACGCAGGATGTCGCGATAGGACTTTTTCAGCGCTGAACAGACGATGATCGAGATCGCCTGGGTGCGCTGCATCGCGAACGCCGCATCATTCAGCGCCTGCAGCCACGGCTGGCGATCGTCGTCGTTCAGCGGATGGCCTTCCGCCATTTTGGTGATGTTGCTGCGCGGATGCAGGAAATCACCATCCAGAAACGCGGTGCTGAGCTGATGAGACACCTGATTGGCGACGGCAGACTTTCCGCTGCCGGAAACACCCATCAGGATAAAGACGTGGTGCGATGGAGATGGCGTGGTCATGGTTTTGCGCTCCGGCAGGTTAAGCTGCCAATGTTACCGATAACAATTTTGATTGCCATTGTCCGAGCGCGCTCAGACGCTGGCAACCCTTGTCAGGCGGAAAAGCACGAAAGTGTGAACTGACTCAAAAAATCGCCAAAATCAGATGCTGCCACCTTCGGCAATCTCAAAACCGACATCCAGCGGCGCGGTCACGCTGCGATCGCCGCCAATCCGCGCCAGCAGCATAGCGGCTGATTCACGCCCCATGCGTTCGCGTGGCGTCAGCACCGTAGCCAGCCGCGGATTGACCACCTGCGTGATGTCGTGGCCGTGAAAGCCGGCGATCGCCATCTGCTCCGGCACGCGCAACCCCTGGCGCTGGCACTCAAACATCGCGCCTACCGCCAGGTCATCATTGGTACAGAACAGGCTGTCAGTGTGCGGATAGCGCTTCTGCGCCTCGCGCAGCAACTGGGCACCGGCGCTGAAGGAGGAGGCATCTTCCATCATGACGCTGTGTGGCGTCAGCCCGGCTTCGCGCATCGCCTGTTCGTAGCCCTGCTGCTTTTGCAGCGTACGCTCATCGAGGCGCGCGCCCAGATAGACGGTGTGACGATGGCCTTTCCTGAGGATAGCATGCGTCATCTGCCGCGCCGCCTCGACGTTGTCGAAGCCCACGGCCATATCAAGACACGGCGTGACGCAATCCATCATTTCGATCACCGGAATGCCCGCCACTTCCAGCATGCGCAGCGTGCCCGGCGTATGGGAACGTTCGGTGAGGATCACGCCATCAATGTTCCAGCCCAGCAGCGAACGCAGCTGCAGCTCCTCTTTGTGCGAGTTATAGCCGAAGTGCGCCACCAGCGTCTGATAGCCCGCTTCATCGGTCACGGTTTCAATGCCGCGCAGCACGTCGGCAAATACCTGGTTGGTGAGCGAGGGCAGCAACACGCCAATCGCGCGGCTGGTGGCGTTAGAGAGCATGTCGGGCGCACGGTTGGGGATATAGCCGAGTTCATCCAGCGCCACGGCGATTTTGTCGCGCAGCGCCGCAGAGACCTGATCGGGGTTCCGCAAATAGCGGCTGACGGTCATTTTTGTGATGCCGACGCGATCGGCAACATCCTGTAATACCGGTCTTTTCTTCTTCATCGTGTGCGCCTGAGGTCAGAGATAAGCTGAGTTTATCATTTTTTTGTCATGTTATGCCGTTGCGGCGCAACCTCTCACAGACACAACTGAAAAATACCAGCAGATAAAAACAAGACTGGTCTGCTGGAAAAGAAACATTAAAGCAATCCTTCGTGATTATTTAAATCCTAAAGCGGATTAACCTCACATAAAAATAAAAAAAACAGATTATTTAACTAACCTTACATTAGAAAGATAAATAAAATTAAATAAATATTATCAGTAAGATAAATAAATACACCTCGCATTATCCCTGGTTTAAACAGAAACTCACTCTTGATCGTTTTTTCCCTCTTCTTACTATGGCAAACCGGGCAAAAAGCGGCTCGCCCGCTGTATATAAGGAGAATGACCTCATGGAAAAAACCACTTCACCTGCGAAGCGTCCTGTCGAACGCTTCCTCAATACCGTTGAATGGCTGGGCAACCTGTTGCCGCACCCGATTACGCTGTTTGCACTGTTTTCCCTGTTTATCCTCGTCGCGTCGGCTATTGCTGCGGCATTAGGCGTGAGCGTGATCGATCCGCGCCCGATCGGTGCCGCCGGGCGCGCGCCGGACGGGGTGATTCACGTGGTCAGTTTGCTGAGCGCAGAAGGCTTACAGCGCATCGTCAGTCATCTGGTGACGAATTTCACTGGCTTTGCCCCGCTGGGAACCGTGCTGGTGGCGCTGCTGGGTGTCGGCATCGCCGAACAGTCTGGCCTGCTGTCCGCCGCGATGCGCGCACTGGTGTTTAACGCCCCGAAGAAGCTGATCACCTTTACCGTGGTGTTTGCCGGTATCGTCTCGAATACCGCTTCGGAGCTGGGATATGTGGTGCTGATTCCGCTGGCTGCGATGATCTTCCACTCGCTCGGTCGCCATCCGCTGGCTGGACTGGCGGCCGCGTTTGCCGGCGTCTCGGGCGGTTACAGCGCCAATCTGCTGCTTGGCACTATTGATCCACTGCTCTCCGGCATTACCCAGAGTGCAGCGCAGATCATCGATCCTGCTTACAGTGTTGGCCCGGAGGTGAACTGGTACTTCATGTTTATCAGCACCTTTGTGATTGCCGGGCTGGGCACCTGGATCACCAACAGCATCGTCGAACCCAAGCTGGGCAGCTATCAGGATAGCGAAGGTGATGCGGTGCGCGGCGACATGGGCGAGCTGTCGCCTGGCGAGCGTCGGGCACTCAAAGGTGCGGGCTGGGCGGTGCTGGTGGTGTCACTGCTGCTGGCGCTGACGGTCATTCCCGGCCACGGCGTATTACTGAATCCCAAAACCGGCACGCTGGCGGGTTCACCGTTCCTGAAAGGCATCGTGGTATTTATCTTTGTGTTCTTCGCCATCCCCGGTTTTGTTTATGGCCGCCTGATGGGCACCATGCGCAGCGATCGCGATGTCATTCACGCCATGTCCACCAGCATGAGCAGCATGGGAATGTACATCGTGCTGGTGTTTTTTGCCGCGCAGTTTGTCGCCTTTTTCAACTGGAGCAACTTCGGCACGGTGGTGGCAGTGAAAGGTGCCAGCCTGCTGGCTTCACTGGATATGAGCGCCCCGCTGCTGTTCGTCTGCTTCATCCTGATCTGCGGCTTCATCAATCTGATGATTGGCTCCGCGTCGGCCCAGTGGGCAGTGACCGCACCGATTTTCGTGCCGATGCTGATGCTGGTCGGGTTTGCGCCTGAGGTGATCCAGGCGGCGTACCGCATTGGTGACTCAGTGACAAACGTGATTACGCCGATGATGAGCTACTTCGGGCTGATCATGGCAGTGGCGGCGCGCTACCGTCGTGATATGGGCATCGGTACGCTGGTGGCGATGATGCTGCCTTATTCGGTGGTGTTTATGATTGGCTGGACGCTGCTGTTTGTGCTGTGGGTGTTCGTGTTTAACCTGCCGGTCGGTCCCGGCGCGGCCACCTGGTACACGCTGTAATCTCCCCGTGCAGTGGATTGCCACGGACGGCGATCGGTTAACGCGCAGGCAAAAAAAAAGCCAGCACCCGAGCTGGCTAAGAAACACTGGAAGCAATGTGAGCAATGTCGTGCTTACCCGGTTTGTCAGGAGACGCTGCCGGATTCGCGTTGACAATAATAATCATTATCATTCGCGTCTGTAAAGCCCTTTCCCGATTTTTTTACCGTTGACGTTGCGTGCGAATTCCCTGATGTTAAAGGGGATTTCATTCACTGAGTGCAAGGAGCTGCTTTATGAGTCAGGTTACTGTTCGTCACGCAACGCCCGAAGATGCCGCCGTTCTGACGCGTATCTATAGCCAGCCGGAAACCCAGGCGGGCACGCTGCATCTGCCGTATCAGTCACCGTCACTCTGGCAGGAGCGGCTCGCGAATCCCCGTCCCCATGTCACCATGCTGGTGGCCTGTATTGACGGGCAGGTTGTCGGTCAGCTGACGCTGGAAGTTATGGCGGTGGCACGCCGCCGTCACTGCGCCACTATCGGCATGGGCGTTGATCCGACATTCCATCGGCGCGGCGTGGGTAAAGCGCTGATGGCGGCGATGGTGGATCTGTGTGACAACTGGCTGCAGGTCACGCGGATTGAACTGACGGTGTTTGCGGATAACCACCAGGCCATGGGTTTGTATCAGCAGTTTGGTTTTGAGATTGAAGGTACCGCCAGAGGTTTCGCGGTCCGCGACGGCCAGATGATCGATACGCACTACATGGCGCGTCTGAAAGGGAATGCGCGATGAATCGCGCCGCTACCGGCCGGTGCACGGTGAGGTAGCGGCGCAATTTATTGCGCGACGTTAATACCCGGCACTCAAATCATCCACCGAGCGCGGGTCGGATGCGCCGTAACGCATGCCGTCCGGGCCAATCATGATGCTCTGCGTGCTGCCCATCGCCGGCAGCACTTTGACATGCTGACCTTTTGCTTCCAGCAGACGCAGCGTATCCGGGCTGAAGCCCTTCTCGACGCGCAGCTGATCCGGCAGCCACTGATGGTGGAAGCGCGGCGCATTGGTGGCTTCCGCCACGTTCATGCCGAAATCGATACTGTTCACCACCATTTGCAGCACCGTGGTGATAATCCGACTGCCGCCCGGGCTGCCGGTCACCAGCCAGGTTTTACCGTCTTTCGCTACAATGGTCGGCGACATTGATGACAGCGGACGTTTGGCCGGCTGAATCGCGTTCGCCTCACCGCCCACCAGACCATACACGTTTGGCGTGCCCGGCTTGGCGGAGAAGTCATCCATTTCATTGTTCATCAGAATGCCGCTGTTTCCGGCCACCACGCCGCTGCCAAAGTAGGTATTCAGCGTATAGGTCACCGCCACCGCGTTGCCGTCTTTATCCACCACCGAGAAGTGAGTGGTTTGATTGCTCTCGTACGGTGCCAGCTTGCCGGGCTTGATGTCGGCTGAGGGGCGCGCCTTGTTGACGTCAATCTGCTGGGCCAGCGTTTTGGCGTAGGCTTTGCTGGTCAGCGCCTGCTGCGGCACCTTAACGAAGTCGGGATCGCCGAGATACTCGGAGCGGTCGGCGTAGGCATATTTTTCCGCTTCGGCCATAACCTGCATCGCGTCCGCGCTGCCGAAGCCCCATTTCGCCAGGTCGAAGTTTTCCAGGATATTGAGGATCTGCACAATATGAATGCCGCCGGACGACGGTGGCGGCATGGAGAACACCTCGTAGCCACGGTAGCTGCCGCTTACCGGCTTGCGTTCCACTGCGCGGTAGGCCGCCAGATCCGCCTTGCCAATCAGTCCGCCGTGCTGCGCCATTTCGGCAGCGATCTCATCGGCAATTTTGCCTTTGTAGAACGCATCCGGCCCCTGCTGGGCAATCAGCTGCAGGCTGTGCGCGAGGTTTTTCTGCACCAGGCGATCGCCCTTCTGGTAAGGCTGACCGTCGGCTTTGTAGAAAATGGCGCGACTGTTGTCGTGGTTGATCAGGTTCTCTTTACCATAGGTAGCGAGATCGTCAGCCAGCGCATCGTTAACAATGATGCCGTCGCGCGCCAGCTTGATCGCCGGCGCCAGCAGCGTGCTGAGCGGCAGCGTGCCGTACTTTTGCGCCGCCAGGGCAAAACCGGCTACGGTGCCCGGCGTGCCGGAAGCCAGATGAGAAGTGAGTGATAACTTACTATCCGCGTTGCCCTGCTTATCAAGGAACATATCGCGCGAGGCACGCGCCGGCGCCATCTCGCGGAAATCGATGGCGGTGGTGCGGCCGGCAGCGGTGCGCAGCAGCATAAAGCCGCCACCGCCCAGGTTGCCCGCCTGCGGGTGGGTGACCGCCAGCGCAAAGCCCACCGCAATCGCTGCATCTACCGCGTTACCCCCCTGTTTGAGGATATCGACGCCCACCCGGGTTGCCATGGCGTCCACTGATGCAACCATCCCGTGCTGCGCTTTCACCGGGTGAAAGGTGTCGCTGTCGACGCCATATGACACCGGCGGTGCGCTGGCTGGCGCCGCCTGCGCCCCCTGCACCACGGTAAAACTCATTAACAGCGCCCAGCCGAACTGGCGCACACCGTTATGTATCCTCATCCCGCCACCATCCTTTCAGTTGTTTACATTTGTTATTGATTGCTGCAAGTGTTTGCAAATACTGTAAAAAAGATAGCAGTTAAGCCAAATTAGGTGCACTCCTGGTTTTGGGGTTTGTGATATCGCATAAACTTATGGTTGCGGCGGTTGCTGCCGGGTGGCGAGCAACCTCACACAGCAGGCCGCACTGATGGAGGAACACCATGAAAAAATGGCTGATTGTTATCGCGGCACTGATGCCGCTGAGCGGCATGGCGAACATGCTGAACAACACTAACCAACCGAATCAACCCGGCTATAACCCAAGCCAGCAGCGGATGCAGACGCGCATGCAGGTCCAGCAGCAGCAACAGCAGCAGCAGTTGCGTCAGGATCAGCAGCAGCAAAATCAGGAGATGCAGCGTAAGCTGCAGGAGCGGCGCGATAGCGCCCGGCAGCGCGTGATTCAGTCGCAGCCGGGCCAGCAGAACAGCAATACACAAACGCAGTACGGCAATTAACGGAAGTCCGGGCCGATAGCATCAATGCGATCGGTACAGATGGCATCCACGCCCCAGCTCAGCAGCTCGCGCGCCCGCGCGGGCTGATTCACGGTATACACCAGAATACGCAGACCGGCGGCTTTAAGCGCGGCGGTGCGTCCGGCGTCCAGTAAGCGATGATTTAAATGGATGGAGACGCAGTCGAGCGCGGCGGTAAGCGTCTGCCAGTCGTCGTGCCACTCATCCAGCAGCAGGCCGCGCGGCAGCTCCGGCGCGGCCTGCATCGCCGCTTCCAGCGCCGCGTACGAGAACGAGGACAGCAGCGGTGCCGTTTGTCCCTGCCACAGCGTTCGTGCGGCCAGCGCCACATCACGTCCGGTTTCCACCTCTGTACCGCTGCTGGGTTTGATCTCAATGTTGGCCATCATCTGATGCTGGCGGCAGCGCGCGGCCACCTCGCTCAGCAATGCCAGCGGTTCACCGTCAAATTCACGGCTAAACCAGCTGCCGGCATCCAGCTGCGCCAGCTGCTGCCACGGCAGATCGCCCGCCACGCCCCAACCGTTGCTGGTGCGGTCCAGCGTGTCATCGTGCAGCAGGAAAATCTGCTTATCCTGTGACAGTTTGGCGTCGAATTCGATCATGGTATGACCGTAGTGCGCGCCGACATCAATCGCCGCCAGGGTGTTTTCCGGGGCCAGCTTGCCGCCGCCGCGATGCGCAACAATGTGCGGATAGGGCCAGTTTTTTACACTCATTCCAGACGCTTTCCATGGGTAGAATCGAAGAAGTGTAACGCATCTGGCGGCAGTTGTAGCCACAGGCTGCTGCCAGCCTGCGGCCGCTCGCTATGCGGCAAACGCACCACCAGCCGCGTGTTGCCAATGTGGCCATGCGCAAGATTGTCCGCGCCGAGGATCTCCAGCGTATCCACCACCAGCGGCACACCGCCGGCCTCACGACTGCTGAGCTGAATATGCTCGGGACGAATGCCGAGCGTCAGCGGACGGTTGGCCCATCGTGCTTTGCCGGCGCCGAGCGGCAGGCTGTTGAGCGCATCGAGCGTAAAGCGCGAGCCATCGCTATTGATCTGACCGGGTAGCAGGTTCATCGCCGGCGCGCCGATGAACGACGCAACAAACTGACTGGCCGGACGCTCATACACCTCCACCGGCGTGCCCACCTGCTCCACCACGCCTTTATTCATCACCATCACGCGCTGCGCCAGCGTCATGGCTTCAACCTGATCGTGCGTGACGTACAGGCTGGTGGTTTTCAGCCGGCGGTGCAGTTGCTGCAGCTCCAGACGCATCTGCACGCGCAGGCGCGCATCCAGGTTCGACAGCGGCTCATCAAACAGAAACACCGCCGGTTCCCGCACGATGGCGCGGCCCATGGCCACGCGCTGACGCTGGCCGCCGGAGAGCTCGCGCGGACGGCGCTGCAACAGGTGATCAAGCTCCAGACTGCGCGCCGCATCCATCACCCGCTGGGTAATCTGTTCCTTGCCCATGCCGCGGATCTTCAGGCCGTAAGCCATGTTTTCTCCCACCGTCATGTGCGGGTAGAGCGCGTAATTCTGGAATACCATGGCGATGCCGCGATCTTTCGGCTCCATGTCGGTGACGCGCCGATCATCGATGTAGATATCGCCCGACGTGACGCGCTCCAGCCCGGCCACCATGCGCAGCAGCGTCGATTTTCCACAGCCGGATGGGCCGACCATCACCATAAATTCACCGTCATTGATGGTGATGTTCAGCGGCTGAATGATTTGGTTTTTGCCGTCATACGATTTCGTCACGGTCTGAAGGGTTACCGCTGCCATCTATTTCTCACTCTCCACCAGGCCACGCACAAAAGCGCGCTGCATCACAAGCACCACCACCACCGGTGGGATCAGGGTTAATAACATCGCCGCCATCACTTCGTTCCACTGCGTCGGACCGCCGCTGGTGTTGATCATACTTTTCACCCCCGCCACGGCAGTGCTCAGGCCGGCATCGTTGATGATCAGCAGCGGCCACAGATACTGGTTCCAGCCGTAAATAAAGGTGATGACAAACAGCGCGGCGAGATTGGTTTTTGACAGCGGCAGCACGATATCCCAGAAAAAACGCATCGGACTGGCGCCGTCAATGCGCGCCGCTTCAATCAGCTCATCCGGCAGCGACATAAAAAACTGGCGGAACAGGAACGTGGCGGTCGCGGAGGCCATCAGCGGCAATGTCAGACCGCTGTAACTGTCCAGCATGTGCAGCGTGGAGATCACCTCCACCGTCGGGAAAATACGCACTTCTACCGGCAGCATCAGGGTGATAAAGATCAGCCAGAAAAACAGCGTGCGCAGCGGAAAGCGAAACCACACCAGCGCAAACGCCGAGAGCATCGACACCGTGATTTTGCCCACGGTGATGCCCAGCGCCATGATCAGGCTGTTCAGCATCATCAGGCCAAACGCCGCGCTGCCGTTGACGCCATCGCGCCAGATGTGGGTGATGTTGTCGATGAGATGCGGGCCCGGCACCAGCGTCATCGGCACCTGATACACCGCGTTGTTATCCAGCGTCGCGGCGACAAACGCCACGTACAGCGGGAACAGAATGGTCAGCACCCCCAGCGCCAGCAGCGTGTGGGCGAAGATATCCAGCCCGCGTCGGTTTTCAATCATTGGTATTGCACCTTACGCTCGACAAAGCGGAATTGCAGAATGGTCAGGCCGATAACCAGCAACATCAGCACCACCGACTGCGCGGCGGACGACGAGAGATCGAGTCCGGTGAAGCCTTCGCGGTAGATTTTGTAGATCAGCGTGGTGGTGGCCTGTACCGGCCCGCCGCCGGTGGCGGCATCGATCACCGGGAAGGTGTCGAAAAAGGCGTAAACCAGATTCACCACCAGCAGGAAAAAGCTGACCGGCGTAATCAGCGGCAGCGACAGATTAAAGAAACGGCGCACCGGTCCGGCACCGTCAATCGCCGCGGCTTCCACCAGCGATTTAGGAATGGACTGCAGCGCGGCAAAGAAAAACAGGAAGTTGTAGCTCATTTGCTGCCAGATCGACGCAAGTACAATCAGGAACATCGCCTGACCGCTGTTCTGCGCATAGTTCCAGTTGTAGCCAAGCTGGTTCAGCAGATGGCTGAACAGCCCCAGCCCCGGATTGAACAGGAACATCCATAGCACCGCCGCAACTACCGGCGCCACCGCATAGGGCAGCAGCAGCAGCGTCTGATAGAGCTTTTTCAGCCGGATAACGTAATCCACCAGTGCCGCCAGCAGCAGCGAGAATGTCATGCCGCATACCGTCACCAGCGCGCTAAACACGAGGGTGGTCCAGAACGAATCAAGGTAGTAGTCGTCACTGAACAGGCGGCGGAAGTTATCAAGGCCAACAAAGGTGCTGGAGATGCCAAACGGATCGATGCTTTGCAGCGAGTACCACAGCGCCTCTCCGGCGGGCCAGAGAAAAAAGATCGCGGTGATCGCCAGTTGCGGTGCCACCAGCAGATACGGCAACAAACGGGCGCGGAAAACCGGACGTGATGATGAGGACATAGCAGGCTCGTCAGAATGAGACAGCGGGACGGACTTACCCGTCCATCCCGCCATTACGGAGTTACTTCACTTGCTGTTCAAAGCGACGCAGCAGTTCGTTGCCGCGTTTCACCGCGTTGTCCAGCGCTGCCTGTGGCGACTGTTTGCCGGTCCACACGCCTTCCAGCTCTTCGTCGACGATGGTACGAATCTGCGGCATGTTGCCCAGACGCATCCCTTTGGTGAACGGCAGCGGATCTTTATTCAGCATCTGCCGCGTGGCGATGTCCGCGCCCGGGTTTTTGTCATAGAAGCCCTGCTGTTTGGTCAGCTCATAAGCCGCGGTGGTGATCGGCAGATAACCGGTTTTCTGGTGCCATTCTGCCGCGATATCCGGCTGGGCGAGGAACTTCATGAACTCCGCCGCACCTTTATAAGTCGCTGCATCTTTGCCTTTCATCACCCACAGGCTGGCGCCACCGATAATGGCGTTCTGCGGTGCGTTCGGCACAGTGTCATCGTACGGCATCATGCCCACGCCAAAGTTGAATTTGGCGTAATGCTTAATGTCGGCCAGCGAACCGGATGAGGCGGTGGTGATACCGCAGTCGCCGTTATAGAACTTGGACGTCGACTCATCTTTACGGCCAAAGTAAGTGAAATCACCTTTCTTATTCATCTCTTCCAGCAGCTGGATGTGGCGCACCTGCACGGGTTTGTTGAACTCCAGCACCGCGTCGGTACCGTCAAAGCCGTTGTTTTTGGTGGCAACCGGCAGGCCATGCCAGGCGCTGAAGTTTTCGATCTGAATCCAGCCCTGCCAGCCGCTGGCATAGCCGCAGCTCATGCCGGCTTTACGCAGCGCGGCGGCATCCTGCGCCAGCGCCTGCCAGGTTTTCGGTGGCTGATCCGGGTTAAGACCGGCTTTTTTGAACGCGTCTTTGTTGTAGTACAGCACCGGCGTGGAGCTGTTAAACGGCTGTGAGATCAGCTGGCCGTTGCTGTCGCTGTAGTAACCGGCAACCGCAGGAACAAACTGTTTCGGGTCCATCGGCACGCCGGCGTCTTTAAACACTTCATGCACCGGCACGATGGCTTTAGAGGCCATCATGGTGGCGGTGCCCACTTCGTAAACCTGCAGAATGGCCGGTGCCTTACCGCTGCGCACCGCAGCGATACCCGCAGCCAGGCTCTGCTCGTAGTTGCCTTTGTAGGTCGGAACGATTTTGTAATCCGGGTGAGCCTGGTTAAAACGCTGTGCCAGAGAATCGACTTCTTTGCCTAACTCGCCTTCCATTGAGTGCCAGAAAGGGATTTCGGTAGCAGCCAGCGCATTACCGCTGATCGCCAGACCGAGCAGCAGACTCATCAGGCGGGGACGAAGCGTAAAAGCGGACATAAGGGTTTCCTGTGCTTGTGGCGCGCGCGATATCACGCATTTTTTGTTCGCGAAGTAACATGACACGAGGAAATGACGGAAAAATAACAGGATTATGACGGGAATATGACGGGGTTAGTGCGCGCTGATGCCCTCACCCCGGCCCTCTCCCACGGGGAGAGGGAGATGAAAGGCCGTGCGTGCTGATGCCCTCACCCCGGCCCTCTCCCACGGAGAGAGGGGGATAAAAGGCGGTGCGCTGATGCCTTCTTCTGCAGGGCGAGAGAAGTCCGGGAGGATGCCAGGATAGCAACCTGGCCTGAAAAACGCTGCCGTACGGTTCCCTCTCCCGCGTGCGGGAGAGGGTTAGGGTGAGGGCAAATCACCGCACCAACGTCATGACCAAAGCCAGGTCAGGCGCCTAAATACGCGCTTCGCACCGCTTCATTGGATAACAACGCTTCACCGCTATCCTCCAGCACCACGTGACCGTTCTCCAGCACGTAACCACGATCGGCCAGCTTCAGTGCCTGGTTGGCGTTCTGCTCGACGAGGAAGATGGTCATGCCCTCTTTACGTAGCTGTTCGATGGTGTCGAAAATCTGCTGGATAATGATCGGCGCCAGACCCAGCGACGGCTCGTCCAGCAGCAACAGGCGCGGCTGGCTCATGAGCGCGCGGCCAATCGCCAGCATCTGCTGCTCACCGCCGGACATGGTGCCGGCGCGCTGCACTTTGCGCTCCGCCAGCCGGGGGAACAGCTGATAAACGCGCTCAATGCGCTCCTGATACTGCTGACGCGTCGCGAAAAAGCCGCCCATCGCCAGGTTCTCTTCCACCGTCATGCGCGAAAATACGCGCCGGCCTTCCGGTACGATGGCAATCGCTTCACGCATGATTTTTGCCGTCTGCCAGTCGGTAATGGTTTTGCCATCAAAGGTGATGGTGCCGCTGGTGGCGCGCGGTTCGCCACACAGCGTCCCGAGCAGCGTGGTTTTACCCGCGCCGTTAGCGCCAATCAGCGTCACGATTTCGCCCTGGCTGATGTGCAGATTAATGTTATGCAGTGCCTGGATCGGGCCATAGTGCGCACTGACGCCCTGTAAAGTTAAAATCGGGTTCGCCATGTTACGCCTCACCTAAATAAGCACGGATCACATCCGGGTTGTTACGCACTTCTTCCGGCGTACCGTTGGCCAGCGGCGTTCCCTGATTCACCACATAAATGCGGTCAGAAATGCCCATCACCAGTTTCATATCGTGTTCAATCAGCAACACTGTCACCTTGTGTTCGCCGCGCAGTTCAGCGATCAGCTCATCCAGCTCGTGCGTTTCGCGCGGATTGAGGCCGGCCGCCGGTTCGTCGAGCATCAGGATTTCCGGACGCGTCACCATGCAGCGGGCGATCTCCAGCCGGCGCTGCTGGCCGTAAGCCAGATTGCCGGCCTGGCGGTTAGCCAGCTCCAGCAGGCCAATGCGCTCCAGCCAGCTGGCCGCGCGGTCCAGCGCTTCGCTCTCGCCGCGCCGGAACGCCGGGGTTTTAAACAGCCCGGAGAACACGCCGCT
The DNA here is from genome assembly GCF_002928355.1 of Pantoea sp. ICBG 828. Lineage (NCBI taxonomy): Bacteria > Pseudomonadati > Pseudomonadota > Gammaproteobacteria > Enterobacterales > Erwiniaceae > Pantoea > Pantoea sp. ICBG 828. Next base: position 48,757 of record NZ_POWN01000003.1, on the reverse strand, counting down.
TTTCAGATGCTGATGCTGCGCCACCAGCAGGTTTTCAATCACCGTCATCTCACGGAACAGGCGCACGTGCTGGAAAGTTCGCACCACGCCCATGCGCGCAATCTTCTGCCCCGGCAGGCCCTGCAATGGCTGATCGCGCAGTTTGATGGTGCCGCCCGTTGGCTTATAGAAACCGGTCAGGCAGTTGAATACCGTGGTTTTCCCCGCCCCGTTCGGGCCAATCAGCGAGACGATCTCCTGCGGATGCAGTTCCAGCGCCACGTTGTTGACGGCCAGCAGGCCGCCGAAGCGCATCATCAGGCCTTCAACGGCTAATAAAGGCTGACTCATGCCTGCTCTCCTTGTTTTGCCTGTTTCAGCTTCAGGTGCGGACGCTTCATCGGCAGCAGCCCCTGCGGACGCCAGATCATCATCAGCACCATCAACCCACCGAGCACCAGCATGCTGTACTCGTTCAAATCACGCATCAGCTCGCGCGACACCACCAGCAGAATCGCGGCCAGGATCACCGCCAGCTGCGAACCCATGCCGCCCAGCACCACAATCGCCAGCACAAACGCGGACTCGACAAAGGTAAAAGATTCCGGGCTGACAAAGCCCTGACGCGCGGCAAACAGCGTACCGGCGAAACCGGCGAACACCGCGCTGATGGTAAAGGCCGTCAGCTTGATGCGCGTTGGGCTGAGACCGAGCGAACGGCAGGCGATCTCATCTTCACGCAGCGCTTCCCACGCACGCCCCAGCGGCATGCGCAGCAGACGATTGATGACGAACAGCGTCAGCACCACCAGCAGCAGCGCCACCAGATAAAGGAAAATCACGCGGTGATTGGGATCGTACGCCAGGCCTGTCAGATCGTGGAAGGTGGTCCAGCCGCCTTCACTGACGCGCCGGCCAAATTCAATACCAAACAGGCTCGGCTTGGGAATCTGCGCGATTCCATTGGGACCGCCAGTGATTGATGTGCTGTTCAGCAGCAGAATACGCACGATCTCACCAAAGCCGAGCGTCACAATCGCCAGATAGTCACCGCGCAGCCGCAGCACCGGGAAGCCCAGCAGCAGGCCAAAGGCACCGGCAACAATGCCGGCCAGCGGCAGACTTTCCCAGAAGCCAAAACCGTAATAGTGATTCAGCAGCGCAAAGGTGTAAGCACCGATGGCGTAAAAGCCGCCGTAACCCAGCACCAGCAGGCCGGACAGGCCCACTACCACATTCAGGCCGAGACCGAGCATCACGTAGATCAGCGTCAGGGTGGCAATATCCACGCTGCCGCGCGACACGAAGAAGGGCCAGGCGACGGCGGCAACAATCACCAGCAGCATCAGCAGCTTTTGTTTTGGTGTCGAACCGTCAAAACCCGGTAGCACCAGCCCTTTGCCACTGCGTTTGAGCTTGCCCTGCAACAGCGGACGCAGCAGCTGGAATACAAACACCACTGCGCAGCCGAGGAAGATCCAGTTCCAGCGCACGGCGCCTGCATTCGCCACTACCAGTTTGGTACCGTCGAGATCGAGGCGCATACCCATAAAGAAGCTGGCGAGTACCAGCAGCATCACCGTGGAGACCACGGCGTTAACCAGACCGAGGCGTTTCATACTTTCTCCACCTCCGGACGGCCAAGGATACCGGTTGGCATCACCAGCAGCACCACGATCAGCAGCGCGAACGACACCACGTCTTTATATTCGGTCGACAGATAGGCTGATGTCAGCGCTTCCGCAATGCCCAGCACCAGGCCGCCAATCATCGCGCCCGGAATGCTGCCAATGCCGCCCAGTACCGCCGCGGTAAAGGCTTTCATGCCAGCCATAAAGCCGATGAACGGGTTAATGGAGCCGTAAAACTGCCCCAGCAGCACGCCAGCCACGGCCGCCATCGCTGCGCCGATCACAAAGGTCAGTGAGATGACGCGGTCGGTGTTGATGCCCAGCAGGCTGGCCATTTTCAGATCTTCAGCGCAGGCACGGCAGGCGCGGCCCATGCGCGAATAGCGGATGAACAGCGTCAGCGCCAGCATCGCGAGGAAGGTGACGACCCAGATAACCAGCTGCATGGTGGTGAGCGTGGCGGCAAAGCCGTTGCTCTCACCCAGCGTCCACTGGCCGGTGATCAGGCTGGGCAGCGCCAGATCGCGCGAGCCCTGCGTCAGGCTGACGTAGTTCTGCAGAAAGATCGACATACCAATCGCCGAGATCAGCGCGATCAGGCGTTTGGAGGAGCGCACCGGCTTATACGCCACGCGCTCGATGCTCCAGCCGTAGGCGCTGGAGATAATCACCGCCATCACGAACCCGGCGGCAATCATCAGCCACGAGGTGTCGATACCCATCATCATCAGGGCGGCAATCACGATAAAGGAGACATAGCTGCCGATCATGTACACCTCGCCGTGGGCGAAGTTGATCATGCCGATGATGCCGTAAACCATGGTGTAACCGATGGCGATCAGCGCGTAGGTGCTCCCGAGTGTGACCCCGTTGAACATCTGCTGAATGAAATAGAGAAACTGCTCGGACATAGTGAGGACCTGCATGTAAACGGGAAATCCCCGGTGCGTTCGACACCGGGTTAGGGTGAGAGCACCGCGTCGCAGCGCCTCATTCAGCGCGTGCGCGCGGTGCCGCACCCTGCCCTCGCCCATCAGGAGAGGGACAATTCAGGAGCGTGCTTACTTAACTGCGGTAGAAGAACCGTCTTTGTGCCATTTGAAGACGCCAAATTCGAAGCCCTTCAGATCGCCCTTCTGGTCCCAGCTCAGGTTACCCATCACGGTGGGCACCGGCGCACCCTCTTTCAGGTTTTTAGCAATCGCATCAGGCTCATCGCTTTTGCTGCGCTCAATGCCCGCCACCAGTGACTGAATAGCCGCATAGGTGGTCCAGACGAACGGGCCGGTTGGATCTTTGCGGTTTGATGCGCTGTTGGCTTTGATCGCGTCCACAATCGCTTTGTTGTCTGGCAGCTGGTCGTAGCGCTTCGGCAGCGTCACGTACAGGCCTTCAGACGCATCACCCGCGATGTTAGACAGGGAAGCGTTGCCGACACCTTCTGGTCCCATAAAGCCGGCTTTCAGACCGGCGGTTTTGGCCTGACGCAGAATCTGGCCCAGTTCCGGGTAGTAACCACCGTAGTAAACGAAATCGACGTTCTCTTTCTTCAGGCGCGCAATCAGCGTGGAGAAGTCTTTATCGCCAGCGGTGATCCCTTCGAACAGCACCACGTTGCCGCCTTTCGCCTTCAGGGTTTTCTGCACGGATTCCGCCAGGCCCTGACCGTACTGCTGCTTGTCATGCACCACGGCAATACGTTTTGGTTTGATCTGATCGAGGATGTAGTTGGCAGCGGTCGGGCCCTGATCGGAATCCAGACCGGTGGTACGCATCACGTCGGCATAGCCGCGCGCGGTCAGTTCAGGCGCGGTCGCCGCCGGGGTGATCATCAGAATGCCTTCATCGTTATAAATGTCTGATGCTGGCTGAGTGGAGGAGGAGCACAGGTGGCCGATAACGTATTTGATGCCGTCATTGACCACTTTGTTGGCCACCGCAACCGCCTGTTTCGGGTCACAGGCGTCGTCATATTCTACGCCGACCAGCTTGTCACCGTTTACGCCGCCTTTGGCGTTGATGTCCTTGATCGCCTGGGCCGCACCGGTGAACTGCATATCACCGTACTGCGCCACCGGGCCGGTTGCCGCACCGACAATCGCAATTTTGATGTCTTTCGCCAGTACCGCATGGCTCATCGCCAGCGCTACGCAACCCGCCAGTAATGCGCGTCCTTTACTCATTTTCATGCGAACTTCCCCATCTGTTGTGTCGTGTCTGTTGTGATTGGTTATTTATCTGCCAGTCAAAGAGCAAAACTGATTTGAGAATAATGAGTTAGCGCTCTTTTCTGGCATTTTTTGTTAAGAAGGCTTTATTTTTCAGGTTATTAAACAGGAACTTTCTTCTGTAAATCAACTGACATATTCAGTAAAAGCTGACGGGAACAGCAGATTACTCTGGTTTTTATGGCCGGTTTTTCACCACCAGGCCAGCGCGTTATGCTGGCTTTTTCAGCGATCGATGCTGGCTTACTCCACAATCCTGGCAAAGTGGCTGGCATTTGACCTCTTTTCATCGCAAAAAAGTGACAGCGCTCTGACTGTCTAAATTCGCTACACTAAGGCCTTTCTGCCAGTACAGGTAAGGGTTATGAAGCTCACTATTCAGCGCATCAGCACGCTGACACCGCAGGATCGACTGGATTTAGCCAAAGTCTGGCCGCAGCAGGATATCGCGCAGCTGGAAGCCAGCCTCAGTGAAGCGCAGCGGCTGTATGCAGCGCGCTTTAACGATCGCCTGCTTGGGGCGCTGCGGCTGGAGATTCGCGGCACGCTGGGCAAGATTACGCAGCTGGAAGTGCGTGAAGTCACGCGGCGGCGCGGCGTAGGGCAATATCTGCTGGAAGAGACGATAGCGCAGAACAGCGCGCTGGATCACTGGTGGGTTGCCGATGACGGCGAAGACGATCAGCGCGTACGCGCGGCGTTTATGCAGGCGTGTGGCTTTCGCGCGCAGAGCGACGGGTGGGTGCGTTGAGCGGCGAATTTACGCTGTGCAGAGCGGTGCGCATGAATGCGCCCTGCGAACGAGCGTACAGATTGCGTGGGATCGTGATTAACGATGCCTATGCATGCGTGTCCTGCAGGGACGTCATTCATGGCGACCGTGCTGTAATCCGCACAGGTCATACGTCGTCGCCGGTTATTGCGCGCATAAAAAAGGGCGACCCGCTGGTCGCCCCATTTATCTGTCAGCCGTTAATCAGGCTTCAATCGCCATACGCAGTTTCTTCATGGCGTTCTTTTCCAGCTGACGCACGCGCTCGGCAGACACACCGTACTGGTCAGCCAGCTCCTGCAGCGTGGTTTTGTTGTCATCATCCAGCCAGCGGGCGCGGATAATATGCTGGCTACGCTCATCGAGGCTCAGCATTGCATCGCTCAGCTTGTCAGCGGCGTGCGCATCCCAGTTATCCTCTTCAATGCCGTCGGCAAAGTCAGAGGTTTTATCCTGCAGATACAGCACCGGTGCCATCGGCTTGCCTTCGCCCGCATCGTCATCAGACGACATGTCGAAGGTCATATCCTGGGCCGCCATGCGCGACTCCATTTCCAGCACGTCTTTGCTGCTGACACCCAGCTCGCGCGCCACCATTTCGACTTCATCCTGATTGAACCAGCCGAGACGCTGCTTGGTTTTACGCAGGTTAAAGAACAGTTTGCGCTGTGCTTTGGTGGTGGCAACTTTCACGATACGCCAGTTACGCAGCACGTACTCGTGAATCTCCGCTTTGATCCAATGTACGGCAAATGACACCAGACGCACCCCGACTTCCGGGTTGAAGCGACGCACCGCCTTCATCAGGCCGATGTTACCTTCCTGGATCAGGTCCGCCTGCGGCAGGCCGTAACCGGAATAGTTACGAGCGATATGAACAACAAAGCGCAGGTGAGACAGGATCAGCGTCTTAGCTGCATCCAGATCGCCCTGGTAATGCAGCCGCTCAGCCAGTGCTTTTTCCTCTTCTGCCGTTAATACCGGCCAGTTGTTAGCAGCCCGGACGTAAGATTCCAGGTTGCCCAGAGGAGCAATCGCTAAAGTTTGCATTTCTTTGGTCATTCAAACCCTCACAAATTCAATGGACTTGCTGCTCGTTTCCCTGCGCAGCCGTTACATTATGTCAACGACGCGTGAAAACCAAAAGCAATCTGTGCTACTTGGACGTCAAAGTTATCCACAAGTTCAATTATAGCAGTGAATATTTTACACACAGATGACGGCGGGGGAAATCGGAGAAATCCTCTGCTCCCAGGTCGTCGGCAGCAGAGGAAGAGTATATCAAAAAATCGTTGCTATGGGTTACTGCGGCGTAAAACGACGTAAATGTTGCACCGTCGCCAGCCACGCGGCAATCCAGCCGATGATGGCCGCGATTAACAGCAGCAGCAGACCTTCATCCCACGAAAAGCCCTCCAGCGCGAAGCTGGTACCGAAGACGGAGGCGACCTGCGCCACCACCGACTGCAGGCGCAGCACCAGCACTTCCGACAGAATCAGCGACAGCACCGCACCGCTGAAACCGAGCAGCGCGCCGCCGTAGAGGAAGGGCCGCAGAATAAAGCCATCGGTCGCGCCAATCAGCTTCTGCACATTGATGGTGTCGCGCCGGGCAAAAATGCTCAGACGCACGCTGTTGCCAATCACCAGGAACACCGCCACCACCATCAGCAGGCCGATCATTGACGCCACCTGCCCCACCAGCCCGGTGAGTGCGGCTAAACGCGCAAACCAGCTGTCATCCATGCGCACCTCATCCACGCCCTGCACTTTCGCCACGCGATCGCGCAGATTGGCCATGGTATCGGAGTTCTGGAAGTTCAGCTTCGGCGTGATGATCGCCACCGCCGGCAGCGGGTTCTGCTCCAGCATATCCATCGCACCACCAAAGCCGGACCAGTTGCGGAACTCGCTTTGCGCCTCTTCACGCGTCAGGTAGTTCACCTTGTCCACGCCATCGAGTTTTTTCAGTTCGGCGGTCACGTTCTCTGCCGCCGTGTCATCCAGCGCTTTGTCGAGGTAAACCGTCAGCTGCGGCGCCGGGTACCACTGTGCGGCGGCCTGGCTGACGTTTTTCCACACCATGTAGCACACGCTGGGCAGCGTCAGCGAAATCGCGATCACCATTACCGTCAGCAGCGTCGCCAGCGGCTGACGATACATGTCGGACAGCGTACCGCGCCACGCGTAGCGCCACTGCTCCTGCCAGCCGCCCTTCAGCGCTTTGCTCTTTGACGGCTGCTTCGCCGCTTTCGGCGCAGCCGGACGCTTGTTACGTTTATTGACCATCGTGGCCTCCGTGCAGACGTCCCTGATTAAGCGTCATCACGCGATAATTGCGGCGTGCGATCAGCCCGATGTCGTGCGTCGCCATCAGTACCGTAACGCCCACGCGGTTGAACTCTTCAAACAGGCGCAAAATATCTTCCGACAGCGCGTTATCGAGGTTACCGGTCGGTTCATCCGCCAGCAGCACGGCCGGTTTATTCACTACCGCGCGGGCAATGCCGACGCGCTGCTGTTCACCGCCAGACAGCTGAATCGGATAACTTTTTGCTTTGTCGAGCAGGCCGACTTTGTCCAGCGCCGCCGACACGCGACGGCGAATATCCTCGCCGCTGGCCCCGGAAATAATCAGCGGGATCGCCACGTTGTCGTAGACCGAACGATCCATCAACAGGTGGTGATCCTGGAAAATCATGCCGATCTGGCGGCGCAGGAAAGGCACTTCGCTGTGACGCAGCCGGGAAATATCGTGACCGCTGAACCAGATTTGCCCGGCGCTCGGGCGCTCAATGCCACAAATCAGCTTCAGTAAGGTACTTTTCCCCGCGCCTGAGTGGCCGGTCAGAAACGCCATCTCACCGGGACGCAAATGGAAATCCACGCCCTGCAGCGCCTGGCGTCCTCCCAGATAAGCCTTACTGACCTCTTCAAAGCGAATCATGCCAATTATTCCTCTCGGGCAAACAGTGCCTCAATAAAGTCGGCGGCCTTAAACGGCCGTAAATCTTCGATGCCTTCCCCGACACCGATATAACGAATCGGAATGCCAAACTGATCGGCCACCGAGAAGATCACGCCACCTTTTGCGGTGCCGTCGAGCTTGGTCAGGGTGATACCGGTCAGGCCGACCGCTTCGTGGAACAGCTTCGCCTGGCTGATGGCGTTCTGGCCGGTGCTGGCGTCAATCGTCAGCATCACCTCATGCGGTGCCTCTTCGTCCAGCTTCTTCATCACGCGGGTGATTTTCTTCAGCTCTTCCATCAGGTGCGCTTTATTCTGCAGGCGGCCGGCGGTATCGGCGATCAGCACGTCAACGTGGCGCGATTTCGCCGCCTGGATGGCATCAAAAATGACCGACGCGGAATCCGCGCCCGTATGCTGCGCGACCACCGGAATATTGTTGCGCTGGCCCCAGACCTGCAGCTGCTCTACCGCCGCCGCGCGGAAGGTGTCACCCGCCGCCAGCATGACGGACTTGCCCTGCGCCTGATACTGACGCGCCAGCTTACCGATGGTGGTGGTTTTACCCACGCCGTTAACGCCGACCATCAGGATAACGAACGGTGTTTTGCCCGCCACGTCCAGCGGAGCATCGACCTTTTCCAGAATGCCGGCCATTTCAGCCTTCAGCAGGCCATACAGCGCTTCGGCATCGCGCAGCTGCTTACGGCTGGCCTGTTGCGTCAGGCTGGTGATGATGCGGCGCGTCGTTTCCACGCCGACATCGGCAATCAGCAGCTGCTCTTCCAGCTCTTCAAACAGCTCGTCATCGATTTTTTTGCCGCGGAACAGGCTGATAAAGCCGGATCCGAGGTTTTCACGCGTTTTGACCAGGCTGCGTTTCAGGCGGGCAAAGAAGCCCTCTTTGGTGGGGCGCTCCTGCTCCTGGGCCACAATCGGCGCGGCCGCCAGCGGCAGATCGCTCACGGTGTCTGTCGCCACGCGCTCTTCAGCCGCGTCTTCGGCGTAGGTTTCCGCTAACGCCAGCGCTTCCAGTTCTTCATCGCTCAGCGGTGCGTCTGCGTCCTCTGCGTCCTCTGCGTCCTCTGGCTGAGGCTCCCCAGATAAAACCGGTGCTTCAATAATCAGTTCTTCAGCCTGCGGCTCCTCTTCAACCGGCATCAGCTCCGGCTGCGGATGATCTTCCGGCAGTACCTCTTCTTCAATCGCGCTGACGGCAGCGATTTCTGCGTCATCAGCGTTAGCGTCGGATTCGGCTGCGGTTTCTGCTTCCGCAACGGGATGCGTTTCAGCGTCGGCGTGAACCGGCGATTCGGCCTGCTGTTCTGCCACCTGTTCAGTGACGATCACGGTTTCGGCGGCCTGCGCTTCGGCGCTTGCTAACGCGCTCTCTTCAGCGGCGGGTGCCGGTTGATCGGTCGGCTGCTGCTGCGCCTGCTCTTCCGCTGGCTGCTGCTCTTCTTTGCCAAAGCCCAGCCAGGAAAAAAAGCCGCGTTTTTTCTCTTTTGCCATTGTGTGACCACACTCCTCGATGGCTTATTCCCGGTAGCACGCTGTTCCCAGGGGATAAAAAATTCACTTTTTCGCGCGTGAGCGGCGTAAAAATCAGGCAATTACGTCCGCTTTATCAACTTAGTAGTCTAACACTTTCCTGCCAGCGCACCACAGCACCCTTTTTTAACGTTTCTTCTGCCTGCTACGCCCGTTAAACTACGCAACAAATTATGACGAGTTGTGAGCGAAATGAGTAAATCCCCCCGCAACAGCGGCGCGGCAGGCCAGATTCGCCTGATTGGCGGACAGTGGCGCGGCCGCAAATTGCCGGTGCCGGACAGCGCCGGCCTGCGCCCGACCACCGATCGCGTGCGTGAAACGCTATTCAACTGGCTGGCGCCGGATATCCAGCAGGCGCGCTGCCTCGATTGCTATGCCGGCAGCGGCGCGCTGGGCTTAGAAGCGCTGTCGCGCCATGCCGCCTCCGCAACCCTGCTGGAACTGGAACGTCACGTGGCGCAGCAGCTGACGCAAAACCTGCACACGCTGCGTGCCACCAACGCCAGCGTCGTCCAGACCAATACGCTGCAGTGGCTGAGCCAGCCCGGCGAGCCATTCGACGTGGTGTTTGTTGATCCGCCGTTCCGCAAAGGCCTGCTGCAGGAGACACTAACGCTGCTGGAGAACAATGGCTGGCTCGCCGCCCACGCGCTGATTTATGTTGAAAGCGAAGTGGAGCACGGCACCCCGCTGGCACCGGCTAACTGGGATCTGTATCGCGAGAAGATTGCCGGTCAGGTGGCCTATCGCCTCTATCAACGCCAACAGGAGACCGATGATGTGGCTTAATCTGGGACGTTTGCTGATGATTTGCGTCTGGGCATTTCTGCTGCTTAACCTGGTGCATCCCTTCCCGACGCCGCTGCGCTACTTTGTCCATGTTGCGCTGTTCTTTATGGTGGTGATGCACGGCCTGCAGCTGGTGCTGCTGCGTGCCACGCAACCGAAGGAAGCGCCAAAGCTGAGCCGCGCCACGCAGGCGAAAATCTTCTTCTTTGGCGTATTTGAACTGCTGGCGTGGCAGAAAAAGCACTATCCGTCGTAACGCAAGGCAGCGCGCGCGGCTTCAGCCCCGTGCGCTTTAGCGTCTATTGCGCCGGGGTAAAGCTGACAAAGCGCGTGCCCTGCATTTTCAGCTCGCCCTTCACGCCTTTGTCCATCTGGTGATAATCGCTGGCGCTGACGTTGACCTTAAAATCACCGGCGCCGTTCAGCGGATGGAACCAGGCTTCATACTTCATCTCTTCCGCCACAATCTCTTCGCGCTGACGCGAACGGCGATTGGGGGCCGGAAACTCTCGCTTGGTTTTCACTTCCACACTCATTGAGCGCACCGGTGAAGCGTCGTTGACCGCGGCTTCGCGGCGCTGCTTGATAAACTGACGGGTTGCCAGGATGGCAATTACAGCCAGGACGATAAAAAAGATTAGCGGTGGTTTGCTCATGTTTTCTCTCGCACTTTACGTCGGGGGTTAACAGATAAAAGACGCCAAAGCATACAACCAGAGTTGCCCGATTGTCACATTTGCCGCCAGTAACTTAAACTGAGATCGCGATTTTGGGAAAATTCATCAATGTGGGCGACACGTTCACAAAAGGGAGAAAAAATGCTTTGGTCTTTCCTTGCAGTCCTTTTTTCCGGTTGGCTGTATGTCGATGCCTCCTACCGCGGCCCGCAGTGGCAGCGCTGGCTGTTCAAACCCGTTACGCTGCTGTTGCTGGTTGCCTGGGCGTGGCAGGCTCCCACGCTTAACACCACCGACTACCTGATTCTGGCTGGCCTGGTCGCTACGCTGGTGGGCGATGCGTTAACCCTGCTGCCGCGTCAGCAGATGCTGTATGCGCTCGGCGCCTTTTTCCTTTCGCATCTGCTGTACACCATCAGCTTTGCCGCGCACATGACCATGAGCTTCTTCTGGCCGATTCCGCTCACCTTCCTGGTGATTGGTATCATTGTGATCGCCATTATCTGGTCAAAACTGGATACGCTGCGCTGGCCGATTTGTACGCTGATTGGCATGACGCTGGTGATGAACTGGATGGCGGCGGAAAATTACTTCTTCCGTCCGACCGATTACAGTTTCTCGCTGCTGGTGGGTGCCGTGCTACTGTTGCTGGCTAACATCGTGTGGTTTATCTCGCACTATCGCCGCCGCTTCAGCGCTGACAGCGCGATTGTCGCCGCCTGCTACTTTGCCGGTCACTTCATGATTGTGCGTTCACTGTGGCTGTACTGAAAAAAGTGACCTCACCGCTTGACTCTGGAGTCCACTCCAGAGTGTAGCATGCAGACTGCGGGCATCGGCCCGCTTCTGCAACCGGAGGTCACATGCATCAACATGCCCACTCTTGCCGCTGTGGCAAATCACACCGTCAGCCAAAACCGCTGTGTGCGGTACGCAGCGTTCAGCCTGCATCCCTGAAGATTTCCGCCGCGCAGCCGGTGGCCGCGTCCAGTGATTGCGGCTGCTGCACCAGCGATGACGATAGTCCCGGCGGCGGCGACGCCGACAGCGACAGGCGCGCATCCGCGTCCTATCAGTTCCGCTGGCAGATTGCCGGCATGGACTGCCCGAGCTGCGCCCGCAAAATCGAAACCGCCGTGCAAAAGCTGCCGCAGGTCGCCAGCGCGCGGGTGATATTCGCCAGTGAAAATCTGCTGGTGGAGGCGCACAGCGATATTCGTCCGGCTATTGAACAGGCCGTTAACCATGCCGGCTTTAGCCTGAAATCCACAGAGAACCCCGCACCGACGGCGCGCCGCTGGCGCGATAATGCCTCGCTCATACTGCTCACGCTGTTGATGATTGCCAGCTGGCTGCTGAGCCAGCTCACGCCGCTGTGGGGCGATCGCCTGTTTGTGCTTACCACGCTGGTCGGTCTGGCGCCGGTAGCCCGCAGCGCATGGCAGGCCATACGCAGCGGCTCACCGTTCAGCATTGAAACCCTGATGACCCTCGCCGCCGCGGGCGCGCTGGTGATTGGCGCCCACGCCGAAGCTGCCATGGTGCTGCTGCTGTTCCAGCTGGGAGAACGGCTGGAAGCCTATGCCGCCGCGCGGGCGCGCCGTGGCGTCACCGCGCTGATGGCGCTGCGTCCGGACACCGCCACGCGCGTCAATGGCACACAGCGTGAGCAGGTGGCACTGGCGGCGCTCAAGCCCGGCGATGTGATTGAAGTGGCGGCAGGCGGTCGTCTGCCCGCCGATGCCGAGCTGCTGCACGCCAGCGCCAGCTTTGATGAAAGCGCCCTGACCGGCGAATCGCTACCGGTGGCCCATCAGCCGGGCGATGCCGTGATGGCAGGCGCCACCAGCGTGGATCGGCTGGTGACGCTGCGCGTGACCTCACAGCCGGGCCACAGCGCTATCGACCGCATTCTGCAGCTGATTGAAGAGGCCGAAAGTCACCGCGCGCCGGTGGAGCGTTTTATCGATCGCTTCAGCCGCCTTTACACGCCGGCCATCATGCTGCTGGCACTGCTGGTGATGGTGCTGCCGCCGCTGCTCGGATTCGGCGCCTGGCTGCCGTGGATCTACAAAGGGCTGACGCTGCTGCTGATTGGCTGTCCGTGCGCGCTGGTGATCTCCACGCCTGCCGCTATCACTTCCGGCCTGGCGGCGGCGGCTCGCCAGGGCGCGCTGATTAAAGGCGGCGCGGCGCTGGAACGCCTCAGCCGGGTGCAGGCGCTGGCGTTTGATAAAACCGGCACCCTGACCGCCGGTAAACCGCAGGTCACCGACGTGCAGCCGTTTGGCGCGGATGCACAGCAACAGCTGCTCAGCCTTGCGGCCGCCATTGAGCAGGGCTCCGGCCATCCGCTGGCGCGGGCGATAGTGGCGGAAGCACAGCGCCAGCAGCAGGTGATTCCGCCGGCGCAGCATCAGCTAACGCTGGCCGGCAGCGGCATTCGCGCGCAGATCAACGGCGTGATGCATCAACTGCTGGCACCGCGTGATGCGGCGGCGCTGAATGACGCGCAGCAGCAGCAGATTGCACAGCTGGAGGCACAGGGCAAAACTGTGGTGGTGCTGTTGCGCGAAGCACAGCCGATCGGGCTGCTGGCGCTGCAGGATTTGCTGCGCGAGGAGGCGCGCAGTGCGCTGGCGGCGCTGCAGGCGCTGGGAATTCGCAGCGTGATGCTGACCGGCGATAACCCGCGCGCCGCCGCCGCGATTGCCGCCGAACTCGGCATCAGCTATCGCGCCGGTCTGTTGCCTGCGGATAAGGTAGCCGCCGTGCGTGAACTGGGCGAGCAACAGCCGCTGGCGATGGTCGGCGATGGCATCAACGATGCGCCAGCCATGAAGGCCGCAACGCTGGGGATTGCCATGGGCAGCGGCACCGATGTGGCGCTGGAAGCGGCCGATGCGGCTCTGACGCAGAATAACCTGGCGATTCTGCCGCGCACCGTGCAGCTGGCACGCCGCACGCGCGCCATCATCCGTCAGAATATTGCGCTGGCGCTGGGGCTGAAGGCGATTTTCCTCGTCACCACGCTGCTCGGCTTTACCGGCCTGTGGCTGGCAGTGCTGGCCGATTCCGGTGCCACCGCGCTGGTCACCGCCAACGCACTGCGCCTGCTGCGTCAGCGCTGAGGCGGGCGGATGCCGCGGTCAGGCATCCGCGCCTTTCTGGATCAGATACTGGTACGGCAGGCTCTCGGTCTGCTGTGCCAGCAGCTGATGCTCCATAAAGCGGCAGAAGCCGGGAATATCACGCGTGGTCGCCGGATCGTCGGCGATGATCAGCAACGTTTCGCCCGCCTGCATGGTACGCACGGTTTTGCGCACCATCATCACCGGCTCCGGGCAGCGCAGCCCAAGCGCATCAAGCGTATGGTCCGCAGCGGAAAAAGGATCGCTCATGATTCTCTGTCTTTATTCAGGGTGGGCGCTCATTCTAACGCGCTACAGCGCGCGCGCAAGGCGAGAACGATTGCGCTAAAATTAACCATTGCATTTGTTGCGCAACACGCTAAGATGCCGTCCGATTTTTTAATGTTACTGCCAATTCCTCAAAATAATTCAGGTTTTAGGAAGGCGGCAAGCCTGCTCACCTCAGGAGCTTACTGAAGTAAGTGACTGGGGTGAGCAGGCGCAGCCAACGCACATAAAACCTGAAGTATGAAGAGGATGGGTTCCCTCACCCCATTTTTAAAAAAAGGCCTTTATGATCAACTTCTCTGCTCGTCAGCGCATGCATGCGCTATTCTGGCTATCGCTGTTTCACCTGCTGGTGATTACCTCCAGTAACTATCTGGTGCAGCTGCCGGTCGCGATTTTCGGCTTCCACACCACCTGGGGTGCGTTTAGCTTCCCGTTTATTTTTCTCGCCACCGATCTCACCGTGCGTATTTTTGGCGCACCGCTGGCACGGCGCATTATCCTTGCGGTGATGATTCCGGCGCTGTTTATCTCCTACATCGTGTCGTGTGTGTTTTATCAGGGCGCGTGGCAGGGCTGGGCCTCGCTGCAGGAGGTCAATCTGTTCGTGGCGCGTATCGCCTGCGCCAGCTTTATGGCCTATGCGCTGGGGCAGATTCTTGATGTGCACGTGTTCAACCGCCTGCGTAAACTGCCGCAGTGGTGGATTGCGCCTGCCTGTGCCATGTTCCTCGGCAATATCAGCGATACGCTGGCCTTCTTCTTTATCGCCTTTTATAAGAGTCCGGACCCGTTCATGGCCAGCCACTGGGTGGAGATCGCGCTGGTGGATTACAGCTTCAAAGTGCTGATCTGCATGGTTTTCTTCCTGCCTGCTTACGGTGTTCTGCTCAATGCGGCACTTAAGCGCCTGGCGGAACGTTCGGCTCAGCGCCAGATGAATTTCGGCTAATTGAACGTAGACGAAACGCCACGGCACGCTAAGATTTCCTGACAAAGCGCTGATTGCTTTTAAGCACCGATTCCGTTTTGATAACGGCTGATGGAAACCTTACGAAGGGATAAGAATGCGTAACTTAGTGAAATATGCGGGCATCGGCCTGCTGGTGTTAGGCCTGGCGGCGTGTGATCAGAAGAAAGACGACACGGCGGCAAACAGCAACGGCGCCAGCGCCAGTCAGTCAGCACAGACAGTAAACCTGATGGACGGTAAGCTGAGTTTCAGCCTGCCAGCAGGCATGTCAGATAAGAGCGGCAAGCTGGGTTCGGAATCCACCAATATGCACGTGTATGCCGATGAAACCGGCCAGCGCGCAATTATCGTGATTGCGGGCGATCCGACCAGTGAAGGACTGGATGCGCTGGCTCAGCGTCTGGAGCAGCAGCAGCGCAACCGCGATCCGCAGCTGCAGGTGGTGTCGAATAAAGCGGTGACGCTGAAAGACCAGCCGGCACAGCAGCTGGATACGGTGATTTCCGCCAATAACCAGACCTCCTGGTCCTCGGTTATTCTGGCGAAGGTGGACGGTAAACTGCTGACACTGCAGATCACCCTGCCCGCCGACAATCAGCAGCAGGCGCAGAGCGATGCCGATGCGATTGTGAAGAGCATTACCCTGAAGTAAGTTTGCACCAACGGTAGCGGCGCGATTTATCGCGCGTTGTTAAAAACCGCGCAATGAATTGCGCCGCTACAGAATGTGCCTCGTTTATAACCTCACCGGCGAAATATGCCAGATCTCATCCGCGTACTCCTGAATGGTACGGTCGGCGGAGAAATAGCCCATATTGGCGATGTTCAGCGCCGCACGCCGCTGCCACTCTTCCGGCTGGCGATAAAGCTTATCCACCTTATCCTGGGTATCCACGTAACTGCGGTAATCCGCCAGCAGCTGATAGTGATCGCCAAAGTTGACCAGCGCGTCGAACAGGTTACGGTAGCGCCCCGGCTCCTGCGGGCTGAAGACGCCGCTGGCGATTTGCGTCAGCGCCTGGTGCAGTTCCGCATCCTCTTCATAGTATTTACGCGGGTTATAACCCTCAGTGCGCAGCTTCTCCACCTGCGGCGTGGTGTTGCCGAAGATAAAGATATTCTCTGCGCCGACGTGCTCGCGCATCTCCACGTTGGCCCCGTCCAGCGTACCGATGGTCAGCGCGCCGTTTAGCGCAAATTTCATGTTACTGGTGCCGGAGGCTTCGGTGCCGGCGGTAGAGATCTGCTCGGAGAGATCCGCCGCCGGAATGATGATCTGCGCCAGGCTGACGCCGTAGTTAGGGATAAACACCACCTTCAGCTTGTTCTTCACCTGCGGATCGTTGTTGATCACGTTGGCGACATCGTTGATCAGGTGAATGATGTGCTTGGCGACGTAATAGGCCGACGCCGCTTTCCCGGCGAAGATATTGACGCGCGGCACCCACTCTGCGGTCGGATCGGCTTTGATGCGGTTGTAACGCGTGATGACGTGCAGCACGTTCAGCAGCTGACGTTTGTATTCGTGAATACGCTTGATCTGCACGTCGAACAGCGCCTGCGGATCCAGCACGATATCCATATTCTTCGCCACCCACTCCGCGAGGCGCTTCTTGTTGGCGAACTTGGCATCGGCGATCTGTTCAATAAACGCCGGATAGTCAATGTGCGGCACCAGCTCGCTTAGCTGAGCCAGATCGGTACGCCAGGTGCGGCCAATCGCGTCATCCAGCACTTCTGACAAGGCCGGGTTGGCCAGCGCCAGCCAGCGGCGCGGCGTCACGCCGTTGGTTTTATTGCAGAAGCGCCCCGGGAACAGACGGGCAAAATCGGCGAACAGCGACTGCACCATCAGATTAGAGTGCAACTCCGACACGCCGTTGACCTTGTGGCTAACCACCACCGCCAGCCACGCCATGCGGATGCGGCGACCATCGTTTTCGTCGATGATCGAGATGCGCGCCATCAGATCCCAGTCGTCCGGATAGTAGTCCTGAATGGTCTTCAGGAAGTAGTCATTGATTTCGAAGATGATGCTGAGGTGACGCGGCAGGATCTTGCCGATCATGTCCACCGGCCAGGTCTCCAGCGCTTCGCTCATCAGCGTATGGTTGGTATACGAGAACACCTGGCAGGTGACTTCAAAGGCGTCGTCCCAGGTAAACTTGTGCTCATCAATCAGCAGACGCATCAGCTCGGGAATCGCCAGCACCGGATGGGTATCGTTGAGGTGGATGGCAATTTTGTCGGCCAGGTTGTCCCAGGTTTCATGCATCTGCCAGTGGCGATTGAGGATATCCTGCACCGTGGCGGAGACGAGAAAATACTCCTGGCGTAGACGTAGCTCGCGCCCGGAGTAGGTCGAGTCGTCGGGATAGAGCACGCGCGACACGTTCTCCGAGTGGTTTTTATCTTCCACCGCCGCGAAGTAGTCGCCCTGATTAAACTTGCCGAGGTTGATTTCGTTACTGGCCTGCGCGCCCCACAGCCGCAGCGTGTTGGTGGCATCGGTATCGAAGCCAGGGATGATCTGATCGTAGGCCATCGCCACGATCTCTTCGGTCTCAACCCAGCGTACCCGGCTGCCTTCATGCTGCAACCGCCCGCCAAAACGCACTTTGTAACGGGTGTTAAAGCGCTGGAACTCCCACGGATTGCCGTACTCCAGCCAGTAATCCGGCGATTCACGCTGCTGGCCGTCAACAATGTTCTGTTTGAACATGCCGTAATCGTAGCGAATACCGTAGCCGCGTCCGGGCAGGCCCAGCGTGGCCAGCGAGTCGAGGAAGCAGGCCGCCAGCCGGCCAAGACCGCCGTTGCCGAGCCCGGGGTCGTTCTCTTCTTCCATCAGCTCGCTGAGGTCGAGTCCCATCTCATCCAGCGCCTGGTTGAGATCGTCATAGATGCCCATCGCCAGCAAGGCATTGCCCAGCGTACGCCCCATCAGGAACTCCATCGACAGGTAATAAACCTGGCGCACATCCTGCGACAGTTGCGCACGGCTGGAGCGCAGCCAGCGCTCCACCATGCGATCGCGTACCGCCAGCAGCGCGGCGTTAAGCCACTCATGCTTGTTGGCGATCGACGGATCTTTACCAATGGTAAACATCAGCTTATAGGCGATTGAGTGCTTGAGGGCGTCAACCGTCAGCGTGGGTGAGGCATAGGTGAAAGGTGCGTTCATATGCGGTATCCCAATCTCTCATTACAGCAAGCGTTGATAAAGATCGCGGTAGGCTTGTGCTGCCACCTGCCAACTAAAATCCATCCCCATCGCCTGGCGCTGAACATAACGCCAGAGTGAAGGACGGGACCATAAAACAAAAGCACGACGAATCGCGCGCAGCAGTGACCAGGCATTGCTGTCTTCGAAGCTGAAACCGCTGGCTACGCCGTCGGCGAGGTTTTCCAGCGAGCTGTCCTGTACGGTATCCGCCAGTCCACCGGTGCGCCTGACCAGCGGCAGCGTGCCATATTTCAGGCCGTACAACTGCGTCAGACCGCACGGTTCGAAACGGCTGGGCACCATAATGACGTCCGCACCACCGACAATGCGGTGCGAGAACGCTTCGTGATAACCAATTTGCACGCCGACGCTACCCGGATGCTCAGCGGCTGCGGCGAGGAAGCCCTGCTGCAGTTCCGCATCGCCCTGGCCCAGCAGCACCAGTTGCCCGCCCTGCGCCAGCAGTCCCGGCAGCGCTTCCAGCACCAGATCCAGCCCTTTCTGTTTGGTTAAACGGCTGATAACGCAGAACACCGGCACTTTGTCATCGACCTTCAGCCCCATGGCAATCTGCAGCTGACGTTTATTCTCCGCTTTGCTCTCCAGCGTGTCGCGGTCGTAGCGGGCGGTCAGCAACAGGTCGTGTGCCGGATCCCAGATGCCGGGATCGACGCCGTTGAGAATCCCGCTCAGCCGTCCTTCGCGCAGCCGCTGCTCCAGCAGCGCTTCCATGCCGTAGCCGAACTCCGGCCGGGTGATCTCCAGCGCATAGGTCGGGCTGACGGCAGTTATATGATCGGCATAAAACAGGCCGGCCTTTAGGTAAGAAATCTGGCCGTAGAATTCCAGCCCGTGCATTTCAAAATAGGCGCGCGGGATCTGGATTTCGTCCAGATGCCGCGCGGAAAACAGCCCCTGATACGCCAGGTTATGCACGGTAAACACCGTTTTCGCCGGACGTCCGCGTGCGGCGATATAGGCCGGAGCCAGACCGGCGTGCCAGTCGTGCGCGTGCACGATGTCCGGTTGCCAGTAAGTATCCAGCCCGCTGGCCAGCTCGGCCGCCATCCAGCCGAGCAGCGCAAAGCGCAGGTAGTTATCGACATAGGCAAACTGCGACGTATCGTGGTACGGGCTGCCGGGACGATCGTACAGTCCCGGCGCATCAATCAAATATATCCCCACGCCGTTGAAGGGCCCAAACAGCAAGCGGACCGGCCCGGCAAAGGTTTGCAGCTCCGCCACCACTTCGGTATCAGGAATCCCTTTACGCAGATCCGGAAACGCCGGAATCAGCACCCGCGTGTCCATACCTTCGGCAATTTGTGCCTGAGGCAATGCGCCGACGACATCAGCCAGTCCGCCGGTTTTTAGCAGCGGGAAAAGCTCTGAACAGACATGTAAAACCTGCATCCTGAACCCCTATTGTGTTATCGCCCGCGTTCCACGCGGCAATGTTCTTTGCCTTTCGTCACTTACTGACCCGCAGCGGCCAATTTGGCCAGCATGGCGCGCGTCACCAGTACGATGCCCTCTTCTGAACGGTAAAAACGGCGACTATCCTCATCCGGATTTTCGCCAATCACCATGCCTTCCGGAATGACGCAGGCACGGTCTATGACGCAGCGACGCAAACGGCACGATCGCCCGATAACCACATCGGGCAGCAGCACCGCCGAATCAATATTGCAAAACGAGTTAACGCGCACACGCGGGAATAGCACCGAATTCACCACCACCGAGCCGGAAATAATGCAGCCGCCGGAGACCAGCGAGTTCATGGTCATGCCGTGACTGCCGGATCGATCCTGGACAAATTTGGCCGGCGGCAGCGGCTCCATGTGGGTACGAATCGGCCATTCGTGGTCATACATATCGAGTTCGGGCGTCACCGAGGCCAGATCGAGGTTGGCGCGCCAGTAAGCTTCCAGCGTACCGACATCGCGCCAGTAAGGTTCCGCGTTTTCGTCGTTCTGTACGCACGACAGCGTGAAGGAGTGCGCGTAGGCTTCGCCGCTGGCGACGATCTTCGGCAGCAGATCTTTACCGAAATCGTGGCTCGAGTCGGCGATCTGCAAATCCTCCTCCAGCAGCTCATAGAGGTAATCGGCGTTGAACACGTAAATGCCCATGCTGGCCAGCGCTTTGCTGTCGTCGCCCGGCATGGACGGCGGCTGCGCCGGTTTCTCAACGAAATCGATTACATTGTTGTCCGCATCGACTGCCATCACGCCAAACGCGGTGGCCTCATGCAGCGGTACGGGCAGACAGGCGATGGTGCACTTGGCGCCACGATCGGCGTGGTCGAGCAGCATGCGCGAGTAATCCATTTTGTAGATGTGATCCCCGGCGAGAATCACGATGTACTGCGCGTTATAGCGGCGAATGATGTCGAGATTCTGCGTGACCGCATCGGCGGTACCGCGATACCAGTGTTCGGTCGAGGCGCGCTGCTGCGCCGGCAGCAGATCGACAAACTCATTCATCTCTTCGTTGAACAAGGACCAGCCGCGCTGAATGTGCTGCGTCAGCGTATGTGACTGATATTGAGTGATGACGCCGATGCGCCGAATCCCGGAGTTGATACAGTTGGAGAGCGCAAAGTCGATGATGCGGAACTTGCCGCCGAAGTGCACGGCAGGCTTGGCGCGTTTGGCGGTAAGATCTTTCAGGCGCGTACCGCGCCCGCCAGCAAGGATCAGGGCAACCGTCTGTGTAGGGAGCTGGCGCGCCAGCATCAGGGGGTCGTTTCTATCTAATTTCACCATGTCTGACTCCTTATGATTGCTTTAGGAACACACACACGCCGTGTGCGGGCCCGTGCCAGACAGTTGTCAGGATGGGGTTATCTTCCCCGGCGAAAGGAGGAATGGCTCGCCATTCTCCGTCTGGTAAGGCAAGGTCACTAACCGAATCCGTGGCGTTTATCGTTAGTAACCAGCGGCCGGAGAGCAGGATCTGCAGTCTGTGCATCCCCTGTTCCCACTCATCCCTTTCCAGTGGTTTGCCGCTGGCATTCAACCACTGCACGTTACCATCGCCCTCCTGCCACCAGCTGTCCTGCGTCAGCGCGGGAATATGCTGACGCAGCCGGATTAACGCGGCTGTGAAGTCGACCAGTCCAAAATCATCCTGTTGCCAGTTCAGCCAGGTGAGTGGGTTATCCTGACAGTACGCATTATTGTTGCCGTGCTGGCTGTGACCGCGTTCGTCACCGGCCAGCAGCATCGGCGTGCCCTGCGCTAGCAGCAGCGTGGTCAGCAATGCGTGCACGCTGCGCCGCCGCCGCTCGACCACATCGAAGTTGCCCTGCAGCCCTTCAAAACCATGGTTATGGCTGAAATTACTGCTGCTGCCGTCGCGATTATCTTCGCCGTTGGCCTGATTATGCTTCTGGTTATAACTCACCACGTCACGCAGCGTGAAGCCGTCGTGCGCGGTGATCAGATTAATGCTGGCGTGCGGCAGACGCGCCGCGCGCTGAAATACATCGCTGGAGCCGGCAAAGCGGCGGGCAAAATCACCGTTACTCAACTCACCGTGCAGCCAGTAGCGGCGCGCCGTATCGCGAAAGTGGTCGTTCCATTCGGCGAAGCCGGGCGGAAAGTTGCCCACCTGATAGCCGCCGGGCCCGATATCCCAGGGTTCAGCGATCAGCTTCACCTGCGACAGCACCGGACAGGCCTGCATGGCCACAAACAGCGGTGCATCCTGGCGATAATCCGGCGTGCGCCCGAGCACGCTGGCCAGATCGAAACGAAAGCCGTCAACGTGGCAGGTTTGCACCCAGTAACGCAGCGCGCCCAGCGCCCAGTCAAGCACCTGCGGATCGCTGAGGTTCAGCGTATTACCGCAGCCGGTCCAGTTGTGATATTCACCGTTATCTCCCAGCCAGTAATAGCTGGCGTTGTCGACGCCGCGCAGCGACAGCGTCGGGCCAATCTCTTCCAGCTCGGCGCTGTGGTTGAACACCACGTCCAGAATCACTTCAATGCCCGCCGCGTGCAGCGCTTTTACCGCCTGCTGAAACTCCTGCAGCGGCGTCTGGCCCGCTTCACCCGCCGTGTAATGCGGATGCAGCGCCCACAGCGCAAACGGGTTGTAGCCCCAGTAGTTGCTCAGGCCGAGCCGTTGCAGGC
Organism: Pantoea sp. ICBG 828; assembly: GCF_002928355.1. Lineage (NCBI taxonomy): Bacteria > Pseudomonadati > Pseudomonadota > Gammaproteobacteria > Enterobacterales > Erwiniaceae > Pantoea > Pantoea sp. ICBG 828. The sequence continues at coordinate 26,403 of NZ_POWN01000003.1, read as the reverse complement.
GCGGTTCGCTGGCAAACGCGGCTATCGGCAGCAGCTCCAGCGCGGTGATACCCAGCCGGCGCAGATAGCTCACCATAGCAGGATGCCCCAGCGCCGCATATGTCCCGCGTAGCCTTTCCGGAATTTCCGGATGCTGCTGCGTCAGGCCGCGAACGTGCGCCTCGTAAATCACCGTCTTGCCCCACGGCGTGCGCGGCGCACAATCGTCCTGCCAGTCAAAATCGTCGGCGATCACCAGCGATTTGGGGGCAACGCCAGCGCTATCGGCATTATCCTGCTGCCACTCTCCACCCAGCAGGCGCGCGTCGTCTGGCACCGCGCCGCATACCGCTTTGGCACAGGGATCGACCAGCAGTTTGGCCGGATTGAAACGATGACCGCGCTCTGGCTGCCACGGTCCATGCACGCGGTAGCCATAGCGCTGCCCCGGCTTTAGCGCCGGAACATAGCCGTGCCAGATGTCACCACTGCGCGCCGGCAGAGGGAAGCGTTGTTCACTCCCTTGTTCATCAAACAGGCACAGCTCTACCCGCTCCGCGTGGCGCGAGAACAGCGTAAAGTTAACGCCGCGCCCGTCATAATGGGCACCCGGCGGTACCGGCTGGCCCGGCTGGAGCATCAATCGCCCTCCCGCACCAGCCACAGCGTGGCGAGTGGCGGCAGCGTCAGGCTTAGCGACTGCGCGCGCCCGTGGCTGGCGATGTCATCGGTATGTACGATACCGTGATTGCGCAGATCGCTGCCGTGATAATCATGCTGGTCGGTGTTCAGCACTTCGCGCCAGCCGCCGCGCTGATTCACGCCGAAGCGATAGTTGTGACGCGGCACCGGCGTAAAGTTACTGGCGACAATCAGTTCGTTGCCCTCGCAGTCGCGGCGCACAAATACAAAGACCGAGTTTTCGTGATCGTCGACCACCAGCCACTCGAAGCCGCTGGCATCGAAATCGAGCTGATAGAGCGGCGAAAAGTGGCGATAGCTGTGGTTCAGGTCACGTACCAGACGCTGCACGCCGTGGTGCCAGTTATCCAGCCCCTCCAGCAGATGCCAGTCGAGGCTGGTGTCGTGGTTCCATTCCCGCCCCTGAGCGAATTCGTTGCCCATAAACTGCAGTTTTTTGCCGGGAAAGCCCCACATCCAGCCGTAATAGGCGCGCAGGTTGGCAAACTTCTGCCAGGTATCACCCGGCATGCGGTCAAGGATCGACTTTTTGCCGTGTACCACTTCGTCGTGCGACAGCGGCAGCACAAAGTTTTCCGTGTAGTTGTACAGCATGCCGAAGGTCATCAGCTGATGATGGTAGCGGCGATGCACCGGATCGAGCTTCATGTAGTCGAGGGTGTCGTGCATCCAGCCGAGGTTCCATTTGAACCAGAAGCCCAGGCCGCCATCTTCGGATGGCCGCGTCACGCCCGGATAATCGGTAGACTCTTCCGCCACGCTGATGCTGCCGGGTGCGGCGCGGCCCAGCGTGCGATTGGTATGGCGCAGGAAGGCGATGGCTTCGAGGTTTTCGCGGCCGCCAAACTGGTTGGGTACCCACTCCCCCTCTTTACGGCTGTAGTCGCGATAGATCATCGACGCCACCGCATCGACGCGCAGGCCATCAATGCCGAAGCGCTCCATCCAGTACAGCGCATTGCCGGAGAGATAGTTGCTGACCTCGCGCCGGCCAAAGTTGTAGATCAGCGTATTCCAGTCCTGATGGTAGCCTTCACGCGGATCGCTGTGCTCGTACAGCTCGGTACCGTCGAATTTGGCGAGGCCAAAATCGTCGCTGGGGAAATGGCCCGGCACCCAGTCGAGCAGCACGTTGAGACCTGCCTCGTGGGCAGCGGCGATAAAGTGACGAAACTCATCGCGCGTGCCGAAGCGGCGCGTCGGCGCGTACATGCCGAGCGGCTGATAGCCCCAGCTGCCGTCGAACGGATGCTCGTTGATCGGTAACAGTTCGATATGGGTAAACCCCATCTCTTTGACATAGGGCACCAGCTGTTCGGCCAGCTCTTTGTAACTCAGCCAGAAATTGTTGTCGGTGTGGCGACGCCACGAACCGAGATGCACCTCGTAAATGGAGATCGGCTGGTCAAAGCCGTTGGCGATTTTGCGCTGTGGCTGCATCTCCAGCTTCGGCGGCAGGCCGCAGATCATCGAGGCGGTCTGCGGACGCATTTGCGCCTCGAAGGCGAACGGATCGGCTTTGATGCGCATCTGACCGTGCGCATCAATGATCTCGAATTTGTACAGCTGGCCGTTAACCGCGCCGGGGACAAACAGCTCCCAGATGCCGAGTTCGCGGCGGAAACGCATCGGATGGCGGCGGCCATCCCAGAAGTTAAACTCGCCTACCACCGAAACGCGCTGCGCGTTCGGGGCCCAGACGGCGAAGCGCGTGCCGGCAACGCCATCAATGGTGGTGCCGTGCGCGCCGAGCGTTTCATACGGCCGCAGGTGCGTGCCTTCGGCCAGCAGCCAGGCATCCATCTCCGCCAGCAGCGGGCCAAAGCGGTAGGCATCGTCGATCAGGTTTTGCTGGCCGTGCCAGTTGACTGCCAGCTGGTAGCGAAACAGGTTTTTACGGCGCGGGATCACGCCGCTGAAGAAGCCGCGCGAATCAAGACATTTAAGCTGGGCGCATTTGCGGCCGGTGTTGGTTTCAATCACCCAGACTTCGGATGCATCCGGTAACAGCGCACGCACTTCGAGACCTTGTGTGGTCTGGTGCATCCCCAGTACTGAGAAGGGGTCGGCATAATTCCCGGCGAAAAGGGCATTGATCGCATGGCGATCGGGAAGCTCTGACATGACTTTCTTCCTATGATTTTTTGCGCAGGCGACCGGAGAGACAGGATTGTCGCTATAGGTGCGCTGCTTTTCATGAGCCATACATACAGCAGCAAGGAAGGACACCCTCCGTGGGAAAGATCCTGGCCGTGTACAACAACTATTCCATTCGCAAAGTAAAAACAGTTAACAACCGGCACATCACTGTTAAATCATAGCTTGGGGTTGGCAGAAGCCAGGGTGGAACGCAAAAAATTGTTATCGGGCGAGCAAAAAGGGGAAGCTGATCACTTGTCGGGCGCAATTTGGGTTAAGTTTTGCACTCCCGTGGAAAGAAAAAAGGCCGGGAAACCCCGGCCTGTCTGGATTCGCGCTGCGCTTAGTCGATCAGCAAACGCAGCATGCGACGCAGCGGTTCGGCAGCGCCCCACAGTAACTGATCGCCGACGGTGAAGGCCGACAGATACTCCGGCCCCATGTTCAGCTTACGCAGACGGCCCACCGGCGTGGTCAGCGTACCGGTCACCGCGGCAGGCGTCAGTTCACGCATGGTGATGTCGCGATCGTTCGGCACCACTTTCACCCACTCGTTGTGCGCGGCCAGCAGCTGTTCGATTTCGTTCAGCGGCACATCTTTCTTCAGCTTCAACGTGAACGCCTGACTGTGGCAGCGCAACGCGCCGACGCGCACGCACAGGCCATCGACCGGAATGGTGTGACGGGTCGAGAGAATTTTGTTGGTCTCCGCCTGGCCTTTCCACTCTTCGCGGCTCTGGCCGTTGTCCAGCTGCTTGTCGATCCACGGGATCAGGCTGCCGGCCAGCGGTACGCCGAAGTTGTCGGTCGGCAGCGTGCCGGAACGGGTAAAGTCAGTCACGCTGCGCTCGATGTCGAGAATAGCGGAGGCCGGATTTTGCAGCGAAGTCGCAACGTGATCGTGCAGCATGCCCATCTGGGTCAGCAGTTCGCGCATATGGCGCGCGCCGCCGCCGGAGGCCGCCTGATACGTCGCGACGGAGGCCCACTCGACCAGATCGTTAGCGAACAGTCCGCCCAGCGACATCAGCATCAGGCTGACGGTGCAGTTACCGCCGACAAAGGTTTTGATGCCGCTGTCGAGGCCCTGACGAATCACCTGATGGTTGACCGGATCGAGAATAATGATGGCGTCATCTTTCATGCGCAGCGTGGAGGCCGCATCAATCCAGTAGCCCTGCCAGCCGCTCTCGCGCAGCTTCGGGTAGACTTCACTGGTATAATCGCCGCCCTGGCAGGTGATGATGATATCCAGCGCCTTCAGCGCCTCAATATCAAACGCATCCTGCAGCGCACCGGTCGACTTACCGCCAAACGTCGGCGCAGCCTGACCCAGTTGCGAAGTGGAGAAGAAGACCGGATTGATCACATCGAAATCGCGTTCTTCGCTCATACGTGACATCAGCACAGAGCCGACCATGCCACGCCAACCAATAAAACCTACATTCTTCATTTTCTGTCCGTCTCTAGAACTCGGGCCGGGGCCTGGGTGGTGCGAAAAAAGACCAGCGCCAGCAATGCGCCAGTCTGCGTAATAATCAGGTTTACCTATGACCCACAACTCTACAAAATGCAGCACTTCTGGCAAGTGAATTAATTCGATTGCGCTAACTTTTTCAGCAGTACAACTTATAACGGCTGTGGCCGACCTGAAGGGATGGTTTACCTCTGATGACTGAAATGATATCCGCGACCATATTGTTGCTGTTGATTATGGACCCGCTGGGCAACCTGCCGATTTTCATGTCGGTGCTGAAGCACCTGGAGCCGAAGCGCCGCCGCGTGGTGCTGATGCGCGAGATGCTGATCGCCTTGATTCTGATGCTGCTGTTCCTGTTCGCCGGTGAACGCATCCTGGCGTTTCTTAATCTGCGCACCGAAACGGTGTCGATTTCCGGCGGCATCATTCTGTTTCTGATCGCCATTCGCATGATTTTCCCGTCCGGCGAGACCAGCACCAGCGGCCTGCCCGCCGGCGAAGAGCCGTTCCTGGTGCCGCTGGCGATCCCGCTGGTCGCCGGGCCCTCGCTGCTCGCCACCCTGATGCTGCTGTCACACCAGTATCCCAACCAGATGACGCACCTGGTCGGCGCCCTGCTGATTGCCTGGGGTGTCACGGTAGTGATTCTGCTGATGTCCGGCCTGTTCCTGCGCCTGCTGGGGGATAAAGGCGTCAACGCGCTGGAGCGATTAATGGGCCTGATCCTGATAATGCTGGCGACGCAGATGTTCCTGGACGGGATTCGGGTTTACCTGAAGCTATAGCGTTTCGCATGGTGGCGGCGCTAATTAATAATACCAGGAATGGCATGATTCAACACATGTTATTGCCTGGTATTTAATAGACAACATTCAGGTTCACAACACGCGTTATCCGTTTTATCGTAAAATCTCTACTTTACGTGTTTTTCGACGGTGAACAGCTTGCTGTCTCTCATCATTTTTGTGGTGGTTAGAATAAAATGGCGCTGACTCTCTTATTAACATCCATAAAGAATGGATTGATTAAGACATTTGATTATAGTGGCAAAGATAGCCGCTTATGCTACATCATTTTTATGATGTTCCAGATTATCTGGTTTTGTTGTTATCTCAGTGTGTTCGCTTCATCCACGAATGAAATAGCATGGATTCCTTTACTGCTTTTCGTTCTGCCATCGCTGGCTTGTGGCAGCAGAAGAATAAACGATGCGGGATATTCACGGGGAGTGTTTATTCTTTTGATCGTTGCGCCTTATTTACTATTTCCCTTTCTGGCTTTTCCTGCATCAGTAAAAAAAGAATAAATCGGGCTGGCCCGTGTAGGGGTTCCTGGTGCTTGCATATTTATATGAGGTAAGAATTAGTGCGCCAGTGGAATATTGTTGAATGACGATTTATGACGCCACGCTGTCCGTTGCGTGTTTGCGGTCGCCATGAATGGCGACCCTACAAGATTATTGCGCGTTTTGCAGAGGGCGGATTTATTGCGCCCCTGCAAGATCATTGCGCGTTTTGGTAGGGTGCGCATTTATGCGCACCGGCATCAACAGGTCGATGGTGCGTAACCGATCGTCATTGATGGCGACCGGTACGCATGCCACGTTATTTCTGCTTCTTCTCAATCGTTTTACCCGACCAGTAACCCGCCAGCAGGGAACCGGACAGGTTGTGCCACACCGAGAACAGTGCGCCGGGCAGTGCGGCCAGCGGTGAGAAGTACAGTTTGCCCAGCGTGGCCGCCAGTCCGGAGTTCTGCATACCGACTTCCAGCGCCAGCGTGCGGCAGGTGGATTCGTCAAAGCCAAACAGCTTGCCACCCCAGTAGCCGCCGAGCAGCCCAATGGCGTTGTGCAGGATCACCGCCGCGATCACCATCAGCCCTACCGAGCCGATAAAGCCCTGACTACCGGCGACCACCGCGCTAATGATCAGCAGAATACACACCATCGAAAACGCCGGCAGATACGGCTCAACGCGGCGCACCACGCTGTTCATGGAGTGGTGAATAATCAGGCCAAGCCCAATCGGGATCACCACGATTTTGACGATGCTGAGCAGCATGCCCACCACATCGACCTGAATGTGGGTATCTACGTAGAAGCGCGTCAGCAGCGGCGTCGCGAACACCCCCACCAGCGCCGAAACCGACGAGATGGTCACCGACAGCGCCACGTCGCCCTTCGCCAGATAAATCATCACGTTCGAGGCTGTCCCGCTGGCCACGCTGCCGACCAGAATCATCCCGGCGGCCAGATCCGGTGGCATCTGGAACAGTTTCGCCAGCGCCCAGGCAGCCAGCGGCATTACCAGATAGTGCAGGAACGTGCCGGCAATCACCGGCGCCGGACGCACCAGCACGCGTTTAAAATCGTCAATGTTGAGCGTCACGCCCATGCCGAACATGATCAGCATCAGCAGGTAGGTTACCCACGGCCCGATGCCGAGGAAGGTGGACGGCGAATAATAGGCTGCAACGGACAGCAGTACGGCCCAGAGCGGAAACAGGCGGGTGAGTTTGGCGAGCATGAAGAAATGTCCTTAGCGTTTTACTTAATTGGTTTTTTGCCACAGATGAAACGGCGCGCGGGGAACGACCGCAGCGACCTGCGCCGGATCATAACATTTCATTATCATAAGCGTGGCCGACGACAGAAAATGCCTATCGGCTGCTAAAGATCGCCGGGCAGACACGGGCATTCCGCTGGCATTTGTCCGAAATAGCGTCAGGCTGAACGGCAGAGATAAAAAAAGCCGGACATTGTCCGGCTTCGGGTGACTTACGCATCAATTAAGATTCGAACAGATTCTTATGCAGCGCGCGCACCACCTCTTCCGCGTCCGGCGTTGGCACCAGGAAGCACAGGTTGTAGCTGCTTGCGCCGTAGCAAATCATGCGCAGGTTAAACGGCTCCAGCGCGCCGAACACCTCTTTGCCGACGCCGCAGGCTTTCGACAGGTTGTTGCCGATGATCGCCACCAGCGCCAGATTCTCTTCCACTTCCACCCGGCACAGGGAAGAGAGCTCGGTCAGCAGCGCCTGGGTCAGCAGACTGTCGGCGGTGCTGGTCGAACCGGTGGTATCCAGCGTCAGCGCCACGCTCACTTCCGAGGTGGTAACCAGATCAACCGAAATACTGTGGCGTGCCAGGATAGCAAACACTTCGGCCAGGAAGCCGTGCGCGTGCAGCATGTTCAGGCTGTGAAGTGTCAGCAGCGTCTGTTTGCGCCGCAGCGCCAGCGCGCGGAACAGCGGCGGATTTTTAGTTTCGTTGCAGACGCGCGTGCCGCCCGCCGCCGGATCTTTGCTGGAGCCGACAAACACCGGAATATCACTGCGCACCGCCGGCAGCAGCGTCGCCGGATGCAGCACTTTCGCGCCGAAGATTGCCATCTCCGCCGCTTCTTCAAAGGTGATCTCTTCGATGCGTTTCGCCTGCGGCACCACACGCGGGTCAGTGGTGTAGATGCCCGCCACGTCGGTCCAGATATCCACACGCGTCGCCTGCAGCGCTTCGCCGAGCAGCGCAGCGGTGTAATCGCTGCCGCCACGGCCGAGCGTGGTGGTGCGACCTTTGCCTTCGCTGCCGATGAAGCCCTGCGTGATCACCAGCGCTTCTGCGGTGCGCGGCTGCAGCTGAGCCGCTGCCAGCGTTTTCAGCTCGGCTACGTCCGGCTCGGCGCGGCCGAAACGGTCGCTGGTGCGCATCACTTTGCGTACGTCAAACCACTCGGCATTCACCTGGCGCTCGCGCAGAATCTCCACGAACAGCAGGCTCGACATCAGTTCGCCGTGGCTCACCAGCTCATCGGTCAGCGCGGTCGAACGGGCTAATGCCGCCGCTTCCGCCAGCATGATGATGTTCTCCAGCATGCGATCAATCTCCTGACGGATGACGTCCGGCGACTGCAGGCGATCGATGATGGAATATTGAATGGTGCGGATTTGATCCAGCAGATAAGCGCGCTGCTCGAGTTCCTGGCCTTCAGCCAGCGAAACCAGCAGGTTAGTCACGCCCGCCGAGGCAGAGAGCACCACCAGACGGGTATTGGCATCAGACAGCACGACGTCCGCGCTGCGGTTCATGGCATCGAAATCGGCAACGCTGGTGCCGCCAAATTTTGCCACGATCAACGATTGAGACATGTAACAAAACCTCGTGTCAGGTTATCTCCTCCCATTCGCGGAAGAGAAGATCGGGTAACAGCCTTGGCACAAGAGAAGAGCAGAATTGGACAGACAAGATCAGGAGATGAGTCACCAAAAGCACTTCACCTTGCGAAACGTCCGACTGCGGACGCTTCTGGTGACAACCCAGAGGATTCAGCCCCTGCAGCCGACAGCACAACACTCCGCGTGTTGCACCACCTCGGCGTCGCACCCCCTGATGTGTTCTCGCTGGATACGGATCCTCAAACACACTGCCTGGGCGACGCGCCTCTTCTGGCTTGCACCCGGAGGTGCAAGTCGCGCGCACAAAATACTGATTAATTGTTCCGCTGTCCAGCCTTGCGGCGCCGGGAAAATTCATTTTTACACTTATGCAGCGCATTGCTAAACAAACCCGGAAGCCGCCAGCCGCCTAAAGTAGTCAGCGGTGCGAAAAAACCGGTGTTTTGCTGATGCCGCGCAGAGTAATGCGCGGCGAACCGGCCGACAATCGCCGCCGGATTTACCTGAAACGCTGCGGCTGGCGTCACAAATTTTTTCCTTTCAGTTGCAACTGTGGTCATACTGAAACGCGTGCAAGCCGTAACAAATGCTCAGCATGCCGGGCCAGACAGGATGCGCCCGGATGGAATGACGGTTCTTATATCAACAAGAGTGTTGCCATGAAAAATATCAATCCGACACAAACCGCAGCCTGGAAAGCGCTGCAGCAGCATTTTGATCAGATGAAATCGGTAGAGATTGCCGACCTGTTTGCGCAGGATGCCGATCGTTTTGCGAAATTCTCTGCCACCTTTGATGATCAGATGCTGGTGGATTTCTCAAAAAACCGCATCACCCAGGAAACCCTCGACAAACTCCAGGCGCTGGCGAAAGAGACCGATCTGGCGGGCGCCATCAAATCCATGTTCTCCGGTGAGAAAATTAACCGCACCGAAGATCGCGCCGTGCTGCACGTAGCCCTGCGCAACCGCAGCAACACGCCGATTCTCGTGGATGGCAAAGATGTAATGCCGGAAGTGAACGCGGTGCTGGCGAAGATGAAAGCCTTCTCAGAGCGCATCATCAGCGGCGAGTGGAAAGGTTACACCGGCAAGCCGATTACTGACGTGGTGAACATCGGTATCGGCGGTTCAGACCTCGGCCCGTTCATGGTGACCGAAGCGCTGCGTCCGTATAAAAACCACCTCAACATGCACTTTGTTTCCAACGTTGATGGCACGCACATTGCCGAAACGCTGAAACCGCTTAGCCCGGAAACCACGCTGTTCCTCGTGGCGTCGAAAACCTTTACCACGCAGGAAACCATGACCAACGCCCACAGCGCGCGCGACTGGTTCCTGAACACCGCCGGCGATCAGCAGCACGTGGCGAAGCACTTTGCCGCGCTCTCAACCAACGCGAAAGCGGTCGGCGAGTTTGGTATTGATACCGCCAACATGTTCGAGTTCTGGGACTGGGTCGGCGGCCGCTACTCACTGTGGTCCGCGATTGGTCTGTCGATCATCCTGTCCATCGGCTTCGAAAACTTCGAACAGCTGCTGAGCGGCGCGCATGCCATGGACCAGCACTTTGCGAACACGCCAGCGGAGCAAAACCTGCCGGTGCTGCTGGCGCTGATCGGTATCTGGTACAACAATTTCTTTGGTGCCGAAACCGAAGCGATTCTGCCGTACGACCAGTATATGCACCGTTTTGCCGCTTACTTCCAGCAGGGCAACATGGAATCCAACGGTAAGTACGTCGACCGCGACGGCAACCCGGTGGATTACCAGACCGGTCCGATTATCTGGGGTGAACCCGGCACCAACGGGCAACACGCGTTTTATCAGCTGATCCATCAGGGCACCAAACTGATTCCATGCGACTTCATTGCGCCGGCGCAGACCCACAACGTGCTAGCCGATCACCACCAGAAGCTGCTTTCCAACTTCTTTGCTCAGACCGAAGCGCTGGCGTTTGGTAAAGCCCGCGAGGTGGTAGAGAAAGAGTTTACCGATGCCGGTAAATCGGCAGAGTCCGTCGCGCATATCGTGCCGTTCAAGGTGTTTGAAGGTAACCGCCCGACCAACTCGATTCTGCTGCGTGAAATCACTCCGTTCAGCCTCGGCGCGCTGATTGCGCTGTACGAGCACAAGATCTTCACTCAGGGCGCGATTCTCAACATCTTCACCTTCGATCAGTGGGGCGTTGAGCTGGGCAAACAGCTGGCTAACCGCATTCTGCCGGAGCTGGAAAACGATGCGCAGATTAACAGCCACGATAGCTCCACCAATGGCTTAATTAATCGCTACAAATCCTGGCGTTAATTTAACCCCCAGGCTCATCAGGCGGCAGCACATGCCGCCTTTTTTTGTTCCGATCAACTGCCCCGCGGCAAATAAGCGGATTTTGCTGCCACGCTGCGGTTAGATAATTCTTAAAATGCCCTAAGGAAAATCGGAAGATGCCATCATGCGTGGCGGGCTTATCTGATAAAAAATGGATCTGATTCATCCATCTCACCCACCTAAACAACTGATTAAATTTACCTTTCTATTTTAACCCTTTCAGGAAAATCTGATTATTCCTATTCCGTGCCATTTTTTAATGCAAAAGTGAAAAATGCTGCCGTGCCATAACGTCCTGCGCAAATATTCCAGCCAGCGAAAAAAGCGCAATTAAAAAAAGCAGCTAACGCCAATTCGCCTTATTTATCACCAGAAATGTCCCGCTTAATCCCCCTCTTTTTCTGGCGCTGAACTCTGGTAATTTGTTGCCCTATACTGAACGCGCCTTCAAGGCTGCCCTGAATACTTCCCCGCTGTCGCCCGGCGGCCCGGGAAACATTATTGCGCGCTGACCACGGTTAGCCAGCTGCATGCGGCCCAGCGGCCATCGGACGGCAGCGTACGGTATGACGGGTAATATCCTTCATTCACGTTTTATCAAGATACAGGAAACGTTGTTATGAAAAAACTGATGGTTGCCGGTGCAGCCTTACTTTACGTTGCCGTTTCTTCCGCTGCGATTGCCGCACCGGAAGAAGCCGGTGCTGCAGCAGGCGCGCAGGCGGGAGCAATCTCGACCGGTGCGACCACCGCTGTGGGTATCGGCGCACTCGGTGCGTTAGTGGGTCTCGGCGTTGCCGCTGCTGGCGGTGGCGACGGTGCAAATACCGGTACAACAACCACTACCACAACGAGCACCACTCGTTGATGTAGCACCTTTAAACATAACCACACAGTCGTGTGGTTATTTTTTGTTTTTTGCCTCTATTGAGACAGGGATACACAGTGCGCCGACTCTCTTTGCTGCTTCTTTGCCTGTTGCTGCAGGCTTGCACACAAACGCAAAAAGGCCTCGAACAGACCGTGATGCTCGCCATCAGCGGTCCGGACGATGTCACCGTCAGCGATGAACAAATCGCTAACCTGCCCTATGCCAGCCTGTATGCGCGCGTCGACAACGGTCCGCGCATTTTTGTGGTGCTGGGCTACCTGGAAAACGGCCAGCAGAAATGGGTAACCCAGGATAAAGCCATGCTGGTGATGCAGCACGGCCGCCTGGTGAAAACCCTCGGCCTGCGCGACAACCTGCAGGCCGTCAGTAACCTGGCGCAGGATCCGCTGGCCGATGCGCTGCGGCTGCAAAATGGCGCGCAGTGGACGCGCGTCGTGCAGTGGCGCGAGCAGGACAACGTGCGCGCCGCCACCGCTCACTCCACCTTTCAGCGCGGCGACGATGAAGTGCTGAACCTCGCCGGCGAGCGGGTGCCCTGCCGCGTCTGGCACGAAACGGTAGAGATGGAGAGCCCCGGCGTCAGCTGGCAGAACACCTTCTGGATCGATAACCGCGACGGTACGGTGCTGCAGGCGCAGCAGATGCTGGCGGCTGACCAGTTCCCGATTGCAACCACCCTTCTGAAGCCGGCGAAATCATGAAAAAAATCAATTCTTTGCTGGCGGCATTCGCCCTCACGGCGGCCAGCCACGCGCTGGCGGATAGCCAGGTGACGGTACACCCTGCGCACGATCAGCGCAGTTTCCAGATCGATCATGCCAGCACGCTTAGCGAACTGGTAACGAACCCGGCGCTGCACAGCTGGTGGCCGGGCACGGTGATTGCCGAACGCGGTGCGACCGCCGTGGCGCAGCAGCAGCACGCTCAGCTGCTGGCGGATCTGCGCGCCTGGCAGGCCGACAGCGGTACTTCACTGGCCGCAACCATCGGCAGCGTAATCCAGCAGCTCAGCGCCCTGCAGGTTACCGGGCGCCAGTTTACTTCGCTCGATCCCGACTGGGTGCGGCTGCGTCCGGAAGCCAACCGTAAACTGCAGGGCAGCTACGACCTGTACATCGTGGCAGCGCCGACGCAGGTACGGGTGATGGGCGCACTCAGCCATCCCGGCAGTGAGAGCTGGCAGCCAGGACGCACGGTGCGTGACTATCTCGCGCCGCATGCGCGTTTATCGGGTGCCGAACGCAGCGTGGCCACGGTGATTGCGCCGTCAGGTGAGACGCAGCAGGTGCCGATCGCTTACTGGAATCAGCGGCATGTTGAAGTCGAGCCTGGCAGCATCATCTGGCTGGGCTTTTCCACATGGAGCCTGCCCTGGGGCCAGCCTGATTTGAATGCGCGCATGCTTTCCGTTCTGACTCACCGGATGCCAGACTGATGAAAAAACAATTACTCCTCAGCCTGTTGGCTGCTTCTGTCGCCGCCGCATGCCAGGTGCAGGCGGAAACCTGGCCGGAACCGGTCGGTCCTTCACAATCTGATTTTGGCGGCGTGGGCCTGATGCAAACGCCGACCGCGCGCATGGCAAAAGAGGGCGAATTTAGCCTGAACTTCCGCGATAACGATCAATATCGCTACTATTCTGCGTCATTGCAGCTGTTCCCATGGCTGGAAACCACGGTGCGCTATACCGACGTACGCACCCGCCGCTACAGTGCGGTGGAAGGCTTCAGCGGTAACCAGAGCTATAAAGACAAAGCCTTCGACCTGAAACTGCGCCTGTGGCAGGAGAGCTTCTGGCTGCCGGAAGTGGCGGTCGGCTCGCGCGATTTGGGCGGTACCGGCCTGTTCGACAGTGAATATCTGGTGGCGAGTAAAGCCTGGGGGCCGTTTGATTTTAGCCTCGGGCTGGGCTGGGGCTATCTCGGCAACAGCGGCACCATCAAAAACCCGTTCTGCTCCTACAGCGATAGCTTCTGCAGCCGCACCGGCGGCGGTTCGGCGGGTTCCATTAACGGCTCGCAGATGTTCCACGGCCCGGCAGCACTGTTTGGTGGCATCGAATACCAGACGCCGTGGCAGCCGCTGCGTCTGAAGCTGGAGTATGAAGGCAACGATTATCAGGACGATTTTGCCGGCCGGCTGGAGCAGCGCAGTAAGGTCAACGTTGGCGCAATCTATCGCCTTACCGACTGGGCGGATATCAACGCCAGCTACGAGCGCGGCAATACCTTTATGTTTGGCGTGACCGTGCGCACCAACTTTAATTCGTTACACCAGTCGCACCTTGATAGCGCAAAACCGGCTTATCAGCCACAGCCGCAGGGCGATCTGCTGCAGCCGACGGTGGTCGCTAATCAGCTTACCGATCTGAAATACAATGCCGGACTGGATGGTCCGCGCATCCAGACTAAAGGCCGCACGCTGTACGTTTCCGGTGAGCAGACCAAATATCGCGACACGCGCGAAGGCGTTGACCGCGCTAACCGCATCATCATGAACAATCTGCCGGCTGGCATTGATACGATTGAAGTCACCGAGTCGCGCTTTAACATGCCGCAGGTCACCACGCGCACCGATGTGGCCAGCCTGAATAACGAACTGCGCGGCTATCCGCTCGGTCACGAGCAGCCGCTGCAGCAGACGCGTGAAGAACCGATCGATCCGGGCACCACCGAACAGGGCTATTTCATCCGTAAGGATCGCCTTAACTACAGCCTGTCGCCGGTGCTGAACCAGTCGGTCGGCGGTCCGGAAAGCTTCTACATGTACCAGCTCGGCGTAATGGGCAATGTCGATTACTGGCTGACCGATCACTGGCTGATTGGCGGCAGCCTGTTTGGCAACATCGCCAACAACTATGACAAGTTCAACTACAACGGCGCGCCAGCCGACTCGACGCTGCCGCGCGTGCGCACCCACATTCGCGACTACGTGGAGAACAACGTTTACGTGAATGATCTGCAGGCCAACTACATGCGCTATCTCGGCAATGGCTTCTACGGCCAGGTGTATGGTGGCTACCTGGAAACCATGTATGGCGGCGTGGGCGGCGAGCTGTTGTATCGCCCGGTGGACAGCAACTGGGCTTTCGGTCTCGATGCGAACTACGTGAAGCAGCGTGACTGGGACAACATGATGCAGTTCACCGATTACAAGGCACCGACCGGGCACCTTACCGCTTACTGGCGTCCGTGGTTCATGCAGGATGTGCTGGTGAAAGCCAGCGTCGGAGAATATCTGGCGAAGGACAAAGGGGTCACGCTGGATGTGTCGAAGCGCTTTGACAGCGGCGTGATGGTCGGCTTCTACGCCACCAAAACCAACGTGTCAGCCGAAGCGTATGGCGAAGGGGATTTCACCAAAGGTTTCTATATTTCGATTCCGATGGATCTGTTTACCGTCACGCCAACCCGTGGCCGTGCGCAGGTGAACTGGGTGCCGCTGACGCGTGACGGTGGTCAGATGCTGGGCCGTAAGTACCAGCTGTACGATCTGACCGCCGATCGCGATGCGCGTTTTAATTAAATCGTAGCGCGGGGTTAAACCCGCGCCATTTAACGGTGCGCATTAATGCGCACCCTACGTGAACCATGTAGGGTCGCCATTGATGGCGACCGCCTGCCAGCATTTGATTGCGCGCGCTCTGCGCCGGCAATTCATCAATCCGCGTCGTAGCCTAAATTCGGTGCCAGCCAGCGCTCCACGTCGCTGACGCTCATGCCTTTACGCGCCGCGTAATCTTCCACCTGGTCGCGCTGAATCTGCGCCACGGCGAAATATTTACTCTCCGGATGACTAAAATACCAGCCAGACACCGCAGCACCGGGCCACATGGCAAAAGATTCGGTCAGCTTCATGCCGGTGTGATGCTCCACATCCAGCAGCTGCCAGATTTGTGCCTTCTCGGTGTGTTCCGGGCAGGCCGGATAGCCCGGCGCCGGACGAATGCCCTGGTAATTTTCGCGAATCAGCTCATCGTTGCTGAGATTTTCATGGGCGGCATAGCCCCAGATCACCTTACGCACGCGCTCATGCAGATATTCGGCAAACGCCTCCGCCAGGCGATCCGCCACCGCTTTCACCATGATTTTGTTGTAATCATCGTGCTGCTGGTCGAACGCCGCCGCCAGCGCATCCTCCTCCAGCCCGCCGGTGACGGCAAACGCGCCGAGATAGTCCGCTTTACCGCTGGATTTCGGTGCCACGAAGTCCGCCAGACAGTAATTGGCGAAGTCGGTTTTTTCCGTCTGCTGGCGCAGATGATGGCTGACGCACAGCACCTCGCGCCGGGTCTCGTCACGGTAGATTTCAATGTCGTCGCCAACCCGGTTAGCCGGGAAAATACCGACCACACCGCGCGGCCTGAGCGTGCCCTGCGCGCTGAGGTTATCCAGCATCGCATTGGCATCGGCAAACAGCCGCGTGGCTTCTTCGCCCACCACCTCATCTTCCAGGATACGCGGATATTTGCCGGCCAGCGACCAGGTCATAAAAAACGGCGTCCAGTCAATGTAGTTGCGCAGCGTATCGATACTGGCCTCCACTGCGCTGACGCCGGTGCGATGCGCCACCGGTGGCGTGTAACGTTGCCAGTCAATGACGTAATGATTATCGCGCGCGGCCTGCAGCGTGACCGGCGGCGTACGCGGCTTTTTACGCGCGTGCTGGATCCGCACGGTTTCGTACTCCTTACGCGTGCGCGCCACAAACGCCTCTTTCAGCGTGGGTGACAGCAGCGAAGAGACCACGCCGACGGTGCGCGAGGCGTTCTGCACATAGACCGTCGGGCCGCTGTAATTCTGCTCAATCTTCACCGCCGTGTGCGCTTTCGAGGTGGTGGCCCCGCCAATCAGCAGCGGCAGCGTAAAGCCCTGGCGCTCCATCTCTTTTGCCACGTTCACCATCTCGTCGAGCGACGGGGTAATCAGGCCGGAAAGTCCGATGATGTCGGCGTTTTCCTCACGCGCGGTTTTCAGGATTTTGTCGCCCGGCACCATCACGCCCAGGTCGATGATTTCGTAGTTGTTACACTGCAGCACCACGCCAACAATGTTTTTGCCGATGTCGTGCACGTCGCCTTTTACCGTCGCCAGCACGATTTTACCGTTGCTGCGGCCGGCCTCTTTGCTCGCCTGGATAAAGGGTTCGAGGTAGGCCACCGCCTGCTTCATCACGCGCGCCGATTTCACCACCTGCGGCAGAAACATTTTGCCCTCGCCAAACAGATCGCCGACCACATTCATGCCAGACATCAGCGGCCCTTCAATGACTTCAATCGGCCGTGCCGCGGCCTGGCGCGCCTCTTCGGTGTCCTGCTCGATAAACTCGGTGATGCCTTTCACCAGCGAATATTCCAGCCGCTTCACCACGTCCCAGCTGCGCCATTCGGCCTGCTGCTTGTCCTGCTCACCCTCGCTTTTGTTGCCGCGATACTTCTCCGCCAGCGTCAGCAGTCGCTCGGTGCCATCGTCGCGCCGGTTGAGGATCACGTCCTCAACCGCATCGCGCAGCTCCGCCGGCAGATCGTCATAAATCGCCAGCTGACCGGCGTTGACGATGCCCATGTCCATGCCGTTGCGGATGGCGTAGTAGAGGAACACCGCGTGAATCGCCTCACGCACCGGTTCGTTACCGCGGAACGAGAACGACACGTTGGAGACGCCGCCGGAGATCATCGCATGCGGCAGTTCGCGTTTGATGTCTTCACAGGCACCGATGAAATCCATCGCGTAGTTGTTGTGCTCTTCGATGCCGGTAGCGACGGCAAAGATATTGGGGTCGAAAATGATGTCTTCCGGCGGGAAACCAACCTCTTCGGTAAGGATGTGGTAGGCGCGGCGGCAGATCTCAATTTTGCGCGCGCGGGTGTCCGCCTGGCCCACTTCGTCGAACGCCATCACTACCACCGCCGCGCCGTAGCGCCGCACTTTGCGCGCGTGCGCAATAAACGGCTCGACGCCCTCTTTCATCGAGATGGAGTTGACGATGCCTTTGCCCTGAATGCACTGCAGGCCTTTTTCAATCACCTCCCATTTCGAGGAGTCGATCATGATCGGCACACGCGCGATATCCGGCTCACCGGCAATCAGGTTGAGAAAGCGCACCATGGCCGCTTCCGCGTCCAGCATGCCTTCATCCATATTGATATCGATAATCTGCGCGCCGTTTTCCACCTGCTGGCGCGCCACGTCCAGCGCTTCGTTGTACTTCTCTTCTTTAATCAGGCGCTTAAATTTGGCCGAGCCGGTCACGTTAGTGCGCTCACCCACGTTGACGAACAGTGAATCGGCCTGAATATTGAGCGGTTCGAGGCCAGACAAACGGCAGGCGACGGCTATTTCCGGCAGCGGCCGCGGTGGCACGCCCTCGACCGCTGCCGCCATCGCCGCAATGTGCTGCGGCGTGGTGCCACAGCAGCCACCGATAATGTTGAGGAAGCCGGCGCGCGCCCACTCGCCAATCTGCGCCGCCATCGTCGCCGCATCAAGGTCATATTCGCCGAAGGCATTCGGCAGACCGGCGTTGGGGTGAGCGCTGACATAGCCTTCCGCAATACGCGACAGCTCCTGCACATACTGGCGCAGTTCGTCCGGACCAAGCGCGCAGTTGAGGCCGAACGACAGCGGCTCCGCGTGGCGCAGTGAGTTGTAGAATCCTTCCGTGGTCTGGCCGGAGAGCGTACGGCCTGACGCATCGGTAATGGTGCCGGAGATCATCAGCGGCAGCGTCACGCCCATCGCTTCCATCTCGCTCTGTACCGCATAGATCGCCGCTTTAGCATTCAGGGTATCGAACACCGTTTCGATCATGATGATGTCAGCACCGCCGCTAATCAGCGCATGGGTCGATTCGCGGTAGGCGTCCACCAGCTGATTGAAGGTGATGTTACGAAACGCGGGATCGTTGACGTCAGGCGAGATCGAGCAGGTGCGGTTGGTCGGGCCGAGCACGCCAGCAACGTAGCGCGGGCGATCGGGCGTTTTTGCCGTCCACGCGTCGGCGCAGGCGCGCGCCAGTTTCGCCGCTTCGAAGTTGATCTCCGCCGACAGCGCGGCCATTTCATAATCGGCCATGGCAATCGGGGTGGCGTTGAAGGTGTTGGTTTCGAGAATATCCGCGCCAGCCGCCAGGTAAGCATCGTGGATTTCGCGAATGACGTCCGGCTTACTCAGCACCAGCAGGTCATTATTGCCCTTCACATCGCACGGCCAGTCAGCGAAGCGGCTGCCGCGGAAATCCTGCTCATCCAGTTTGTAACTCTGGATCATGGTGCCCATGCCACCGTCCAGAATCATGATGCGTTGTGCCAGCTGCTGCTGTAGCGTTGCGGTTTTATTGCTCACTCTTGCCCCATCCACGTCATTACGCTGGCTAAATGCCAGCCAGTCATACTGGCACAACTTTCAAATGAGCAAAAGTCACCCGTTTGCGGCCACCGGCGGCAAAATGACCAGCAGATCCGACCAGTCAGCCAGCGTTTGCATTCATACCATTAAAAACGAAAATGGTTTCCATACCTGCAATGACTGTGGAGATGTTATGGCAACCCCTGCGCCCGCGAAACGCGGCAAAAAACCCCGTACGGCTCCGGCGGCCAGTGCCCCTGCCGGCGGCCAGGTACAATCTCTGACGCGCGGGCTGCGTTTGCTGGAGCTGATTGCCGAATCACACGGTAGCGTGGCGCTGACCGAGCTGGCGCAACAGGCCGGGCTGCCCAACTCCACCACTCATCGCCTGCTGACTACCATGCAGCAGCAGGGATTTGTGCATCAGGTGGGCGATCTCGGTTTATGGACCATTGGCGCTCATGCCTTTGTGGTCGGCAGCAGTTTTCTGCAGAGCCGCAATCTGCTGGCGATCGTGCACCCGATTCTGCGCCGGCTGATGGAAGAAGCCGGCGAAACCGTGAATCTGGCGGTGCTGGATCTCAGTGATTATCAGGCGGTGATTATTGACCAGGTACAGTGCACCCAGCTGATGCGCATGTCAGCGCCGATTGGCGGCAAGTTGCCGATGCATGCGTCCGGTGCCGGCAAAGCGTTTCTCGCTCACCTTAGCGATGATCAGGTCACCGCTCTGCTGCATCAGAAGGGATTACATCACTACACGCCGAAAACCCTGATGTCGCCGCATAGCCTGAAGGAGAATCTGGCGCTGATCCGTAAGATGGGTTTTTCGCACGACGACGAAGAGCACGCGCTCGGCCTGCGCTGTGTGGCGGCACCGATTTATGATGAACACGGCGAACCGTTTGCCGCCATCTCCATCTCCGGCCCGCTGGCGCGCATGACCGACGACCGCATTACTGAACTCGGGGCGCTGGTGATCCGCGCGGCGAAGCAGGTAACACTGAGCTATGCCGGCCGCTAGGCGGCCACTGACGCGTAGCGCGCGCTGAAACGCTGTCCGGCGCGCCACGCCATCACCTCTTCGATATGCCCGGCACGGATCCGCGCCTGCAGTGCGCGCCACCAGCCGGGATCGAACAACTGCGGATGCAGCGCCTGCAGCAGTTTTCCGGTCGCCGGTTCGCTGCACAGCGCGTAGCGGAAGGTTTCCGGAAACACATCATCCGGCCCGACGCTGTACCACGGCTCGGCCTGCAGCTCATCCTCTTCGTAACGCGCCGCCGGGACATCGCGGAACACCAGCTCGGTCATCGGGCGGATTTCATCATAGTCGTAAAACACCACGCGGCCATGGCGCGTCATGCCGAAGTTTTTAAACAGCATATCGCCGGGGAAGATATTGGCCGCCGCCAGCTGACAAATCGCATCGCCGTACTCCTCAATGGCGTGCTGGCGCTGTTCCGGCGTCGCCTGCATCAGCCACAGGTTAAGCGGCTGCATACGACGCTCCAGCCATAAGTGGCGGATGATCACTACGTCATCGCGCAGCTCGATTTTTTCCGGAATCTCGCGCTCAAATTCCGCCATCAGCGCCGCCGGAATGCGCGCGCGCGGGATGGCGAAATGCTCAAACTCCTGGGTGTCAGCCATGCGCCCGACGCGGTCATGCTCTTTGACCAGCCGGTAACAGGCGCGCACCTGCGCATCCGTCACCTCTTTTTGCGGCGCGAAGCGATCTTTAATCACCTTAAATACCCGATCAAAACCGGGCAGCGTAAATACCAGCATCACCATACCGCGCACGCCGGGCGCGATGGTGAACGCTTCCTGACTGTGCGCCAGGTAATCTAAATATTCGCGATAGCATTCGGTTTTACCGTGTTTCTGGCAGCCAATCGCCATATAGCGCTCGGCGAGGGTTTTGCCCGGCAAAATCGGCTGCAGCCAGGCCACCAGCGCGGCCGGCACCGGCGCATACACCATGAAATAGGCGCGGGCAAAGCCAAACACGATGCTGGCGTCATTGCTGTCGGTGAGACAGGTATCAATCCACAACCGGCCGGCGTCATCGCGCTGGATCGGCAGCAGGCACGGCACGATTTCGCCCGCGCTCAGCTGTAGCCGCGCCACAATCCAGGCGGTTTTGTTGCGATAAAACAGCTCGCTGGCGACATCCAGCGTGGCATGGGCCAGCTGTGCCGCGCTGAACTGCTCGTGCAGGTGACGCACAATCCAGCCGATGTCGCGCGTCTGATCCTGCCACGTCAGCCGCAACGGAATGTCATTCAATACCTGACGCAGCGTCTCATGCCAGCTGTGCTGCGGCCGGTACAGGCGCGACAGCGGTCGCTGCGCCGGCGGCGCGGGCGCGTACGGCTGTGACGGCAGGATAAACAGCCGCTCAGGCAGTAAGTGGCTGTGCCCCAGCAAGCGACAATAGACAGAATTAAAAAAGCTTTCGGCAATTTCATGACGCGGATAGCCCGGCAGCAGCGTGGCATAGTGGCTTTTCACCCGCAGCCAGAAGGCGTCATCCCAGTCGGCCATCTCGTTGAGGATGCGCAACTGATTGGCGACCAGCCCGACGTGATGATCATACAAATGGATACGCGCTTTCATCGCCTGCTGCACCGCCTGCCAGTCCGCCTGTTCAAAGCGCTGCTGCGCGCCTGCGGTAATATCGAGAAAGCGACCGTACTGCGCATCAAAACCCTGCAGAATCGTGTGGGCGATAAGGGATTCTCTCGGTGACATCGGCAATCTCCGGCAAGCGTGAGCCAGTGAAACGGTGCGCCATGCTGCGCACCGGGAGTACGCTGATCAGAACTGTGCGGCTTCGGTGGAGCCGGTCAGCGCGGTAACCGACGAGCTGCCGCCCTGAATCACCGTGGTGATGCGGTCAAAATAACCGGTGCCCACTTCCTGCTGATGCGCAGAGAAGGTGTAGCCGCGTTCGCGTGCGGCAAATTCCGGCTGCTGCACCTTTTCCACGTAGTGGCGCATGCCTTCGCCCTGCGCATAAGCGTGCGCGAGGTCGAACATGTTGAACCACATGCTGTGAATGCCGGCCAGAGTGATGAACTGAAAGCGGTAGCCCATCTCGCTCAGTGCCTGCTGGAAGCGGGCAATGGTGCGATCGTCGAGATTCTTCTTCCAGTTAAACGAAGGCGAGCAGTTGTAAGCCAGCAGCTTGCCGGGATACTGCGCGTGAATCGCCTCGGCGAAGCGCTGCGCCAGCGCCAGATCCGGCGTGGAAGTTTCGCACCACAGCACATCGGCATACGGCGCATACGCCAGGCCGCGGGCAATCGCCTGTTCGATACCGGCATGGGTGCGGAAGAAGCCTTCAGCGGTCCGTTCCCCGGTAATAAACGGCGCATCGCGCTCGTCGCAATCGGAGGTAATCAGATCGGCAGCGTCGGCATCGGTGCGTGCAATCAGCACCGTGGGCACATCCATCACATCGGCCGCCAGCCGCGCCGCCACCAGTTTCTGAATCGCTTCCTGCGTCGGCACCAGAACTTTGCCGCCCATGTGCCCGCACTTCTTCACCGCCGCCAGCTGATCTTCAAAGTGCACCGCGCCGGCACCGGCCTGTATCATCGCTTTCATCAGCTCAAAAGCATTGAGCACCCCACCAAATCCGGCTTCCGCATCGGCGACAATCGGCAGGTAGTAATCGATAAAGCCGTCATCGTCCGGCGACAGCCCGCTCGCCCACTGGATTTGATCGGCGCGCTGAAAACTTTGGTTAATACGTTCCACCACGTTCGGCACCGAATTGACCGGGTACAGCGACTGGTCCGGATACATCTGCCCGGCCAGGTTTGCATCGGCCGCCACCTGCCAGCCGGAGAGATAAATCGCCTCAATGCCGGCTTTCGCCTGCTGCACCGCCTGCCCGCCGGTCAGGGCACCGAGGCTGTTGATATAGCCTTTGCGCGCGTCACCGTTGAGCAGTGCCCACAGCTTTCTCGCGCCGCGATCCGCCAGCGTGCAGGCGGGATTGACGGAGCCGCGCAGGTTAATGACCTCTTCGGCACTGTAAGGACGGGTAATGCCCTGCCAGCGTGATGCCAGCCAGCTGTTTTCCAGTTGAGCGATCTGTTGGGTACGATTTGACATAGCAGTATCTCCAGAGTCAGGGCAGCAGGCGGTAGCCCGGCAGGGTGAGGAAAGGAACCAGTTGTTCGTCGGTGGTGATTTGCGCCATCAGCGCAGCCGCATCTTCATAGCGACCGGCGTCAAAGCGCGAGTCACCCAGGCTGTGGCGCAGGGCCGCCAGCTCTTCATCAAGAAACTGTTCGAACAGCGCGGCGGTCACCAGCTGACCATCGCTGAGGATTTGCTTGTGGTGAATCCACTGCCAGATGGAGGTGCGGGCAATCTCCGCGGTAGCGGCGTCCTCCATCAGCCCATCAATAGGCACGCAGCCATTGCCGCTGATCCACGCTTCCAGATACTGCAGCGCAACACGGATGTTGGCACGCATTCCGGCTTCGGTGCGCTGACCACGGCACGGGCGCAACAGGCGCTCGGCGGTGATCGGCGTATCCTGTTCACGACTGACGTTCAGCTGATTGGGGCGATCGCCCAGCTGACGGTCAAACTCCGCCATGGCGATATCCGCCAGGCCAGGATGGGCGACCCAGGTACCGTCATGGCCGTTGCCCGCTTCACGTGCTTTGTCCTCCTGCACTTTCTGCATCACCCAGGCGTTGCGTTCAGCGTCTTTGGCCGGGATGAGCGCCGACATGCCGCCCATCGCCAGCGCACCGCGCCGGTGGCAGGTTTTGATCAGCAGGCGCGAATAAGCCTCAAGGAACGGCTGGTCCATACTGATCTGCTGACGATCCGGCAGAATGCGGTCACCATGCTGGCCCAGCGTTTTGATGTAGCTGAAGATGTAATCCCAGCGACCACAGTTGAGGCCAACTACGTGATCGCGCAGTTCCCACAGGATCTCATCCATCTGGAATACCGCGGGCAGCGTCTCGATCAGTACCGTGGCTTTGATGGTGCCGCGCGGCAGATCGAAACGATCTTCACTGAAGCGGAAGATTTCCCGCCACCATGCCACTTCCACCGCATGTTCAGTTTTCGGCAGATAGAACCACGGACCGTGGCCCTTATCCAGCAGCGCGGTGACGTTGTGAAACAGATAGAGCGCAAAGTCGAATAACCCGCCGGGAATGGCCCGATCGCGCCACTCAACATGCTTCTCATCCAGATGTAAGCCGCGAACCCGGCACATCAGCAGCGCCGGATCGGATCGTAACTGGTAGATCTTGCCGTTTTCGCTGGTGAAGCTCAGCGTGCCGTTAACCGCATCGCGCAGCGCCAGCTGGCCATCAAGCAGTTTTTGCCAGGTCGGTGCCAGCGAATCCTCAAAATCGGCCATGAACACTTTGACGTTAGCGTTCAGCGCGTTGATCACCATTTTGCGATCTGGCGGACCGGTGATTTCGACGCGGCGATCGCGCAGCAGCTGAGGAATGGGTCTCACCTGCCAGTCACTTTGCCGAATGGAAGCGGTTTCCGAATCAAAGTCTGGCAACGCCCCCTGATCGTAGCGCTGCTGGCGCTGCTGACGCGCTTTCAGCAGACGCTCGCGCTCGGGTGCAAAGCGCACTACCAGCGAGTGCAGGAAATCAATGGCTTCGGGCGTGAGCAGCTGCTTTTCCGCGTGGGTAAAGGGCTGGCTAAAGGTCAGTGTCGGGCTGATAACCGTGTCTGTCATGCGGGCTGCCTCCTGGTTTGATCCTTTTTCTAACAACAGGATCGGGCTGTAGGGTGTTTTTTAACCGGCAAGATCAGAGCATAATCATTTTTATTTTAATTTCAAAAACTATTTCCATTTTAGTGTTTATTTGATTTTATTTATCTGATTTAACTGTAATTTAATCTCACGAAATAAAGGCAATACGTTCCATCATAGAAAAAAGGCAAAAAAAAGCCGCGACAACACGCGGCTGTCACGGCAGGTTTAAACGCGTTGTTAGCAGGCGTTTTACTCGAGCGTTGGATTCATGTGGCGCAGATCGAATGGCGTAATCTGGTAGACGTAGTAGTTGAGCCAGTTGGAGAACAGCAGGTTGCCGTGGCTACGCCAGGTGGCGCGCGGCGGCAATTCCGGGTTGTCCTGCGGGAAGTAGTTGAACGGCACCTCAGGGTGCAGGCCGGCCTCGTAGTCCCGATGGTACTCACCCGACAGCGTGAGAGCGTCATATTCCGGATGGCCGGTAACAAAGGCCAGGCGCTTGTCTTTACTCGCCATCAGATAGGCACCGGTGCTTTCTGATTCGGCAAACAGCTCGAGATCGGTATAGTCACGAATCAGCTGGCTGGGAAAATCAGCATAGCGTGAATGCGGTGCCAGGAAGTTGTCATCAAAACCGCGCGTCAGTAGCGCGTGCGGATGAAGGATCTGATGCTCATAGACGCCAGACAGCTTGTTCTGTCGCGTCTGTTTAGGAATGCCATACAGGATGTTAAGCGCCGCCTGCACCGCCCAGCAAACGAACAGGGTAGAAGTGACGTGCTCTTTCGCCCAGTGCAGCACGCGCTGAATCTGTGGCCAGTAGGCAACATCATTGAAATCAACCAGCCCCAGCGGCGCGCCGGTGACAATCAGGCCGTCAAAGTTATCGTTAGCGATATCGTCGAAGTTGCAGTAGAAGTTGTTCAGATGCTCGCTTGGCGTGTTGCGCGACTCGCGGCTGTCGATGCGTAACAGCTGAACATCGATCTGCAGTGGCGAGTTAGAGAGCAGGCGCAGAAACTGGTTTTCGGTTTCAATTTTCTTAGGCATCAGGTTAAGGATCAATACTTTAAGCGGACGAATCTCCTGAACACTGGCGCGCGATGAGGTCATGACAAAGACATTCTCATTACGCAAAAAATTCACTGCCGGTAATTCGTCGGGGATCCTGATTGGCATAACCTGCTGACCTCTTGCTGATAACCATATAAACGTTTAGACATCCAGATGCCCGAGATTAGCCTGGCTGCCGCTGGATGTCGAGTCTTCATGCGGTTTATGAAAATGTTTCAGCATTGAGCGGCAATAGCCGTGAGCGCCGCGCGGTGAGTAGCAGCAATAAGGTCGGAATAAGAGCGCGTTAGAATTTTTTCAGGATTAAATAAGTCGTTATGGAGGGGTTTTTTAGCGGGAAATTTGCCGGAGTACGGACGTAAAAAAGCCCCGGACTCTCGTCCGGGGCTTCTTTACTGGTTTGATGCCTGGCAGTTCCCTACTCTCGCATGGGGAGGCCCCACACTACCATCGGCGCTACGGCGTTTCACTTCTGAGTTCGGCATGGGGTCAGGTGGGACCACCGCGCTGTTGCCGCCAGGCAAATT